>JAVLCB010000003.1:0-177471 GCA_031580925.1 Wenzhouxiangella sp.
GCCAACAAAATGTGCTCGCGCGTCTGGGGCATCGGGCCATCCGCCGCCGATACCACCAAAATCGCACCGTCCATCTGCGCGGCACCAGTGATCATGTTCTTCACATAATCGGCGTGTCCCGGGCAGTCGACGTGCGCATAGTGACGAGAATCCGACTCATACTCTACGTGCGCAGACGCAATCGTAATGCCGCGCTCACGCTCTTCAGGCGCATTGTCAATCTGGTCGTATGCGCGCGCCTCACCACCCCGGGCTTCAGAACACACCTTCGTCAGCGCAGCCGTCAACGTCGTCTTACCATGGTCAACGTGACCAATCGTGCCAACGTTCACGTGCGGCTTATTGCGATCAAACTTTTCCTTGGACATTGCCTTACAACTCCATTGCCTGTGTTGATAAAATTGTTAACCTGTCTTCGTTAAACTGCCTTGGTTACGCTGTTCTCGTTGACCTGTTTTCGTTGACCTGTTTTCTGGTGCCCACGACTGGACTCGAACCAGTGACCTCTCCCTTACCAAGGGAGTGCTCTACCGCCTGAGCTACGCGGGCGCTTAACCTTGATCCATCCAACCGTTGTTGCCAAAACTCAAGTGCTGCCAAAACCGGTATCGCTCGCGCTTGAGCTGAC
The DNA here is from genome assembly GCA_031580925.1 of Wenzhouxiangella sp. Lineage (GTDB taxonomy): Bacteria > Pseudomonadota > Gammaproteobacteria > Xanthomonadales > Wenzhouxiangellaceae > Wenzhouxiangella. The sequence continues at coordinate 629 of JAVLCB010000003.1, forward strand.
CCAAGCCACCCAAGCCATCACCGCAATCGGATCTGGAGCGGGTGATGGGAATCGAACCCACATCATCAGCTTGGAAGGCTGAGGTTCTACCGTTGAACTACACCCGCTTGGCCGTGACGTTGGTCTTTTTCAACCTCAAATTCCAAAACACCGAACAAACACTCATCTACTTCTGAAATCCATCAATAGATCAACCCATCCAATGGATCAACCCATCAATGGATGGTGGAGGGGGCAGGATTCGAACCTGCGAAGGCATAGCCAGCAGATTTACAGTCTGCCCTCGTTGACCGCTTGAGTACCCCTCCAAAACCAGTACTCTCAATCCAAATTTTCACTTTCAGGCCGATTGAGGCGCGTCATTTGAGCAAACGCACGAATTTCGGACGAAGCCAGCAATTATCGCTGATGGCAACGGCTACGTCAACTCCAAGACACGATTTTCCCACCCATCAGACATTGAAGCGAAAATGCATTACATCCCCCTCTTGGACCACGTAATCCCGGCCTTCCAGGCGGAGCTTGCCCGCCGCTTTGGCGGCCGCTTCGCCCCCGGCGGCCAAATATTCATCGAATTGGGTGACCTCAGCGCGGATAAAGCCTTTTTCAAAATCGGTGTGAATCCGCCCGGCGGCTTGCGGTGCGGTGGCCCCGCGGCCCACAGTCCAGGCGCGCACCTCTTTCGGCCCAGCGGTAAAAAAGGTCAGCAAATCCAACAGGTTATAGCCAGCGCGGATCAGCCGATGCAACCCCGGCTCCGTCTCACCCAAATCCGCCAAAAACTCCAGCTGGTCATCGGGGTCGAGCTGGGCCAACTCCGCTTCGAGCGCAGCACTCAACACCACCACCGGGGCGTGTTGGGCCTGCGCGTGGGCCTGAACGGCTTGGACTTGAGGGTTATCTTGGCTGCCTTGGTCGGCGACATTGGCCACATACAGCACCGGTTTGTCGGTGATGAACTGCCAGGCTTTCAGCGCTTGGCGCGCGGCTGAATCGAGCTCGAGCAGGCGCATCGGCTGACCTTGAGCCAGATGCGCGACGGCCTGCTCCAGCCAACCGGCCAGCTCGATGGCGGCCTTGTCGCCCGAGCGGGTTTGCTTTTTGACCTTCTCAAGTGCGGCCTCAGCGGTGTCTAAGTCGGCCAAACACAGCTCGGTTTCAATGGTTTCGATGTCGGAGATTGGGTCAACGCGCCCGGCCACGTGGGTGATGTCATCGTCTTCAAAGCAGCGAACGATATGGGCAATGGCATCGGTTTCACGGATGTGGGCCAGAAATTTGTTGCCCAGACCCTCGCCGCGGGACGCGCCAGCGACCAACCCTGCGATGTCGACAAACTGCATCATCGTCGGGACGGTTTTTTCTGGATGGACAAGCTCGGCGAGCTGGTCCAGGCGCGGATCAGGCACCGCCACCATCCCCGTGTTGGGCTCAATCGTGCAAAACGGATAATTCTCAGCGGCGATTTCGGCCTGCGTCAAACAGTTAAACAGCGTGGACTTCCCAACGTTCGGCAACCCCACAATTCCGCATTTAAAACCCATTTAGACCTCACCCATTGATTCAATTTGCCGCATTCAGCTGCTCGAGTCGCTGTGCAACTCCAGCATGGCCTGGTCAGGCTGTCCTTGTAGCCAAAGGTCCACCGCCGCAAGACTCCGATCGATGGCGGCATCGATCGCCAGCTCATCGTCGCGGCTGGCCCGCCCCAGCACCCAAGGGGTGACCTGTTCGCGCTGACCCGGGTGGCCGATACCAATCCGCAGTCGCCAAAAATTCTGCCCACCCAAATGGGCGAACGCGCTTTTGAGTCCGTTGTGGCCACCGTGACCGCCGCCGTGCTTTAAGCGCACCTGCCCCGGGGGCAAATCCAGATCGTCATAGGCCACCAGCACATGGCCCACGTCGATGGCATAGAAATCAAGCGCTGCACGCAGGGCTTGACCGGAGTCGTTCATGAACGTGTCTGGCGTCATCACCACCACATCCTGGCCGGCGATGCGAAGCTTATCGGCCTGGCCTTGGACTTTCTTTTGGGCGCGCAAGTTGACCATGTGGCGCTTGGCAAAGGCGTGCACAAACCAAAACCCGGCGTTGTGCCGGGTTTTGTCGTATTCACGGCCTGGGTTGCCCAAGCCAACGATCAGTCGTCGATCGGTCATCGCCGCTCACTCACGAACAACGCGTTGTGGCTCACTCTTCGCCGGCTTGATCCTCGGCGCTGCCCTCATCGGAGGCGCCCTCACCCGCATCGGCTTGTTCGGCCGCTTCGCTGGCGGCTGCATCCGACTCGGCGGCGGCTGCACCCGTGCCTTGGGTTTCGCGGATAAAGAGCGTGCTGACCACGGCCATGTCGCTGTCTGGGTCGTACTGGATGGCCGGAATGGACACGCCTTCAGGCAGCTTGATGTCGCTGAGCATGATGCTTTCACCCGGCTCAAGCTCGGCCAAATCCACGGTCAAGTACTCAGGCAAGTCCTTCGGCAGCGCAGAAATCTCGACCTCGGTCATCTGGTACGACACCACCACGCCAGCGGCTTTTGCTGCCGGTGATGTCTCTTCATTGACAAAGTGGATGGCCACTGAGATACGAATCTCTTGGTCATCGCGAATGCGCTGGAAATCAGCATGGTTAATGAAAGGCTTGAATGGGTGGCGTTGCAAGTCCCGCAAAATCACCTTCTGGACTTTATCGCCCACATTCAATTCCAGCACCGATGACTGGAACGATTCATTCTCAACTGCGTGGATCATGTAGTTGTGATCCAGCGTGAGCATGGTCGGCTCACGACCTGCGCCATAGACAATGGCGGGGACACGACCTGCACGACGCAGGCGGCGGCTCGCACCCTTCCCCACATCTTCGCGCAGCTTCGCCTGTATTTTGAAAGTTTTCGACATGACTGAAGCTCTCTTGTTTGGTTAAATTGATGTATCTTCACTCTGCCTGAGCCGGTCCGCGACCAGACCGATCAAGCCAGCCCGCTAGTATAGCGCGGATCAAGGGGACAATAGAAGCCCCACAACGTCACTGGCACTGTCAACGCGCGCCAGCGGGGGAACTGCTAGACTGTGTTCGTGGTCAACGGATGGCCACAACCCACTTATTTTGGAGGACAGACAACTGCCATGAACCAACCGTATCGCACATCCGCCGCCGCCGGCCAAGCCATTGAAACAGATGGCGCCGCCCGGCGGGTACTGAGAAATACTTGGAACCTTTTGGCCATGACTTTGCTGTTTAGTGCCGGCATGGCACTGCTGTCCATGCGTGCCGGGTTTGGCTATCCCGGTCCTTTGGTGGTGTTGGTCGGTTATTTCGGCTTGCTGTTTTTGACCACCAAACTGCGACACTCTGCTTGGGGCATTCTGAGCGTGTTTGCGCTGACAGGCTTCATGGGAGCCACCTTTGGGCCCATCTTGAACGCCTACATGACAGGCTTCAGCAACGGCCCAGAGCTGGTGGCGGCGGCATTTGGCACCACGGCGGTGGCGTTTGTCGGCTTGTCTGCGTTTGCTTTGACCACCAAAAAAGACTTCAGCTTCTTAGCCCCCATGCTCTTTGTGGGCATCTTGGTCGCTTTCGTGTGTGGCTTGATCGCTTTGTTTTTTCAGCTCAGCGCGCTGTCGCTGGCGGTCAGCGGCATGTTCTCTTTGCTGATGTGTGGGCTGATTCTGTTCCAGACCCAACAAATCGTGCAAGGGGGTGAGCGCAACTACATCATGGCGACCGTCACCTTGTTTGTGTCGATCTACAACCTGTTTTCAAGCCTGTTGCACTTGTTTGGCTTCATGTTTGGCGAAGAGTAAATCAACCCAAGGCCTCGGCGGTGCGTTCGGCGCACGCCGGGGCCAACCCCAAGCCATTTCTAAAGTGTCCGGTATTCACCCAAAGACCGGGCCAGTCCGGGTACAGGCAGCCCACCGCGGGCTCGTCTGAGGCGTAACTCGGGCGCAGGCCCGTCCAGTGGTTGATCACTGGCGCTCCTTTGAGCTTTGGCCAGGTCGCAGCGGCCATTTCGCTGATCTTGTTTGCAGCGGCCTCGGTCGGGTCGGTATCAAAACCCACGTATTCGATTGTTGAGCCTGCCAATATGTGCCCATCCAAGCGGGGGATCAAATACCCCTGACCAGTGTTGATGATGTGGCTGGGGGCTTGATCGGGGTCCAAGCGGTACAACAGCATTTGACCACGCGCGGGCGACACGCCCAACGGCGCAAGACCCGATGCCGCAAGAATCTGATCGCTCCAAGCACCGGCTGCCAACACCACGCGCTCACCTGTCCAAATGCGCTGTGTTCCTCGCCAAGCGGCCATTCGGCCGTCGCGCTGCTGGTCCAAACGGTCAATCGGGCACTGGGTGTGGACGCCCACCCCCAACACTCGGTTGGCGCCCATCAGCGCCTGCACCAAGCGCGGGTTGCGGATCTGGGGCACATCGGGCAGCAGCACCGCAGGCCAATCCCCGTGCGGCAGCCGGGCATCAAAGTCTCGCCGCTCGCCCAGCATCACGCGCTCTGAGGTGTGTGCACGCCATGCGGCGCTCATCGCCACAAAATCATGCTCGCTTGGGTCACCACTGAGCAATAGCCCGCTTGCCCAGTACTCACAGGCCACCCCTGACAAGGCCTCAATTTCAGGCAACCAAGCATCAAACAAATCACGCGAATGGCGGACCCCCGCCTCGACAGCAACGCCATGCTTCCACGGTGGGACCGGGCAGACAATGCCCCCACCTGCCCAACTGGACTCGGTACCGCCTTCACCGGCATCCACAAGATCAACCAACACCCCTTTTTTGGCCAATGCGTAGGCGCTCATCAAACCAACCACGCCAGCACCGATGACCAGTATCGAGTCGGACTGGGTCTTCATGGTTTTTGATGATGGTCGATCGAACTCGACGCAAGTTGCTTTGGAATAAAACCCTCGATCAGTATCAGCACCACACCGACCACGATCGCGCTGTCGGCCAAGTTAAACGCCGGCCAATGGTACCCGTAGGCGTGCACGTCAATAAAGTCGATGACATAACCAAACCGGACCCGATCGATCAAGTTGCCCACCGCGCCGGCCAAGATCAAAGCAATCGCTGAGGGCAATAACCGCGCCGGGTCGGGCAGGCGCTTTAGCCACACCAAAAAAATGCCTGTGATGATCACCGCCGCGGCACTCAAAAACCAACGTTGCCAACCGCTTTGATCGGCCAGAAAGCTGAACGCTGCGCCTGAATTATGCGCCAGCGTGAAATTCAGCCATGGCCAAATGGGCTCGGCGCGGTACAGCTCAAGGTGGCTCGACGCCAAGTGCTTGGTCCACACATCCAACACCACCAACACCACAGCCACACCCAGCCAAAGCGCGTAGCGCGACCAACGCATCGGTGGAGCGACTAACCCCATTGACGCACCTCACCGGCACCGTCGACATTGGACACGCAGCGCGCGCACAGCTCAGGATGGTGGGCGTCAGCCCCCACGCTTTCGCTGTGGTGCCAGCACCGCACGCACTTGGCGGCTTGACTCACCGCCACGGCCACCTTGACCGGGTCGCCGTCAACCTCTGTGGTGATCTTGGCGTCGCTGACCTCGGCCAGTTCCACATGGGCCACCAACAGCATGAAGCGAAGCTCATCGCCCACCTGCGCCAAGTCCTCAGACAACTGGCCTTGGGCATCGATGGTCACCGATGCGGCCAGCGATGAACCGATCTCGCCGTCTCGGCGCAACTGCTCCAACTCAGGGCCGATGGCCTCACGAAGCGCCCGCACACGACCCCACAGTTGGGCTTTGTCTGGATCAGCCGCGAGTGGGTCGTTGTTCAAAGGCGCATACCAACGCTCGAGCATGATCGGGCCGGCCGAGCCGCCGGGTCGACTGGCCCAGATTTCATCTGCGGTGAACGGACAGATGGGCGCCAACCACCGAACCAGACCCTCCAACACATGCCACATGGCCGTCTGCGCCGAGCGCCGCGCCGGGTGTGCTTTGGGCAGGGTGTACAACCGGTCCTTGATGATGTCGAGATAAAACGCCCCCATGTCTTGGCTGCAAAAGTGGTGCAACCGTTGATAGACCGAGGGGAACCGGTAGGTCTGGTAGGCCTCGATCATCTCGTGTTGCAAGCGGCTGGCCATTGATACCGCATAGCGGTCCAACGGCAGCATGGCGTCGGCGTCCACAACATCACAGGCGGGATCAAAATCGGCCAAGTTGCCCAACAAAAACCGCGCGGTATTGCGAATCCTGCGGTAGGCATCCGAGACACGTTTGAGAATCTCATCAGAGACGTGCATCTCTTGGCGGTAATCGGCACCGGCCACCCACAGGCGAAGAACGTCTGCCCCCAATGAATTGACCACGGCTTGTGGTGCCACCACGTTCCCCTGCGACTTTGACATCTTCAAGCCATTCGCATCGACAGTAAAGCCGTGGGTCAGGACCTGCTTATACGGTGCTTGGCCGTGCATCGCCACGGATGTCAGCAGCGACGATTGGAACCAACCCCGGTGCTGGTCGCTGCCCTCCAGATATAAATCCGCCGGTCGAGACAGCGCTGGGTTTTGGTCGAGAACACAAAAATGGCTGACCCCTGAATCAAACCACACATCCAAAATATCTTTGACAGGCTCATAGCGCTCGCCATCCACACCCAACCGATCGGCGATGTCTGGCTCAAACCACACATCCACGCCTTGCTTGGCAATCAGATCAGCCAACGATTCCAAAATGGCGGGTGTATCGGGGTGCAAGGACTGATCTTGTCGGTCCACGAAAAACCCCAACGGCACCCCCCAGGTTCGTTGCCTGGAGATACACCAATCCGGGCGCGATTCAATCATGGAGCGGATTCGGTCTTGGCCCCACTGGGGCACCCAAGTGACGCTGTCGATCGCGGCCAACGCTTGTTGACGAAGGCCGGCTTGATCCATGGAAATAAACCACTGTGGGGTGGTCCGAAACGCGGTCGGGCTCTTGTGTCGCCAGCAGTGCGGATAGGCGTGATCAAAAGCGTGGGCCGCCAGCAAGGTGTGGTTGTTGGCCATGTGCTCAACCAACACGGCATTGGCTTTCCAGACAAACTGCCCGCCCACCACGGGGGTGTCATCGAAAAACACGCCCTTGGCATCGATGGGGTTGACCACAGCCAAGCCATAGCGCTGCCCGACTTCAAAGTCTTCTTGGCCATGGCCTGGCGCGGTATGCACCGCGCCGGTGCCGGTTTCGGTGGTGACGTGCTCACCCAAAATCACCGGCACCTGCTCGTTGTTGTAGGGATGGTTGAGCGTGTGGTGCTCCAAGGCTTGGCCCGAGGCTTGGCCCAACACCCGAGCGTCCGCCAACCCCACGCGCTCGACAAACGTCTCGAGCAAGGCCTCAGCGACCACGCACTCGATGGTGGCCTCACTGCCATCACTGGCGGTGTGTTGGCCGCGCACCAACACATAATCCAGATCGGCGTTTACACACACCGCTTGGTTGGCTGGGATGGTCCATGGCGTTGTTGTCCAAATCACCACCCCGGCGTGGTGCAGGGGTTGGTCACAATGGAAGATCGCCGCCAATGACGCCGGGTCGGTGCTGGTAAACAGCACATCGATCGCCGTTGATTGTTTGTCGTTGTATTCGATCTCAGCCTCAGCCAGTGCTGAGCCACAGTCAAAACACCAGTGAACCGGCTTGGTGCCGCGTTTGATGTGATCGCGTCGGACGATCTGGGCCAAGGCGCGCACCATGTCGGCCTCATAACGAAAATCCCTCGACGCGTAGCGGTTGGGCCAGTCGGCCAACACGCCCAAGCGGATAAACCCCTCGCATTGGTTGTCGATTTGGCGATCGGCGTACTCGCGGCATTTTTGTCGAAAGGCGTTGGCGTCCAATTTTTGGCCGACTTTGCCGCTCTTTTTTTCGACCTGCAGTTCGATGGGCAGGCCATGGCAATCCCAACCCGGCACGAACGGGGCCTGATAGCCGGCCAACAGCGCCGAGCGCGTGACCATGTCTTTAAGAACCTTGTTAACGGCGTGGCCAATGTGGATATCGCCATTGGCGTAGGGTGGTCCATCGTGCAAGACAAACAAAGGCCGGTCTTTGGTGGCTTCTTGAATCGCCTCATACAGCCCATCGGCAGCCCACTGCGCCAACATCTTCGGCTCACGCTGAGCCAGCTGGGCCTTCATCGGGAAGTCGGTCTGGGGCAAATTGATGGTGTTTTTATAATCCATGATCTACTTTATTCGCTCATTGGGCGTTGTGGTGTGGGTCACGCGTGTAGATGCGCTCGGGCAGTTTTCGCATCGTCGTGCATCGCATCGACCATGGCCTCGAGGGAGTCGAAGTGAGCCTCGGGTCGGATGTAGGCTGCGAACTCAACTTCAACGTGCTGACCATACAGCACCCCATCATAGTCAAAAAGATGGACTTCTAAAAGCCAATCGAGGCCACCGACTGTCGGGCGTTGGCCGATGCTTGCCACGCCAGGGTGACCACTGAGCCCTGTGTCCCCAGCCGCGCTGACCCGAACAGCATAGACCCCATGGACCGCCGGTGGGGTGGGTGGGCGCAGGTTGATGGTCGGATAGCCCAACTGGCGCCCCAGTTGCTGGCCACGCAGCACGCGACCCGAGATCGCATACGACCGGCCCAGCATCGACTCGGCGGTGCCCAAATCGCCGCCCAGCAACGCGTCTCGAATACCCGTTGAGGCGATCCGCTGACCCCAGGCCTTGACCGCCGGGACCGTGTGCACCTCGAAACCGAACCGCGCGCCGAATTGCCTCAGCGCCGAGACATCGCCCAAGGCGCGGGCACCGAAGCGAAAATCCTCACCCACCACCACGTGCCGGGCGCGGGCCTCATCGACCACACAGCGTTGCACAAAAGCCTCAGGACTCAATTGGCTGAACGCCCGATTGAAACGCTGCATAAACGTTTGTTGCACGCCAGCGCGGTGCGCGCCCGCCAGCTTATCGCGCACCGACATCAATCGCCTCACCGGCCGGTCTGGGTTGAAAAACGTCATCGGCAGCGGCTCAAAACACATCAACGCCGGCGCCAGGTCATCGGCTTCGGCCAGGCCAATTGCGGCCTCAATCAAGGCCTGATGGCCCAGATGGAGGCCGTCAAAATTGCCGATGGCCACGGCCGTGGCCAGCGCAGGATGGGTCGGTCGGCGGGGTGAGCGAATCAGTTCCATGGCAGCGCTAAAGTTTAGCGGGTTTCGATGTCGTCAGGGCGTGAGAAGTCCAACGGACGCACACCAACAAGCCACAGGGTAACCGCATACACCGCCGCGCCGATGACCACCGCCAAGGCCAGCTGCACCGCCCTGCTCGACAACGACATCGCCAACCAGTGCTCGATGTTGGGCAGCCCGATCAACAACACCACCGCCATGGCAGCGGCAGCGACCATGACTTGAAGCCAGCGTTTGAGCGCCAGTGTGGGCGCCAAGCCCACCCGGTGCAGGCCACGCCACAACAACCCGGCGTTCAGCCACGCGGTCAGACTCGACGCCAACGCCAGCCCAGCATGAAGCCCGGGCACACCAGCCAAGGTGGCAAACAACCCCAATGACCAGTCGCCTTGGGACCACAGCTGAGCCAGGGTCAGGACAAAGATGACATTGAGCACCATGTTGGCCAGCAGCGCGATCACCGCAACCCGCACCGGTGTGGTGGCATCTTGGCGAGAAAAGAACGCCGGTGCGAGCACTTTGACGCCGATAAAAGCGGGCAGCCCCAGACAATAGGTCGTCAGTGCCAATGTGGCCATGCTGACATCGGTGGCACCAAACGCGCCGTAGTTGAACAACGTGGTGATGACCGGGCCGGCCAACACCGCCAAACCCACCGCCGAGGGCACGCCAATGGCCCACCCCATCCACAGCGCCCAGTTTAAGGTGGCTTTAAATTGCTCGGTATCGCGACGCGCGTACAGCCTTGATAAGGTCGGCAGGATGACCGTCGACAGCGCCACGCCAAAAAGCCCCAAGGGAAACTCCATCAATCGATCGGCGTAATACAGCCAAGAAATGGAGCCGGCCACCAGCAAGGATGCGATCAAGGTATCGAACAACAAATTGATCTGCGCGACTGATGAGCCGAACAAGGTCGGCACCATCAACGTCATGATCCGCCGAACACCAGGGTGGTTGAAGTCCGGCCACGGCTTGGGCAATACCCGATGCCGGATCAGCACCGGCAGCTGAACACCCAACTGCAACACGCCAGCGACCAACACGCCCCATGCCAAGGCTTTGATGGGGGGATCGAACTGACCACTGAAGGCAACTGCGGCGGTAATCATGGACACATTGAGCAACGCAGGTGTCAGTGCAGGCAGCGCGAATCGGCCCAATGTGTTGAGAATGCCGCCTGCCAGTGCGGTCAACGCAATCAACATCAAATAAGGAAAGGTCACTCGCAGCATGTCTGTCGCCAACGCCCACTGCGCCGGGTCGTCGATAAACCCTGGGGCAAACACCCGGACAATCCAACCCGCGCCCAACACGCCCAAAGCCGTGATGACCAATAAAACCGCCAGCAAAGCCCCGGTGGTCGCGTCGATCAGCTCTTTTAGCGCGCGCTGATCCCCGCTTTCCTTGTACTCGTTGAGCACAGGCACAAACGCCAAGGAAAAAGACCCTTCGGCGAACAAGCGGCGCAAGAAGTTGGGGATCTTAAACGCCACAACAAAGGCATCCATCGCCCAGCCGGCACCAAACCACCGCGCCAGCACCACATCACGCGCAAAACCCAAGATCCGGGAGATCAGGGTCATTGACCCAAAGTTCATGGTGTGGCGCAATAAACTCATATCTGGCTCAATTGGCTTGACTGTTGGCCCAAATCATCTGACAATATCCGGCTATCTTGAAGTAAAACCCTGTACCCAGGAGTCAATCGTGGCCAATAGTGTTTCTGCCCGCAAGCGGGCCCGTCAATCAGAGCGACATCGTCAGCACAATGCAGCGCTTCGCTCGCACGTTCGCACCCAAATGAAAAAAGTGCTCAAAGCCATCGAGTCTGGCGATCAAACCGCAGCCCAGCAAGCTTACCAGCTGGCGGTGCCTGCCATCGATCGGTCGGTCTCCAAAGGCATTATGCATGCCAACAAGGCCGCTCGGCATAAAGCCCGCCTCAACCAACACATCCGAGGCATGCAAGGCTAAACACCCGTGGCCACCCGCGAGGTGGCCTGGTGCATGATGGCGGTGCCCGGTCGATTCGGGCGCGGTCTTTGAGGTGGTCGGTGGCCGCCGGTTGAGATCAAAACCCGCCGGTGACCGACAAACCACCATCGGCGGTGATCACCTGGCCCGACAGCCACCCAGAATCTTCCCCCACCAAAAAAGCAATCACACCAGCGATGTCTTCGGGCGTGGCCAAGCGCCTGAGCGGTGTGGTGGACTCGAAGTAGCGCACCATCTTCTCATTGTCCAAAAGCGCTTGAGCAAAGTCAGTCTTAACAAGGCCCGGTGCCACCGCATTGACGCGAATGCCATCGGGGCCGAGCTCCAAAGACAAGTTCCGGACCAGTTGATTTTCTGCCGCCTTCGACATGCCATACACCCCAATGGCTTGGTTGCCGAATTGTCCCGCGATCGATGAGACAAACACCACCGCACCCGACCCACTCGCTTTAAGGGCTGGGCGAGCCAAGTGGGCCAAGCGCATCGAGGCGTAGACGTTGTTGCGCATGATCACATCAAACGCGGCCTGCTCGACTTGGTCGGAGGGGCCATAGACTGGGTTGGAGGCGGCGTTGACCACCAAGCCATCGATGCGTTGATGCTGGGCCAAGGTTTGCTCGATGAGCGCACTGAGCTGGTCTTCATGGCCAATGTGGCAGGCAATCGCGGTGGCTTGTCCCCCACTGGCCGTGATCTCATCGACCACCGCCTGACAACTGTCTTGATTGCGACTGGAGACAATCACCCGATACCCTCGGCTGGCCAGCAGCAACGCGCTGCTCTTTCCAATGCCGCGGCTGGATCCGGTGATGATGACAACGGGTTGGTCACTCATGATGCGCTCCTTGCATTAGGCCAATGTATGTAGTGTGGCATCATCCAGATGCGAAATTGTGTTCAGTTCATCCAACTGCCACTGGCCATCGGCATCAATGGACAGTGCGGTCATGGAGGCATTGTACAGACTCACATTGCACTCGCGCTGCCAACCCAACGGCTCGCCGATGGCGTGGGCACACATCGTGGAAATCACCCCAGCCGAGGTGACTGCCAGCACCGAGCGACCCGATGAAATGACGCGGTGCCAATCTCCCAGGGGGGCGCACACGCGCGCATGAAAATCTTGCCAGCGGCCGTTGTGTTGACACACCAACCGCTCGGCTTGCCAGTGGCTCAAAACACCGGGAAACCAACTCAAAAAAGTGTCTAAATAGGCTTTGGGGTTGTCAAAAGCGCTGGCATCGGGCACCGCCAGGCCCAGGTCATCGGCCTGATCCATGGCCGAGCGGATCAACTGATCCACGGTGTACTCATTCAGCGAGGCATCAAACCGGGCCGGTGCGTTGATGTTGAGCCCATCCAAGGTTTGCCGATGGCGTTGCAAATGACCGCAGACCACAAGCGATGCGGGGTCGAGCACCGAGGCCAAATGCGCGCCCAGTTTTTCGCTCTGGACATAACCGACCGGTGAGAGTTGATCGTAATTGTCCGTGCCGAGGCTGCCCTGGCCATGACGAATCAGCAACAATCGGGGCCGTTCGCTCACACGGCACACTGACCGCCGCGGCGGGCCAAGTATTGCTGGTGGTAGTCCTCAGCGCGCCAAAACACACCAGCCGGCTCGATGGCGGTGGCGATGGGTGCTCGATAGCGACCCGAAGCGTCGAGCTGAGCGCGGGTCTCGATGGCTTGTTGATGTTGGCGCTCGTCGTGGGTGAAGATCACTGAGCGGTACTGGCGGCCGACGTCTGGGCCCTGACGGTCGACTTGGGTGGGGTCGTGGAGATCAAAAAATGCGTGCACCAGCGACTCATAGCTGACCTGGCTGGGGTCAAACACCACCTCGACGACTTCAGCGTGTCCCGTTGTGCCGGTGCACACCAACTCATAGCTTGGCTGATCGACATCGCCACCCATGTAGCCCACCGCGGCATCCACCACACCGTGGAGCTTTCGAAAGCGCGCCTCCACGCCCCAAAAACACCCCGCTCCGAAGGTGGCTTTCACCAGATGGCTGTGGTCTGTCGGCTGTGGGGTCTCGCTCATGGCCAATCTCCGGCAAATGTCAGTGGGCAATGCCCCATATTCTATCCAAACCACTCACGTTACAATGACCACACCATGGATAATTCATCTTTTCTTTGGCACGACTACGAGACCTTTGGCGCCAATCCAAGGGCTGACCGGCCCTGCCAATTTGCGGCTGTTCGAACCGATGCCCGTTTGACACCCACCGAAGAGCCCATCGTTTGGTACTGCCAGCCCAGCGTCGACACCCTGCCCCACCCCATGGCGTGCTGGATCACGGGCATCACGCCACAACACGCCAAAGCCCACGGCATGCCAGAACACCAATTTGCCAAAGCCGTATTCGATGCCATGAGCCGACCAGGCACCTGCACCGTGGGCTACAACAACCTGCGGTTTGATGATGAGGTCTCTCGCCACCTGTTCTGGCGGAACTTTATTGACCCCTACCAACGCGAGTATGCCAACGGCAACAGCCGGTTTGACCTGATCAACTTACTCAGGCTGACCCGCGCGCTTCGACCCGATGGCTTGGCGTGGGCCGATTATGACGATGGTCAGCCCAGCTTCAAATTGGAGGACCTGGCCACGGCCAATGGCTTGGATGCCAGCCGTGCCCATGACGCTTTGGTGGATGTCGAAAACACACTGGCGCTGGCCCAACGGGTCATGACCCACCAGCCCAAACTGTGGTCTTGGGCGCTGGAGCTTCGTCAGAAAAACCACGTGGATGCACTGCTGGCTCAAGGCCAACCCTTGGTCTATGCCAGCGCCTACTTTGCGCAAAAACCCGGGTCTGTGGCGGTGGTCTGGCCGCTGGGTCGCCACCCCACCATCAAAAACCAATGGTGGGTGTGGGACTTGAGTTGTGATCCCCAAGACCTGCTCATGCCCAACGGACAGGCCATCAGCGGTGACGACCTGGCCCCACTGCCGCTGCCCATCAGCACGGTCAAGATCAACGCCTGCCCCATGCTGGCGCCGATTGGGGTGGTCGATGCCGAGACCCAGCAGCGCTTGGCCATGGACCGCGGGGCGATCGAGCGCCATCACAACTGGTGGCTGAACCATCCCGATCAAGCCCGCGATCTGCTCGGCCACCTGGGCCAGCGCCCGGCGCAGTTTGATGCGCCCTCAGACCCCGAGGTGGATCTCTACGGTGGGTTTGTGCCGCGTCAAGATCAGGCGCTGACCCGCCGGATTGGGCACATGACACCCAGCGAGCTGGCCGCCTTGGACAGCCCATTTTCTGACCCCAGGCTGAACACGTTGCTGTTTCGCTACCGCGCGCGCCACTGGCCAGAGACATTGACAGACACAGAACGGGCCGATTGGCAGCAAGACTGCCAGCAGCGCCTTGTCGAGGGCAAAGAGGGCATGGGGCCGACGCTGGATGAGTTCCACATCGAGCTCGACCAGTTGGCTGGCGACCACCCCGACGCGGTCGAGTTGGTCTCGGCGTTGCGCGCCTGGCCAGACGCCTTGGCCACACGCGGCTGAGGCGAACCACAATTCAAGCACTTAGCGGGCGTTTGTGCAGTACCACCTGCAAAGTTTATGCACAACTCACTGATTCATCATTTAACAATTTTGTGACAGCCCATTGGCCCATCGTCGTTGCGCCCATCAATATTTAACTGCTTGTTTTTTATCGTGTTTTTTTAGTGTATAAATTTTGCCCAAATCGCTCGGACGCCGGCACCGCACCCGCTGGCTTAACGTTGCCCACAGTGTTATCCACAGCTTGTGTGGATAACATCACGCCCGGCGCGCAACACCGCCAGACCGCCCGAGCTCACGCCTCCATCAGCGGCAACTGAAGCGCCTCGGGACCGGCCAAATTGGGGCGGCGAGTCGCGCTTTTCGGCCGATGAGACAACGCACGGCGCAACACCGCGTCTGATCTGGGCGAAATCCACTCAACGACGCTGCCATCGTCAAATTGCATCATCAACACTTGGGGTGGCTGCCCGCCCCGACCCGGTTTGGCGACCACTGCGCTGATGCGCTTGCCCACAATTTGCTCTCGAAACTCGCCCGCCGTTGTGGTTTGGTCTGTGCAACGGTCAGTTCTGATTGGGGTCACGTTGGATTTTTTCATGTTGAGATCTCCTCGTCATGGATGGGTGCACGTTGAACTTGAGATTCATTACACCGCACCTTTTTCTCAAAACATGAGAAGCCACAATTATTTTCGAAGCCCCAGCAATGGTGGAATTCTGACGCCACAGCGCGTGCTATTCCGATGGGCATCCAACGGCACCGGGCCTAAGCTGTTGTTTGGCACCGCGACACAATCGGTGCATTGAAAACACCGCCGGCGCACATGCGCTGGTCCACTTCACACACAGGAGTCTTGTATGACCATCAAGTCATTTCTCTACACCACCGCATTGGTTGTGACATTGGCCGTCCAATCGATGGCATTCGCGCAGTCAGACCGGGTGGATATCAACACCGCCAACGCTGACCAAATGGCCGACATCCTGGTCGGCATCGGCCCTTCAAAAGCACAAGCCATTGTCAATTATCGACAGGAGTTTGGGGCATTCGAAGACGTCGAAGAGCTGATCAATGTCCGCGGCATTGGGCTGCGGACCGTGGATCAAAACCGCGACCGGCTCAGCTTAGGCGAACAACCCTAAGTGCCTGCTGTGCGTCGGCGGATGGTGCACCACCCGTCGACGCATGGCTCATGTCATCGGTTGGCGAGAGCCAAATGCGTGGGCCAGGGTGGACTGGTCGGTGTGCTCTAACTCGCCCCCCAACGGCACGCCCTGGGCCAGCCGGCTGACCCGAATTCCATGCCGAGCCGCCATCTGCGACAGATAATGCGCGGTGGCTTCACCCTCAACAGTGGTGTTGGTCGCGATGATCATCTCCGTGATGGGATCATCAGCCAACCGTGAGGCCAGCTCATTCAAGCCCAACTGCTCAGGACCAATGCCATCCAAAGGCGACAGTCGTCCCAGCAACACAAAATAACGGCCCTTGTATTGTGTCGCCCCCTCGATGGCCAACACATCAGCTGGGCTTTCAACCACACACAGCACGCTTTGATCGCGTTGTGTGTCCAAACACACCTTGCACACCGGTGCCACGGTGAAGTTGCGGCACTTCTCACAGCGGCGCATATCATCCATGGCTTTTTGGAGCGTGCCCGCCAGCCGGCGACCCCCGTCTCGATCGCGTTCCAACAAGTGCAGTGCCATGCGTTGCGCAGACCGCTTGCCCACCC
This sequence comes from Wenzhouxiangella sp., assembly GCA_031580925.1. Classification (GTDB taxonomy): domain Bacteria; phylum Pseudomonadota; class Gammaproteobacteria; order Xanthomonadales; family Wenzhouxiangellaceae; genus Wenzhouxiangella. The sequence continues at coordinate 17,089 of JAVLCB010000003.1, forward strand.
CCGGCAGACACCGAAGGGTGTCGAGAAACTCATCAAAAAGGTCTTGACTCACAACAGCGGCTCGCCCGACTCAGGGCAACTGGAAACCCGGTGGCAGATTGAGGCCTCCGGTCAAGCCAGACATTTTCTCTTGGGTCTTTTCTTGGACCTTGTTGATGGCATCGTTGATGGCGGCCGCCACCAGATCTTCAATCATCTCGCGGTCATCGGCAATCTCTGGGTCAATGGCCACACGGCGAACCTCATACTGGCCTTTCATCACCACTTCGACCAAGCCACCACCGGCTTGCCCGGTGACTTCGATGTCACCCAGTTCTTCTTGCGCTTGCTTGAACTGGTCTTGCATTTTTTGTGCTTGTTGCATCAACTGCGCGATATTGCCTTTCATTCTTTAATGACTCCTTGTCCCAACGGGACGAATTGACTCGGTGAGCACTTGGGCATCGAACCGCTCTTTGAGCTTGTTGACCACCGGATCGGTCTCAATGGCTTGCTGCGCTGCCGCTTGCGCGTCGGCTTGCTCTTGATGTGCCAAATCAGCCGGTGTTTGCTGCTCAGACTCGTTAACAAACACAATTTTTATTTTGACATCTGCTTTGTAAAATTCCGACAACGCCGAGGTCAAAGTTGTTTTAAACCGTTCGGTCATCAACTCTTTGTAATCTTCTGTCACACCAAACACAACGTGTTGATGGCTGACATCCTCAACCACCAACAACCCCGCCACCGCTCTCACCGAGCCATTAAGCGGCAAAGACTCAAGCACCTGCGCCCACTGATCGGGCACCAACCCCAGTGGGGCATCCACAGGTTGCGCTGTTGTGGCGGGACCAGCCTGTGACTCGGTACCCATCTGAGCCGCATCTACCGCCTGTGTGGGTGATCCACCGGCTGGCCCACTGGCCACATCGGTGGCTGGGGCGGCAGTGGGTGCGAATGCAAACAGGCGCAAAATCGTCATCTGGCACCCCGTTTTGGGGCTCGGGGCCAACTCCAGATCCTTCCGGCCACGGATCACAATCTCATAAAACAACTGAACATCTTCAGGGTCAAACTGCGCCGCCAAGCCCACCAAGCTGTCCCAATCGCTTCTTGAGTCATCCCGATAATCGGGCAGCGCCAAAATCAAACCGATCCGGTGCAGTGCCTCAGCCAAATCCACCAGCAATTGGCCCAAGTCGCGCGCCTGCGCGAACACCTCATCAATCACCGCCATGGCCTCAGCCGGCTGTTGCTTGGCCAGCGCTTTAAGCAAAGCGTGCACATGGCCTTGCTCGACACTGCCCAACATCTGCTGGATGTTGTCCAAGGTCAAGCCATCTTCGGTGGCAATGGCTTGATCCAATAGGCTCAAGCCATCGCGCATGCTGCCATCTGCAGCCACGGCGATGTGCTTGAGTGCATCCTCGGCGGCTTGAAAGCCTTCCGATTGCACGATCTGCTGGAGCTGCTGGGTGATTTGGTCGACCGACAAGCGACGCAAATTAAACTGCAAACACCGAGACAAGATGGTCACTGGGATCTTTTGCGGGTGCGTGGTCGCCAACACAAATTTGACGTGCTCGGGCGGCTCTTCTAGCGTTTTCAACAAGGCATTAAAACTGTGCATAGACAGCATGTGAACCTCATCGATGAGATAGACCTTATAACGGCCCTGCGCGGGCGCGTACGGCACGTTGTCCAAAATATCGCGGGTGTCATCAACTTTTGTCCGCGAGGCGGCGTCAATTTCCATTAAATCAACGAAACGACCCTCATCGATGGCCGTGCAGTGCTCGCACACGCCACAAGGTTGTGCACTCACCCCTTCAAGACAATTGAGTGATTTGGCCAAAATCCGGGCCATGGTGGTTTTGCCCACACCGCGTGTTCCGGTGAACAAGAATGCATGGTGAATACGACCTTCATCCAAACCGTGGGTAAGCACTTTCACCACATGCTCTTGCCCCACCAGCTCGGTGAAGGTCTTTGGCCGCCATTTCCGCGCAAGGACTTGATAACTCACGTGTGCTTCAATCCATTCAGGCTGCAATGCAGCGTGTTGTTTCCGAGACATTCAGTTTACACGATCGCATGAAAATCCAGCGGCCCAGTTGGCAATTTTCCAAAGACTCTGGGATAATGATCGGTTGGTGGTCCTCGCTGGTCTTCCCACACTGTTCTTGCTGTGAACCCCGTCAGGCCCGGAAGGGAGCAGCGGCAGCGGCGAGCACAGGTGCTGGGGCCGGGCTGGTGGGGGCCACCTCCTTGATTGAGCTGAGTTACACTCGTAGCCGACCATGCTTTTAAACGAGTCAGGCTCACTTCGAATGCATCACCACGCGCCGATCTGGACGAATCATGGCCATTAGACTGTTGGCCGTGGGGGACATGCACCTGGGCAGAAGACCCGGTCGCTTACCCACTTGGCTGGCCAGCCAGGCGGACTTTCTCACGCCCATTGCTGCCTGGGAGCGCTGTGTCGATTATGCGCTCGATCAAGACATTGATCTGGTCGTTTTGGCGGGTGACTTGGTTGATCAAGAAGACAACTTTTTTGAGGCCTATCGGCCCCTTGAGCAAGGCATCAAACGCCTGGCCAACGCTGGGATCGATGTCATTGGCGTCAGCGGCAATCACGATGTGAAGGTGCTGCCCCGCCTGGCTGAACAGCTCAGCCATTTCGAGCTGTTGGGACAGAATGGCCAGTGGCAAACGCGATCGTTCTCCAAAGGCACTGAGCAAGTCACCATCCATGGCTGGTCTTTCCCCAAGCCTGTCGTTGGCGACAGCCCTTTGGCAGGGCATCGGTTTGAAACACAGCCGGGGGTCAACATTGGCCTGTTGCACTGCGATCTCGATCAAGTCCAATCGAGCTATGCGCCCGTGTCATCACAAAGCCTCAACGATTCAGGGTTGGATGCATGGGCATTGGGGCATATCCATAACCCAAGCGACCTCAGCCCTGAACAACCCAGAGGCTATTTGGGGTCGCTGAGCGGGCTCCACATCGGCGAGCAAGGCCCCCGGGGGCCGTGGTTAATCGAAATTGACCATGGCCAGATTCAGCGGTTCGAACAATGGACAATCGCCCCCCTGCACTGGACTGCGCTGTCGGTGGGTGTCGAATCGCTGGACGACCCTGAATATGCCCAAGACCTGCTGATTGGTGAACTCAAGCAACTGGATTCGATGTGGAGAGAACACGACCTGCCGCCGGTCGCTGTTGGCCTTAGGCTGCGCCTAACCGGCCAAAGCGCCTTGGGCCCCCAGATCATCGACACACTGAAGGCCAACCTGGGCGAAAACCTGGCCACTGACGAGGTGGCGCATGTCTTTATCGAGTCGGTCATCGATGACACAACAGCGCCGATTGATCTCAAGTACTGGGCCAGTCAACCCAACCATGTCGGTCAACTGGCCAGCAGCCTCCTCGTTTTGCAAGAATCAACCGATCACCCCAAACGACAGCGCCTCATTGCCCAGGCCAGAGAACAACTGAACCTGGTGGCCACCGATGCACGCTGGCGGCTGAACGCCACCATCGATTGGGATGATGAGCGGGTATGCGATTACCTTCATCGCAGCGGGCACCGCTTGCTGTCTGAACTGATTGAGCAATTGGACGAGTCGCGGCCATGAAGCTCACAGATCTCACCATCACCAAATTGCCAGGCATCAGCACACCGATCCACCTCAATGACCTCAGCGAGGGCATCAACTTTGTCACAGGGCCCAACGCCAGTGGCAAAAGCTCATTGATTCGGGCTTTGCGCTACCTGCTGATGCCACCGGTCAAAGATGATCCGATCGACTTGATTTTGGAGGCTCGCTTCGTTCACGACGAAAAAGTCTGGAGCGTCGACCGAATTGGCCCATCGCAATCTTGGCGGTGTGCAGGACAACCCGCTGATCGACCCAATGTGCCCGCCGGCGAAGCGCTTCAGTGTCACCTGATACGCATTGAAGACCTGTTGAGCCTCAATCAAGGCTCCGATGAACAACTGGCTGAGAACATCCGCATTGAATTGGATGGCGGGCTGAACCTCAGAGAGCTGAAAACACCCCTGCTCGAGACAGCCAAAGCCACCGCGCGCACAGAAAAACGAACACTGCGTGACGCCAAAGAACAACTGAACCAAATCAAGTCAGAACACCGCGCTTTGCACAAACAACGCCAGACGTTACCTGAGCTTGAGCAAAAGATTGAAGCAGCCAAACGCAGCGGCCAGCTGTGTCATGACATTGAACTGGCACTTGATGCGATCAACCACCAAACTGAAATCGCCGACCAACAGACCGAATTGGCGGCTTTGCCAGGCGCCATCCCCGCGCTCACAGGCCAAGAGCTAGAACAGCTCAATGACTTAGAGACAAAACACGGCGATCTTAAAAAACGACTGACTCAAACCGACCAGCTGATCGAGCAAAACAGCACCGCACTGGAAGCCACTGGGCTGGCTGGGACCTTGCCTGCTCAGCAAGACCTCGACGCCATGGCCGGCCTTGCCGAGGCGCTGGGCGAGCTCAGCCGCGACATCCGGGCATTGGAAGAACGCCTCGCGATCACCCAAGGCCAACTCGAAAAAGCCCAACAAAGGCTGAACGCCGACTCACCCGAATCCATCAACGCGATGCAATTGAGCGTTGACACCCTCAATGAAGCCACACGCTTGGCCCGTCAGATCGATCAGGCCCACGCCAGGGCCCTGGCAGGCACCGACCACCCAGCCAGCCGCCGCCATGTGTGGGCCCAACCCGGCATCGCGGCCGTGGCGGCTGCGGGGATGGGCATTGGGGCTTGGCTTGGTCACCCTGAAATGGCCTACGCCTTTGGGTTGACCGGGCTGGTGGCCATGGCCTTGTTGGCCTGGCGTCGGTCACAGACCAACACCAACAACCCACACCAGCCGACAGTGAGCGATGAACTGACTCGCCTGCAGGCCGATGCACTGGCTTTTGCAAAAGACACAGGCATCTGCCCGAGCCTTTTCAGCGAAGCGTCAGCCCATGTGTTTAGTGATGCCTACCGCCAATACCGAGAAAGCGAGAAAGAACAAACGCAGCTGGTCCAGTCATTGCAATACAAACAAGACCAATGCAACCAACACCGACGCACGCTCGTTGCATTCTTAGACCAGTGGCAACCCGCAGACCGTCAAGTGGCCTTGGCGGACTCAGACACCGAGGTCATCAAGGCCACGCTCAAACACCTCATCAAAAACACCCAAACCGCACAACAAGCCATGCAAGTGCTCGACCAAGCGCGCACTGACAGGGCGTCTTTAATGGATGAGCTGGCCGCCACCGAACAATCGATTGGCGCGCTGTATCAACGGGCCCAACTGCCCAACGGTGCGCGCCAAGACCTGCAACGCCTGCTCGAGCTTCGTCCGACCTGGCAACACCACCAAGCCGCCATCGACCGCGCCCAGGCATTGCTGGATGACAAGCTGCGGCATTTGGCTGGCGCGCCTCAACTCATCGAAGCGATCAAAAACAACGACAAACAACCGCTTGTATCTCAGCTCGAACACCACCAAGCTCAACACGCCACTCTAGAGACGCTCCAAGAACAACGCATCCGCATCAACGAGGCGATTGAGACAACCAGCCAAGGGCAAGCACTCAGTGAAGCCATTGCGCGGGTGGATGAAGCCAGCACTGAGCTGGAAGACAAACGAGAAGACGTGTTGATGGCACAGGCCGGGCTTTTTTGGCTGGATCACATCGAGAAAAATCACCGCGCGGTAACGGGCGACACCACCATGGATCATGCGCAAATGTTGTTTGCGCAATTTACCCATCACCAGTGGGCGCTCCAGACTGATGAGACCTTTTATGCCATCCAGTGTTCAGACAACGCAGAATACCGACTCAGCGAGTTGTCAACAGCCACCCGCATGCAATTGCTGTTGGCCGTTCGAATCGCCAGCGTGATTCGAAGCGAGCACGGCCACTTGCCATTGCCACTGGTGATTGATGAGGCCTTGGCCACGAGTGATGCCGAACGCGCGGTGAGCATCATCAAAAACTTAAATATCCTTGCAACAGACCAGCAGCGCCAGATCATTTACCTCGCCGCCAGCGATTATGAGATCCAACTGTGGACAACCCTCAGCGCCGCCAAACCACACACCATCCAACTCGAACCTTCGCCACAGGCGAGCGATCAACAGCCAGACTTTCATTTTGAGACCGCACCCAAACTCCCTGACCCCAATGATGAGACACCAGCGAGCTATGCCCAACAAATCGGCGTTCCCATGTTGGACCTCAACGCCCCGGTCGATGAGATCCACCTGTTTTATCTGCTCAGCGATCGGCTCTCGCTGTTGCACCGGCTGATGAGTGTTTGGCGAATTGCCCGATTGGGTCCATTCGAGCACTGGTTGTCCCATGCCCCAGACAATCCACTTGATGGCGATGACGAGCGGGCTGGCCTGCAACGGCGCATCCGCGTGGCCCGCCGTTGGTGGGCGGCCCGTCAACAAGGCCACAATGGCCCCATTGATGCCACGGTGTTGCACGCTGCACTCGACGGCAAAGGACTGAGCACAACCACGCTGCCTGGTGTGATCGCTGTGGCCGAGTCGGTTGATTTCGATCCACAGGCGTTACTCGAACACCTCGAAAACCACCCCATTGCCATGGGCGATAAGATGCGCAAGCTGGGTGCCAAACAGCGCCATCAGCTCAAAGATTTTCTTCACGAACAAGGCCACCTGGCCGACGAGGAGACATTGTCATTGGCGCAGTGCCGCCAACAAGCCCTGGCTGTGATCTCACCGGCACCCGATGATGCTGAGCTCGCTGCACTTCATGTCTTGATTGACCGGCTGGAGGCGGGCCAAGACACAGCAACGCAACAAGGTTGAAATCACGCGTTAAATCCAGGCTTTGGGCTTGAGGTTTGAGGGCAAGTACAGCGGGTGGGCCGGCTGCCCCGAGCGGTTGAGCTTCAACATCGACAACCGCCCACACATTGCTTTAACGGCCTGGTCTCTGTCTTGATGCGTCCCATGATTGCCCCACACAGCAACCACATCATCCAGTTGAGCGACCCAGTGGCGGATCCACTCGTCATTGTCCGGCCCAATCGGTTCAGGCGCGGTCTTCAATTGCTCAGGATCGGTGGCGCGATACGCGAATAAATTCAACATCACCAGCCCACCAAAACCCCAACGTCGGGCGAAATCTATACACCGACGAATCGTGGGGTCATTGGCTGTGGCGTCAGCGGTTGATGGGTTCAAACCAATCAACACCACCTTTTTTTGCGCTGGCGCCCACTCTCGCTGTAAGCTGTAGCGATAACGACCGCACTCAGAAAAGACGGCGTTGCTTGTCGTCAGTACATCAAAGGGGATCGGGTGTTGCATGGCTGACACTTATCATAACCGAAAGCCGATGGCAGCCGCTGCTGTGTGTCTTCTGTCTTGGCTAAGCACGGCCACCATTGCTCAGACGATTTCGTTTGATCGGCTGTCTTTGGAAGAAGGCCTTTCGCAATCCAATATCTTCTCGTTCACGCAAGACAGTGCCGGCTATCTTTGGATGGGCACAGAGAGCGCGGCAGACCGCTTCGACGGCCACCAAATTGAGGCTTTTCGACACAACCCCGCTGATAACAACACCATCACCGCCGGGGCGGTGGTTGATTTTCATTCCCAGCCCGATGGTCAGCTGTGGATCCTGACCGAAGATGGGATATCGCACCTGGACCTCGCCACTGAAACCATCACGCGCGCGTTTGAAGTCGAAGCCACAACCAATGACCCCATCTTTGGCGCCATCGGTGGGCTGGAGACGTTTTGTGAAGACCAGGTCATCGCGGTGTTCAGTGAGCAGGCTTGGCGCGTGGCTGGTGACACGCACACAAGTCAAAGACTGACATTTAACGGCCAACAGCCCAAAGACCGTCTGACCCAGCCCGTCCGCGATGACAACGGACACGTCTGGCTGACCGATGGCCATGACCTGTGGCGGTCCAACTGTGAGACCAACGCCTTGGATCACAAAGCAACATGGCCCGACGCGACTGGATTGCCCGAATTCGGTGTGTCACTTCTAACGCTCACCGGTTTGGGTGATCTGGCTTGGGCCGGCCCCGATGGCATTGCCATTGTCGATCCCGACACGGGCCAATGGCGCAACACCATCCGACTGGAGCGAGAGGTGAGCGCGGTGGCCAGTGATGCCTTGGGTGGGCTTTGGGTGTTGACCGATCAGGCCCTCATGCATGCCGAGTTGGACGAGACCGGCGAGTCGGTGCGCCGCTGGACGACCCACATCGAACACGAGTTGCCCATCAGCAATTTCACCAATAAGCCATCCTTGCAGACCGCCCAAAGCGGGGATGGCATCATTTGGGTCGCAGTGGCCAATCTATTGGGCGCCTACCGGCCCAACCAAGGCACATTCCAACAATTTGCTCATGACCCACTGGACCCTCAATCACCACCACCGACGGCCGGCTGGACCGGTTATGACTTGTTCGCCGATCGCTTTGGGGTTGTCTGGATTGGCGCCAAACTGGGTGGGGTGGCGCGCTACGTTCCCCAGCGTCACCGTTTCGAGCATTTTCGTGACATCAGCCAACCCTCGTATGTTGTTCGGGGGGTGGCTGAACAACGCGTCGACAACGAGCGCTTTGTTTGGATCGGCCTCGATGACCGTGGTCTCCAACTGTTCCAAAACCACGTCGAGCACGGCATGACCCCCGTCAGTCCAAAGCGCATCGATGCTTCCCAACCCGTCGACCCAACCCGATTACGAATTCGAAGCTTCGCGGTTCACCCGAAAACCGATTCGGTTTGGTTTAACTCGGTCAGGTGGTTTGGCCGGTTGGATGCCCGCGAACCAGCCATCTATTTCGAATCACAACACCCTGAGGCGTTTGACCGAAACCGCGCAATGGCTTTCAGCCCCACCGGGCGCTATCTTTATCAGGCTTTGGGGCCAAACCTCATCGAGCACGAGTTTGATGCCGAAGGCAATAGGCTTGATGGCCAAGCGTTGGATTGGCTGCCATCAAAAATCAATGAATTTCGGATTCGAGCGCTCACCGTCTTGGCCAGTGGCACCGTGCTGATTTCGGCAGAGGACCAATTATTCGCCATGCGGTCTTGGGATCAGACCGTGACCCCTGTGGACATGGCGAGCGACTCTCATCGCACCAGAGTGATCTCGATGCTGGCCCTGAGTGGTGGCCGGCTGTTGTTGGGCACCGAAAATTCTGGACTGATTGAGGCACGGTGGTCGGAGTCTGACAACACCCTCAGCCTCGAGATTGAGCGCCGATGGTCACAATCGGATGGGTTGGCCGATGTCACGGTGTATGCCATCGCCAGAGACCTCGCGGGCCGGGTTTGGTTAAGCTCCAACAGGGGCCTGTCTCGCCTGGACCTCACCAGCAACCAAGTCCTCAATTTCACGCTGGATGATGGCTTGCAAGCCTACGAGTTCAGCAGCCACGTGGTTCACCAAACACGCTTCGGACACCTCTATTTCGGTGGCATCAATGGGGTCAACGTGTTTGAGCCCACCCAGATTGAACCCCACCCCTCCCCGCCCTTGGTCAGACTCAAACAGGCCCAAATCAACCGAGCGCCGGCACCGAGCGAAGGCTTGGCGAGACTCAACCACCTCCAAAACAGCTGGGTCTTTGAGTTTGTTGGGCTGCACTCGGTCTCGCCGACCAAGAACCAATATGCCTATCGACTCGAAGGCTTGGATCAAGATTGGGTGCAATCGGGCACCGAGCGTGTGGCGCGTTACACCGGACTCGACCCAGGCGAGTACCGGTTTTGGGTCCGAAGCGCCAACAGTGATGGCGTGTGGTCTGAGCCCAATTTGCTTTTTGAAGCCCGCATTCTGCCACCGCCTTGGTTGAGCCCCATGGCGTATGTGGCCTACGGCCTGCTCAGCCTGATCTTGGTCGTTGTGATCGTGGCCCGCACGCGCGCTCGTCGTTTGGAGCTGCAACGCTTGGTTGCGCAACGCACCCAAGAGCTCAAGCAAAGAAATGAACTGGTGGTGGAGCAATCCAACGCACTTCAAGACGCCCTCAACGCCAGAACGCTGTTCTTTGCCAACATCTCCCATGAACTGAGAACACCACTGACGCTGATTGAGGCCAACCTGTCTGACATCGAAAGCCAGTTGCGTGACCCATCATCGATCTCAACGGCGCGGCGTTATCTCAAACGCATGGTGCAGATGGTTGATCAGTTGCTTGACTTGTCTCGAATTCGCATCCAAGGGGTTCAGACTGAAGCACAACCTTGGTCATTGAATGAGTTGCTGGAAACAACCCACAGCGCCTATCAAGGCGTTGCCGCTGCCAAACGCATCAACCTCACCCACCACATGTCCTCACAATGGATGACACGAATCGACAGCGCGAGCGCTGAAAAAATACTGCTCAACCTGTTAACCAATGCCATCAAGTTCACACCCGCCGGGGGCCAAGTCAGCATCGAGCTCACCCCGGATGACCAGTCGGGTGTGTGGCTTCGCATTCGTGACACCGGTCCGGGCATCCCCGTCTCAGAGCAGGCGTCGATCTTTGAGCGCTTCCACCGGGTCCCCATCGAAGAGACCAAAAGAGAATCGGGGGCGGGCATTGGTCTGGCGTTGGTCAGCGAGGCGGTGGCCGCCGTGGGCGGTCGCATCGAGCTGACCAGCCGGGTGGGCCACGGCAGCACCTTCTCCGTCTGGCTGCCGGCTGAGCGTCACGACAGCACACCCAAAGCCCAACGTGCTTTGCCAAGCCCTGATCAACCAGACGAGCACGCCGGGCCATCCCAAGCCCACACACCCGCAGCCGACCCCGAACGCCTGACAAGCGACATGCATGGGCGATTATTGGTTGTTGAAGACAACCCAGACCTGCTGGCTTACTTGGATAAACAACTCTCACCCCACTGGTCTGTCATCCAAGCTCAAGACGGGCTGGAGGCCATCGACAAGCTTAAAGACCATGACGTGGATCTGATCTTGAGCGACATCATGATGCCCAATCTGGATGGCTTAAGCCTATTAAAAAGAGTGCGCGATAACCTAAGCACCAGCCACATTCCCTTTTTGTTTCTCACCGCCCGCGGCGACAACGAAACCGAGTTGCAAAGCCTGATGCTGGCCGCGGATGATTTTCTGAGAAAGCCTTTTGATGCCCGCATTTTGGGCCTCAAACTTAAAAACATCCTGGACAACCGTCGCCGTTTGCAGGCCCACCTGGGCCACACCCCCCATACCGAAGCGAATGATTCAGACGAAGCGCCCAGCCTGAGCCCAAGAGACCACCGCTTTGTCGAGCGGCTGACCACGTACTTGGATGCTCATTTTGATGATGAAACGCTGACGGTGGCCGGCCTCGCTGGTGCACTGGCTGTCGATGAGCGGACCTTGCAACGAAAGACCAACGCCCTGTTTGGCCAACCGCCGGCCCGTTTCATCAACGCCTTTCGGATCAACAAGGCCTGCGAGATGCTTGCCGATCCTGGCGCCACCATTCAAGAAGTGGCCTATGCCTGCGGCTACGCCAATCCTCGGTATTTTTCGCGTGTGTTCACCACCCACCGGGGCCAATCGCCCTCACAGTGGCGCAAAAACCGCTGATCACGGGCTGTTGTCGGATCTATGAACACCGCTGTCGGCACCAGACACCCGCCAATGACCGCCATCGGTCTATGCTGGGTGTGTCGGGTTCAATTGGCGTTGGCACCCGGCTTAGAGCTCCGCTGCCAACATCACAGACGACAGGCAAAGGGGGACGGTGGCGGAGCTCTATTTTTTGATCTCACCGCTTCACCCATTGGCTCCTGTGGCTCCTGAAAGGCGCGTCTGGCGTTGCACGCCGACGCGAGGCGCCACCCCAAGTCCCCTAAGGCTGTCGATTCTCAGTGGCGGCACACCTGTATTTTTGTCAACGGCGACATGATCTGTCGCGGCAAGTGCTACGCTTGTGGCTCGTGTCCCAATCCTGGTGAGGGCAACCATGTCGACTGAACGCTTTGAACTGATCGGCCACAACGGCGATGTGTTGGCGGCGCGCTTGGATCTGCCAGACAACACGCCGCACGCCAGTGCGTTGTTCGCGCACTGCTTCACCTGCTCCAAAGACCTCAAAGCCGTCAGAAACATCTCAAAGGCCCTGACCGAGCAAGGCATTGCCGTGCTGCGCTTTGACTTTACCGGCTTGGGCCACTCGCAAGGTGAATTTGCCAACACCAATTTTTCTTCCAACGTTGAAGATCTGGTGTTGGCAGCGCAAGCGCTCACCGATCGCATTGGCGCGCCCGAGATCCTCATCGGCCACTCCTTGGGCGGCGCGGCGGCCATCCAAGCCGCACCCCAGCTGGCGTCTTTGCGATGCCTGGTGACCATTGCCGCCCCCGCCGATGCAGCACACATCACCCAACAACTCAGCGAGCATGTCGACACCATCGAGCGCAGCGGCCAAGCCCAAGTGAACTTGGCAGGGCGCGAGTTCACCATCAAAAAACAATTCTTAGAAGACGTCAGCCAACACAACATCCAACACACGCTCAGCGATCTTCGTTTGCCCTTTTTGATCCTGCACAGCCCCTTGGATCAGACCGTGGGCATTGATGAGGCCAGCGCGCTGTTTTTGGCTGCCAAACACCCCAAGTCCTTCATCAGTTTGGACCAGGCCGATCATTTGCTCACCGACGAGGCCGATGCCCGCTACGTCGCGGCACTGATCGGTGCTTGGGCGCAGCGCTATTTGGATGCGCCCGCTGATACTGCTGGCAAAGCCGCAAAGAGCCCAGCCACGGATGAGACTGACAACCGCGTTGTTGTCTCAGAGTCGAGCGCTGACACACTCAAGCAAGACATCGTGGTCAACGCCCACCACCAGCTCGTGGCCGACGAGCCGCCCAAGCTTGGGGGTGACGATCAAGGCCCCAACCCCTTTGATTATTTGTGCGTGGCGCTGGGGGCGTGCACGGCCATGACCATTCGAATGTATGCTCGCCACAAAAAGCTCAACCTCGACCACGTTCGTGTCGAGGTCACACACCACAAAGACGACAACAAGGCCGATGTCTTTGATCGCTTTGTCACACTGACCGGTGCATTGGATCAGGCAGACCATGACCGGCTGATCGAAATCGCCAGTCGCTGCCCGGTTCACCGAACCTTAGAACACACCGCCCAGATCAACACCCACCCATGTCCCACACCGACCACCTGATCCTCACACCCAATGCTCGGCTGGCGCGGTCTTTGCAACACAACCACGCCAAAGAGGTCGTCTCGCTTGGTCAAACGGCCTGGGAAAAGCCGGCGATTTTGTCCATCCAAGTCTGGCTTAGTCAACTGCACAACGCTTGGGTGATGCAAACCGGCGGTCACTCGGTGCCGTTGGATGGGCAGCAAACCCGACTGATGTGGCAACGCGCCATTGGTGATGATGTCGTCCTGTCGCAATCGGGTCTGGCCAAACTGGCCGCGCGGGCGTGGCAATGCATCCACGAGAACGAACTCAAGCCACCCGATCGGTGGCCCGAGCCACTGCTCAATGACGATCAGCGCGCGTTTAAGCGCTGGGCCAAGCGCTATCGACTGGCCTGCCAGAACAATCAAGTCACGGATATGTTTGCCGATTTATCGGCGCTGGCCGAGGCGTGTCTCGCCCTTGAGCTGCCCTTGCCCAAGTCCATCACCTTGTGCGGTTTTGTCGACCCGCCCGCACCGGCGCACCAACGGATTCTCGATGCCATCAAAAGCCGCGGACGGGAAGTGATCAACACACCCGTTGAGCCTGTCGATCGAAGCGAAGCGCTGATCATCCACGGCTGCCCCAGCCCAGACGACGAAATCATCCGCGCGACCCATTGGGCGCGGACTCACTTAGAACACCACCCCGATGATGCTGTGGCCATCGTGGTGCCCGATCTTGGGCAGCGGGTGGCCCGCATTGAGCGCCTGCTTAGGATTGTGCTGGACCCGCCAAGCGCCTGTTTGGAGGCACCCAGCCCGCCGGTGTGGCATGTGGCGTATGGCCACCCCTTGGCGCAACTGCCCATGGTGCAAGACAGCTTGGCGCTGTTGGCGCTTCGCAGCGAAAAAGTGGCACAAACCGACATCCAGCGCGTCGCGCAATCGCCGTGGCTTCAAGGTTGGCCAGAAGAAGCCACCCAACGCTCGCAGATGGTGCTCGGCATGCAAGCACACGAACCCCACTGGGTGGATGTGCCCACCGCCATCCGCTATGCCCGCAAACACGACTGCAGCGAACTGGCCAAGACATTAAACCGCTGGCAAAAGCAACGGCGCCAATCGCCCAAGACCGGCCACACCGATGCGTGGGCTGAGCAGTTCCAAGAAGAGCTCAGCGCCCTGGGGTTCGGGTTTGGACGCCCACTGGACAGCATCGAGTACCAAGTACTGAGTCACTGGCACCGCGCCTTGGAACAGTTCAGTCGCTTGTCTGCGGTGTCAAGCGAACGCGCCACCCGCCATGACCGCGGCGAAGCTTTGGCCTTGCTGTCTGCGGTGGCCGGTGACACGATGTTTCGGGAACAAGACCCAGGTGCGCCCATTGCTGTGTTGAGCGTGGACGAGGCACTGGGCGGTCGGTTTGATGCGGTGTGGCTGACCGGCGTGGACGAAGAAACCTGGCCGGCGCGTCCAGACCGCATCCCGCTGATTCCAAGCGCGCTGCAAGCCTGTCTCGAGACCAGCACGCCCGAAGGCTCGGTGGCTGTGGCCCACCGCCAGCTTCAAGCGCTGCTTGGCCTGGCGCCCATCGTGACGGCCAGTCACCCCTTGGGTGATGAAGACTGGGCACTTAAACCCACACGATTGATCACAGACCACCACGAGCACACCACAATCGTCCACGATGACGCACAACCGCTTTGGGCCCCAGAACCTGTGGCCCTTGAGGTGATTGAAAACGACAGCAGCGCACCGTCGCTGCCCGAGCCTGGCGATCATGGCATCACCCCAGGGGGCATGCGGTTGCTGAACGATCAGGCCGCTTGTCCGTTCAAGGCGTTTGCCACGCATCGGCTCAAAGCCCAAGACTGGCGCCTGCCGCAACCGGGCATCGGCCCCAAAGACCGAGGGATTCTGATTCACCAAGCACTGGATCAGTTCTGGGCCGACATCAACGACTCACAGCAATTGGCAGCGCTGGACCCCACGGCCTTAAAGGCTTGTGTGGACAAACACGTGGATGGCGCCCTCGATCGCTATCAAGACAAACACCCAGCGGCCATGGATGGCATGACGCGAAGTCTCGAACGACAAAACCTCATCAGAAAAATTCTAGATTGGCTCACCATCGAAAAACAACGACCCGCATTCACCGTCATTGAAAGAGAGCAAGAGCGCACGCTCCAGATTGGCCCGCTCACGCTCAAAGGCAAGCCCGACCGAATTGATCAAGCGGCCACCGGCGAGACGATTGTTATTGACTACAAAACAGGCCGGACCAGCAAAGCCGACTGGGCGCCTGGGGTGCGGTTGCCCGATGGACAGCTCCCCGCCTATGCCCTCAACCTCAACCCACCGGCTCAAGCCATTGCCTTTGGCAAACTCGCCAAAGACCAAGTCAGCTTGGATGGCTTGGCCGCGCATGAGTTGGACATCGCGGGCATCAAACCCATCGACAAGTACAAGCAGGGTGAATTTAAGGCCATCGCGACTTGGCCTGAGATTCTTGACGCTTGGCGCAATCAATTGGCCGAGCTGGCTCAAGAGTACCAACAAGGCCACGCCCCGGTCGCACCGATCAACAAACAGGTCTGCCAGCACTGCCACTTAAAAGGTGTCTGCCGAATCCAACAGCGCCTGGCCTGGTCCGACCGAGCGACTGATGAGGAGGGCACGCGCGATGAGTGACCAACACGCCCGCCACCAAGCCGTCCAAATCGATCGCTCCGTGCTGGTCCAAGCCCCCGCAGGCTCAGGGAAAACCACCCTGTTGGTGGAACGCTACATTGGCCTGCTCGCGGTGGTGGATGCGCCCGAATCGATTCTGGCCATCACCTTCACCCGAAAAGCAGCGGCCGAGATGCGCCGTCGGATCTTGCGTTATCTCACGCCCGGATTCGATGAATGGGCATCGCATGAGGCTCGCCTGAGAGACAAGGTTGATGCGATTGCCGATCGCATCGAGGCTTGGGATCTTCTCAACAACCCACAAAGGATGCAGATCCGAACCATCGATGGCTTTTGTCACTCGCTGACAAAAACCATGCCGGTGGTCGGGCAACTCGGCCCGGTCCCCAGACCCGCCGATCAACCCCAGAAACTCTACCGAGCCGCGGCGCGGCAGGCCCTTCGCTCCGATGTTTCCGATGAGTCGATGGAAAGCGCGCGGCAAAAGCTCTTGGCCTGGTGCGATCACAACGCCTTCCAGGTGGAGTCGTTGATCGCCAAGCTGTTGGGCAAACGCGAGCAATGGCTCAAGCTGATCATGCCCGGCGGCCACTTGGACCGCGCACAACAAAACGCCTACCTGGCCCACTGCGTGGAACAAACTCTGACACAAGCGCGTGCCGAGCTTGACCGCGCCATCGACGAGTGCGGTGTGGATCTCACCGCTTTTTTGGGTGGTTTATCTGAGGCCGGCCACGAGCTCCAAGCCAAACACAGCGACTCACCGATCACCGCACTGGCTGGCATCACCGCACTGCCCGATGCCGATGTCGCCTCGATGCCCCTTTGGAGAGGCTTGGGCGAGGCGTTGTTGACCAAAGATGGGAACTGGCGAGCCCGCCTCAATGCCACCCAAGGCTTCTCACCCAAGACCACCCACAAGCAGGCCGTGGTCGACGCCCTAAACGCGCTGCAACCAGTGGCCTCGTTGGCGATGGCACTGCGACACGCCGCCGATCAGCCCGACCCGCACTACAGCGACCAAGACTGGGCCATTCTCGAGGCGCTGGTGTCGGTATTGCGCCGCGCCGCGCAGCACCTTGAGCTGGTGTTTGCCCAACAAGGCCACAGCGACTTCACCGCCATTGCCACCGCCGCGTTACGGGGTCTGGGCAACGAGGACGCGGGCTTCAGTGATCTGGCGTTGTATCTGGACAGTCAGATCGAGCACATCTTGGTCGATGAATACCAAGACACCAACCACACCCAATTTCAACTGATTGAGCGGTTGATCCATGGCTGGGCCGGCGAAGCGGATCGAACCTTGTTTTTGGTGGGCGATCCGATGCAATCGATTTATCGGTTTCGCGAGGCCGAAGTCGGTTTATTCATCAAAACGCGCGACCAAGGCATTGGCCCGGTGACCCCTGAGCCTGTCCGCTTGCTCGAAAACTTTCGCTCCAGCCCGGTGATCGTCGATTGGGTCAACGCCCACCTGGGGCCGCTGTTCCCCACCGACGAAGACATTGCCTCAGGCGCGATTGCCTACTCAAGCTCGCAATCGAATCAGCCCACTTCTGGTGCGGTGACCGTGGCGCCATTTTCCAGCACCCAAGCCGAGGCCGAGGCGATTGCAGATCACATCGAGTCATTGTTTAAGCACCACACAGACCAACCCGACTACAAAGCAGCCATCATTGTCCGGGCGCGCAGCCACCTGAGTGCCATCATCCCCACCCTCCGAAACCGTCAGATTCCGTTTCGTGCCGTCAAACTCGACAAGTTGATCGATCGACCCGTCATTCAAGATCTGCTCGCCCTGACCCAAGCGATTCTCAACCCACAACACCGCACCGCGGTGCTCGCGCTGATGCGCTCACCAATGGCAGGGCTGACGCTGGCTGAGCTGACGCAATTGACCAATGACCCGTCGGCCCCCTTGACGCGTGATTCGCTTCGCCAACTGGATGATGACGCCAAACGCCGCGCCACTCGGGTTTTTGAGGTGTTGGATCAAGCGCAACACCACCGGGGTCGGCGTCCTTTGTGCGATCTGGTCGAGGGCGCGTGGCATCGACTGGGTGGCTCGGCGGGCGCACCACCCAATCAACCCCACCCCGCCACAGACGACATCGAGCGTTACCTCGACGCCTTGGCCTATGCCGACAACACCGACTTGCTCCACGACTGGAATGACTTCATCGAGTGGCTGGAACAGACCCACACCCAAGGCGATGCCCGCGGTGAGGCGATCCCTTTGGATATTTTGACGATGCACGGCGCCAAAGGCTTGGAGTGGGATGCCGTGATTATCCCCAGTCTGCACTCCCAAGCAGGCCGGGCGGACACGGACCTGTTGTATTGGCTGCCACTGCCCTTGGACGGCGATCAAGAAGGGGTGTTGATGGCGCCAATGGACGCGCCTGGACAAAAAACACCCTCGCCTTTGGTGCGATTGGTCAAAGCCACCCAAAAACGCCGGCAAACGTATGAAGCGCTGCGCTTGATGTATGTCGCCACAACGCGCGCCAAGTCCAATTTGTTTTTAAGTGCCGTGGTCAAGCCGAACGCAGCCGATGAATTCAAGCCCGCCGCCGGGAGTTTGCTGGAAACGGTTTGGCCGACGTTGCAAGGGTTGTTCTCGCTTGACGCCCTCGATGACAGCGCAACACCGATAGACCCACCGCCGGTCGAAGATGACGCCGAACATGTTCAAGCCAACGACTGGCCCGACCAAAACCTGTATCGCCTGCCCAGTGACTTCCAGGTCAATCGGCCACCGGCGCTGAAGTGGCAACCGGCCTTTGAGTTGCATCAACGCGCTGGCGAGGTCGAGTTTAACTGGGCGGGCACGCAAGCCCGCCGCAGCGGCACCGTCATTCACCAACTCCTTGAGGCGGTGGGGCGGATGGGCATTGAAGCCCTGAACGAGGAAGAGCTCAATAAACTCATGGACACCGTGCCGATGCTGTTGCGTTGGTCGGGCACCCATCAAGGCGCGTTGGCAGACCAAGTCGAGTTTATCCGTTCGACCGTCATGGCGGTGCTTGACAGCCCCACCGGGCAATGGATATTGAGCGGACACCACCACGATGCTGCCTGCGAATACCCCATCAATGGCGTGGTGGACGGCCGGCTGATTCAAGCTGTTGTCGATCGAACGTTTGTGGATCAAATCGGCGAGCGCTGGATTATTGACTACAAGTCTGGGTATCACGCCGGCGGGGATCTGGACGGCTTTCTAGACCAAGAGGCCGATCGCTATCGTGACCAACTGGCGATGTATCGCCAGCTGTTTGCCCAACGAGGTGATGAGCGCATCACCACCGCGCTGTATCTGCCCAAGCACGACCGACTAAAAATTGTTGACTGACCCATGAACCCAGACGAGATTGAAACCGCCTGTCGGGCGCTGGTTGCTGCCGAGCCCCGGTTTGCCAAGGTCGAAGCCGCCTTGGGCCCTGCCGTGCCACGCCACAAGCCGGCAGGGTTCGAGGGACTGTTGCAAAGCATTGTCTCCCAACAACTGAGCACCAAAGCCGCCAGCAGCATCTGGGCGCGGTTGGTTGACGCGGGGCTGACCACCCCCGAAGCGCTTGTCCAGGCGACAGACGCTGAGCTTCGACAACGGGGCCTGTCGCACCAAAAAATCCGCTACAGCCGGGCGCTGGCAGACGCCGATGTCGACTGGGATGCACTCCACACCCTGAGCACCGATGAGGTGATCAACACCTTGGTGCCCATCGTTGGTGTTGGTGAATGGACAGCGCAGATGTATGCCCTGTTTGCCCTGGGCCACCCGGATGTGTTTGCACCCAATGACCTGGGCCTGCAAGAGGGCATTCGGCATTTGTTTGCATTGCCCGAGCGCCCCACCCCAAAACAAGCCAATGAATACGCCAAGGCGTGGTCGCCGTGGCGCTCGGTGGCGTCTTTGTGGTTGTGGGCTTGGTATGATCATTGTCGTGCATGGGCTTGATGCCCCCACTCAAACCTTGGGAGCATATTGATGTTGGACTTTAAGGACAAAGTCATCGCGATCACTGGGGCTAGCGGCGGGATTGGCCAAGCAACGGCTCAATACATCGTGGCCGCGGGTGGTCAGGTGGTGCTGGGGGACTTGGACGCCGCCGCGATTGAGCATCAGTCCAAGCGCCTGGGTGAGCGCGCCACCGGCCGTGTGGTGGATGTCACCCAAGCCGAGGACAACCAAGCGTTGATTGACTTGGCGCTGTCGGTCTTTGGGCGTTTGGATGGCCTTTTTCTCAACGCCGGCATTGAAGGCCGCGTGGGCGCTTTCGAGACGCAAACCGAAGCCGATTGGCAGCGTGTCTTTGCGGTCAATATTGAGGGCCCAAGATTGGGTGCCTTGGCGGCACTGCCCGCCTTTGAACAAACAGGCGGTGGCAGCGTGGTGATGACCTCAAGCGTCGCCGGCGTTCGCGGTGTGCCCAACTTGAGCCCGTATGTGACCAGCAAGCATGCGCTGTTGGGGCTGATGCGCACCTTGGCCACCGAATGGGGCCCCAAAGGCATCCGCGTCAACACCTTAAACCCCGGGCCGGTGGACAACCGGATGATGCGATCGATCGAAGACCAATCCAATCCCGGCCACGGTGACGCCATCAAGGCCGCATTCACCAGCCGCATCCCGCTGGGTCGGTACGTGACCAATGAAGAGTGCGCGCAGATGGCGGCCTTCTTGCTGAGTGATCACAGCGCGGGCATCACGGGCAACACCTACATGGTCGACGGCGGGTATTGCGCAGGCTAGGCCCAGCAGACATGGTCAGCGTGGAACAGGCGCGATACAATGGCGCATTGTGAGCGATGACCACGACCCAAGCACCACCGATGATGCGCATCCCTATGAGACCAGCAGCAAAGCCCGTTTGGTCATCAACTTGGGCCGTGCCTTGCTGCATGTTGGCTCGCCATCGCACCGACTCGAAGAGGCCATGGCCATCATGGCCCGTCGCCTGGGTCTAACCGCTGAGTTTTTCTCGACACCCACCGCGCTTTTGGTATCGCTGGGTGATCAATCCAAACAACAAACCTTTCTGGCCCGCTCGGAGCCTGGCAGTGCGAATTTGGCCAAACTGGCTGACTTGACCGAGGTGATGAGCGCGCTGGCCAACAATGAGATGACGCCCGAACAGGCCGACCAACGCGTCCACGCCATTGATGCGCAAGCACCGTTGTATGGTTGGGGCTGGCAGCTGCTGGGCTTTTTGATTCTGGGTGCCGGCATCGCGCCTATTTTGGGGGGTGGCTTGAAAGAGTCGCTGCTGGCGATGATGCTGGGTTTGATCGTCGGCACGGCGGTGTTGACCCTGCGCCGCCACGTCGAACGCTCGCGATTGATCACCCCACTGGCCTCGGCCCTGGTGACCTTCTTGGGCACCTTGTGGTGTGGGTTTGACCCAACCACAGCGCTGTTGCCCGCAGTGACGGCCAGCATCATCACCTTGCTTCCGGGGATGGATCTCACGGTGGCGGCCCGCGAGCTGGCCACTGGCCATGTGGTGTCGGGCTCTTCGCGGCTGGCGTTTGGCTTAACCGTCTTGGCGCTTTTGGGTTTGGGCATGGTCGTCGGGAGCTTGGTGGCACAGACCGTGGTCGGGCCAGTGCCTTTGGGGTTTGATATCGAACGGGTCTCGTGGATGAGTTTTGCGGGGCTCGGTTTGGCTGCCGCGGGGCTGATGCTGCTCAATCAGGCGCACAAGCGCGATTGGCCTTGGATGCTGTTGGCGTGTGTCATTGCGTGGATATTTGCAGGGCTTGGCGATATCCTAAGCTCACCTGTGGTGGGTGCGTTCTTGGGCGGCTTGGCCGTTGGCATGGCGGGCAACTTGTTTGTCTTGATCACTGGGCGCCCAGGCTCGATCATGCATATCCCGGGGCTGATCGTGTTGGTGCCGGGCAGCATTGGGTTTCGGAGCGTGACCGCCCTGTTGGGCGATGATGTGGTGATGGGCATCGAAACCGGGTTTTTAACGGCCATCATTGCCATCGCTCTGACCACCGGCATGATGCTGTCGAGCGTGTTGTTGCCACCCCAAAAAACGGTTCTATAAAGGATGCTTTTTAGTGCTTGATCTTTTTCTAACCAACTTTTTATCACCGCCTGTGTTGTTTTTCTTTTTGGGCGGACTGGCGGTGATGGTCAAAAGCGACTTGGGGATTCCCGGTCAGATTTCCAAGTTTTTAAGCCTGTATTTGCTCTTTGCCATTGGCTTTAAGGGCGGCGTGGCCTTGGTGGATGGCCCACCGACGTGGCTGATGGGCAAAACCTTGGCTTTTGCCATGACACTCAGCGCCTTGGTGCCGTTGATTTTGTTTCAGTTTGCCAAGCACTGGTTCAATCGCGCCACCGCCGCGGCGATCGCTGCGACTTATGGTTCGATCAGCGCGGTGACCTTTATTGCAGCAACGGGCTATCTGGATCGATTTGAGATTCAGTGGGACGGCTACATGGTCGCGGCCATGGCGTTGATGGAGGCACCTGCGATCATTGTCGGCATCTTGCTTTACTACGCCGGCACAAGCTCATCAATCCGATGGAAGACGGTGCTCCATGAGTCCGCGCTCAATGGTTCTGTCTTTTTAATTATGGGAAGCATGTTGATTGGCGCGCTGACCGGCCAACAAGGCATGCAACAAGTCTCGCCGTTTGTTGTTGACCTGTTTGCTGGTTTGTTGTGTTTGTTCTTGCTCGACATGGGCATTCGGGCCTACCAAGAACTCAAAAGCGCGCGGCAGTTGTTTAGCCTTAAAGAATATGGACTGATGATCATCACCGCCTTGATCACGCCGGTGATCGGTGCCACCTTGGCCACCTTTGGGGTTTTGGCCTTGGGCATTGGCGAGGGCAACGGGATGCTGTTGATTGTGCTGGCCGCCAGCGCCAGCTACATTGCCGTGCCCGCCGCCATGCGCTTGGCCATCCCCGACGCTCAGATCAATGTCTATTTGCCCATGAGCCTGGCGATCACCTTCCCGTTTAACTTGCTGGTGGGCATCCCGATCTACCACGCACTGGCCACTTGGGCTCAGTGACCGGCGCTTTACGGGTTGTATATCGTCTGGTCTGACTGCGCGTAAGCCATCAACACAGCCGCAGCTTGGGCTTGCAAACACCCCACCTCAACATCGATTCCCCGTTGCGCCAAATCCTCAATCCAGTCACCAGAGCGAGCGCCTTCATCGAAGCCTGCGGCCTCAACATCGGCCTTGGTCGCGCCACACACCACGCGCTTGACCCCTGACCAGGGGATGGCGCCCAAGCACATGGCGCACGGCTCTGCTGAGGTGATCAACGTCAACGGCGCATCCGGTGTCTCATCGAGGTTCCAGTGATCCATATGCTGCTGCGCCAACGACAGCGCCATCATCTCAGCATGCGCCGACGAACACGACTGCGCCTCGACGCGATTGACCGCCGCCGAGATAACCCGACCGGCCTCTAAGGCCACCACCAAAGCCGCAAACGGCCCGCCCGTTCGATGGTCGACGTTTTGTTGCGACAGGCCAATCGCCAGGCGCATGGCCGAGTCGGCATTGCCCGGCTCAAACGCCCACTGTTGCACCCTCGGGTCGAACCAGTCGGGCAATTGCAGCGTCACCGCCACGGGCAGCTTAGGTGTGTTGTTGTTCATGCTCGATTAACCATGCTTTTTTATCCAGACCCGGCCCATAACCGCCCAAGCCACCATTTTTGGCCACCACGCGGTGACAAGGGATCAACACCGGCAGCGGGTTGGCGCCGTTGGCATTGGCCACCGCCCGCACAGCAGGCCCCTGCCCCAGCGTCTCGGCCTGTTGGGAATAGCTGATGGTCGCACCAAAGGGGATGGCCTGCAGCGATCGCCAAACGGCTTGTTGAAACGGCGTGCCCTGCGGTGCCACCGGCACGCTAAAGCCTTGGCGTTGATGGGCAAAGTAATCACGCAATTCTACTTTCAACCGCTCACCGATGGGGGTGGTCGTTGGTTCAGGCCTGGGGTGGTTGATCAGCGAGCGTGGGGGGCGGTCGGCAAACCAAAGACGCACAACGGCGCACTCGTCCACCGCAAACCAAACCTCGCCCAACGGGGTGGGGGCAAAATCAAAAAAATGTCTGACAGTCATTGCCCCATCTTATTCGATACCCGGACGGGGCGTGTCGCCTGTCAGGGGTCTGGACAGGGAGGCTGGGTTTGCGCTACATTTGATACAGGACTAATATAGTTCGGTATTGGCACAGACGAACCCAAGACGAACCCAAGACAAAAGGAGACCCCATGAATTGGCACCCGACCGCCGCCTCAATAAACCCATCAATGGCCCGATCAGTTGTCTTACCACTGGCCATGAGTGTCTGGTTGGCCGGCTGCGCTCACTTCGACAGCACAACCACAAGCCAAGGCACCGCTGTCAACAACGAAGCGATCGCCAGCACAGCACCGCCTCCGAAAGCCGACCGAGATGCGATCTTGGCCATGGCCGGGGAGTTTGATGTCACGTTCGAGTTCAATGAAACCGTTGCACTTGAGCCTGGCTATCAAGCCACCCAACCCAAAACAGACCAAGCCAAAGAAGTGGTGATTGTGATCGAAGACAACCCAGGCCATGTCGTGCTCCAGCACCTGTTGTTGGTCGGCGGCAATCAGGTCATCAAACATTGGCGCCAAGACTGGACTTGGGAGGCGTCCCATCGGTTCGAATTCAGCGATGAGCAAACCTGGGAATACGTGGCGTTGAGCGCCGATCAAACCCAAGGCCAGTGGACGCAGTGTGTGTATGGCGTGGTCGATACCCCCAGATATTGCGGGACAGGCCGCTGGAATCACCGCTACGGCAACCCCACCTGGACCTCGGATCGCTCATGGCGCCCCCTGCCCCGTCGCGACTACAGCATCCGCGACGATTACAACGCGCTCAACGTTGAAAATCGCCACACCGTCACCCCATCGGGCTGGACACACGAACAAGACAACACCAAAGTCGTCCGCCACGGCCCTCAATCCAATACGCCGTTGGTCAGAGAGTTTGGTTTCAATCACTACAAGGCCACCGATGAATTTGATTTCACGGCCGCCTATGACTACTGGGAACGCACTGAAAAGTTTTGGGCCAAAGTGCGAGACCAATGGCAAGACCACCTCGCTAAAGGACGGGTGGTGGTGAACACAGGCACCGATGGCGAGCCCATTATCGGTGAATTGTTCGAGCTGGCTCAGGCGGTTGAAGGCGAACAGACCGACTGGACCATCAAGTCAAAAGCGCTCGATGGCATCTTTGAGCGCTACGTCGACACGCCTCAAAACCAACAGGTGGCCCAGACCACCACGCCATGACTTGACAGTGGCATTGCTCTAAATCAACCCACACCCAGGGCCAAAGATGGCGGCCCTGGGTGTCGGGTGACCCATCACAACCGCCCGATGGCTTTTGGGTATGCTGTGGGGCATGTCCGACTCGTCCACCAAACGCCACGCCACGGCTGGGATCAGAATCCCCAGTCTCAGAACACCAACCCACCAAGCCCCCGATGGCACCCTTGAGCAACTCAACGCGTTCATTCATGCCCACCACAATCTATTGGTGATCACGGGTGCGGGCTTATCAACAGGCTCTGGCATCCCCGCCTACCGAAACGACAGCGGGCAGTGGTTGCGTCGGACACCGATTTTTTATCAAGACTTCATGCGCTCGGCCACGGCTCGCCGGCGGTATTGGGCCCGCAGTTACATCGGTTGGCAACCCGTGGCTCGAGCCGAACCCAACCGAGGCCATTTGGGGTTAACCCAACTCGAGCGCGCCGGTCACATCCACACCCTGATCACCCAAAACGTTGATGGCCTGCACCAACGCGCTGGAAGTGACAAGGTCATCGAGCTCCACGGGCAATTGGGTCGCGTGCGCTGCCTTGACTGTGATGCCGAGTTTGGTCGCGATGCAATCCAACACCGACTGACTGAACTCAACCCCCATTGGTCGCCCGAGGTGTTTCAAGTCAATCCCGACGGCGATGTGGATCTGGATGATGCGGCCTACCCAGGCTTCAAGGTGGCCGATTGCTTGCAATGCCGTGGCCGACTCAAACCCGATGTGGTGTTTTTTGGTGAATCGGTCTGCCCTTCAGTCACCACGGCCATCAGCGATGCCTGCGCCAACTGTGATGCTGTTTTGGTGGTCGGCTCTTCGTTGGTTGTGATGTCTGGCTATCGCATTGTCAAAGCCATGCACACCCAAAACAAACCCGTTGTTGCCATCAACCAAGGCCGCACACGCGCTGATGATTTGTTGGCGTTTAAAGTCCAGAAAGACTGCGTAGCCACACTCGATGGCCTCAGTCAGACTTGTGCCGCCCCATAAGCCTATTGGGCCTTGGCACCCGTCATCAACATTGCCGGGGAATCAGAAACCTGAATACTCGATTCGCGTCAAAAAGTGCGCGGGAGGCTTTACAAGTCTCGCTACTTCTAAGAGCCCAACTGGGGCCTCCGACAGCGAAAGCGCAATGAACCTGAACTATGCAATAGCTTGTGGGTTGATTGTGTAACTGGTTGTGATCTGTGAGTCATGCTCGAGCGCCTTGGCGACTGAACAATACTTGTCGATTGACAGATCAATGGCTCGCTTGACCTTATTGTCATCGAGGCCCTCACCACTCAGCTCAAAATGCAGGTGAATGGTCTTGAATTGACTGTGTTGCGCACCCTCAACCGAGATGCGATCACCATCAACGACCACCTCCAGTCCGTCAGGGTTCTGCCGTTGCTTTTTGAGAATCATCACCACATCGATCGCCGCACAGCCGCCAATCGCCGCCAACAGCATTTCCATGGGCCGAAACCCCGCTTGAATGCCGCCGAGGCTCTCGATGCCATCCATCTCGAGATAATTGCCATCGTCATTGGTCGCGGCCATGTGCACCGCATCATTGAGTCTTTTAATCCGAATCGTCATTTGTTATCCAACATCTGGGGCAGGCCAGCCCGCAGTATATCGCCGAAATTTAGGTGGGTACTCGCAATCTGAGCACACAGCGCCACTGGCGTGGCGTTGAGCCATCAACTGAGGATGGGCAGGCCCAGGAGCGTCAACCCAGGACTGTCGACCCAGGACTCGCCAACGCCGGTTGGGCTAGGTATGATGTCAGATCAGAACTCAATTTCAGGACCGTTGATCATGACCAAAAATACCCTACTTTTCAGCCTGTTGCTGTTGCTGATGAGCGGCTTGTCCGTTGCGCAGTCGCCCATTGTCAAACCCGGATCCCCCGGTCAAGACAGCCAATTTTTGGATGCTGAGGAAGCCAGCCGCCTGACGGGTGCATCCTTCACTGCAGCCGATCTTCGCTTCATGCGCGACATGATCCCCCACCACCAGCAAGCGCTCGATATGTCAGCGCTGGTGGCGGATCGGACTGGCCAAAGCACCATTGTCGATCTGGCCCGTCGCATTGAGACCTCACAAAAAGATGAGATTGAGTTCATGGAAGGCTGGCTGGTGGCGCGTGGTCAACCCAAACCCGACCGGTCTTGGCAACAGCACGTCGGGGGCATGCACCATGAGGAGGGTGACCACGGCGAGCACCACGGCAGTGATGCGCACACCGAACACATGGCCGCCAGCCAACCGAACCGGCCCGTTGCATCGGACCACATCATGGAAGGCATGGCCACTTTGGCCGAGATGCAGCAGCTCGAGGCCTCTGAGGGCCAAGCCTTCGATCAGCTTTTCTTGCGGCTGATGATCACCCACCACCAAGGCGCACTGACCATGGTCGAGGACTTGCTCGACACCCAAGGCTCCGCGCGTGAGCCTGCTTTTTATGAGTTTGTGACTGATGTCCAAAACGACCAAGAAGCGGAGATCGAGCGGATGTTTGCCATGGTCGATGAGTTGGTTGACGACCCACGGGTCGGTTTGGCGGCGGGTTTTCAAGACGCCGGTTCTGCCATTTCCAACCTTAAGCTGCTCAGTGCCTTACCCAAGCCTGCCGGCTTTTTTGATCCTGCCAACCCAGCCGGCTTACCGCTTGATGAAGACAGCGAAGAAGACCTTGAGCAAGCCGACTCAAAAACAGAGCTGGCCGAGGCCGATGGTGGCGATGGCGATGGCAATGGCGATGGGTTGAGTGATGCCGACAAACGGCCCAGCCTGTTGGATTTTGCCAACACCGACATTGCGTTTTTTGATGAGATAATGGTGGCTGGAAGCTATCACGGCTTCAATATTTATGACATTTCAACGCCAGCCGATCCCACACTGATCAGCTCAGTGGTCTGTCCAGGGGGTCAAGGCGACATCACCGTGGTCGATGATTTATTGATCATGTCTGTCGAGCAAACCCGGGGTCGCTTAGATTGCGGGCTGGAGGGCGTCGCTGAAGATGTCAGCGAAGAGCGCTTTAGGGGGTTGCGCATCTTTGATATCGCCAATTTGGAGATGCCCCGTCAAGTCGGCGCCGTGCAAACCTGCCGCGGCTCGCACACCCACAGCGTGGTCAGCGTGGATGAGACATCCATCATTGTCTACAACTCAGGCACCGCTCCAGTCCGGGATGGTGAGGAACTGGCGGGTTGTTCGGATGAATCACCCTGGAAGGACGATCAGACAGCTTTGTTCCGGATTGATGTGATCGAAATCCCAATTGCACAACCCAGCCAAGCTCGAATCATCAAAAGCCCGGGCGTGTTTGCCGACGCAGAATCGGGGGCGCTGGCTGGCCTTTGGGCGCGTGGCGATCATGGCCCCAGAACCCAAACCACGAACGAAACCAACCACTGCCACGACATCACCGTCTTTCCCAGTCTCGAGATCGCAGCCGGGGCGTGTTCGGGCAACGGCATTATTTTTGACATCAGTGACCCGATCAACCCGCAACGCATCGACGAGGTGGTCGACGCGGGGTTTGCGTACTGGCATTCGGCGACCTTGAGCAATGACGGCACCAAGGTTTTGTACACCGACGAATGGGGCGGCGGCACGCGCCCCCGTTGCCGGGCGTCTGACCCGCTGACTTGGGGTGCCAATGCCATTTACAACATCGTCGACAACGAGCTTGTCTTCGGTGGCTATTTCAAAATGCCCGCACCACAAAGCGATAAAGAAAACTGTGTTGCACACAACGGCTCATTGATCCCGGTGCCCGGTCGCGACATCATGGCCCAAGCCTGGTACCAAGGCGGCTTGTCGGTTTTTGACTTCACAGACCCCGCCAACGCCACCGAGATTGCTTTCTTCGATCGAGGGCCGGTGAGTGATGAGCACTTGGTCACCGGTGGGTATTGGTCCACCTATTGGTATAACGGCCACATCTACGGCACCGAGATTGTCAGAGGCGTTGATGTGTTTGACCTTGAGCCTTCTGAGCACTTGAGCGCGCACGAGATTGAAGCCGCCAAGATGGCTCAAATGGGCGATGTGTTTAACCCACAAACCCAAACACCCGTGACGTGGCCCACCCACCCAGTGATCGCACAAGCCTATGCCGACCAGCTTGCTCGAGCCGAGGTGCTCAGCGATGAACAGCGCCGCCAATTGGACGAGTTGCTTTCAAGCGTTTCGGTGGCAATGGACGAGGGCCGTGCCTACACCGAGCTGACAGACTCACTGAACACGTGGGCAGACCGGGCAACTGCGATGACCGATCAAGCTGATCTCGGCGTTTCGCAATCGGCCCAAGGGCTGGCCGGCGTGCTCGAAGAACTGAGCATGCAGACCAGTCACCAGATGGCTCAGCGCTCGGCCGACAGCGACTGAACGTAAGCGCGGCCGCGCGCCATGAGCTCGGTGAACGCATCGGGCCCATTGGCCGCGATCGCATCTTGGATCAAGGCCACGGCGCGCGTGAGCGCGTCGTGCGCCAACGGCCCATGGTCGTTGAGCTTTTGGATCTCGTAATAGACCGCGGGGCTTTCGCTCGCCACATCGGCAGCGATCGCCAGCTGGCGGGCGAAGGTGGTGCTGGACAACTGGGCCAGCTCACTGGCCGGCACACCCGTCTCAACCAAAGCCACCAAGAAGGCGATGTTGATGGTGTGTGATAAGCCCAGCACCAACGCCATCAATCGATCGTGCATATCGATCGGGAGCGTCACCGTCTCGGCCATGGTATCGGCAAACAGGGCTTTGGCTTCAGCCACAGCCTGACTCGATCCGACATCCATCAGCAACACGTGACGGCCAGACAACAAGGCCGTATCGGGCCCAAACATGGGATGCACCGAACAGACCTTCAGGCCTTGGCTGGCCGCCTCACGCAAGCCATCAATCAGCGGTGACTTGATCGAGCCCACATCAAACACCAGCGCCTTAGGATGGCGCGCGCTCAGCTCATGGAGCAAATCCGCTGTCACCCCTGGCGGCGTGGCCAGGACAACAACATCAAAATCCAAACCGGCGCTGTGCCAATCGGTGAAATGACGCGTCGATGCTTGGGCATCGGTGGCGGGGTCTGCAATGGTGACTTGATAACCTTGCGCATCCAGAAAATTGGCCAGCCACACGCCCAGCCGCCCGGCCCCACCAATCACCAAGGCGCGCTGGCCCTCCCCCCGGTGCGAGCGTCGGACTTGGTCTTGTTCTTGTTGGGTCAAAGACGCCTCGATTAAGCGGGCGATCAGATCCTCAGCCAGGTTGGGATCCAAGCCCAACTGATTGGCTTTTAATCGCACCCCGTTGAGCACGTCGCGCTCGCGCCGAAAGTCCCGCAACTGGCGACCGGCCTGGGCTTTGATGTCCCCAATGTCGGCGACGATTTTTTGGCGCTGGGCCGCCAATTCCACCAAGCGTTGGTCGACCTCATCGAGTGCCTCACGCAGTGTGTTGAGCTGTGGGTTGGGGGTCTGGTCAGACATGGGCGGCCGAAACCTCATCAGGTGGTTGAGAAATCCATCGCACGGGACGCGCCCGCGGAGGTATGATCGACTTATGGTAACCAATATCGCGCGCAAAGTTGGCTTGGCCTTTATTTTGGCAATGGCGGCGTGGCCCGGCCTTCAAGCCGATTCACGAATTGATCAGCTGTTGATCGATGATTTTCAAAGCGGTGACGGTCAAGCCGTGTTTGGCACCTCATGGTCTGGATTCAGTGACCGTGTGATGGGGGGACGCTCTGAAATCAACCTCGCCTATCAACGCCTTGAGGACAACCGGCTGTCGCTGCGCCTATCCGGACCGGTTCGGCTTGAGAACAACGGTGGCTTCATTCAAGCCAGACTCCCACTGGAGCGCGACGGTGAGCGCTTTGACGCCAGTGACTGGGCAGGCATTCGAATTTCTGCGCGCGCTGCCCCAGGCGCTTACTACATCCACCTTCGATCGCGCGCCACCTGGCTGCCATGGCAGTATTACGCAGCCCCAATCCCACTGGATAATAGCGACAGCTGGCAAACCCACAATATCCCGTTTGACACGTTTACAGGTGAATCAACCCGCCGGGCGCTGGATGTCTCGTCTTTGAAAAGCATCGCGGTGGTCGCCTATGGCGAGGCTTTTGATGCTGACATTGAAGTCATTGAGTTGTCTTTTTATCGCTTGGTCGATTGATCGTTGATGATGGCTTGAACCATCTTCGCGCATTGCTCAAGCTGCGCAATCTCAATGAACTCATCGGGCTGGTGTGCTTGGTCAATAGACCCTGGCCCACAGACAATCGCTGGCAACGCCGCGCGCTTGAAATTGCCCCCCTCGGTGGCAAACGCCACTTCTCCGCTGCCACCCGGCGCCACACCCGGCAAGCCCCGAATCCACGGCTCAATCCCAGACTCAGTGGACGCCACCAGTGGTGGAACGCGGGCAATGGCC
This sequence comes from Wenzhouxiangella sp., assembly GCA_031580925.1. GTDB lineage: Bacteria > Pseudomonadota > Gammaproteobacteria > Xanthomonadales > Wenzhouxiangellaceae > Wenzhouxiangella. The sequence goes on from JAVLCB010000003.1 coordinate 48,727, forward strand.
TCGGTAATAATTGAGGCGTGGGGTGCGTGACGACGCAGGTCAGGCAAGGCATGCGTCTCCACCCAATCTGACAGCGCATTGATGATCTCATCAGGGTCTTCATCGGGCAGCGCCCGATACTCCCATTGAAACTGACACTTGGCCGGCAAAATATTGACCGCGGTGCCGCCGTCAATCAGCCCCACTTGAACCGTGGTGTAGGGCGGCTCCGCGCCACTGTCGCTGCCTTGGGCGCGCTTTTGTTCACCCAACTGATAGAGCTTTTCGATCATTCGAGATGCCGCAAAAATTGCACCCCCGCCGCGGTGGGGTTGGCTCGAATGCGCGGCCTGACCCACCACAGTGGTTTTGAAGACGTTGATGGACTTGTGTGCCCTGACCACCTGCATGGACGTGGGCTCGCCAATGACCACCCGCTCGGGTCGGCCCACATGGTCAACCAAATCCTCAATGAGCCCATCGACACCAATGCAACCGACCTCTTCGTCATAAGACATCGCCAAGTGGATCGGCGCGGTCAACGCATCAAGATCAGCGGTTTCCAGACACGCCATGCACACCGCCAAAAACCCTTTCATATCGGCGCTGCCCCGACCGTATAACCGCCCATCCGCTTCGGTGAGCACAAAGGGGTCTGTGGACCAATCCTGGCCATCGGTTGGCACCACGTCGGTGTGCCCAGACAGCACAACACCGCCCCCGGTGCTGGGGCCAAACGAGGCCAACAGATTGGCTTTGGTGTGATCGGCATTCCAAGTGCGACGGCACCGTGCACCACATGAAGCCAGCACGCCCTCGGCCCACTCGATCAACGCCAAATTGGACTCGCGTGAGACCGTTGGAAAAGCCACCCACTCCGACAATCGCTCAATGCTTTTTTGCGTCACACTCATCAAGACATCCTCTTTAATTGATCAAGACTGGCACGGGCTGGGGTTGAGAAAGTGTTCTGTGTGTTCCACCGATTGAGGCCTGCTCAACAGCGACACCACGATCAACACAGGCACATGAACCAACAGCCCCATGACCCCTTCGTGCAACCCCCACGGAATCAGCTCAGGATTGAAAAACCCAAACAAGGCTGTTCCCGCGCCGGCGATCAACCCGGCCAAGACACCACTGGTGGTGGCCCGCGCCCAAAATAATGCAGCCACCACAGGCGGTGCCAGTTGAGCAATCACCCCGTACGAAGTCAACAGCAAGACCACCAAAGACTGGCCTTCACTGACAGCAAAGAAGTAAGCCACCGCACCAGCAAACACCATCAAGACACGAATCATCCACCGCTGGGTGTACTCAGACAAGGCCACAAAGGGGCGAACACCATCCTCCACCGCCACCGAGGCGGTGGCGTGCAACAAGGCATCCCCTGTGGACATCGATGCCGAGAGCGCCCCCGCGCAAAAAAGCCCCACCACAATCAGTGGCAAGTCCACAGTCAAAATCAACTCAGGGAGAATAAAATCGGGCTGGGCGACATTGGGCAAGGCCATCACGCCTGCAAATCCAATCAAGAACACAGGCACCAAAAAAAGCTGGAATGTGGGAAACAGCACCACCGTGCGGCGAATGATCTTTTCATCTCGAGCGGTGAAGGCTTTCATGAAGATGTGCGGCCACATGGTCAGCCCCACCGCGCTGATAATAATTGCGCTGGTGTAGCCGCCCCAACTCCACGGGGTGCCTTCAGACGTCAAACCGGGCAACGCCAACAGATTGGGGTGGTTGTCAATGATCTCCACAAACATCGGTCCAATCCCACCGTGCAGCGCATGGGGCAGATACAGCCCCAAGGCCCAAGCAATGACGATCATGAATAAGCCTTGAAACGTATTGGTCCAACCCACCGCCGCCACACCACTGGTCAACACGTAGATCATGACGATGCCATAGCTGACCAAGCTGCCCAGCCAAAGAGGCACATGGCCATCGGTGACCGCTTCGATAACAATCCCTGCGCCTTTCATTTGTAGGGTGATGTAGGGGATCAGCGCCACCACACTGACCAGTGCAATCAAAATCGACAGCGCCTTGGATGGAAACCGGGCGGTGAGAAACTGCGCTTGGGTGACCAACCGCAACCGCCGGCCAATCCTTGCGATCTTGGGCCCCATGACGTACCAAGGCGCAATCCCCAGCACCCCATAAGACAGAATGTAAAAGGCGGCTGCACCGCGCGAATACGCCCAACCGGGTCCCCCCAAAAAGGCAAAGGCGGAAAACACCGTCGCGCCCGTGACAAAGTACATCACCAGCAAGCCAAAGTTACGATCCCCAGCCACGTAGCCATCAACCGTGGCGGAGGTGCCCTTGCCTGCCCGCAAGCCGATGGCGAGTGTCACCAACAAGTAGGCACTGATCATTGCGGTCACGCCCACCCACTGACTCACTGCGCATCCTCCCGTGACCACTCAAGCCCAATCAGCACCACAAACCCGAGCACAATCCAAAGGATGGACCACGCCAACGGTGCCGGCAGACCCCACACCAATGGCATGGGCCCCGCAAACCACATGGCCACAGGCCAGGTCACGGCCACGGCATAGGCAATAAAAAATCCAACCGCCAGCCGGTTTCTCAACTTTGGTTTCATGGCTCAATAGTAGCAAGAACCCAGACAGTGCGAGTATCATCTGCTCTAGTGGCGATCGATATCCAAAAACCCCATGACAAAGGCCTCGATGAGGCCAAGCGGTTGGCAGACGTGCTGGCTCAAGACTTGTCGAAGCGTTTCGATATGCAATACAGCTGGCACGGCGATCGGCTCCATTTCAAGCGCGTAGGCATTGATGGCAGCATCGATGTGGGCAGCGATCACATCCGGGTCAGCGCCCAACTCAGCCCCCTGTTTCGCCACTTAGAGCCTGTCGTCGCTGATAAGATCAGCGATTACTTGGACCGCAAGCTCGATTCGACCCACACTCAATAACCACCATCTAAACCAAGGATGATTGACATGTTTGACCGAAAATGCCTGCTTTTTGTCTTGTTGTTGTTATTGGCACCCCTTGTTGCACAGGCTGATTCGCCAGAACCTTTGACCCTTGAGCGCATCTTCGACAGCCCCGCGCTGTCTGGAAGTAACCTCAGGCAAGTCAAACTGTCACCCGCCGGAGACCGGGTCACGTTTACCCAAGGCCAAGTGGATGATAAAAACCGCATGGATCTTTGGGAGTATCACATCGAAGATCAGACCATGCGTTTGTTGGTCGCCGCCGACGATGTGATGCCCGATGAGGGCCCTTTGAGTGATGAAGAAAAAGCCCGGCGTGAACGCGCACGCATTTCAGCGTTGACCGGGATTGTTGAATATGACTACTCGGCTGACGGGCGCTTTTTGGTCTTTCCACTGGGTGGGAACGTCTATGTGGTCGACTTAGATCGCTCACCTTTGGTGGTTGAAGCCGTGACCGATGATGATGCGTTCGACACAGACCCCAAGATATCGCCCGACGGCCACCATGTGGCGTTTATCCGCAACCAGAACCTGTGGGTGACCCGCTTGGATGACAAAACACCCCAACCGCTGACCACCGATGGCGGTGGGGCCATTAAAAATGGCATGGCCGAGTTTATTGCACAAGAAGAAATGGGCCGACAAACGGGGTATTGGTGGTCACCAAACAGCGATGCCATCGCGTTTTTACGTGTGGATGAATCCCCCATTGAAGTTACAAAGCGCTATGAGGTCCAAGCCGACACCATCCAAATGGTCGATCAACGTTATCCATACGCCGGCACCGCCAACGTCATGTATCAATTGGGGATCGTGTCGATGCCGTCTGAGCCAGGTGAGGGTCACGACACCCAGTGGGTGGATTTGGGTGCAGAGACTGACATTTATATTCCGCGGGTTGATTGGTTGCCCAGCGGTCGGTCTTTAAGTTACCAGCGACAAAGCCGCGATCAAAAAACACTGGAATTAATCCAATACGATCTGCAAAGCCAACGGCAAAAGACCCTGGTGGTTGAACAGGCAAGCACGTGGGTCAACCTTCACGATGACCTGCACTACTTGAGTGACGGCTCTGGCTTAATTTGGTCATCCGAACGAAACGGGCACAACCACCTCTATTTTTATGACTTTGAAAGCGAACAACTCCAAGCGCTCACACAAGGCCCATGGGCGGTCGATCGCCTCGAAGGTGTCGATGAGACTTTAGGGCTTGTCTATTTCACCGCCGCTTACCCCGACCCAACCGAAAAGCAATTGCTCCGAACCTCGTTGGTCACCCAGGCCCCCGATGTGGTCAGCCAGGTGTCCATAAAGGCCGGCTGGCATGAGGTGGTGATGGACCAGCACGCCAGGTTTTATATCGACCAGTACTCAAGCACCACCCAACCGCCCCAGCTTGCCCTCCACCGTTCCGATGGCGAGCGCTTGGCGTGGCTGAATGAAAACAAGGTCAGCCCCGACCACCCCTATTGGCCATATGCCAGCGCCCATCAACGCGGCGAGTTTGGTGCATTGCTTGGCCCTGAGGCGCAGCGCCTGCATTATCGAATGACCACACCCCCAGACTTTGATGCCGAAGACCAATACCCTGTCTTTGTACACGTCTATGGCGGACCAACCTCCCGACTGGCCACCAACCAGTGGTCTAGGCGGGCATTGATTGACCAATACATGGCCCAGCAAGGCTATATCGTCTTCTCTTTGGACAATCGTGGGATTGTGCGCCAAGGCAAAGCGTTCCAAGACGCGGCATACCAGCGCCTGGGCCAAATCGAGATGGTCGATCAAATGGTGGGCGTGGATTGGTTGCGGTCTCAGCCTTTTGTGGATCCCAACCGACTGGGCATTTTTGGTTGGAGCTATGGCGGCTACTTAGCGCTCATGGCAGCCAGTCAGTACCCCGGTGACTTTGCCGCCAGCGTGGCGGTGGCTCCAGTGACGGATTGGTCACTGTATGACACCCACTATACCGAGCGGTATTTGGGAGACCCGCGTGAGTCGCCGGAGGTCTACGACAAAGCCAATGTGTTGACCTACGCTGACCAAATCGACGATCCGTTGCTGTTGATCCATGGCATGGCGGATGACAACGTGCTGTTTACCCACTCGACCGTTTTGATGCAACGCCTCCAAGACCAAGCGATTGAGTTTGACTTGATGACCTACCCAGGCGAGAAACACGCCATCTCAGGCGAAGGCCAAAGGCTCCATGTCTATCAAACGATTGCACGGTTTTTTGATCAACACCTCACGCCCGAGTAATGCGGGCCTGAGGGCCGAATGGCGGGACATCGAGCTCGTGGCCTTGGCTGACATGGGCCTGAGTTTGCTGCCACCAATCGGCATCAAACAGCTCGCCATGCTGGGCTCTTAGAACATTCAAGCGTTCTTTGTTTAACCCCATAAACAATGGGAACTGCTCGGGAAAGACATCGTCTTCGCCCACATGAAACCACGGCTCAGCGCTCATCGACATGACATCATCGTCAGTCTGGGGCCAATGCCGAAATCGACATTCATCGAGCAGACGAAGCTCGTCATAGTCGTAGAAAATGACCCGACCCGAGCCTGTGACACCGAAGTTCTTCGGCAACAGGTCGCCTGCAAAGATGTTTGAGCGTGCCAAATCCTTGATCGCCTGGCCATAGTCCAGCACCGCTTTGACGGCCGCCCGCTCATCGGCGCTGGCCAAATATAAATCAAGCGGATGAACCCGTCTTTCGACATAGCAATGGTGGATCAGCACCTCACCATCGGTGATTTCAACCAACCGAGCGCACTCGGTCAACAGGGTGTCCAGCAATTCACTCGACAACGAGCTCAGTGGCAGCTTGAGCTCACGGAACTCCTGGGCATCGATCAGCCGCCCGACACGGTCATGCTTAAAGACCAAGTGGTAGCGTTCAAGAACGTCGGTCCGCGTCACCGTCTTTGATGGCGCGAATCGGTCTCTGATCAACTTAAAGACCACAGGATAGCCTGGCAAGGTCAGCACCAGCATGACCATGCCCTTTTTGCCCTCGGCCTCGACCATTTTTTCTTCTGGGTGGGCGAGCAAGTATGAGAAGAAAGACTGATAGCGCTCCGTTTTTCCCTGCTTGACTCGCCCCAAAACCGTGTAGAGCTCTGCCCGCGGTTTGCTGGGCAGCAGGTCGCTTAAAAACTCAATGACCGGCTCAACCGCATCCAAATCGGCCATGAAGTAGTTGAAAGTATAGCCAAATAAGATGCTGATCTCGCGGGTTTGGGTGAGCACAGCCTCGCACGAGACGACCCCATCGGCCGACTTAAACGCAAAGACGATGGGCTGGTGCGCGCCGGCTTTACAGACCCGACCGACACGATAAGCACGGCCTGCGCGGTAAAAACACGGCGTCAGCATTTCGATGGCAAGAGAAGCGTCTGGACTCGGGTAGGCCTCGGCCAGCCGCTCAGATACCGCGTGATAATCGATATCGGCCATGGCTGTGGCTGTGGACCACGGTGCGGCCAAAGCCATTAAGAAGGACTCAAGCCCAGCCCGATCTTGCAAGCTCAGATGGTGGCCGGTGGTGGGCGGATCAACCCAGGCGCTGGTGGGCCGATCATCGAGGGTGAACTCCACTGCAGGATCGACGCCCGTGGTTTTAAACAAACGCCGGCTGAGGGTGTTAAAAAACGTCTGATACAGCTTGGCATCGGTGACGCCCTCGGTCGCCTTTTCATATTCATGGCGGATCTGGACCCAAATGGCTCGAGAGAACAGCCGCTCGATGAGGATTTGTTCCAAGCGCTCAATGGCATCGTGGATGGCGGTATCGTAAAGCGCAAAACGCTCGTTGATGTCTTGCGTCATCCCTTGACGATCATGGCTTAGAAAGCGTCGCTTTGCTCGCCGCGTGATGTCTGAAAAACTGGCGTTGTAGTCTTCGAAAGCGCGAACAATGCAACGAACCGCTGCCTCAACTCGATGCTGTTGAGGCGATCGGCTCATGTGTCCTCAATCAGCCCGCTGTCACGCCAGCCAGAGGTGATGGGATAGCGCCGATCGCGCCCAAAGGCCCGGCGTGTGATCCGCGGGCCCGGCGCGCCTTGCCGGCGCTTATATTCTGCGGCCAGCACCATGCCAGCGACTTTCCGGACCACCGCTTCTTCAAAACCCGCCGAAACGATCGCGGCGATGGGCTCATCGAGCTCGACGTATCGGGTAATGATTTCATCAAGCACGGGATAAGGCGGCAGGCGGTCTTGATCCAACTGGTTGGGCGACAACTCCGCAGAGGGCGGGCGCTCAATGACGCCTTGTGGAATGGCTGGTGAGCGCGTGTTGCGATGATCACACAAACGATAAACCATTTCTTTGAGACAGTCTTTGATTGGACTGAATCCACCGCACATGTCCCCATAGATGGTGGAGTATCCGGTGGCCAATTCACTTTTGTTGCTGGTCGCCAGAGGCAGGTGGCCAAATTTGTTCGACAACGCCATGATGACTGTCCCGCGGGCGCGTGCTTGGAGATTCTCCTCAGTGAAGTTTTCGCGAGTGCCCGCAAAGACCTCTGTGAGCTGGTTCAGCATCGACTGATAAATCGGCTCAATGGAGATGTTCTCATGGCGAAGCCCCATCGCCGTAATCTGCTCGGTGGCCAGAATCAGCGACAACTCAGCCGTATGGCGAGACGGCATCATCACCGCCACAACGTTGTCCGGACCGACCGCATCAGCCGCGATGGCGGCTGTCAGCGCGGAGTCGACCCCACCCGACAAACCCAACACCACCGATTGAAATTTGTTTTTTCTGGCATAGTCTCGAAGCCCAAGGGTCAACACCTCATAGACCACCGCCAAATCTTCGGTGGTGCCCTCAGGCCAAACAACAGGGTCAAACCGACCGCTGTCTTTGTCGTAGTCCAAGACCAACAAAGCCTCTTGGCATAACGGAGCAGGCACCGACAGTTGACCATGGCCATCAATGGCCAAAGAATGTCCATCAAACACCAGCTCGTCTTGCCCACCGACGCAATTGAGGTAGATGATCGGCAGCCCCGTTTCTTGGTGGCGCTCTTTGAGTACCTGGCTGCGATCCAAATGCTTTTGCATATAAAAAGGCGAGGCGTTGGCCGAGACCAACAGCTCGGCGCCGGCTTGCTCGGCAGCTTGGGCCGCTTCGGGTGTCCAAGTGTCTTCGCAAATCAGCACCCCCACCCGCACACCGGCCACTTCAATGACCAAAGGTTGGTCGCCTGGGACAAAGTAGCGCCGCTCATCAAACACGGCGTAATTTGGGAGGTCCCACTTGTCGTAGGTGCCAACAATCTTGCCATCCCGAAGCCAAGAGCTCGAGTTGTAGCGACGCTCACCTTCCGCTCGGGGGTGGCCGACAATGACATCAATGCCATGAACGTGATTGGCAATATCGTGGAGGGTTTGCTCGGTCCGACGCATGAAACCCGGACGCAACACCAAATCCTCAGGCGGGTACCCGGTCAAGGAGAGCTCAGGAAAGACCAGAAGATCAGCGTTGTGCTGATCTCTGGCTTGTGCAATCAATTGGATGATTCGATCGTGGTTGGCCGTGATGTGGCCAACCTCGAAATCGAATTGTGCCAGTGCTATTTTCAGCTTAAGCAACCTGAGATGGCAGCGCCCAGCTCCACCGGTGATCGCACGGTCGTCACGCCCGCCTTCTCAAGCGCTTTGTACTTGGCGTCTGCCGTGCCTTCGCCACCGGAAATGATCGCCCCAGCGTGCCCCATGCGCTTGCCTGGAGGCGCGGTGACACCAGCGATGTAGCCGACCACAGGCTTGGTCACCTGCTCTGAGATGAATTCAGCCGCCTCTTCTTCGGCACTGCCGCCGATTTCACCGACCATGATGATGCCCTCGGTGGCCTCGTCTTCTTGGAACAGCGACAGGCAATCGACAAAGCTCATGCCGTGGATGGGGTCGCCACCAATACCGATACACGTGGTCTGACCCAACCCCACCTGCGTGGTTTGGAAGACCGCCTCATAGGTCAAGGTCCCAGAGCGAGAGACAATCCCCACGCGTCCAGGCTTGTGAATCTGGCCGGGCATGATGCCAATTTTGCACTCGCCTGGCGTGATGATGCCGGGGCAATTGGGCCCGATCAAGGTGACGTCATCGTAATCGGCCAGCGCGGCTTTAACGCGCATCATATCCAACACCGGGATGCCCTCGGTGATACAAACGATGACACGAATGCCAGCATCGGCCGCTTCTAAAATCGCATCGGCTGCAAAAGGCGGCGGCACGAAGATCATGGAGGCGTCAGCACCGGCTTCGTCAACCGCTTCTTCGACCGTATTGAAAACAGGCCGATCCAAGTGGGTCTGGCCACCCTTGCCAGGTGTGACACCACCCACCAATTGGGTGCCATAGGCCATCGCTTGTTCAGAGTGGAACGTGCCTTGCGCGCCCGTGAAGCCTTGGGTGATTACGCGGGTATTTTTATCAACTAAAACACTCATGATTCATGCATTCCTTCAGGCTTGGACCGCCGCGACCGCTTTGCGGGCGCCGTCGTTAAGATCGTCAGCAGTGATGATGGTCAGGCCACTGTCTGCCAATAGCTGTTTGCCCTCGTTGACATTGGTGCCTTCTAAGCGCACCACCACGGGGACGTTGAGATCGATGTCACGGACGGCGTTGATGATGCCCTCAGCAATCAAGTCGCAACGCACGATGCCACCGAAGATATTGACCAAGATGGCCTCAACACTCTCACTCGACAAAATCAGCTTGAATGCTTCTTTCACGCGCTCTGCGTTGGTGCCGCCACCCACATCCAAGAAGTTGGCAGGCTCACCACCGGCGAGCTTAATGACATCCATTGTCGCCATGGCCAGGCCTGCGCCGTTGACCATGCAGGCAATGTTGCCATCCAAAGTCACGTAGTTGAGATCGTGCTTGGACGCGGCCAATTCAGTGGGGTCTTCTTGCGACTCGTCGCGCATGTCAGCCAATTCAGGGTGGCGGTACAAGGCATTGTCATCGGCGTTGAGTTTGGCATCGAGCGCGCTGAGGTTGCCCTCGCCATCGATGATCAGGGGATTGACTTCAATCAAGCTGATGTCTTTGTCGACAAACAAGCGGTATAAACCGGCCATGATTTTGGTCAACTGACCAACTTGACGCGCATTTAGGCCCATCTTGAAGCCCATTTTGCGAGCCTGGTAGGGCATAAACCCTGCGGCCGTGTCCATGATTTCGGTGATGATTTTCTCTGGCGTGTCTGCCGCCACTTGCTCAATGTCCACACCGCCGGCAGCCGAGCCCATGAACACAATGGATTTGTGTGTCCGATCGATCAAAGCACCCAAGTAGAGCTCTTGTTCGATATCGGTGGCTTCAGCAATCAACACGCTGTTCACAGGCAGCGCAAGGCCACCTGTTTGGTAGGTTTCAATATCCATGCCAAGCATCCGCTCGGCCTCGGATTTCACCTCATCAAGGCTGTCAGCCAGCTTGACACCACCGGCTTTGCCACGCCCACCGGCATGGACCTGCGCTTTGACGACCCACTGACTGCCGCCGACCTTCTTGGCGGCTTCAACGGCTTCATCGGGGGTGGTGGCCAGCTCACCTTTGGGGACTGGAATGGCGTATTGCTCAAACAAGTCCTTGGCCTGATATTCATGAAAATTCATTGACTTGGGTTCCCTGGGGTCAAAGTTGGTAAAGAAAATCGCCAATCAGCCGCTTATTTTGATGGATTTCGGCTCGGTTATCAAACAAAGGCGGTGTTTTCTCGTCTATTTTACCGCCAAAGTCTGATTCAGCGGTGCCCAAAGCACGGTCTAGACTCAAAGAATGGACCTGCCCCCACCGCCTCGTGCCATCGACGAGACTTTGATCGGCCAAAGTCCAGCCATGCTCAGCCTCAAGCACCAGATTCAGCGCTTGGCCACGCTCGATGTCAACGTGCTTATTGAAGGACCTTCAGGCTCGGGCAAAGAACTGGCTGCCGAGCTGATTCACACCCACAGTCACCGCCGTGGCCACCCGTGGGTGGCCATCAACTGCGGCGCCATCCCCGCGGACTTATTCGAAAGCGAGCTGTTTGGTCACCGCGCTGGCGCCTTCACTGGCGCAGCCGAGAACAAGCCAGGGCTGCTGGCGGCCGCGAATCGAAGCACGCTCTTTTTAGACGAGATTGGTGAATTGCCCAAAAAGATGCAAGTGAAACTGTTGCGCGCTTTGGAAACCCACACCATTCGAGCGCTGGGGAGCACTCAAGACAAGCCCGTTGATGTGCGCATCATCGCCGCGACCAACCAGTCACTGGAGGCAGCCGTCTCACAAGGGCTTTTTAGGCTGGACCTCTTTCATCGCCTCAAGGTCGCTCAGATTGAAACACCCCCACTGGTGGACATGGTCGAGGATCTAAGCGCACTGAGCCAACACCTGATCGCCAAAGTGGCCCAGCGGATGCAACTGCCAGAAAAGCCCCTCCGCCCTGGTGCGTTCAAAGCTTTGGCCCATCACCCCTTCCCAGGCAATGTGCGAGAGTTGGAGCACGCCTTGACCCGAGGATTGATCTGGTCGTCCAGCGCAGCCATCGACTGGAGTGATCTGGGCTTGCAGGCCCAGAGGACACCATCAAATCCTGTGAGCTCACCTGAATGCCATCGACCGACAACGCTATCTGAGGCGTTGCAACTGACCGAGCAGACAATGATCGACCAAGCGCTCAAAGACAATGCCTATCAGCGCCATGACGCCGCGGTGCAATTGGGCATCACCGAACGCGCACTGCGTTATCGATTGGCAAAATATCGCCGCTGACAGCATTGGCGGTTGATCTTTTGGGGCCTTCGCCATTTTGACATTTGTAAAGAAACTGCGATCTGGCTGTGCAACAATAAACTCACCACTCAAAGCATTCTATTCAAATTATGGCTGTCAATCCTGCATCCATTCGCGCCCATGCATCCATGGGTGAGGAGCTTCTTAATCAATTTCAAACGGTTCGCGGCCAGTCTGACCGGATGGCCTCGGGTCTCAGCCCAGAAGATCAAAACCTGCAGTCCATGCCTGGTGCCAGCCCAATGAAATGGCACAGAGCACACACGACCTGGTTTTTTGAGACTTTTGTTCTCAAGGCCTACTCTGGGCAATGGGGGTTTGAGTATCAACCGATCAATGAACAGTTCGCGTACCTGTTTAATTCGTATTACAACGGGGTGGGACAGCAGTTTCCGCGCGCTCAACGCAGCCTGATGTCGAGGCCCGACTGCGACGAGGTGGCGGTGTACCGGAACCACATCGACCAATCCATGCAAGACCTCTTGGCTCGCGTGCCAGACTCAGCGATCGATGAGGTTGCCACCTTGGTCGTGCTGGGCCTCAATCACGAACAACAGCATCAAGAATTGATGGCCACCGACCTCAAGCACGCGTTCAGCTTCAATCCGATCGCGCCGGCATGGACCAAGCGCCCAGACCCCATCGGTCCGGCGGCTGCACAACGCTGGGTGAAGATCCAAGGTGGCATTCATGAGATCGGCCACGACCCGCAAGCGGTCTCGGACCCCTTAAGCTTTCACTTCGACAACGAAACGCCCCAACACCGGGTGTTTTTGGATGACTTCGAGCTGGCTCGCCGCCCAGTGACCTGTGGAGAGTATCTGCAGTTTATGAATGAAGGGGGCTATCACGATGTCAATTTGTGGCTGTCGGATGGTTGGGCATGGCGGCGTGACAATGACATCCAAGCACCGTTGTACTGGCGCCAAGAGGAAGATCAGTGGTATTTGCAGACTCTGGGCTGCTGGCGGGAGGTGGATCCTGAAGAGCCCGTTTGTCACATCAGCTTCTATGAGGCCCACGCCTTTTCGTTGTGGGCGGGCGCGCGTCTACCGACCGAGGCAGAATGGGAGGTTGCGGCCCGATCGGTGAAGGCCGACCCGATCAACGGCGGTCATTTTTCTGACAGCCAACGGTACCACCCAGCCAGCGCACCGGATGCGACCACAGACCAAGCGCACGCTCAGTCATTGGTTCAGCTGTTTGGTGATGTGTGGGAGTGGACCGCCTCGAGCTATTCACCCTACCCTGGGTTTAAGCCCGTTGCTGGCGCCATTGGTGAGTACAACGGCAAATTTATGGCCAACCAAATGGTGTTGCGCGGCGGCAGCTGTGCCACCCCCTTGGGGCATGTGCGAACCAGCTATCGAAATTTCTTCTACCCACCCGATCGCTGGCAGTTCAGTGGCCTGCGCCTTGCCCGGGATGTGTAAAAACCCAACCAACGTGTGACAAGTGGTGGCCAGATGAGTGCATTCAAACAAGATGTTGTGGCGGGGTTGAGCGCGTCGCCGCGTTGGTTGCCGTGCAAGTACTTATACGATGCCAAAGGCTCTGAGCTGTTTGAGCAAATTTGTGACACCGATGATTACTACGTCACCAGAGCGGATCTCGAGATCCACCAAAACCAGATCGCAGAGGTCGCTGAACTGATTGGCACCAATGCGCACATTATTGAATTCGGGTCCGGCTCGGGCATCAAGACCGAATTGCTTTTGTCCTCGCTTAAAGCGCCTCGCGCCTACACACCCATCGAGATTTCCAAAACAGCACTGGACGCCTCTGTGGCCCAGCTTGAAAAGCGTTTTGAAGATCTTGAAGTCCAACCGCTTCAAGCAGACTACACCGAGGACATCGACCCCAGTCATTTGAGCCTTGAGCCAACAGCCAGGCGGCGAGTGATTTATTTCCCTGGCTCCACCATTGGCAATTTCACGCACGACCAAGCGCAAGCATTCTTGGTTCGGATGCGCCGAATGGCTGGGGGCAATGGGCTGATCTTTATTGGGGTGGATCTGATTAAGCCCGTCAATCAATTGCTCAGAGCCTACGATGACCGTGAGGGGGTCACGGCAAAGTTCAACACCAACGTGTTACAGCGGATGCGCGATGAGCTGGGTGCTCAAATCGACATGACAGCTTTCGCGCACGAGTCGCGTTTTAATCGGGACCTCCAGCGCGTTGAGATGCACTTGGTGGCGCAAACCCCCACCACCATTACAATCGATGAGGACACTTTTGCGTTTAGTCCTGGTGAGACCATCCACACCGAAAGCTCCCACAAGTACTCCATCGAGGGCTTTCAAGATCTGGCCAAAGCCACAGGCCTCGCGCCTGTCCGGTACTGGCTCGACAGCCAGGCACAATTTAGCATGCACTGCCTTGAACCGGCCTGACACCCACGCCACTGATGCTCACCCCCGCTGCGGGGTCGAATTAAAACCCAGCGGCTTGACCGTCTTTCCGGCTCTCTGAAGCGCCCCGATACACCCGAGTCGGTGGCTCGGTGCGCTGATCATAGTCCACCATGATGGCCTGATAACCACCAAAAGGACCCCTCGCCCAGCTGACGCGATGGCCCCTGTCCAAAAGCCCGCGAATGGTGTCGTAGTCAAACCCAGACTCCAAGTTGATCTCACCGCCATCGGTCATTTGTAAAGCCTGGCCGGTGGGTTCTGTTGACCCGGTGTGGTGAATGCGGGGCGCATCGCCCGCCTCTTGCAAGCCCATGCCAAAATCCACCAGGTTCATGACAATCTGCGCGTGCCCTTGGGGTTGCATGCCGCCACCCATCAACCCAAAGCTCACCCAAGGTTGGCCATTTTCAGTGATGAATGCCGGGATGATGGTGTGGAAGGGTCGCTTGGCTGGGGCGAACGTGTTGGGGTGGCCTTCTTTCAAGACAAACATCTCACCACGGTTTTGCAAAATAAAGCCCGCGCCTGGGGGCGTCATCCCTGAGCCCATGCCTCGATAGTTCGATTGAATAAACGACACCATGTTGCCGTATTGATCAGCGGTGGTGAGATAAATCGTGTCGCCTTCATTTAACTCAGGGCGACCGGCCTCAACAGTTCGAGCGCTTTGATCAGGATCAATCAACTCGCGACGCTTGGCCGCATACTCTTTGGAAATCAGCCAATCAACATCCACTTCCATGTAGTCGGGGTCGGCGTAGTGGCGGGCCCGATCTTCAAACGCCAATTTTTTGGCTTCAACAAACAAGTGGACATGCTCTGCTGACCCAAACTCAATCTCAGACAAGTCAAAACCCTCCAAAACATTGAGGATTTGCAAACCCGCAATGCCTTGGCCATTGGGCGGAATCTGCCATACATCATAACCACGGTAGTTCGTCGAGACCGGCTCCACCCATTCCCCCTGGTGGTTGGCCAGGTCGTCATAATCGAGAAAGCCGTCATTTTCGGCCATGTAGTCGCTGATTCGACGCGCCAGCTCGCCTTTGTAAAAGCCATCGCGCCCCTCATCCACCAGTATTCTCATGGTGTCGGCGTAGTTGGGGTTTTTCCAGATCTCTCCGGCTTGGGGTGCGCGCCCATCCACCGTGAATTGCTCAATAAACCCAGGATAGGGTGCCAATATCGGCACCGTCCGGTCCCAATACCACGCGATAAGCTCATGGACGGGGTGACCATTTTCGGCGTAGTCGATGGTCGGCGCCAAAATGTCAGCCATTTCCAATTGCCCATAGCGTTCGTGCAACGCAAACCAGCCGTCAACCACACCAGGCACCGACACCGGCAGTGGCCCTCTTTTTGGAATGTCTTGATAACCGTTGTCTTGGAACCACTCAAGGCTCAAATCTTCAGGAGAGCGCCCGGAGCCGTTATAGCCCGTCAACTCCTGCGCGGACTGATCCCAGACGATGGCGAACATGTCACCACCCAAGCCATTGCCGGTCGGCTCCATCAGCCCCAACGCCGCGTTCGCTGCAATGGCGGCATCGACCGCATGCCCGCCTTGCTTGAGAATATCCACCGCAATCTGCGTGGCCAGAGGATGCGATGTCGCCGCCATGCCGTTTTGGCCCATCACCTCAGACCGAGAGGCGAACAACTCACCGGTGATCCTGTCGTATCCGAAACCCGGCGATGCCCACAGCGTCAGGATCAAAATACCAACGAGATAGCGGGCACGCAGCGACGGAAGAGAAAATTGACTGATGGACATGGTGGCGACTCCTTGTAATGAGTTCTCAATGTAGCAATCTGTTGAGCGTACCGCAAACCAGCGCCTGTGTCTGCCCATCTGACGAGACATGCCGCAAGTATTGTAAAATAAGGGTTTGACAGATTCCAATTGGAGAAAATTTCAATGAAAGCTCCCGTGCGCATTGCCATTACAGGCGCTGCCGGCCAAATCGGTTATCAGCTGATCTTTCGAATTGCTGCTGGCGATATGCTGGGCAAAGACCAGCCTGTTATCTTGCAGTTGATCGAAATCCCACCCGCGCTCGATATGCTCAAAGGCGTGGTCATGGAGATCGATGATTCGGCATTCCCGCTGGTCCATGACGTCATTGCCACCACGGATTTGGATGAAGGATTTAAAGAGGCAGACTATGCGATCTTGGTGGGCTCCAAGCCGCGCGGACCCAGCATGGAACGGGCCGACCTGCTGAGCGAGAACGGAAAAATTTTTGGGCCCCAAGGCGCAGCCATGAACCGAGTTGCCAGCCACGATGTGAAAGTGCTGGTGGTCGGCAATCCTGCCAATACCAATGCTTTGATTGCTCAGGCAAACGCCCCTGACCTGCCCGCAGAAAACTTCACGGCCATGACCCGACTCGATCACAACCGAGCCTTGGCCCAATTGGCACAACACCAAAATGCGCACCACGCCAGCATCCAAAAAATGACGATCTGGGGCAACCACTCGTCGACGCAATACCCTGATTTGCACCACGTCACCATCAATGACAATCCGGTCATGCCCCAAATCGATCAAGCCTGGTACGAGAAGGACTTTATTCCCACCGTGCAGCAACGCGGCGCGGCCATCATCAAGGCCCGTGGGGCATCCAGCGCAGCATCAGCCGCCTCCAGCGCCATTGATCACATCAGAGATTGGGCGCTGGGCACACCCGCCAATGACTGGGTATCAATGGCGGTGCCCGCCGACGGCAGTTATGGCATTGAGCCGGGCGTGATTTATTCGTTCCCCTGCACCTGTAAAAACGGTCGCTGGGAGATCGTGCAAGGGCTTGATATAGATGGCTTCTCGCGTGAGCGCATGGACGCCACAGACCGAGAGCTCCGCGAGGAACGTGAGGCCGTCAAAGACCTCTTGTGATCAAGCCAAATCCTGGAGTTAAGCGATGCTCCGGTGCTTTTTAACCACCAGCATCGCCAACTCCAGCGCTTGCTCATAATTGAGGCGGGGATCCACCGTTGTTTTATACGCCGTGACCAGATCGGTCTCGCTTAAGCGTCTGGCACCCCCGATGCACTCGGTGACATTTTCACCCGTCAGCTCCAAGTGCAAGCCGCCCAACCGCGACCCCTGGCTTGCGTGGATGTCGATGGCTTGTTCAACCTCGGCTTGGATGTTATCGAACCGCCGAGTCTTATAGCCGTTGCTCGTCTTCTCTGTATTGCCGTGCATGGGATCACAAATCCACAGCACCGGTGAGCCGGTGGACTTGACCGCATCAATCAAGCCGGGCAACTCATCAGCAATTTTGTCTGCGCCCAAGCGATGAATCAACACCACCCGGCCCAGCTCATCGTCTGGGTTGACGTGTTTGAGTAAGGCTTGAACATCAGCCCCACTCATGCCAGGGCCCACCTTGATGCCGATCGGGTTTCGAATGCCCCGCACCAACTCCATGTGCGCACCGTCGATCTGCGCGGTGCGAAGCCCCACCCAGGGAAAATGGGTGGACAGATTAAAATGCCCCCATTGACGCGGGACCTGGCGTGTCATCGCCGATTCAAAGGGCAAGTGCAGCGCCTCATGCGAGGTGAAAAAATCCACCCGCCTCAAGGCACCAGGCGTTTGACCGGTAATGGTCTCCACAAATCGCACCGAACTGCCGATGCTTTGACTGATGCGGTGAAACTCTTCAGCCAGTGGCGAGTGCTCGACCCACCCCAAATCCCAATACTCGGGGTGATGAAGGTCGGCAAACCCGCCATCGACCAAGCCCCGGACAAAGTTCATTGTGATGGCCGAATGCGAATACGCCCTCAGCAATCGGTTGGGGTCGGGTGTCCGAGACGCTTTTGTAAATTCAGGCGCATTCACCAAGTCACCGCGGTAACTCGGCAAACTCACCCCGTCAATCGTTTCCATGTCCTCAGAGCGTGGCTTGGCGTACTGGCCAGCAAACCGCCCGATTCTTAAGACCGGGATTTCAAGGCCATGAAGCATAATCAACGACATCTGCAGCAAGACTTTCAGCCGGTTGGCCACAATTGAGGGCTGGCATTCTGAAAAAAGCTCAGCACAATCGCCCCCTTGCAGCAAGAAGCGCTTGCCCTGCTGAGCCTCGGCGATTTGTTTTTTAAGCGACAAGATCTCCCAAGACGTCACCAAAGGCGGCAACGCCTGAAGCTCCTGGAGCGCGCCATCCAGCGCCGCCTGATCAGGATAGGTGGCCTGTTGGAGTGCAGTCTTCTCGCGCCACGAATCTGGTGTCCAGTCTTTGGCAACGCGAACGGATTCAACGGGACGGGTCATATGGTCTTGTCCTTACGTTTGACTTGCAGGCTTACTGAGCGCTGATCTGTCGGCCCCAAACCGCTGCGGTAAAAATAAAAACGACAGCAATAACATACCAGATGAGGGTCCAATAAGGCATCGACAATCCAAGAAATGCCCAGTCAATCTCAGCGCACTGCCCGGATCCGGTGAAAGCCTCGGTCACAATCTCGGCCCAGCTGAACCCATACGACTGCATGAACTCAAGCCCAGGACCACAATCGGGCACTTCGTCTTCGGGCAGACTTTGCAACCACACGTGTCGGTAGGCCGTGGTCAGCCCCCAGCCCGCGCTGGCGAGCATTGGCAGTGCATACAGCCACCGCCCCAATGGGCCAGGATTGTGAAGAATGGCCAACAGTGCAACCACCAAAATGCCCATGAACCCAAAGCGTTGCAGCATACACAACGGACAGGGCTCAAGCCCCATCACAAACTCTGCAAAATAGGCATACCCCAACAAGCCCATACATGCCATGGCGATCCAAGCGTAAGGCGCTCGCCCGTCCAGGATGTAGGCTTTCATTGTCCTTTTGGGTGCACGGTCGTGATCAGATAGACTTCCGCGTCTTCGGGTGTGGCGTCAGCGCCGGGCTGCGATAGGCTGAGTTTTTGGGACCGGCCCATGGGACCACCGAGGAGTGATTCGGTGACATGTTCCCAGCTTTGCTCTGAGTCATTCCACCGTGACACACCGACGGTCAGCCACACAGACCCGGCAGGCGCGGAAGCGTCCTCAACGGGTTCAAGCTCAAAGGTCAGTCGGTGGCTGTTGGGGACCTCCAAGGCGCCTTCGCCGTCGGTCAGTGACACGGGCGTGTCAACCTCATACGGCTCACCTGCAATCCACAACGACACGTCAACCACATGGCCATTGGCGGCCATGGCCCAAGGCGAGACAATGACCAAAGCCAATAGCATCGGCCACCGAAAACCACGAATTAACTCAAGCGCGTTCATCCTTGTCTAAACCTCTCTGGCAGCACTTCGGTATCCGCTTGATCCGCCCCCTCTTTCTCAACAGGCATCAGATCTTGTTTGGACACACCAAGCATGATGGCAGCGTTGCCCGCCACATAAATGGATGAGTAAGTCCCCACAAAGACACCCATGATCAGCGTGTAGGCGAATGCGTGGATGATTTCACCCCCGAAATAAAACAGCGCAATCAAGACGGCCATGGTGGTCAACGATGTCATCAAGGTTCGGCCCAGCATCTGGTTGATCGACAGGTTGGTCAGCTCAACGGCCGTGCCTTTTCGCTTGATCCTAAAATTCTCGCGCAGCCGGTCGTACACCACGATGGTGTCGTTCAATGAGTAACCGATCACAGCCAAAATCGCTGCAACCACCGTCAGGTCAAAGCTCATCTTAAACAGCGACAAAAACCCCAAGACGATCAATACATCGTGAATCAAGGCCACAACCGCCCCCACAGCAAACCGCCACTGGAAACGCAACGACACATAAATCAAAATCCCAAACAGCGCATACAGCAGCGCCAAGCCGCCTTGCTCTGCCAACTCTTGGCCCACTTGTGGGCCCACAAACTCGACCCGCCTGAGATCCACATCAGGATTGTTCTCGGCCAAGGCCTCCAATACTCGAGTACTCAAGTCAGCCCCGCTCTCACCGGTGTCATCGGCTGGAATGCGGACAACAATGTCTCGTGCCGAGCCAAAGGTTTGGACGGTGAATTCTTCAAAGCCAATCTCGGTCAATGTGCCTCGAACCGAGTTGAGCTCAGGGGCTTGGCTGTAGGACAGCTCAATCAATGTACCGCCGGTAAAGTCCAAACCGAAATTGAGGCCGCGCACCGAAAGCGAGCCAATGCTCAAAACAATGAGCACCACTGAAAACGCAGCCGCCAGCTTGCGTTGGCCCATGAAATTGATTGTGGTGTCAGATTTGATAATGTCCATCTTCAGTCCTTAAATCGACAAGGCTTTGACGCGCTTGCGATTGCCATAAATCAAATTCACCACAGCGCGCGTGCCCAAAATGGCTGTGAACATGGATGTCACAATCCCCAGACTCAAAGTCACCGCAAAGCCTTTGACCGGTCCTGTGCCAAACATGAACAGCACAATCGCGGCGATCAATGTGGTGACGTTCGCATCTGCAATGGTGGAGAACGCTTTCTCATACCCTGCCCGGATGGCTGTTTGTGGCGTATTCCCCAAGCGAAGCTCTTCTTTAATTCGTTCAAAAATCAATACATTGGCATCCACCGCCATCCCAACGGTCAACACAATCCCTGCAATGCCTGGCAGGGTCAGCGTTGCACCCAGCATGGACAACAGCGCCACGATTAAAACCAGGTTGGTTGTCAAAGCGACGTTGGCAATCAAGCCAAAGGCTTTGTAGAAGACCGCCATCACAACAAGCACCAGCGCAAAGCCAATGATCACCGACTGGAAGCCTTGGTCAATGTTGTCTTGGCCCAAGCTTGGGCCCACGGTCCGTTCTTCGATAATCTGCATGGGGGCTGCCAATGCACCGGCCCGCAGCAGCATGGCCAATTGCGTCGCTTCCGTGGCTGTCCCCAAACCGGTGGTTTGGAACCGCCGACCAAAAGGCTCACGCGTCACCGCAGCCGAGATCACTTCCTCAACACGGCGTGTGGTGCGCACCTCTTCGCCATCGACCATCTCAACTTCAGGACGATGCTCGATGAACACCACCGCCATCCTGTTGCCGACGTTTTCTGTGGTGTGCTCCAGCATCCGGCGGGCACCGACACCGTCGAGGGTCACCACAACATTTGGTTGCCCCGATTGCTGGTCAAAGCCTGCGGCCGCGCCCACCAAATTGTCTCCCGAGGCAATGACAGTGCGAGACAACAAAATTGGCTCGCCTTGTCGGTCAAAGTACAAACGCGATTGCGCGGGCACTCGACCGGTGCGCTGGGCTTCATAGGGGTCGTTTTGTTCATCCACGCCGCGGTACTCCACCGTCGCCGTTGACCCCAGTACGCGCTTGGCTTCGGCTGTGTCTTGCACCCCAGGCAACTGCACCACGATCCGGCTGGCGCCTTGTTGCTGGATAATCGGCTCGGACACACCCAGCTCGTTGACTCGGTTTCTCAAGGTGGTGATGTTTTGTTGCAGTGCGTTTTGCTGGAGCTCTTGCAACACCGTCTCATCAATCTGGGCTTGGATATTGAATGTCTCTGAGCCATCGCGGTTGTCCAGCGTCAACTCTGGCAAGTCTCGAGCGATGATCCGATTGGCTTCTTGCCGATCCTCTGGGCTTCGAAGCTCGGCAACGATGTCGTTGCGGTCGACTCGGACAGAGCGGTAGCGCAGCCCTGCATTTCGAAGAACCAACCGGATGTCGCTGACAAAGCGCTCCAGTTGCTGCTCGCGGGCGGCATCCATGTCCACTTCCATCAAAAAGTGCACGCCACCTTGCAAATCCAATCCCAAAACCATGGGCTCTGCCGAAACTGCTCGCAAAGAATCGGGCGTGGCTGGCGCCAGGTTCAACGCCACCACATACTCATCGCCCAAACGCTCCCGGAGAGCATCAGCGGCGCGCGCTTGCAAGTCGGTTGAATCAAAACGCACCAACAAGCGCTGCGGCGTGAAATCAATCGCCTTAAAGTCCAGGCTGGCGACATCCAAAACCTGCTCAACCTCACCTGGAAACTCAGTGGGCAACTCAAAGCCACGCGTCGATGAGATCTGAACCGATGGATCATCACCAAACAAGTTGGGCAACGCGTAAATCGCGCCCAACCCCAGCGCCACAATCAACAGGGCATATTTCCAAGCAGGGAATTTATTCATCAGGAGAGGTTCTTAATCGTGCCTTTGGGGACCACTTGAGCAATCGAGTGGCGCTGGATGTTCACTTCGACGCCATCGCTGACCTCGACTGTCACAAAGCTGTCGGCCAATGCGCTGACACGACCAAGGAGGCCACCAGCGCTAACGACTTCATCGCCCACCGACAGGCCTTCAACCAAGGCTTTGTGCTCTTTGTTGCGCTTCATTTGTGGACGAATCAGCAAAAACCAAAAGATCACCACAATCAAAATCAGGGGCAACAAACTGGCAATTAAGCTGGGCGCTTCTGGCTGGGCACTTTGTGCCATCGCACTGGCAATCAAGAAATCCATGTTTCAACCTCGAGTTTTGTCAGATCAATACAGCCCCGTATTATCGCACAGCGCATCAGGCCAAGCCAGACGGGATCGCCAAAGCCTCCAAGGCGGTCTGCCAGGGCAGGCAGGCATTGCCGCGGCGGGCCGGGAACTGGCCGACGGCCTGCAAGTGGTTGAGCGGGCCGAGCTCGGCAACAGGCGGGTGGGCGGGGTCAGCCAACAAAGTCTTGAAAGCCTCAAACCCCGGCAACACCTCCGTCACCGCCCGACCTTCAAGCCACTCGGTCAACATCGAGGCGCAGGCTTTGGTGACCGCGCACGCCTCTCCTGAGAATTGAGCCTTTTCAATCGCACCGTCGGTCACCACAAGCCACATTTCAATGTCATCGCCGCACAGCGCGTCGGTCCCACGCGCCCTGTGTGTGGCTGAAGCCAGCGAACCATAGTTGTTGGGTGCCTTGTTGTGCTCGAGAATGACGGTCTGGTAGAGCCGATCAAGCATTACGGCTGGAGCATGCCCTGGGCGCGCGTCAGCGCCTCCAAAAAGATATCCACCTCATCGGTGGTGTTGTGGGCCGCAAACGATACCCGAGCCGTGGCGGGCACATCGAAAAACTGCATCGCCGGCATCGCACAATGGTGGCCGGTGCGAAGCGCGACGCCAAAATGATCAACGATGGTGCCAATGTCATTGGCATGAGCCCCCGCCATCACAAACGACACCACCGGCCCCTTCGAAGGCGCCCGGCCAATGATTTTGAGCCCCTCAAAGGCCGACAGCCGCTCCGTGGTGTAGGCCAGCAGGTGCTGTTCGTGCTCGGCAATCTTGTCCAAGCCCCATTCATCCAAAAAGTCGATCGCTGCTTTTAAGCCGATGGCACCGGCAATGTGGGGTGTCCCGGCTTCAAATTTGTGCGGGATGTCATTGAAGGTCGTCTTT
Organism: Wenzhouxiangella sp.; assembly: GCA_031580925.1. Lineage (GTDB taxonomy): Bacteria > Pseudomonadota > Gammaproteobacteria > Xanthomonadales > Wenzhouxiangellaceae > Wenzhouxiangella. The sequence goes on from JAVLCB010000003.1 coordinate 72,262, forward strand.
TCAAAGGTGACGTGCTGGATCATTTCACCGCCACCTTGCCACGGCGGCATCGCCTCAAGGTGCGACGCGCGAGCCCACAGCGCACCGATGCCCGTGGGCCCATACATTTTGTGCCCAGAGACACAATAAAAATCACAATCCAGCGCCTGGACGTCAACATTGACGTGCGGTGTGGCTTGCGCGCCATCGACCAGCACCGGCACACCTTGTGCTTTGGCCAAGCGGCAAATGTCAGCCACCGGATTGACCGTCCCCAAGGCGTTGGAGACATGAACCACCCCAACAAGCTTGGTGCGTTCATTGATCAGCTCAGGGATCTGTTCAACAATAAGCTCCCCTGAGGCATCCATCGGGATCACTTTTAAGTTGGCGCCGGTTTGCTCACACAGCATTTGCCAGGGCACGATGTTGGCGTGGTGCTCCATGTGGGTGATGAGGATTTCATCGCCTGGTTTGAGCGTTGGCCGGACAAATGAATTGGCCACCAAATTCACCGCTTCGGTCACCCCTCGGGTGAACACAACCTCACGCTCGCTGGGAGCATTGAGAAACCGGGCCAAGCCAGACCGCGCCGCCTCGAAAGCCTCTGAGGCCTCAACCGACAATTGATGGACACCGCGGTGAACGTTGGCGTTGTAGTGGCGGTAGAACCGATCGACGGCCTCAATCACCTGACGCGGACGCTGGCACGTGGCGGCGTTGTCCAAATAGATCAGGGGTTTGTCATGAACGCGACGATCGAGAATGGGGAATTCGCGGCGAATCGCCTCGACATCGAGCCCCAAAGATCCCACATCGGCGCGTTCAGCGGTCACTTACAGCACCTCTTTCAAGCGCTCAAGCGCCCAATCACGAAGTGCTGGCGTTTGGATCTGCATCAAAGGCTCTGCAGCAAACCCATACTTCAACAATGCCAAGCTCTGCGCTTCACTCAACCCACGCGAGCGCATATAGAACAGCGACCGATCATCCAGCTGGCCGATGGTGGCCCCGTGGCTGGCCGTGACTTCCTCTGAATAAATCTCAAGCTCGGGTTTGATGTTCACGCGCGCCTGATCACTCAGCAGCAAGTTGGCGGTATTGAGATCCGAGTGCGAGTCATCGGCGTCTGGATAGATGTGGATGCGTCCGTTGAACACACCGACACTCGACCCACCCGCCAACATTCGAAACGACTCGCGGCTGTTGGTGTGGCCGGTGCAGTGGACAATTTCGGTGTGCCAGTCCACGTGCTGGCGGCCATCCATCACCACCAAACCATCAATCTCGCCGTGGGCACTGGCATCGCGCAGACTCATGGTCAAATCGTGGCGCGTCAATCGCCCGCCGCGGTCAAAAGCCACCACGCGATAATCGGCGTCTTTGTGAATATCGACATCGGTTCGCTGCACCCACACAGACTCGTGGGTGTGGCAACACAGCACGTGCTCCACCCGCGCACCCTCGGCCACATCAATTTCGCAGTTGATGTTCACCAAGCCTTCGCCGGCGTCTTGTTGATCTTGCAGCAGTGTCAACCGAGCGCCCGGCAAAACCTCAATCCGAATCCTTGGATGAACACTGGCATTGAACCCCTCGCTGGTGGTGGTGGCCATGATGACCGTTTGCTCACCACTGACTTCTAGGCGCCACGCGTGATCAAATCTGGCCAGATTCAGCCAAGAAAAAGCCCCCTCACGACCGCCGTAGAGCGCATCAAAGTCACGGCCCTCAAGACCTTTGGGATCCTCTGGCAGCAAGGTCAAGCCCTCGGCCAAATCAGCTGGGCTCGACTGCAACACGCCGCCATCAAAATGAAGCACGGTGGCATCCACAGGCCAAGACGGCAACGCCACCGGTGCACCCATGTCGTGCTGCGCGTCTCTTTGTTCCAACACGCGAAGCGGGGTGTACTTCCATTGTTCGGTTTTTTGATCTGGAAACCCGTGTTGCATCAACCGCTGCAAACCCAGCTTGCGCGTGGCCTGGTAGTCATCCGATTGGATGTCAGCGTTGGGCAACAGTGTCTGTGCCAATGCGCTCATGCCGATGCCCTCTCCAGGTGCGCATACCCTTGCGCCTCCAACCGGTGAGCCAACTCAGGGCCACCGCTTTCGACAATCTGGCCATCCGACAACACGTGGACATGGTCAGGCGACAAATAATCAAGCAAGCGCTGGTAGTGGGTGATCACCAAAAACGACCGCTTGCCGTCTCGCAATCGATTGATGCCTTCAGCAACCAGCTTCAACGCATCGATGTCCAGGCCCGAGTCGGTCTCATCCAAAATCGCCAAGCGCGGTTGCAAGACCGCCATCTGGGTGATCTCGTTGCGTTTTTTCTCGCCGCCTGAAAAGCCCTCATTGACCGCGCGCTTGAGCAAAGACTCATCCATGTCCAGCCCTTTTAACGACTCGCGGACCATCTTCAGAAACTCAACGCCATTGACTTCCTCTTCGCCGCGGGCTTTTCTTTGTGCGTTCAGTGCCGCACGTAAAAAGTAGGCGTTGTTGACCCCGGGGATCTCCACCGGGTACTGGAATGCCAAAAACACGCCCGCTGCCGCGCGCTCGTCAGGCTCCATCTCGGCGAGGTCTTGACCTTCAAACTCAATCGAGCCTTCGGTGATCTCATAGTCCTCGCGCCCGGCCAGGGTGTAGCCCAAGGTGGACTTTCCTGACCCATTGGGACCCATCACAGCGTGCAATTCGCCTGCACCGATGTCCAAATCCAAACCTTTCAAAATCTCTTGATCTTCAACACTGACGTGCAAGTTTTTTATCTTCAACATACCCAACAATCCAATTGGTCAATTATTTAACTTCATCTCATGCCACAACCAACACACCGGTCATGGCCCAAACGGTGAGCCCAATGCGCTAACCGACCGAGCCTTCCAGAGAAATCTCCAGCAAAGCCTTCGCTTCCACAGCAAACTCCATTGGCAGTTCTTTGAAGACCTCTTTGCAAAAACCATCGACGATCAATGCCACCGCTTCTTCCTCATCCAAGCCACGAGACCGGCAATAAAACAGCTGGTCTTCGCCAATTCTTGATGTGGTGGCCTCGTGCTCGATTTTGGCACCCGCATTGGCCGACTCGATATACGGGAAGGTGTGCGCCCCACAGGTCTTGCCAATCAACAAACTGTCGCACTGGGTGTAGTTTCTGACGTTGTCGGCCTTTTTCGCCACCCGCACCAACCCGCGGTAGCTGTTGTTGCTTTTGCCCGCCGAAATGCCTTTTGAAATGATCTTGCTTGTCGAGTCTTTGCCCAAGTGGATCATTTTCGTGCCGGTATCGGCTTGCTGGTGGTTGTGCGTCAACGCCACCGAGTAGAACTCACCTGCCGAGCGATCACCGCGCATGATGCACGAGGGGTATTTCCAAGTGATCGCCGAGCCTGTCTCGACCTGCGTCCACGAGATCCGCGAGTCATCTCCACGACAATCGCCGCGCTTGGTCACAAAGTTATAGATCCCACCTTTGCCGTTTTCATCACCCGGGTACCAGTTTTGGACGGTGGAGTATTTGATCTGTGCTTTTTCCAGCGCCACCAGCTCAACCACCGCTGCGTGCAGCTGGTTCTCATCGCGCATGGGCGCGGTGCACCCTTCCAAGTAGCTCACCTTGGATCCTGGCTCTGCGACAATCAGCGTGCGCTCAAACTGCCCCGTGTCGCGGGCATTGATCCGGAAGTAGGTGGACAACTCCATCGGACAGACCGTGTCTTTGGGCACGTACACAAACGACCCATCCGAAAACACCGCTGAGTTCAGCGCCGCAAAGAAGTTATCGGTGTGCGGCACCACGGTGCCCAAGTATTGGCGCACCAACTCGGGGTGGTTTTGGACTGCCTCACTCATCGGGCAAAAAATCACGCCCGCTTCTTCCAGCTCTTTTTGGAAGGTGGTGCCGACCGAGACCGAGTCAAAGACCGCATCCACAGCCACCCCAGCCAAACGCGCCCGCTCGTGCAGCGGCACACCCAGCTTATCGAAGGTCTCCAACAACTTTGGATCGACCTCGTCCAAGCTCTTGGGACGATTTTTTTGCTTCGGTGAGGCGTAGTAGTGAATCGCTTGAAAATCCACCTCGGGCACATTGAGGTGAGCCCAGTTCGGTGCTTTCATCGTCAGCCAGTGGCGGTAGGCTTTAAGCCGCCACTCGAGCATCCATTCAGGCTCGTCTTTTTTGGCCGAGATCATCGCCACGATGTCTTCATCCAAGCCCGAGCGAATGGTGTCGGACTCAATGTCGGTGGTGAACCCAGCGGTGTAGCGCTGCTGGAGTCGGCTCTCAATTTTTTCGACTGTCTCACTCATAATCAATCACATCCAATATTGCGTGCGGTGGCTGCCGATTCGCAGCCTTTGATTCGTGTCACTCGAGGCACTGATCAGCCGTCGAGTCGTGTGGTGATCGGAATCTTGCCCTGGCCCAGCAATGGCTGGGAACCGCTCAAGCCGGCCAGATCAGCCAAGCTGAGGTCCTGAAGCGCCTGCTCAACGGCTGCGCCGATTTTTTGCCAGCTGCTTTTCAGGCTGCAATAGGCCTCGTGCGAGCACAAACCCGGCTCCAAGCCACACTCGGTCATGGCAATCGGCCCTTCCATGGCTTCAACAATGGCCGCCACTGACATATCGGGCGGGCGGGTGGTCAATTGGTAGCCCCCGTTCACCCCCCGGATGGAGCGCACCAGCCCGGCTCTGGCCAACATTTTCAGAACTTTTGCCACTGTCGATGGCTCAATCGCGGTAACCTCTGCAAGCTGACTCGCTGAGGCGCGCGCATCCCACGGCTGTTGACGGGCCAACTCGGCCAACAGCACCGTGGCATAGTCTGTAAGCTTGCTGATTCTGAGCATAAAAGCCTCGTTGATCACTTATTAATACACATGATAACAAATGAAGACCAAATCAGTATGAATTACGTGAAAATCGGGCATCATTTACACTTTATCCACCTTGGCTCGGGCCCCTGGGAAAAGGCGTGCTGCAATGACTGAAAAAAACGACCCCTTCGAATTTTCAATGAATTTAGACGCCACGCCTCAAACGGCACCATCCAGTGCGGCCGAGCGTTTCATGGCACCGCCGTTTCGAGGGCACCCCATCCACGCTGATGCCGTGTTGGTTCAGCCGCAGGGCCAATACCCGCCCCAACAGCTCAATGCGCAACTGGTTCAGATTTTGAGCCTATGCGATGGCTTGCGCTCAATGGAGGGGCACCTTAGACACATTGCCCAAACTCTTGATTTGTCATCCAAGCATGCCACTGCCATCCAAGAGGCGCTGAATTATCTCAAAGACCACAACTTGCTCATCCCAGAATCCAGTCTAATCTTGGGCCTGAGTCAAACCAGTGAGCATGATGCCCCACCCCCCTCTTTGAATCACTGCTTTATTCGAACCTCAGATCGAGCTGACAACCTCCAGCAATTGCTATCAAGCATTCAACACCGGCTTTCTGATTCACCAAACCTCACCATTTGGGTGCTTGATGACTCAAAAGACGCGTCGAGTGTTTCCACAAACACCAAGACCATCGATGCCTTCAAAATGCAGTGGCATGGATCAGTCCATCACGTTGATATCGCCGCGCGCCGTGCGCTGATCGAAAAAATTGCCCAACGTTCCGGTGCCGATCATGGCCGGCTCCATTGGCTGATAGAGGGCGATGATCAAGACCCGGAAGCCACGTATGGCGCGAGCCTCAACACAGCACTTTTGCTGGCTGCCGGACAGCGCTTCTGCATGGTCGATGACGACGCCACGCTGGCACCGTTCGGACTCGAAGATGGGCACGCCAGCATTCACATCCAAGCTGATCGCGATCAAAAAACCACCTTCATTGATCCAAATCAACCCGAGGACAGTCAATTTCCAAAACTGCCCACGGATCCGGTGGCTTTGCATGCACACTGGCTGGGTAGACCGCTGGCCAGAGTGGTGAAAGACAAAGCCGCACATCATCCTGAATTACTCACTCGAATTGATGCTCAGACTCTCCATGAGCTCGGCGGCGACCCCGTTATTCGCTTGACCACCAATGGCACTTTAGGTGATCCAGGCACAAACTCAATGACTTGGTTGTTTGCCCTCCCGGCACGCGACCTCAATTCGATTTGTCACCAAGACCCCGAGTGGAGGAATCGACTGTTCAATCGTCGCTTCGGTCGATCGAGTCTCAGCACTCAACTCACGACTGATTTTCACTTAATGACCACCACACTCACAGGCGTGGATAATCGAGTGCTGCTGCTGCCCACCGCAGCCAAGGGCCGAAACGAAGACCTTTTGTTTGGTGTTTTGATTCGTTTTCTTTATCCCGATTCGATATGTGCCCAGCTGCCCATCATGCTGCCTCATCGGCCCGATGATAAGAGAAACTGGGACGATGAAGATTTGTCAGTTCACACCGCGCTCCACCGGCGACATGGCGTGATGCGCATGCTTTGTGATTGGATCTCAACCTTGGATATGTCCAAAGGTCACCACGCAAGTCGGTTGGCCTATTTGCAAGCATGTTTTGAGCACTTGGCGCAGCTCAGCCGCCAAGCGCTGAAAGCCCAGCTGCTCAATCAACTTGCCGAGCTCCAAGCGTCGCAGCTGAAAGCCATCAACGAAACCGTGGCTGATCTTGATCCGCCGGCTTGGCTGAAGCCCATGTTCACTCAAGTGGCCGAGCAGTTGAGTGGCGTCGATGAGCAGGCCGACGCGCACTTGGATGACCTGGCTGATCAACTCCAAAACTTCGCCCACAAGTATGCTCAGGCACTCGATGAGTGGGTCAAAGCCTGGCGTTGGTGCTGTCAGCACGACATGGCAGACCACCTGAACTGATGGATACCCGCGCGCAGGCAGCGTGTGATTGGGCCCGATCAAAGCTTGACTCGCGCCCATGGTCGATCGAAACCATCGGCTCAGACGCCAGCCAACGCCGCTACTTCCGACTGGCCTCAGCCCAACGGTCAGTGATTGTCATGGACGCGCCGGCCAAAAGCCCCGACATCCCACCGTTTATCGACATCCAACAGCGCTTATCAGACGCCGAACTCAATGTCCCCGACATCCTGGCCTCGGACCCCAGCCGGGGGCTGATGCTGTTGACCGACTTGGGTCGCCAGACCTTTTTGGATGCGCTCAAAGACCCCGACGCCACGCTTTGCCTGGATGATGCTTTGAACGCGTTATGCGATATGCAAACCCGAGTACACACCGATGGGCTTGATGCGTATGACGCCGCCCGGTTGCAACAAGAACTGGATTTGTTTGTGGATTGGTTTTTGGCCCACCATTGGCAAGTCACCCCCACTGACGTCGAACTCAAGCAGTGGCGGGTGGTGTGCGCTGAACTGATTGCGCTGGCCCAAGCGCAATGCCAAGTGTTTTGCCACCGCGATTTCATGCCGCGCAACCTGATGGTCAGCGAGCCCAATCCCGGCATCATTGATTTTCAAGACGCCCTGTTGGGGCCCATCACCTATGATCTGGTCTCGCTGTACATGGACGCCTTCATCAGCTGGCCGCGGGGCGACGTTGATGCCGCGTTTGAAACGCATCGACGCCACCTGCTCGCCCGCGGCGTGGCTGTCCCAGACTCGGCTGATCAGTGGCGGCTGTGGTGCGATGCCATGAGCATCCAGCGCCACCTCAAAGTCATCGGGATCTTCGCGCGCATCGCCTACCGCGATCACAAGCCCCACTACCTCGCCGACACGCCGCGTTTTTTTGGCTACTTGGACAGCACCCTGCCCCGCCTGCCCAACTTGAGCGCGTTGCAAGACCTCATCGATGGCTGGCAGCAGCGGGCCACGCCAAAGGCGCTGGCGTGAGTCCTCAAGACCCGGTGTTGACCACCCAGGCCATGGTGTTGTCCGCCGGCCGGGGCGAGCGGTTGCGACCCCTGACCGACGCCTGTCCTAAGCCATTGCTCGAGATTGGCGGCCGACCGCTGCTGGTGCATCAGCTCGAGCGTCTGCACGCGGCGGGCATCGAACACGCGGTCATCAACTTGGGCTGGTTGGGCGAGCAGATCCCGACCGCCCTCGAGCCGTGGCTCCGCACACCCCCGCTCACTGGGCTGCGGGTGGACTACTCCCAAGAGCCCGAAGGCGCGCTGGAGACCGCCGGGGGGATTCGCCACGCCCTCGATCGGTTCGCGCCGGGTGCTTTGGTGGTGGTGAGCGCAGACGCGTGGTGTGACGTGGACTATCGGCAATTGACCACGCATCGGCTGCACGCTGCCGGCCACTTGATCATGGTCACCAACCCCGACCACCACCCCCAAGGCGACTTTGTGCTGGATGGCACACGGTTGATGCTGGCCGATGACCCCAATGCCCACACGCTGACCTATGCAGGCTTGGGCGTGTTTTCCACCGAACTGTTTAAAGACCTGCCACCCGGCCACCGCCGGCTTCGCCCTGTGCTCGAGTCGGCCATCGAACACCGCGCCATCACCGGTGCCCACTTCCAAGGCCAGTGGCTCGATCTGGGCACGCCTGAACGCCTCGAGCTTGCGCGGCTGGCTTGGCAGCAGAGCGCGACACCCACCTCAGGCCCCAGCGGGGTGGTTTGATTGTGTTCACACCCAAGCGCTACACTGCCTTTTGAAGCAAGCGAGGTGTTTGAATGAGTGCAGTCATTGGCGTGATCCAAGAAACGGCACCGGGTGAGCGGCGTGTTGCGCTCGACCCTGGCGGCGTTTCCAAGCTACTCCAGCAAGGCCACTCGGTGGTCATCCAAGAACACGCCGGCCAGGCGGCAGGCTTCAGTGATCGCCACCCCGGTTGGGCGGATGCCGACTGGGTCACCCAAGCCGTGGATGTGGCCAAAAAAGCCGATATTCTGGTGTGCGTGCAAGCACCACCAGGTGATGTTTTGGCTGCACTCAAGCCCCACGCGGTGGTCATTGGCCAGCTCGACCCTTACCAAAACCTCGAGGCGTTGATGGCTGCGGCCGATGAGCCGATTGCTTTGATGTCGATGGAGCTGGTGCCACGCATCACGCGCGCTCAAGCCATGGATGTGTTGTCCTCACAGGCCACCGTGGCTGGGTACAAAGCCGTGATCTTGGCCGCGCAGTTGTCGCCTCGGTTGTTTCCGATGCTGACCACCGCCGCGGGCACGCTGCGACCAGCGAAAGTCGTGATCATTGGCGCCGGTGTGGCTGGCCTGCAAGCCATTGCCACCAGCCGACGCCTGGGGGCACAGGTTGAGGCGTATGACATCCGCAAGGCCGCGCGCGAGCAAGTCGAGTCGTTGGGTGCGGCGATGATCGATACCGGCGTGGATGCCGAAACCGAGGGCGGCTACGCCCGCGCCCTCACCGAACAAGAACAACAACAACAAGCCGATGCGTTGGCTGAGCATCTGGCCAAGGCCGATGTGGTCATTGCCACGGCGTCCATCCCCGGCAAAACCGCGCCGACCATCATCACCCAAGCGATGGTCGAGGGCATGGCGTCAGGTGCTGTGATCGTGGACCTGGCGGCACAAAGCGGGGGCAACTGCGAATTGACACAAGCGGATCAAACCATCACCCATCAAGGGGTGGTGGTTCATGGGCCGATCAACGTGCCGTCGATGGCACCGCTGCACGCCTCTGAGATGTACGCCAAAAACATCGCCAACCTGATGGGCTTGATCTTGCAAGAGGGCGAGGTGGTGATCGATCAAGACGACGAGGTCATTCGAGGCTGTCTGCTGAGCCTTGATGGGCGCATCGTCCACGACAACTTTATTCAGGGCAGTCAGGAGATCTGATGATGGAAGGCTGGGTGGCTTTATACATATTCATGCTGGCCGCGTTTACGGGCATTGAGATCATCGCGCGCGTCCCTGCAATCTTACACACCCCATTGATGTCGGGGTCGAACTTTATCCACGGCATTGTGTTGGTCGGTGCCATGGTGATTTTGGGCATGGCCACCACCACCGCCGAGATTGTGGTGGGCTTCATTGCCGTCTTTTTGGCGGCGGGCAATGTCGTCGGTGGTTACGTGGTCACCGACCGGATGCTTGAGATGTTCAAATCATCCGGACAAAAAAAGGATGACGCACAATGAGTGCCGTGATCGAATTCATTGTGCCACTGGCGTATTTTGTCGCTGCGGTGATGTTCATTTATGGCCTCAAAGCCATGAGTTCACCGGTCACCGCTCGACGCGGGATTGTGCTGTCCGGTTGGGCGATGCTGGTGGCCGTGGCGGTGACGTTTGTTCACCCCAAAGTCTCTGACCACTATGGCTTGATGCTGCTGGCGATTGGCTTAGGGGGCGTGGCCGCGTGGATCAGCGCCCGGCGGGTGGCGATGACCGACATGCCGCAAATGATCGCCTTGTACAACGGCATGGGGGGTGGTGCGGCCGCCGCCATCGCCGCTGTTGAGCTTCTTAAACTCATCTCTGGAGAGGTGGTGCTCAACACCGTCACCATCGTTTTGGCGGTGTTGGGTGGCATCATCGGTGCGATTGCTTTCAGTGGGTCGTTGATCGCGTTTGCTAAATTGCAAGGCTGGATCAAAAAGTCTTGGCGGTTTGGTGGCCAACAAGCGATCAACACGCTGGTCTTTGTCGCCGTGCTCGGCTTGGGCGTGTATCTGATCATCGCCCCAGCCAACCCCACGGTGCTGGTGGCGTTTTTTGGTCTGGCGTTGGTGCTGGGGGTGTTGATGACCATCCCCATCGGTGGCGCCGACATGCCGGTGGTGATTTCTCTGTACAACGCCTTGACGGGTCTGGCGGTGGGGTTTGAGGGCTACGTCCTCCAAAACCCCGCGATGATGATCGCAGGCATTGTGGTCGGCGCTGCCGGCTCACTGTTGACCCAGCTGATGGCTCGTTCCATGAACCGCTCGCTGGCCAACGTGTTGTTTGCCGGCTTTGGGCAAGCCGAGGAAGACACGCAAGGCGCGGCGGTCAGTGGCGAGATCAAATCGATCGATGCCACCGATGCGGGGATCCAGCTGGCTTATGCCGAAAAAGTCATCATCGTGCCCGGCTATGGCCTGGCGGTGGCACAGGCCCAGCATAAGATATGGGAGCTGTGTGAGCTTCTCGCTCAACGCGGCGTCAAAGTCAGCTTCGCGATTCACCCGGTGGCCGGGCGCATGCCTGGACACATGAACGTGCTGTTGGCCGAAGCCGGCGTGCCGTATGATTTGATTTATGACCTGGAAGACATCAACGCCCAATTCCCCACCACGGATGTCGCTTTGGTGATTGGTGCCAATGACGTGGTCAACCCCGCTGCGCGGAAAGACACCGCCTCACCCATTTATGGCATGCCGATTTTGGATGTCGACAAGGCCAAAAACTGCATTGTTGTCAAACGCGGCCAAGGCACGGGCTTTTCAGGCATCGAGAATGTGCTGTTTTTTGAAGACAACACCCGCATGCTGTATGGCGATGCCCAGAAAGTCGCTCAGCAGCTGATTGCCGACGTCAAATCACTGGGCTAGACGAGCGCACACCATGACCACACAACGGCCGGGCACATGGGCACAACACGCCATCGGTTGGGTTGGTGTGTGCCTGGCCTTGGTGGCCTGCCACGCCCCATCGTCAGACGAGCCGGAGCGCACCAACCCCTGGCTGGCGCAGGTCGAACGCGACAGCCCGGTGGTGATTGCCAACCAACGCCCGCTCAGTGACAGCCAATGGAATCGATTGCTCAGCCTGGTCGGGCTGCCTGGGGCCTTGGGTCTTGATGAGGGCTTTCGCCAATATCCATCGATTCAAACTGCTCTGGCGCAAACCCAAACTGCCCAAGGCTTCCGCGCGGCAGGCTTCGACCCCAATGGTTTTTTTGCGGTCTATGCCCACCAGGGCCGATTGATCGCGCGCCTGCCGTTGACCGATGAGGCCCGCTTTTGGCAATGGTGGGCACAAACGGCCGCGCCAGACGACTCGGCCACGCCACCGGCCCAAACCGCCCCAGCGACCGACGAGCGTCGCAACCAGGCCCGCGTGGCGCTGCCGGCGCGCCAGGGGGGCGGCCTGGTGACGACAGAATCTGTCGTTACGCTGACCACAGACGCCGACCACCTCACGGTGATTTGGCAAGCGGCGGGTGGCGATCCAACGCCACCGGCCCAACTTGACCCACCCACCGACCCCTGGTCTGACGCGCGCTGGACTCGGTTCAATCAGCGGCATCAATTCGACGGCCACCTCAGCGCTCGCCTTGATCTGGCCGGCTGGTTCAGCGACACCGACATGGTCCCCGCCGCGTGCCGCCGATTGTGGGCGCAAACCGCCAGTCCTATCGAGTCCATCCGATTCGGGACCCACCAACTTGATGAAGGTGGGGTGCATTGGCGCGCCGACATCACCACCCCGTTGTGGGCGCCCGACAACACCCCAACTGCGCCCGCTGCCGCGGGCGTTGATCTCGGTGGGGTCCGGGGCGCCGAAATTGCCGGGCTGGGCGCGTCGTTCAACCTCTCGGGTCTTCGAGAGCGGGTGTTGGCGTGGGCCAACGCCACGGCCGTTGAGACAAGCGCCTGTCCCAGCGGGTCGACTTGGGCGCGCCACCACCGCCAACTGCGGTCGCTGGCCAACCGACCCATCCCGCCGATATTCAGTGGGCTGACGGGGTTGACCAGCCGGTTGGATGCCTGGCACAGCGACGAGCTCGACAGCGGGCCGGATTATTTCACCGAGGTTTTTTTACGCAACCCCCAGTTTTTGCTCGGTCTGGCACAAATGTTCTCCCCCGACCTGGCCGATTTGGATTTGAGGCCGAACCAAACGCCGGTGCCCCTGCCCGAGCGTCTGACCCAGACCTTGGGCGGCGTGCCGGTGTATCTGTCCACAACCCCGTCATCGATTCGTGCCAGCGCCACCCCAAAAGCGCACGCTGATACCACTGAGCCTGCCACCGATGTCACCGATGCCAGCAAACAAAACACACCCACCTCGCCTTGGGTGGTGGGCACCCTCCAGCTTGATCGACTCGGCGAACTGGCCGATGCCACGGCCCAGTGGCCCGGCCGTCCAGCCACGGCCCAATGGCTTGAGCCGCTCAACGATTGGGCGCAAGCCTCAGGCGCCCGTCGCATTGAATTTCAACTGGGTGGGGGTGAAACAAGCCTCGAGGTTGACCTCAGCCTTCGCCATGGCCCATCGGACCTCACTGATCCAGCAACGCCTTGACCATGGGTTTGGTGATCTCCCGCCGCTCGCTCAACGCTTGAGCCATCAAGGCATTGACGGCTTGGGTTAAGGCATGCGCGTTGCGTGGCATTCGGGTCACCAGATACTGGGCAACGTCGGGCGACAGGCGCATGTCTTGATCGGCGACCAACTGCTGGGCCATCGCCTCCAAGCCCGCCTCTTCCAACGGCTTGAGCGAAAGCCGGGTGGCTTGCGACAGGCGCGAGCGCAAATCAGGCAACACAAACGCCGACACCCCGCAGGCGGTCATGACCACCGACGATTGTTCGGCGTGCCAGCGGTTCAGGGCGTTGAACAGTCGCATTTCGCCGGCGTTGTTGCCCGCCACGGCGTCCACATCGTCGAGCACCACCACGCCCGCTGTCGTGTCGTCCAACAATGGCCAACGCGTTGCATCCGATAACGACACAAACGTGGCCTCATGGCCACTGGCCAGCGCTTGGTTGAACAGCGCGGTCAGCAGATGGCTCTTGCCGCTGCCCGTCGACCCGGCCAGCAGCGTCCAGCCCGACACCGCCGGTGCGCCTTGCAAAGTCGACACCACCGCCGCATTGTCGCCGACAACAAAGTTATCAAAACTGGGTCGTCTGGGCGGTTTGAGCGCCAACGGCATTTGCTGAAACGAGTTCACGATGCGCCTTTCAAGGTTTGGGCCATCTGCCGTGCGCGGTGGCTCCACAGCCACACGTACTGGAGCAAGGTCAATACCGTCAACCCCCCAACAATCAGCACACCCCCTGAGTTGATCGCCTGGGGCACCGGCAAACCGGCCAAGATCACAAGCTCCAGCCAGATCAGCAGGACTTGCGCCAAGGTGGTGGCCTTGGACCAGAGGGTCGGTTGCGCTTTGAACTGACCAAACAGCGCCCGATACAGCAACGCCCCACCGGCAATGATGGCATCACGGAAAATCACCAGCACAGTCAGCCATACTGGCAACACGCCCATCAGTGTTAGCGTGACATAGCTGGCGCTCATCAAGACCTTATCGGCCGCCGGATCGGCCCAACCCCCAAACTGGCTTTGCCAACCGAAGCGACGCGCGAGCTGGCCATCGAGCATGTCAGACACACCCGCCAGCATCGCCACGGCCAACGCGCCCCAGTAGTGGCCTGTCCACATCAGCCACACCAATGGCACCACCGCGACAATCCGTGTCACGGTTAAAACATTGGGCAGATGGTGTAACGGCATGGTCACGTGTGCTATTGCAATCGGACGTCGATGAACCCATTCGGCGCGGTGCCGGTCACTTCTAGGGTTTGTCCAACCGCCAACAAATCGATCAGGTTATCGCCGCGCACCACCACCTCAAAAACCATTTCGTTGTTGGCCGCTTCGATCAAACGAAGGTCATCGACCACACTCAAACCATTGAGGTATTGCAACGCCTCGGCATACTGGACTGGGTCATCCATGCCCAACAACCGCAAGGTCTTGGTTTGCGTGCTGGTGTCATTGAGGTCGGTGGCGTAGCGTTGAATCAACGCCTGCAGCAGCCCCTCCAGCGCCTGTGCCAAGACCGCCACGCGCGTGGGGCCTTGAAACGTTTGCCCACCATCGATGCCATCAATCCGCCAAAACGCACGCGCCAACCAGCCGCTGCCCTCGGCCCGTAAATCGAGCATCAACGCCACGCCAGCCCCGTAGCGCTCGAGACCGGGGACCGCTTGATCCAAAAACCCACCCCGGATGTCGGTCAAATCCAGTTGCGCCAGGTCCAGCGCATCGCCCAAAGGCCGCACCAAGTCCAACCCATAGACCTCGGCCCACTGCTGTAATGCACGCTCCAGCAGGGGGTCTTCCAACAGGCGAACGCTGAAAGCCTGCTCGATCACGGCCCAAGCCAGCACACTGACACGCTCCCGGCCCCAGCGCCTCAACCCGGCCTCGGCCAAGCGCTGATCCAACGCAATGGCATCAAACTCCACCCTAAGGCGCAACTGGGATGATGCGACCTCTTGTCGATTCAACCACTCGCGCTCAATCATTTGTTGGGACTGGATCAACCCAGAGACATTGTCGGCATCGATCGTGAGCGCCGACCTGGCATCATTGTCACCGGTGAGCCGAAACAGCACTTGATCCAACGCGGCCAGCTGGGCTGATGCGCGCGCACCGCGCCCGTCGCGCTGATCGGGCAACGGCGCTTCGCCGGTGTAGAGGTTTTCGACAAACGCCGCATGGGCTGTGGTGCTGACAGCAAAAACCACCCAAAAGCAGAGCACTTGGATGGCTTTTTTTGAAATCAAGGCTGTTTTCATGGCCCTGAAACGATACCATAAGGGCGCTGGCTGCAGGCGGGTGGGGACACCCAAACGGGTCCTTTGTTGAGCACACAGTGATCAAACCATGTCATCGAACAAACCATTGACTTACAAAGACGCCGGGGTCGATATCGACGCGGGCAATGCGCTTGTGGATCGCATCAAACCGTTGGTCGCCAAGACCCACCGTCCTGAGGTGATGGCGGGCTTGGGGGGCTTTGGCGGGCTGTTTGCCTTGGGTGATCGCTACCGCGACCCGGTGTTGGTGTCTGGCACCGATGGGGTGGGCACGAAACTGTTGCTGGCCAAAGACAGCGATGCGCTGGACACCATTGGCATTGACCTGGTTGCCATGTGCGTCAATGACATCTTGGTGTGCGGGGCCGAGCCCTTATTTTTCTTGGATTATTTTGCCTGCGGGCAATTGCAGGTGGATCACGCCGCCCGCGTGGTTCAAGGCATTGCTGAGGGTTGCCAACAGGCCGGGTGTGCTTTGATCGGTGGCGAGACCGCTGAGATGCCCGACATGTATGCACCCGGCGAGTTTGATTTGGCAGGCTTTGCTGTTGGGGCCATCGAACGCGATCAAATGATCACCGGCCAACACATCACCGCCGGCAACCACATCGTCGGCATCGGATCCTCGGGGCCTCACTCGAATGGTTATTCCTTGATCCGGAAATTGATTGAGATGGACCCCGGTGCCTTGGCGCCCACGCCAGCGGGCCAACGCTTAAAAGACGCGCTGATGGCGCCGACCCAGATCTATGCCCGCGCTGTTTTGGATGTGGTCTCGCAGCCGCAGTTCACGCCCCTGGGCATGGCACACATCACCGGCGGGGGACTCACCGAAAACATCACCCGCGTGATTCCAGACGAGCTGGGCATCCAAATTGACGCCCGCGCGTGGCCGAGTCTGGAGGTGTTTGACTGGATGATGGCCACCGGCTCAATCGCCATCGAAGAGATGCGTCGGACATTCAACATGGGCATTGGCTTTGTGCTGATCGTTCCTGCCGAGCAATCGTCTTTGTTGGTCGATTTCATCTCAAGCCAGCACGCGCTTGATGCTTGGCTGATTGGCGAGGTGGTGCCGTTGACCGAAGCCCACCCCCGAGTGGATTATGTCAACAACTGAGCCACGGCCGCAAAGGCTGGTGGTCTTGCTGTCTGGTCGCGGCAGCCATTTCGAGAACCTCCACCAATGTGTGCATCTAAACGCCGCCATCGATGCTGAGATCGTTGGCGTGGTCAGTGACCGCGCCGAAGCACCGGGCCTGGCCAAAGCCAAACACCTGGGGGTGGCCAGCGCATCGGTGGCGCGTCGCGACCACCCATCGCGTGAGCAATTTGAGCAAGCGTTAATCGAGCGCATCAATCACTGGCAGCCTGACTGGGTGATCTTGGCGGGGTTTATGCGGGTGTTGAGCCCAACGGCGCTGGCACCCTTCCAAGGGCGCATGCTCAACATCCACCCCTCGCTGTTGCCGAAATACAAAGGCCTTCACACCCACCAAAAAGCGCTGGACGCGGGTGATGCCGAGCACGGGGCCAGCGTGCATTTCGTCACGCCCGAGCTCGATGGCGGCCCCATTCTCAGCCAAGTCAGCATGCCCATCCATGACACCGACGACGCCAACAGCCTGGCCCAACGTCTGTTGCCACTGGAGCATCATCTGATGCAAGCGACTGTGGCACTATTGGCCCAGCATGATGTCGTATACCACCATGATGGGATTGCAATCGACGGCCACCGTCTGGCCAAGCCTTTGGTGTTGGATCGGGATTTTGATATCCACGGTCGTTGGCATCGGCTCTGCTGAAGCGACAGACACCCCACCGATTCCTGCCCACGAGTCGACCTACCGCGTCTTACACAATGGCCGCGCCATTGGCGAGGCCACATTTGTGTTGGAAAAAGCCAACGCCTCGGTGTGGCACCTCACCACCGAAACCATCCCCACCTCGATGCTGGCCAAATTGGCGTCGCTTTCGGTCACCGAAGCCAGCCACTTCGTTTGGCAAGATCACCAAGCCTCGCCTCGGGTGCTGCCGTTGACCTACCACAACGTCTCCAAAGAGCCTTTTCGAACGCGGTATTGGCAACACCGCTACGACTGGGAAACGCTGACATCAGCGACCACCACGCACGACGGCGAGCAAACCATCGAACTCAGCCCAGGTTTGCTCGACCCACTGACGCTTCGCTTGCAGCTTGCGGCTGACCTGCAAAACGATGATCAAAGACAACTTGACCGGGCTTATGTGGTGCTTGATCGCGACGATGTCGAGGACCAACGCATGGAATACCAGGGCCATGCGCGCATCGAGGTGCCCGCCGGTTGCTTTGAGACCGAGCACTTTTACCGGTTCAGGAAAGAAGGGTCGGCCCGCAATTATGACCTGTGGGTGGCCGGTGAACTTCACTGGCTGCCAGTGAAAATCATCCAATCCGATGGCCGACGCTCAATTGAGATGGCGCTCGAAGACAGCTCATTGTTGGATGATGCAGCCCGCTGCCCAGATTGAACGGTGGGCCTGGCTTATTGGGCCGGCAAGCGCCGAATGACCGCGCCCAATTGGCCCAGCTTTTCTTCGATGTTTTCATACCCGCGATCGATGTGATACACCCGATCGACGGTGCTTTGTCCCGAGGCCACCAAGCCCGCCAATACCAATGAGGCCGATGCGCGCAGGTCGGTTGCCATCATCGGGGCGGCGGTCAGCCGATCGCGCCCTCGAATAATGACGGTGCTGCCCTCGATTTGCATGTCGGCCCCCAGACGCTGAAGCTCCAACACGTGCATGAACCGATTCTCAAACACGGTCTCTTTCATGACCCCTGTGCCGTCGGCAATGGCATTGAGGGCACTGAATTGCGCTTGCATGTCGGTGGGAAAGCCCGGATACGGGGCGGTGGCGATGTTCACCGCTTGAGGCCTTTTGCCCGCCATGTCCAGCGTGATCCAATCCTCGCCTTGGGTGATGAGCGCACCGGCTTGCTCGAGCTTTGCGCAAACGGCATCCAAGGTGTCGGGTCGGACGTTGGTCACCGTCACCCGCCCGCCGGTCATCGCACCGGCCACCAAAAACGTGCCCGCCTCAATGCGATCGGGGATGACGTGGTGATCAAACCCCTCGAGTCGCTCAACGCCCTCAATGGTGATGTGCGTGGTGCCGTGACCTGAGATTTTTGCGCCCATGGCGATCAAGCACTCCGCCAAATCGACCACCTCGGGCTCTTGGGCGGCATTTTCGAGGATGGTTTGCCCCTCGGCCAAGGTCGCTGCCATCAACAGGTTCTCTGTGCCGGTGACCGTCACGCCCTCCATCACCACCCGGGCCCCTCGCAGACGATCGGCCTTGGCGTGGATGTAACCAGACGCCACACTGATCTCAGCGCCCATTTGCTCCAGGCCTTTTAAGTGCATGTTCACCGGCCGCGCGCCAATCGCGCACCCGCCAGGCAGCGACACCTGCGCTTCACCGGTTCGGGCCAGCAAGGGGCCCAACACCAAAATGGACGCCCGCATGGTCTTGACCAACTCATACGGTGCGATGTGGGTGGTCAGTGTGGCGGCATCGAGCTCAACCTCAAAGCCATCACCCAAAGACACCTCAACACCCATCTGCCCCAAAAGCTCAATGGTGGTGGTGACATCTTTCAGGTGAGGCACACCGGCCAACCGACACGGCCGGTCGGTGAGCAAGGACGCCATCAAGATCGGCAACACCGCATTTTTGGCGCCGGATATCTCAACACTGCCCTGCAATACACGGCCGCCTTCGATCTCAATGCGCGCCATGGTCAATTGGCCTCTTCGGGTGTTTTTAGATTGAGCGTCAAAGCGTGGATCTCGCGACCCAAGGCCTCTCCGACGGCGGCTTGGATGGCCGAGTGAACCATTCTGTGGCGCTGAACGCGCGAGTGATTGGCGAAGGCGTCAGCCACCACGCGGGCTTGAAAGTGGACATTGTCTTCAGACGCCACCTCAACATCGGCATTCGGGAATGCCTGTAGAATGGCAGTCTTGATTTGTTCGGCGTACATGGATTCGGCTCGCGTCGGTCTTGATGGGTGGATTGCCGTTTAAGTTTACCCCATGCCAAACTGGACCTTGAGATGAAAATGCGTTTCTCAGACCTTCTCCAACCCCTCGGAGCACTGAATTGGTGTTGCCACAACTGTTAATTGCGCTGGGATCTGTCATCGTTGGCATCGCCTTGTTGGTCTGGGCGGCCGACCGATTGGTGGCCGGCAGTGCGGCACTGGCGAGTCACTTTGGTGTCTCGCCGCTGATCATTGGCATCACGCTGGTGGGGTTTGGGACCTCGGCCCCTGAGATGGTGGTCTCCGCGATTGCCTCGCTGGAGGGCAGCCCAGGCTTGGCCATTGGCAATGCTTTGGGCTCCAATGTTGCCAACATTGGTCTGATTTTAGGCGCGACCGCGCTGGTGTATCCGCTGACCATTCAACGAAGCACGATGGTTCGAGAATTCCCGTTGTTGCTGGTGGTGATGGCCCTGAGTGTGGTGGTGATGTGGGATTTTGTGTTTCAGCGCTATGAGGGGGTGGTGTTGCTGCTGGCCTTGGTTGTGGTCATCACCTTAATGAGCCTGTTGAGCCTCAGCCGGCCCGACGCCGATCCTCAGATCGCGCGGCTGGCTGAGAACATTCCCACGCAAATGGCGCTGCCCGTGGCCATCGCGTGGGCCGTGGTGGGGGTGGTTGTCCTGCCGTTGGCCGCACACATCCTTGTTCAAGGTGCCGTCTCGATTGCAACGATGTTTGGTGTATCAGACGCGGTGATTGGTTTGACCATTGTGGCCTTGGGCACCAGCTTGCCAGAGTTGGCCGCCGCCATGGCCAGCGCACTCAAGCGCGAGGACGACTTGGTGATTGGCAATATCTTGGGGTCCAATATCTTCAATTTGCTGGGTGTTTTGGGGATTTCAGCGGTGATTGCGCCGATGGCGATCGCGCCTGAGCTCATCACCCGCGATTTGCTGGTGATGTTCGTGATCACGCTGTTGTTGGCTGTGTTTGTCTGGCGACGTCGCGGCACAGGCCGCATCAACCGCATCAGCGGTGCCCTTCTTTTGATCTTTTTTGTGGCCTATCAAGGCGTTATCATTGCCTCTGCACTGGGCGGGCGATAACGAATACACTGGCGAGTATGGGCATGAGCGATTTTTCTACATCGACTGACACCTCCCCGAGTCTAGAGCGCGTGCTGGAGGCGGCTCGGCGGGTTCTGACCACCGAAGCCCAAGCGATTGAGGCGTTGATCGAGCGGCTGGGCGAGTCGTTTTATCAGGCAGTCAATCGATTGGCCGCTTGTCAGGGCCATGTCGTGGTCACCGGCATGGGCAAGTCTGGCCACATTGGACACAAGATCGCAGCCACCTTGGCCTCCACGGGCACACCGGCGTTCTACGTTCACCCAGGGGAAGCCAGCCACGGTGACCTTGGCATGATTCGTCAACAAGACATGCTGCTGGCGCTGTCGAACTCGGGTGAGACCAGTGAGATCATTCAGCTGCTGCCGGTGATCAAACGCCTGAAGGTGTCGTTGATCGCCATCACCGGCGAACCTGACTCCACGCTCGCCCAGCATGCCGATGTGCATTTGAATGCCAGTGTCGACCAAGAGGCGTGCCCACTGGGGCTGGCCCCCACCGCGTCCACCTCCGCCCAATTGGCCATGGGGGATGCCTTGGCGCTGACCTTGGCGCAATTGCGGGGCTTCACGACCGAGGACTTTGCCCGCTCTCACCCCGGCGGCGCCCTGGGCCGGCGTTTGCTGGTGACCATTGATGATGTGATGCACCAAGGCGAGGCCTTGCCGCGTGTGGTTGCGGGTGCTTCAGTGGCTGAGGCCATCGTTGAAATGACCCGATCCAGGCTGGGCATGTGCGCCGTTGTCGACCACAAAAGCCGTGTCTTGGGTGTGGTCACCGACGGTGACTTGCGTCGCCACATGGAACAAATCGACAACATCAACGCCATGCCCTGCCAACAGATCATGACCGCTGACCCACAAACCATCCAAGCCGGCGAACTGGCTGCCTCAGCCGTTGAGCTGATGCAGTCTCATCGCATTCAAGGCTTGCTGGTCACCGATGATCAAGGCGCGCTGATCGGTGCTTTGAACTTTCAAGACCTATTGCAGGCAGGTGTTGTGTGACAACATCCACCACCCAACTGGCCGTGTTCGATGTCGATGGCGTGCTGACCGATGGCCGGCTTTTCTTGCAAGACGACGGCCAAGAGATCAAGGCGTTTCATGCCCGCGATGGCTTGGGCCTCAAAGCCTTGATGCGGTTTGGCATCGAAGTTGCGATCATCACCGCCCGGCAAGCCCCGTTGGTCGATCAGCGGGTCAAGGAGCTGGGCATTTCGCACTACATGCGCGGCCGAGAAGACAAGGCGGCGGCTTTGGCCGAACTGGTGGCGCAATTGCACATCGATCATGAAAACGTCGCCTACATGGGCGATGATCTGGTGGATTGGCCAGCAATGCGTCGCTGCGGGGCCACCTGCGCGCCCAGTGATGGCGATGCGTGGCTTTTAGCCCAGGTCGATCATGTGACAAAGGCCCGGGGTGGCCAAGGTGCGGTCCGCGAGTGGGCCGAAAAGATCTTGGCCGATCAAGGGCTTTTGGATCAATGGCGAGCGGCGTTTAAGTGAACCGACGGCTGATTGCCCTGGCCAGCCTGTCTTTGGTGATTGTCTTTTTGGTCCGCGTATGGGTGCCCTCAGACCGGACGGTGCGAAGCATTCCTGAATTGCCCGATACGCGGTTTGACTATACTTTGAGAGACTTTCAATCTGAGTTTTATAACAACCAAGGCCAACTTGAGTGGCAGATTGAAGCGCCCACACTCACGCATGAATCCAGCACGAAAACAGCACTGATCGACACACCCACCGTGGTCATTGAACCCGATGGGCAGCGCTGGAATGCACAGGCAGACCAAGGCACAATCTTGAGAAATGAAGACGAAATCGTGCTGACGGGCAATGTGGTTGTGCGCCAAACTGTGGGTGAGGGCGAGCGGGTGATCACATCGGACAGACTGCACCATGACCGACGCGAGCGTACAATCGTGGCTGAACGAAATGTCAACATCACAGAGCCGGGGGCCAGCTTACGCACTGGGCGTTTGCACATTGACTTAGATAGCGAGACGATGGAGTTTTATGATCATGTACAAGGTGAAATCCAGATGGATCGCCGCACTGATGATCGCCCTGCCTCTGGCCGCTAGCGCCCAGGAGTCGGAGTTTGACACGGTGTCTGCGCCCTCGAACCAAGGCCCGATACAAATTGATGCCGACAGCGGTGAGTTTGACAACCGTGTCAACGCGTATAAACTTTTTGGCAATGTCACCATCACGCACGATACATTGACGGTCACTGCCGATGAGGGGTTTGCTTATCGCAATGAAGATGAGGATGATCGTGTTGAACTCTTTGGTGAACCCACGCGCTGGCGGATGGACATGGACGATGGCACTCAAGCCAACGGCCAGTCGAATCAAATCGTGTACAACCTATCAGACAACGTCATTGTCATGATTGGTGATGCGCGCGTTGAAGACAGTCGCGGCGTCTTTACCGGGGCGCGCTTGACCTACAACGTCGACACACAAAAAACCGAAGGCGAAGGTGGCGTGCAAGTCGTTATTGATCCACCCAAGCAAGATGACACCCAATAAAAGCGAGACCGTATTGTGCTAGAAGCCCAACAACTCATCAAACGTTACCGCGGACGCGCGGTTGTTGAAGATGTCTCGCTGCACGTCAAGCAAGGTGAAATTGTCGGCTTGCTGGGCCCCAATGGCGCCGGGAAAACCACCACGTTTTATATGGTCGTTGGCCTGGTGGGCGCCGATGGCGGTGAGATCAAGCTCGATGACTTTGACTTGACGCGTGCCAACATGCATCAACGCGCTCGCCGCGGACTGGGCTATCTCCCGCAAGAGGCCTCTATTTTTAGAAAGCTCAGTGTGGCCGATAACATCATGGCGATCTTGCAACTGCGCAAAGACCTCAACGCCGACCAACGAAAAGCCGAACAAGAACGCCTCATGGATGAGTTCCATGTGAACCATTTGGCCAGCCAGTTGGGTGTGTCGCTGTCAGGCGGCGAGCGACGGCGTGTTGAAATCGCGCGTTGCTTGGCCAGCAACCCCAAATACATCTTGCTGGATGAGCCCTTCGCTGGCGTCGATCCCATTTCTGTTGGTGAGATCCAACAAATCATCCGCTCTTTGGCGGATAAAAACATCGGCGTGTTGATCACAGACCACAACGTCCGAGAGACCCTGGGCATTTGCCACCGAGCCTACATCATCAGCGAAGGGCGCGTGCTGACCCACGGCGGCCCCGATGACATCTTGGCCGATGATCGTGTGCGCGAGGTCTATCTGGGCACTGAGTTTAAGCTCTAGCCTTCCAAGCAACGCATGCGGGCCAGTCAGACACTTCAGCTCAACACCCAACAAACACAATCTTTGACACCGACCATTCGACAGGCATTTAAATTATTGCAAATGCCGCACCTGGCATTGGTCAACCACCTGCACGCCGCCATCATCAATAACCCAATGCTGGAGCTCGAGCCCCAGGCTGGCGAGCAACCGGTGTCGGGTGTTCCCACCACCACCGGTCAACCCGAAGGTTGCGAAGACATCACCCAGTGGGCGATCGACCCCCACTGCGACAGCCTCAAAGCCCACCTGATGTGGCAGTTGCCTGGCGCGGGCTTGAGCCCGCGCGATCATTCGATTGGCGCATCGATCATTGAGGCGCTGGACGATGGCGGGCTGCTGGCCATTGATGACGATGAATTGACCCACTGGGTCCGTGCTGAGCTTTGCGACGAGGCCATCCCCAAGGCATCGGTGGGGCGCGTGCGGGCCCTGATCGCGCAGCTCGACCCCATCGGCTGTGCTCACCGGTGTGCCCGTGACACTTTATTGTGCCAGCTTCACGTGCACTACCCCAGCCACCCCAGCCAGCCATTGGCGGTTGATCTGTTGACCCACCACTTGAGAGACTTGGCCCAAGGGCGGCACACCCCACTGTGCCAGCGTTTGCATGTGCCTCGGTCACATCTGGCCGGGGCGCTGGCACTGATCAAAAAGCTCAAACCCCACCCGGGTGAGTCGTTTGTGGCGCCACCCCTTCAGGCACGCACCCCCGATGCCATCATCGAACGCCACACCAGCGCCGATGGCCGCCGTCAGTGGCGCGTTGCCCTCAATGATCACCGCCGCCCCATCCTGAAAATGAGTCGCACGGGTGATGCGCTCATTCGAAAGTGCGCCGGTCGCGACAAGGCCTTCTTGAGCCGCTGCCAGCGCGAGGGGCGCGGGCTGATCAACGCCATGGGCCTGCGCGACCACACCCTCCACCGGGTCATTGATCTGGTGGTGCACCACCAGCGAGCCTTCTTAGACGGTGACATCACCCACCCCAAACCACTGGGCCAAAAACACGTGGCTCAGGCTTTGGGTTTGAGCATCTCGACGGTATCGCGCACCACACGCGGCAAGGCCTTACAGACCCCCCGCGGCCTTATCGAGATGAAAAGCTTGTTTGGCTTCGCGGTCGAGACCCACACCGGCGACCAGCTCAGCCAAAGCGCGGTGTTGGCGCGCGTTCAAGCACTCATCTCTCAAGAGCCTCCAACAGCGCCACTGTCCGATGCCACCATTGCCACCCACTTGAATGACTTTGGGGTTAAAATCACACGCAGGACAGTCACAAAGTACCGGCAGCGATTGGGCATTCGAGGCTCAACGCAGCGCCGGGAGCTCAACGTCGGTCAATGGTTAGGAGTGTGTAACGATGAACATCGAAATAACGGGTGATAACGTGGAGATTACAGACGCACTGCGCGACACTGTGACGGAAAAATTGGCGCGCATTGAGCGTCACTTTGACAACCTGACATCAGCGCACGTTGTGTTGAAGCTCGAAAAACTGATCCACTCGGCCGAGGGCACCATCAACGTCGGTGGCAAGCCCAACCCAATTCATGCCCAAGCCAATGCCGATGACATGTACACAGCGATCGATGAGTTGACTGACAAACTGGACCGGCAAGTCCGCCGTCACAAGAGCAAAGTCACCGACCACCACCGCTAACTTCAACCCACAGCCTTGCGAGCGTCGTCATGCAACTGTCTGATGTCCTCACGCCAGACCGCATTCACTTGGATTGTACGGTCTCAAGCAAAAAGACGCTCTTGGAGCGGATGGCCGCCATTCTGGCCACCCAGTCTGAAAGCGCTGATGAGCGTGAAATCTTTGAAAGCCTCTGCCAACGCGAGCGGCTGGGGTCAACGGGGCTGGGGGATGGCGTGGCGATCCCGCACGGACGAAACACCCAGCAAAAAGAAATCATCGGCGCCATCATTCGGCTAAAAAAACCCATTGATTTCGATGCGCCTGACCACCAACCCGTTGATTTGTTTTTTGCCTTGGCCATTCCCAACGACTGCAGTGACGCCCACCTCAAGCTGTTGGCCAACATTGCAGAGTTCTTCAAAGACGGGGATTGTCGAGACATCTTGCGCGAAACTGTGGATGCAGAGCGTGTCATTGAGCTGATGAGCGATGGTGAGTAACAACCCCAAAATCATCATCATGACCGGCCTATCCGGCGGTGGTAAATCCAGCGCGTTGGATGCACTTGAAGATCTGGGCTACTACTGCGTTGACAACCTGCCAAGTGCATTGTTGGCGGGCATGCTCAAACAAACCCAAGACCAGCCCGAACGCTATCGCCGCGTTGCCATTGGCATTGATGCCCGGATGGGCTCGGATGGTTTATCCGAGGTGGTTGACACCATCGACGGCTTCTCGAATGATGTATCCATCATGTTGGTGTTTATCGAGGCCAACCATGATGTGCTTATGCGCCGATTCAGTGAGACGCGAAGACGCCATCCACTCATCGGTGAGGCGGGGTTGGCCTCGGCCATCGAACAAGAAAGGGCGCTGCTTGATCCCATCAGGGAACGGGCTGCTGCGATCATCGACACCTCAGAAAACAACATCCACCAGTTGCGCCACCAAATCTGGCGATTGCTCGGAGAGCTTGCACACACTGAGATCCAAACGATCGTCATCGAGTCGTTTGCGTTCAAACGCGGCGTGCCCAAAGACATTGATTTTTTGTTTGATGCCAGAGGCCTGGCCAACCCACACTGGGAGAAGCACCTGCGCGCCTTGGATGGTCGCGACCAAGCGGTGATTGAATGGCTGGAAGACCACCCCGATGTCGGTGCGTTCAAACAAGACATCTTGAATTTTATGAGGCGCTGGATTCCTTCCCTTGCACAAGGCCAAAGAAGCCTGCTGACAGTGGCCATTGGGTGCACCGGGGGCCAACATCGCTCTGTCTATTTGGCCGAAAACATTGCCCGGTCTCTAGAACAAGACAACCTGAAAGTGAGAATCTTCCACCGAGAACTTCTCTAAGAATCTTTTTTTAATCCGCGTAAACGCCCCGAAAAGCTCAAGGTCAGTGGGTGACGTTGTTTCTGACGTAGTGGGCCCGAAGGCCCCAAGGTTCGACGGCGCGCTCAGTCAGCGTCAGCGCGCGCTCAGCGGTTGGCCCACCTGCAGGCAACCAAGCCGCTGCTTGGCTGCGAACATCGCCCGGCACCTTGCTGTGATGCGCTTCCAAGCCATCGCCCACCACGGTCCAGTTTGCATGCCCATCTGTGCGCCCATCTGCATGCCGATCGGGCAACGCCAGCTGGTCGGGGGGGACCACCGTGGCCTCATTGATCGCCGTCCATTGTTGCGTTCGGTGATCGACCTCAAAGGCCTGGGTATACACCTGCCCCAAACGGGCATCCATCACCACCAATACCGGCCGGTCGCTGTCGCAGCCAGCGGCAATGTTAAGGAGGGTCGAGACCGGATAGATGGGCAAGTGGTGAGCCACTGAAATGCCTTGGACGACCGCCAACCCCACACGCAGGCTGGTAAAACCCCCAGGCCCTGTGCCGACCACCAAAGCGTCGAGGTCTTGATACCCCAGCCCCGCATCGGACAACAACCCACCGATCCATGGCAGCAAGACTTTTGAGTGAATGCGCTGATCAGACTCGCACCGCGTCCAAACCCCTTTGGGGGTCTCAAGGGCGATTGAGCACACGCTCGTGGCGGTTTCAATGGCCAATCTATTCATCATGTGAGCGCTCAAGGTTTTCTTCGCAGGCATAGATAAAATCGATGGCATCGGTCACCGACGGGCTCACTGTCATGTCTGGCAGACTTTTGAGGAAAATCTTGCCATAACCACGCGTGGTCAATCGTGGGTCGCCCATCACCAAGATGCCATAATCTTGGCTTTGCCGAATCAACCGACCCGCGCCTTGTTTGAGCGCCAACACCGCGTGCGGGATCTGGATTGTCGAAAACGCCCGCTCGCCTTGCTCGTTGGCGGCTTTAATGGTCGCCTCCAAAATGGGGTCATCGGGTGGCGTGAAAGGCAGCTTATCGATCACCACAATGCGCAACCGATCGCCGGGCACATCCACGCCCTCCCAAAAACTCGCCGCCCCCAGCAACACGCTCTTGGGCTCGCTTAAGAACCGACTCAACAGGGTCGCCCGGCTGGCTTCTTGTTGCACATGCAAATTAAAATCCGCCTTGTCACGCAGCCAAGCCGCGGCTTGGCGCAGCGCTCGGTGCGAGGTGAACAACAAAAAAGCCCGCCCCTCGGATGCCACCAACAAGG
This sequence comes from Wenzhouxiangella sp., assembly GCA_031580925.1. Classification (GTDB taxonomy): domain Bacteria; phylum Pseudomonadota; class Gammaproteobacteria; order Xanthomonadales; family Wenzhouxiangellaceae; genus Wenzhouxiangella. Next base: position 100,459 of record JAVLCB010000003.1, read on the forward strand.
GGTGGATTTTTTCCATCAACGCTTGGGTGTGCTGGGGGTCGGATGGCTCAGGCAGCCCTTGCGGCACCCACAGCCTGGCTTGTGACTTGTAGTCAAACGGCGTGCCAATCACCAATTCTCTGGCCTGCTCCAAGCCCAGGCGCTCAGTAAAATGATCGAAGCGATCGGCCACAGCCAAGGTGGCCGATGTCATGATCCACGTCCCGGGGCTGTCTTGGCGAATGGATTGGATGGGCTTGGCGATATCCAGCGGGGTGAGATTCAAGCCAAACTGACCGTCTCGGTGACTGAACCAGCGAATGTGGCCAACATCGTCGCCCAAAAACGCCGCCAAATCTTTGCTCAACACACCCGCTCGATGCGCGCACTGCCCCAAGTCTTTGCTGAGATCGGCAATGGAGGACAACGCCTCCGACAACGCCGTTAGGGCCACAGAAACTTTTTTAAGCTCAGGCCAGACCGCTTTAGGGATGCGGCTGATGTCGCCTTTGTTGGGCAACGAGACAAACATGGCAGTTGCACCAACAAGCGCGGCTTTCAGTTGTGCGGTGGGTTGTTGGATAACCGACAAAGCCCCCCTGGCATGGCCCGCTGCTGTCAAGGTGTCTCGGTTCAGCTCGCGGAGTTGCCACGCGCTCACGCGGTGAGAAAAAAATTGCCTCGCCGTGTCGGGCATTTGATGGGCTTCGTCGATGACCACCACCTCCGCCCCGGGGAGGACCTCGCCAAACCCCGTTTGCTTGAGTGACAGGTCGGCAAAGAGGAGATGGTGGTTGACCACCACCACGTCAGCCGCCTGTGCTTGACGGCGCGCACGCACAAGGTGACACTCGGAAAACAAGGGGCACTCACTGCCCAAGCAGTTGTCTTGGGTTGAGGTGACCAACGGCCAGACTGGGGCATCCGCGCCCACACTGTCCAGCTCTGCGATATCCCCCGTCGCTGTCGAGCGTGCCCACGCCTCGATACGCTTAAAATCATCCAACACATCCGCCCGCTGGGCTTGGTCTGTATCGGCGTTGGCCTCGAGACGATGGAGACACAGGTAGTTCGAGCGGCCTTTAAGAAGCGCCACTTTTTTCTCAACCCCCAACGCTTGCATGGCCACGGGCAGATCACGCTTGAACAGTTGGTCTTGCAGGTTCAAAGTACCGGTGGAAATGATCGCTCGCTCGGTTTGGCGCATCAACGGAATCAAATAGGCCAGTGTTTTGCCGGTGCCCGTGGCCGCCTCAACCACCAAATCGGTTTGGTCCTCGATGGCCTCTTCGATGGCCTGTGCCATCTCAATTTGTCCTGGCCGCAACGAAAACCGCCCCACCTTTTCAGACAAAGCGCCCTGGCGTCCAAAAATATTTTTTAAGTCACTCACAGGCGGACAAGCAGGGGATTAGAAGCGTGCCGGACGGTCGCGCACACACAACTCAACTCGCGCCGCGGCTTTCCCAGAGGCCTGTTGATCGCCCGTTTTGCTGTGCACCATCGCCAAGGCTCGCCAATTGCGCTTGCACAGGTGCCCGACCCTGGGTCCCAGATCAATGGATTGCCTGGCATAGGCTTTGGCTTGATCCCAGCGGCCTTGTTCAATGCTGACTTCAGCCATTTGTTGCAAGATATCCGGTGCTTGGGGCTCGATCGCTTGGGCTTTTTTGAGGTGATCCATGGCCAGATCGTAGCGCCCTGCCGCCTCAGCTTGCAGGGCTTTTTCCATCAACTCGCTCACCACTGGGTTTCTGAGCCCATAAATTTGGAGCCCCTGTGCCTGCTCGCCGTCGACACCCCGAATGCTTTGTGCCAGGGTGTTTGGCCCGCGCTGGCCAAAGCCCCCCAATTGGCATCCAGCCAGCAGCGTCACCGCGACCAGCACCAATCCGAGCTTGAGAAAAAGTTGACGCGAAAACACCACAAAAAGCCTGATTCGACTGTTTGACCAGTATAGCGCACCCATTGCCCAATGGGCGTGGCTGGGGGCCGGTGGAGGACCGAAGCTTGGGGGATTCAGCCTAAGCTTGGGCCCTGTTATGATGAGCGCTTCGCTATAATGGCGTCAGTCTTGGGGGGATCTTCATTGATCCGGTCTGCAATGATCTAAAACAGTGGCGTGAGACATGTTCAAACACAACAATAAAAAGCGCTCATGAGCACCACGACCCGATCTTCGACGCTGCCGATTGTCTGCCTCCCCAACCGCGCAGGACAGCTCGACGCTGAGTGGCTCGAAACACTCCGGGCACACGTGCCAAACGAGTGCTTGTACGCAGCCCCCAGGCTCGCCAAGCAGCACAATCTAAAGCCCATCGCACCCTCACCTGAGGACTCACCTGACAAGACCCCAACGCCAAGCCATGGGCTCGATGAACCCCACTTGCAAATCACCAGTGGATTGGTGCCACCACCGCACATGCTCACCCGCTTGGCGGCGGTGATTGAAAGCACGCCCACGGCGCGCTGTATTGCGTTGCCCAACAACATCAACCCGCGGCTGAACCCGCTGGCAGGACTGGAGGGTGATTTTTCGATGGCGGGGGTGGACTCCCTCGCGTGGGCCCTGGCCGATGGCCTGATCCATCCACTGACCGACGTCGACATCAACGATGTGCCCGTGGCGCTTGTCATACCAAACAAAGGCACCGATGGAGTTGAGGATGATGCGCAGGCCATCGGGCTGTGCCAGGGGCTGTATTTTGCTTGCCCAGACCAAAGCCTCACCGGCCCTGCCACGGCCCAAGCGCCGAGTCACCCCGCCTTTGCCGTTGTCAGGCAACGCTGGGTGGCGCTGGACCGTGCTGGACATCAACAGTTGGCCTACTTTGGGCTCGATGGCCAACCGGTCACACTTCACATCACCCACGATTGGGGCGGTGGCATTGACCGCTGGATCAAAGACATCTGCGAGCACGATCAATCTGGCCACCATTTGGTGTTGTCGGCTTGCGCGCACCGCGACAGCCCCATGATGGGCCAGTGGCTCGACTTGTGTGCCGCCGGGCCGGGGCAAGCGCTGCTGCATCGTCAGTATTTGAGTGAGGCCATCGCCGATACCGCGTTGACCAACCAAGACCACAACGCCTTCATCGATTGGGTGATTGCACGCTTTGGGGTCGGTCGGATCATGGTCTCTTCACTGATTGGCCACAGCTTGGCGTGCCTGTCGAAAGAATGCGCAACACTGCAAATACTGCACGACTTCTATCCAGCATCCCCAGTCCTCGACGCCGACCCCTTGGCGTACTGGGATGATGACAAAGGCTTTGATTTGTCCCGACTTTTGGACGACCGGGCCAAGCATTTCTTATTCCAAAACCGCCAGCCCAGCCACTGGCAGCGCATTCGGGATGAATGGCTTGCAAAAATTAAAACCCATCAAGTCGGCTTGATCGCGCCCACCGAGCATGTTGAACAACGCTGGCAGGCGTTGTTTAACCATCAACTGCCTGCCATCACAAAAATCCCCCATGGCTTCGATTGCCCGCCCGCTTGGATGGACGCGCCACCACTGACCATCAACCGCGAACAAGGCGCGCCCCTTCGTTTGATCTTGGTGGGTCGGCTGTCATCTGGCAAAGGGCTGAATCGCCTTTACCGTATCGCTCAACACTTTGGCGATCGCGTGCACTTTACGGTGTTGGGGGCTGGGCAAGATGGCTTAAATCTGTTTGGCTTGGCCAATGTGGATGTGATTTTGGACTACGACCGAGACACACTCCCCCAAGTGATCGCCCAACAGGGTGGACACGCCGCCCTGTTCTTATCGCGGGTACCAGAGACGTGGAACTACGTGCTCAGTGAGCTCAATTGCTTAAAGCTGCCGGCCATTGCACCCAACAATGGAAGCTTCGCCGAACGGATCACCGATGGCGTGACCGGCATTCTCTACCCACCCCATGTGGATGGACTGATTGATTGCATTGACCGGCTTTTGCAAGACACGACCTTGCTGTCTTCGATCAAGCCGCTCAGCGAAGAACCATCGATGGCTCAGGCCATCGAACGCTACCAGGCCGTCGCTCCAGGTGCGCACCAACAAAGCCTTTGGGTGCCCCGGCCATCGCCCAATTGGGTCACGCTTCATCGCCAGATGATGGCAACAGAGACACTGCAAAAGCAGCTGGCCCAAAAAGCCGCCGAGGTGGCTGCGGTTGATAAAAAAGCCATCGAGCAAAGTCAGTGGCTTGACCGGCTGGACCGAACCGTTAAGGCGCGAACCGAGTGGGCGTTAAAGACACGTCAAGAGTTTGAGGACGTCTCAACCCGATTGAAGCAACGAGAGCAGCTCCTTCAAGAAGAAGAAGGTTCGCTTCGGGGGCAGGTCAGACTGCTCGAAGAGCACAACAAACAGCTGAAAGAGCAGCAACTCGACTTTCTAAAGCTCAGGGTCTCGCTGCAACAACAACTCAAATCAGCACAACACCACACCGAAAATCTCGAAGACCAATTGGCCGAGATCATTGCCAGCAAGTCATGGCGCTTGACCCGGCCACTGCGCGTCACCGTTCGGATTGTTACCGCGCTTCAACAGCGCAAAGCCTGGCATCCTGGCAATTGGATTCGCCAATCCAAGCGATTCATCCACGCCGTGCGCATCCACGGCTGGGCGGCGACTTTAGAGGCTCTGCAGTACCACCAACCCATGGAGGCCAATTCGCCTCCAATCATTGACCCGGTGACCCCACCCGATGAAACGCAACCACCCTCCCCGGTGTCACTCCAAAACGTGACGGCCACAGACGCAGATGTGGCGGTCAGCGTCATCATCCCGGTCTATAACAATGTTCACTACACTGCCCACTGCTTGGCCTCGATCGCCGACCATCCGCCGGCATGCTCGTTTGAAGTGGTGGTGGTGAACGATTGCTCCAGCGACTCCACGGCTGAGTTTCTAAATGAGTGCGACGGGATCCGGGTATTGAACAATGCCAGCAATGTGGGCTTCATTGGAAGCTGCAATGCCGGTGCCGATATCGGCTATGGCGACACCCTGGTCTTTCTCAACAACGACACCGAGGTGACCGACAACTGGCTCGACGCGCTCTTGGAGACGTTTGAGCAATGGCCCGATGCGGGTGTTGTTGGGGCTCGCCTCGTCTATCCTGATGGTCGCCTCCAAGAGGCCGGTGGCATGGTGTTCAATGACGGCAGCGGCTGGAATTATGGCCGCTTGGGCCCAGCCAACACGGCCAAAGTATCGTTTGTCTCGCAAGCCGATTATGTCTCCGGGGCGTGTCTGGCCATCCCAAAGGCGCTGTTCCAGGCACTTGGTGGATTCGATACGCATTATGCGCCTGCTTATTATGAAGACACCGATCTGTGCTTTAAGGTCCGCGCCCAGGGCCATCAGGTGCTCTACCAGCCCCGATCCACCATCGTTCATTTTGAAGGCATCAGCTCAGGCACCAGTGAAAGCTCGGGCACAAAGCGCTACCAGGCCATCAATCGCGATAAATTCAAGGCCCGCTGGCACGAGACCTTGGCGAGTCACCCCGACCCGGTGCCGGGGCCCAATGCCACTGAATTGATTGAGCGGGCTCGCCACCACACTTGCTTGGGCCATGTGTTGATTGTTGATGCAGTGACTCCACAACCTGACCATGATTCAGGTTCCATGCGAATGGTCGCCATTTGCGACATTCTGGTGGCCATGGGGTACCGTGTCAGTTTTATGCCGATCAATCTGGCATGGGGTGGCAAATACTCTCAAGCGCTTCAAATGAAAGGCGTTGAGGTGATCTCTCATCCCGAAACCTCATCACCGAGGCAGTGGTTGCAGGCCAACGGCGCGCTCATCGACTGGGTGCTGGGCTCTCGATACTATGTCTTGGACGACATTGTTGACCACGTTCGTGCTTATTGTCCTTATGCCAAGATCATCTTTGACACCGTCGATCTGCACTTCTTGCGAGAGCAACGAAAAGCCGAACTCAATGATGATGCCACGATGCATCAAGCCGCCAGCAAGACCCAAGCCAAAGAGCTTGAACTGATCGAAAAAAGTGACATCACGTTTGTGGTCAGTGAGATTGAGCAGACGCTGCTGGAAGACCACACGCCGGGTGCTGATATCCGGGTGCTGTCGAACATCCACACCACCGAAGATGACATCAAGCCATTTGACCAGCGCCACGGCATCTTGTTTGTGGGCGGGTACCAACACCCACCCAACGTGGATGCGGCACGCTGGCTCACCGAAGAGATCTTGCCTGCACTTCGCGAGCACCTGCCCCACGTTGAGTTGCACTTGATTGGTAGCCGAATGCCTGAATGGCTGAAGAACAAGCGCCAGCCAGGCTTAAAAAACCACGGCTTTGTTGAGGACATTGAACCTTACTTACAAGACTGCCTGCTGGCGGTGGCACCCCTTCGCTATGGCGCGGGGGTGAAAGGCAAAGTCAATCAGGCCATGGCGTGGGGCTTGCCTGTGGTGGCCACGGCCTGTGCGGCTGAGGGCATGCACGCCAAGCACAACCAAGACATTGTCTTGGCTGAGACCACTGAAGACTTTGTGAGTGAAATTGTACGCATCCACCAAGACCCAGCCCTTTGGCAAAAGCTCTCTGACAATGGCAGGCAAAATGTCGAGCGTCATTTCTCATACCAAGCGGCTGAGGCGGTCTTGACGCACGTGTTAGCGGACCCGACGGGCCGATAACACCCCCCGAATGCCTAAAAGCCTGCTGATGACGGTCGACAGCTGATCAAAATCGCTCACTTGGACGGCCAAGGCAATCTCCACCGCCTCTTCGCTGTTTGTGGGCATGCCTTTGAGCTCTGTGACGTTGACGTTCTCGGTCGACATCACCATGCCGATGTCTTTGATCAACCCGCTTCGGTCCCAAGCGTCAATGATGATTTTGGCGGGGTATTTCTCGCTGGACTTGGTCTGCCAAAACACCGACACCACCCGGTCTGGGTCTTGTCGTTGTAAATTAATAAACTGCTTGCAATCGGCGCGGTGAACACTCACGCCCCGCCCACGGGTGATGTAGCCTTCGATGTCGTCTCCAGGCACAGGCTGGCAGCACCGCGCCAATTGATGCATGAGCTGCCCCACGCCCTCGATGCGAATATCACCCGATCGGCTGGGCTCTGGGGCACTGGAGCGCGTCGGCACACCCAGACTGGGGCGCTTGTCTTTGGCAATCTTTCTTTCAATGGCATTGGCCACTTGCGATGCGGTGAGATCACCGCATCCAACCGCCACATATAGCTCATCTAAGGACCTGAAGTTGAAATCAGACACCACCTCAGGCAAGCCCGCCGGGTCCAGATCGAGTCTCTTGAGCTCTGCCTCCAAGGTGTGGCGACCGGCGATCAGATTCTCTTCGTGGTTGGCTTGCTTGAACCATTGGCGAACTTTGGCCCGGGCCCGTGCACTTTTGATGTAGCCCAACCTTGGGACCATCCAATCTCTGGAAGGGTTGGGTTCTTTGGCTGTTAACACCTCCACCCGGTCACCATTGTTCAACTCTGTGGTGAGCGGCACAATGCGGCCGTTGATCCGCGCCCCTTTGCAGCGGTGTCCCACCTCGGTGTGGATCAGATAAGCAAAATCCAGTGGGGTGGCCCCAGCCACAAGGTCTTTGACTTCACCGGTGGGTGTCAACACGTAGACACGGTCCTCGCTGGTGAGGTTTTCGAAACTCTCAATCAGCTCTTGATCGCTTTGTTCAGTGCTTTCAAACAGCTGGCGCATGACCCCAATGCGGTTTTCCAGCGTTGCATCTCTGGGACCCCCTTCTTTGTATCGCCAATGCGCTGCAACCCCAAATTCAGCGTGGTGATGCATTTCCCGCGTGCGGATTTGGACCTCGATCACCCGGCCCGAGACACCCACCACCGCGGTGTGCAGCGATTGGTAGAGATTGGCCTTGGGGTTGGTAATGTAGTCATCAAACTCACCGGGCACAGGCTTCCAATGGGTGTGCACCAGGCCCAGGACCGAATAACACTCAGCCACCGTCGAGACCAACACCCTGACCGCTCGGACATCAAAAAGCTCATGAAAATCAAGCCCTTTGCGTTGCATTTTTCTCCAGATCGAATACAAGTGCTTGGCTCGACCACTGACCTCGGCATCAATGCCCGTGTCTTTGATCTGCGACGACAGCTTATCCATAAACCGCTGGATATTGCTTTGTCTTTCTTCGCGCTGCTCATCAACCAAACGCCGGATTCTTTGAAACGTCTGGGGCTCGAGGTATTGAAACGACAAATCTTCCAAAGCCCACTTCAACTGCCAAATGCCCAACCGGTTGGCCAAAGGCGCGTGGATCAGTCGCGTTTGTTCGGCGATCGCTTTGCGCTTAGAATCATCGAGCCGCCGGGCCGCCTGAAGCCGCGCCAACTGCCAGGCCAGTGCAATCAAAGCCACGCGGACATCTTCAATCAAAGCCAGCAACAAGCGCCTCAAACCCTCGGCGTGATTTTCATTTGTGGATTGATAGGTCTGACCAAAATAATCCAGACGCTGCAACTGCTCGACCAGCCCATGCGTACTTGGGATGGTTGCCAGCGCGGGGTGAGCAAAATGCGGACTGTCTTTAGGCAAGGCGAAGCCCAACGTGGCAGCGACTGTGGCCGGATCGGGCGACAACGGCTCGAGGTTCTTGAGTGCTTTGAAGATGACATCGAGGGTTTGGTCGGACGCACCCTCACCAATCGTGTGGGCGAGCTCCAACAGCGTTTCGTCAACCGCCACCCCAGCCGTTTGGCAGTAGTCTCTGAGCCACTTTTGGATTTTGTCTTGGGTGTCCACTCAATGCCTCAAAATCAACGCCAAACCCAGTGGTTTGGCCTGGTTGTCTCCATTCAGACATTGTATCGCCCCCATGACGACACGCCTTTGCATTTTGCCAACGCATCCAGTCATGACAGGCTCACGGCTTGCCAAAGCATCTCAAGGCGCTTGGGTGAGACCTTTTGCTGGGTGCCCAAGGCTTGGGCAAACAGCTGGACGCGGTATTCTTCTACGGCCCACCGATACTCATCGAGTGCTGGGGTATACCAGTGGCCTTGTGCCAAATACTCCAGATACTGCAACCAAAACGGCGCCAATTGTTGTTGGCGGTCAAAATCGCGCTTGGGGTCTTGCTCCAAGCCATCCATGCGGACTTGGATGGCCTGAAGGTATCGCTTGTAGTCTTTGAGACGATCCACATCAATGTCTCGAACGAAACCTGGATACACCAAGTCCGACAACTGGCTTTGGATGTCTTCAATGTTTTTCGGCACCGCCACCGCCAGATCTTGTGCTCGCTTGGTGCATTCATGCCAAAGACGCACCACCTCATCCAGTGACGCCATGGCCGCTTGAAACTCCGCGATGATGGCTTGGCGAAGCCGGGCCAAGCACGCATCGAGACGGTCCCGATCACGGATTGTCCAGCCCCCCGCGGCACGAATGCACCCCAAAATCAGCTGGTCGGTGAGCGCGTCAACCAGCGCCTCGATTGGTTCTTGCATGGTCCATATCACCTGTGCGGCATGCGACAGGCCATTGTTTTTCTTAAGATATTTAATTTTATCTTTAACGTCCAGTCGGCACAGCGCCAACAACGCCGCCTCATGCTCCAGTTCGGCCTGGTCTGGGGTGTCAAACAAGCGAACACCCACTTTCTGGTTTTGATCAACCCACGCAGGCCAAGCGGTGTGACCGCCTGCGGTGGTGACCTCGGTTGGCAAGGGCGACAACGAGGCGATGGTCAGCCCATCTTGCTGCCACTGGCTGGCTTGGCGGCTCATGAACTGGGCTCTGGCCTCGGCTTCATGCGCTGCTTTTAAGGCCAACAGGTCACGGCTCTCCCCAAGCACTTGACCGGGACCATCCAACACCCGAACACGCATGATCAAATGCTTGGGAACCTTCTCAAGATTGAAATCGTCTTCGTGGATGTCCAGTCCCGCCAGTTGGGTCAACACCCCACTGAGCCGTGACAACAACCCACCTGTGGGCTCACCCAGTGACTCCACAGCCGCTTGGGCATACTCTTTCACGGGGACCAACAGGCGTCGCTGGGACTTTCGCAAACTGGCAATCAGTGCCGCCACCTTGTCTTCTAATAGCCCCGGCACCAACCACTCCAATCTGTCTTGATCCAATTGGTTGAGCAAGTGAAGCGGACAATCCAGGGTGATGCCATCCACATCCACGCTCGGATCAAACGCATAGTGCAGGGTGTAGGCCTGGCCATCCATCACCACTTGATCGGGAAACGCCGTCTGACTCGGCAGATCAGCGTCTTCTCTAAGCAAGGTTGCTTGGTCGAGGAGCCACTGCTGGCGTGTGGCCTCGTCAAGGCCTTTGTACCACTTCGAAAAGGCTTTGCTGGTGTAGATATTGGCAGGCAACAACTGATCAAAAAATTCAACCAGCGCGTCATCCGATGCGAGCAGATCGCGTTTTCTCTGTTTGCTCTCTTGCTCGATTAAAAGCGCCTTGAGCGATTGATTGTGCGATAAAAAATCTGCATCCAGATTGATCTCGCCGTGAACCAAGGCGTGGCGAATAAACAGCGCTCTGGCGGTTTTGGGGTCGTGTGGTCCGTAGTGAATGCGGCGCTTGGGCACAATCACCAAAGCGTGTAAGGCCAACTGCTCAAACCCAAGCACGCGCCCTTGGCGTCTGGACCAGTAGGGATCAAAGACCCGACGTTTGAGCAGGTGCCCGGCCATTGTCTCCAGCCAGTCTGAGTTGATCTTGGCGACCATGCGCGCATAGGTTTGCCCAGTCTCCACGCGCTCTGCTGACATCACCCACGCCGGCTGCGAGCGTGCGAGCACCGAGCCTGGAAAGATGCGGAAACGATGACCACGAACACCTTCATACAGCCCTTGCTCATCCAACCGACCGACCATCGCCAGCAGACCAGACAACAGCGCCTGGTGGATGGCATCGGGTGATTCGAGTGTGAGTTTCTCAACCGCCCAGCCCTCGCGTTGAGCCATCTGTTTGAGCTGCTGATACAGCTGTGACCACTCGTGGAGTTTGTTGGGCACCAAGAAGGCCTCGCGGGCTTTCTTGTTGGCTTGGTTGGCCGAGTTGGCCTGGCGGGTGGCTTGCCACCATTGCCACAGCTTCAGTTGGGTGAGAAAGTCTGAGCTGGGCACCACAAACGCGCTGTGGGCTTGATCGGCGGCTTGTTGTTGATCCATCGGCCTGTCTTTGACATCACCAATGCTCATCGCCGCCACCAACACCAAAATCTCATTGACCACGCCCAAGCGCTGCGCCTCGATCATCATCCGCCCAAACCGCGCATCGACGGGGAGTCGAGCCAGTGTTTGGCCCACCGTGGTCAGCGCACGCGCCTCATCCACCGCCTGGAGCTCCGCCAGTGTTTGCCACGCCTCACCCAACAGGCGGTTGGGGGGACGATCCAGGAATGGGAAATCCTCTGGATCGCCCAAGCCCAGAGCGCGCATCTGCAAAATCACGCCCACCAGGCTGGCGCGCTGGATCTCTGGTTCGGTGTATTCCTTCCGGCTGACAAAGTCTGTCTCATCAAATAAGCGGACACACACCCCAGGACCCACTCGCCCACACCGCCCGGCCCGTTGGGCACAGGCGGCTTGAGCAATGGGCTCGATCGGCAAGCGAAGTACCCTTGAGTGCGCGGTGTAGCGAGAAATCCGAGCCAAGCCACTGTCGATCACAAAGCGGATGCCCGGCACCGTCAGCGACGTTTCGGCGACGTTGGTGGATAACACAATGCGCCGCCCCACCCCCGGCGAGAAAATCTTGTCTTGGTGGTGCGCGGGCAGTCGGGCATACAACGGCAAAATATCGGTGTGGCGGTAATGCGCACGCCTGAGGCGCTTGGTCACATGGAAAATATCGCGCTCACCTGGCAAGAACACCAAAATATCTCCACGGGGATCAATCGTGCTGACCCGATCAATGGCGCGCTTGACTTGATCGCCCAAGTCCTCGGCTTCTTTGGGTGGCTGATACTCCACATCGACCGGATAGGTCCGGCCTTCCACTTGAATGATTGGGGCGTTTTGAAAATGCTCAGAAAATCTCTCGGTGTTGATGGTGGCCGACGTGATAATCAACTTCAGATCAGGCCGACGGGGCAACAAGCCTTTGAGGTAACCCAACAAAAAGTCGATGTTGAGGCTTCGCTCGTGCGCCTCATCAATGATCAAGGTGTCATATCGGCTCAACTGTCGGTCTTGATGAATCTCTGAAAGCAAGATGCCGTCGGTCATGAACTTCACCCGCGTCTGCGAGGACAATTGATCCATAAACCGGACCTGGAACCCAATGGCTTGGCCCAGGTCTTGATCCAGCTCCTGAGCCACCCGCCGCGCCACCGACCGCGCCGCAATTCGTCTGGGTTGGGTGCAGCCGATCATGCCCTGCTCCCCGCGACCGAGCTCGAGGCACAGCTTGGGAAGCTGGGTGGACTTACCAGACCCCGTCTCCCCGGCCACGATCACCACCGGGTGAGCATTGATGGCCCGCTTGATGTCATCAGACACCGTGGCAATAGGCAAATCCATCTGGGAGACCGCACGTGGGTTGGGTTCAATGCTCATGAGCGGTTATTTTTGCATAAGGGCTTGCTACAATGCGTTCATGCGACCGCTCAATTTCAAAAGCGATAACGAGGCACCCGCCCACCCCAAGGTCTTGGAGGCGCTGACTCAGGCCAATCAAGGCTTTGCCAGCGCTTATGCCACTGATGAGCTCAGTGATGCCTTGCACCAAGCCTTTGCGCGGTATTTTGGGACCGAGGTCCATGTGCTGCCTTTGGCCACAGGCACAGCCGCTAACAGCATCATCCTCGGCGAGCTGTGTCCACCTTGGGGGAGCATTTGGTGCCACACCCAAGCCCACATCCACAACGATGAGGGCACCGCACCTGAGTTTTATACCCATGGGGCCAAACTTGCGCCCCTTCCAGGCGACAACGGCAAAATGGATCCGCATCGGCTGGACCACGCCATCACTCGAGCCGGTGCCCACGGTGTGCACAACGCCAAACCGTCGGTGGTTTCGATCACCCAGGCGACTGAGTGTGGCACCAGCTATCGGCCCGATGAAATCCACGCGCTCAGCGAGGTGGCTCGCTCACACGGCCTGCCCCTCCACATGGACGGCGCTCGATTCAGCAACGCCGTTATGCACCTTCAGTGCCACCCCGGTGATGTCACGTGGCGCGCCGGTGTGGATGTCTTGGCGTATGGCGGCAGCAAAAACGGTGGGCTGTGTGCCGAGGCGATTGTTGTTTTTGGCCACCCAGAATGGCTTGAGGGCTTAGAACGGCGCCGCAAGCGGGGCGGGCATTTATTGTCCAAAATGCGTTATGTTTCGGCACAGCTGCTCGCGCTTTTGGAACAAGACTTGGCGCATGACATTGCAGCACAAGCCAATGGCTTGGCCCAGCGACTGGCCCAAGGCATCGAGGCCTCGTCTCGTGCCAGTCTTCAGTGGCCTGTGGAAGCCAACGAGGTGTTCATGAAAGCACCACCCAAAGTACTGGATTGGCTGAAACAGCAAGGTTGTCAGTTCCACATCTGGCCAGGCTTCGATGACGTGGGTCGATTGGTGTGCTCACATGAAACCGACCCCACCGAGATTGATCGATTCATTCAATTATTAAGTGAGGCGCCTGAGTAGCATGCCATCGTGGTTGATGGAGATCGGCGTGTGGCTGGGCTGGTTGACTGGCATGGTGCTGGTGTTGTCTGGCTTGGCGGGCATTATCTTGCCGATTTTGCCGGGTGTGCCAGTCATGTGGTTGGGTCTTGTTGTGCTGGCGTGGATGGGTGATTTTGCCAGTGTGGGGTTTTGGACCTTGTTCTGGTTGGGCGCTTTGGCGGTGTTGTCTGTCATTGTTGACTTTATTGCCACCGCAGAGGGCGCTCGCCGGTATGGCGCGGGACGACTGGCCATCTTGGGCGCCACTTTTGGGCTGTTGTTTGGGTTTTTCTTCGGCTTGGTGGGTATTGTCTTGGGGCCCTTTGTCGGGGCCGTGATCGGTCATTTGATCGGCAAAGCCACACTGGATTCTTCTTTTCGTGCCGGCGTGGGCGCGACTGTGGGCGTGGTGGCGGGCACCATTGCCAAAGGCGCGATTGCTTTTGTTATGTTGCTCTGGTTTGCTGCCGCGTGGTGGTTTTAGCCTGCCGCAAAAGCACTGATACACAAATCAATCAACCCACCAGAGAACAAACCAAGCGCCAGCACGGCCAAGCCATTGGCACTCAACAGGGCTTTGAAGTCATAGGGCATCTCAATGACCTGCTCATCTTCAGGCTCATCAAAGTACATCACTTTGACAACGCGCAAATAATAGAACGCGCCAATCACAGCGGTGACAACCGCCAAGATGGCCAAGTTTGTGAAGCCTGCGTTGATGGTGGCGGCAATCACCTGCCACTTGGCGAAGAATCCAAGAAAGACGGGGATGCCTGCCAACGAAAACATCAGCATCAGCATCAAAAACGCCTGCCATGGGTTTCGCTTGGCCAGTCCTTTGAAGTCATTAATGTCTTGGGCTTCATGACCCGCGGTTGAGACCATGATCACCACCGCAAAGGCCCCTGCCGACATCACCACATAAGCCAGGGTGTAGAACATGGCACTGGCATAGCCCTCTGGCGTTCCAGCCAAAATCCCCAGGAGCATAAAGCCCATGTGGGAAATTGTGGAATACGCCAGCATTCTTTTGATGTTGGTCTGTGCGATCGCGGCCAAATTCCCAAGCACCAACGACAAGCCAGCCAGCACCGCCACCATCATTTGCCAGTCACCATGGAGGCCGACCAAGCCATCATCCAACAGGCGAATCACCAAGGCCAAGCCGGCAATCTTAGGCACCGTGGCGATGAACAACGTGGTGGCCAGTGGCGAGCCGTGATAGACATCAGGCACCCACATGTGCATCGGCACAACCCCAAGTTTGAACGCAATCCCGACAACAACAAACACCAAACCAAAGGTCAGCATCAATGCATTGCCATTGGCGCCAGTGCCCACGCTTTGGGCAATGTCTGCCAACGCCAAGCTGCCGGTGGCGCCATACAAAAGGCTCATGCCGTACAACAACAGCCCCGATGCCAAAGAGCCCAGAATGAAATACTTCATCGCGGCCTCGGAGCCAGGCAACGAGTCTCGATTGAGCGCCACCAAGGCATAAGTGGCCAGCGCCAAGAGTTCCAGGCCCAGATACAGCGTGAGCATGGAGCCTGCCGAGATCATCACCATGATCCCCAGCAGCGCAAATAAGCTGAGGCTATAGAACTCGCCTTTCAGTAAATTGAATTGACGCAGGTAATGCTTGGCGTAGATAAAGACAGCCGCCAGCGTCAGATAAGAAAAGACTTTTAGGATGTCGCCGAACCGATCGCGGATGAAGGTACCACTGAACGCAAGCGCCTCCTCGCCAGGAGGCATCATCAACCGCACCGTTAGGATCGCTGCAAAGACCAGCGTCAAGGTGGCCAGCAAGTGCGTCAACCCGCGGCGGCGCTCAGGAATAAACAAATCCGCCAGCAACAGGATGCAGGTCATGCTGAGCACGAATATCTCAGGCAGTGCCAGCTGCAAGTCAAGCATCATCATTTGAGTTTAGACTCCACAATATGGATGACAAGGTCTTGAACAGAGACCTCCATCATGTCGATCAACGGGAAAGGCCACACGCCCACCGCCAGAACAAAGACGGCCAGTGTCGATAACACCAGCCACTCTCTGGCAGTCAAATCCTTCAATCCAGCCACGGTGTGGTTGCTGATTTCGCCATAAAAAACGCGCTTGACCAACCACAAGCTATACGCTGCACCCAGCAACAACGTGGTTGCCGCAACGAACGCAAACCAGAAGTTGGCGTGGAACGCCGCGATGATCACCATGAACTCACCCACAAACCCACTGGTGCCGGGCAAACCGCTGTTGGCCATAAAAAACAGCACGGCAAACACCGCAAACCAGGGCATGGTGTTGGCCACACCACCGTAGCTTTTGATTTCTCGGCTGTGGGCGCGGTCATACAAAACCCCAACCGCTGAGAACATCGCCGCTGAAATAAAACCATGCGAGACCATCTGCACCATTGCCCCTGAAATACCCAAGCCAGCACCGGTCAGCTCACCGCTGTTTCTGGCAATGGCAAACGCCAAGAAAAGCCCCAACGTGACAAAACCCATGTGGGAAATCGAGCTGTAGGCGATGAGTTTTTTCATGTCGCTTTGCGCCAAGGCCACAAATCCGATGTAGGTGATGGCCACCAACGACAAGCCAATCACCAACCAGTCCAAGGTGGCCGCCGCATCGGGTGTGATCGGCAGCGAGAAACGGACCAAGCCGTAGCCCCCAATTTTCAGCATGACCGCGGCCAAGACGACCGACCCACCCGTGGGCGCTTCGACGTGCGCATCAGGCAACCAAGTGTGGACAGGCCACATTGGAATCTTGACGGCGAACGCGATCAAAAACGCCAAAAAGATCAGAATCTGGGCGTTGAGATCAATGGGTAGGGCGTGCAAGTCAGTGATTTGGAAAGACCCCGATTGGAGATACATCCAAATCAGGGCAATCAGCATAAACACCGACCCAAAGAAGGTGAACAAAAAGAACTTGATCGTTGCATAAATACGATTCGGGCCACCCCAAATCCCAATGATCAAAAACATCGGCACGAGCATGGCTTCGAAAAAGACGTAGAAAAGAAGCGCGTCCATCGCCGCAAAAACCCCGACCATCAGCCCCTGCAACACCAAAAATGCAGCCATGTACAAGTGCGCGCGATCTTTAATGGCCCAGCCGCCAATAATCACCAGCACGCCAATCAGCGCGGTGAGCATGATCAAGGGCAGCGCCAGCCCATCGATGCCGAGGTGATAATGAATATTAAATGCACTGATCCAGGGCAGTTTCTCTTGGAACTGATAAGCCGACGTGCTGGCATCAAAGCCGAGGTACAAAACGACAGACAGCGCCAAGACGACCAGTGAGCCTATCAGTGCGACTGGACGCACCAACGCCTCATGGCGCTGTCCGATCAAAGCCACCGCAACCGCAGTGACAATGGGCAGCCAAATCAGAAGGCTAAGCAGTGGCCAATCAAACATGTCTCACCCAAAGTCCTTATTGAAGCCAAAGAAAAGATGCCAACAGCGCCACCAATCCAATGATCATGGCAAAGGCATAATGGAAAACAAAGCCCGTTTGCACGCGCCGCGTCAGATCGGAGACCCGACCAACAAGCCGTGCAGAGCCGTTGACGATGCCATGGTCGATCAACCCGGCATCGAAAATTCGAGACAGGCCACTTGCCAGTCCCAGCGACCCGCCTGCGATCACTTTTTGGTAGAACGCATCAAAGCCATATTTTTGGTCAAGGACCTGCCAGACCCAATGCAGTCGATGCTTCGCGATCTCGGCTATTTTCGGGTTAAACAGGTAAACATAGGTCGCCATGCCCAAGCCCAGCATGGCCAGCGCAAAGACGGGCGTGACAAATCCATGCAAACCAAATGCAAACGCACCATCAAACTTGCCGGCCACCTTGGCCATGACATCATTGGCCGGATTGACAGTAATGGCGTCAGCCAGAACACCACCAAACAGCAACGGCTCAACCGTGAGGTAACCGATCGCCACCGACGGAATCGCGAGCAGGATCAATGGCACCGTCACCACCCATGGCGACTCGTGCGCGTGAGAGCGGGTCGCCTCATCCATGCGTGTGCTGCCGTGGAAGGTCAGATACAGCATTCTAAACGTGTATAACGCCGTCACCACCACACCGGCCAAGACAGCGAATGTCGCAAACCCACTGCCCCATCGATCCGACGCCTTAACAGCCTCGATGATCATGTCTTTTGAATAAAAGCCAGAAAAGAAGGGAAAGCCGATCAGGGCGAGCGACCCCAGCCAAGCGGTTGCCGCTGTAATCGGCATATAGCGGGCCAGCCCACCCATCTGGCGCATGTCTTGTTTGTGATGCAAAGCAATGATCACAGACCCCGCACCCAAGAACAAAAGGGCTTTAAAGAAGGCATGCGTCATCAAATGGAAAATCGCAGCCGAATAGGCTGAAACACCCAGCGCCACGGTCATGTACCCCAACTGGGACAGTGTCGAGTACGCCACCACCCGTTTGATGTCGTTTTGGACAATGCCAATCAAGCCCAAGAACAACGCGGTGAACGCGCCAATGACCAAAATGAAGCTCAACGCGGTGGCCGATTGCTCAAACAAAGGCGATAAGCGCGCGACCATGAAAATTCCCGCCGTCACCATGGTTGCGGCGTGAATCAATGCAGAGATCGGGGTGGGGCCTTCCATCGAGTCGGGCAGCCACACGTGCAATGGCGCCTGCGCCGACTTGCCCATGGCGCCAATAAAAAGGCAGATGCAAATCACGGTCATGACAGACCATTGCCAGCCCCCCAACAAAGTCACGGTCTGGCCACTGACCGCCTCGGCGTTGGCAAACACCTCCCAATAATCCAAAGAGCCCATGTAGTAGGCCACACCAGCCACGCCCAAAACCAATCCAAAGTCTCCGCCTCGGTTAACCAAAAAAGCCTTGAGGTTGGCTTTGACAGCAGATTCTTTTTTGAACCAAAACCCGATGAGCAGGTAAGACACCACCCCCACCGCTTCCCACCCGAAAAACAGCTGCAAGAAGTTGTTGGCCATGACCAGCATCAGCATGGCGAAGGTGAACAAATTGATATAGGCAAAAAACCGTTGATAGCCTGGGTCGTCATGCATATAGCCGATGGTGTAGATGTGCACCATCAACGAGACGAACGTGACCACCACCATCATTAAAGCCGACAGGCTGTCGATTAAAAACCCAATCTCAAAGTTAAAGCCATCGACAACCGCCCAGGTATAGACGGTGTAATTGAGCGGACCCAGTCCTTCAAAAAACACCTGCCAGGCGGTCAATGCAGACAACCCAAACGACCCCGCCACGGCCAAAATGGTGACCCAGTGGGCACCAGAGCGGCCAATTGGGCGACCCAGCAAGCCAGCCAGGAGGCTGCCGATCAACGGCAGCAGCGGAATCAGTAACAATTGAGTTTGGATTGACACCAGACTAGCCCTTCAAATCAGACAATTCGCCCACAGCAATCGATCGGCGATTACGGAACAACACAACCAAAATGGCCAAACCAATGGCGGCTTCTGCAGCGGCCACCGTTAGGATGAAAAAGACAAACACCTGGCCGTCCATCACCCCCATAAAGCGCGAAAATGCAACGAAGTTCATGTTGACAGCCAGCAGCATCAACTCGATGCACATCAACAAAATCAGCACATTGCGGCGGTTTAAGAAGATGCCTGCCACGCTGATGGCAAACAACAAAGCGCCCAACGTCAAAAAGTGAGCCAGCGTCAACATCAGCTTTTCTCCCCGTTTGCGCCATTGGCATCTGATCCTTCACGCTCGCTGGCCATCGACACCAGTCGAACCCGCTCACCTTTCTGGATTTTGACCTGATCGGATGGGTCTTGATAACGGGTCTTGGGGCGGCGTCGATGCGTTAGCGCAATCGCTGCAATGATCGCGACCAGCAACAACACCGCGGCCACCTCAAAGGCATACAGATAGTCGGTGTAGAGCAGCTCACCCAACGCTTGGGTGTGGCTAAAGCCTTCTGGGTAAGGCTCGGGCATGGCCTGCATCTCAAGCCCTTGGGTCCAGATCAAAACAAACAGCTGGGCCGCCATCGCCAAGGCGACCAGCAGTCCGACGGGAAGGTAGCGA
This sequence comes from Wenzhouxiangella sp., assembly GCA_031580925.1. Classification (GTDB taxonomy): domain Bacteria; phylum Pseudomonadota; class Gammaproteobacteria; order Xanthomonadales; family Wenzhouxiangellaceae; genus Wenzhouxiangella. The sequence goes on from JAVLCB010000003.1 coordinate 120,189, forward strand.
CCGATGTGCATCTTTCGTTGCTCACCGTCGACATCAAGCATCATGACCACAAACAAAAACAGCACCATCACCGCACCGACATAGACCAGCACCAAGACAATGGCCAAAAATTCAGCCTGCAACAGCAACCAAATGCACGCCGCCGAGAAGAACGACAGCACCAAAAACAACACCGCATAGACCGGGTTGCCCACCGTCACGACACTCAATGCCGATGCAATCAGCACGGCGCCAAACAGATAAAACACAATTTCGATAATGGGCATCGTTGCGGTGTCTCTTAGCGGTAGGCAGAATCTTGACGGCGGGCTTCAGCGATCTGCGGCTCATAGCGATCACCGATGGCCAACAGTTGCTCTTTGGTCACAATGTGCTCACCTCGGTTTTCGAAGTGATACTCACTGATGTCGGTCTCCACGATGGAATCCACCGGGCAGGACTCTTCACAAAACCCGCAGTAGATGCACTTAAACAGATCGATGTCATATCGCGTGGTTCGGCGCGTGCCATCGTCTCGTTGATGAGAATCAATGGTGATGGCCAGCGCTGGGCACACCGCCTCGCACAATTTGCAGGCAATGCAGCGCTCTTCGCCATTTGGGTAGCGACGCAAGGCGTGCAAGCCCCGGAATCGTGGAGACTTGGGGGTTTTTTCTTCTGGGTAGTTGAGCGTGTCTTTCGGCGCACGCCAATATCGCAACGTCACACTCAAGCCCTTGAGAAGCTCCAGCAACATCAGCGATCGAAGGTAGCGAACAACAGTTTGCATCAACTTTATACCTCTGCCCTAACCGTAAAACCCGGCCACACGCAGCACACCAGCAACCATCACCCACACGATGGTGATTGGAATAAACACCTTCCAACCCAAACGCATGATCTGGTCGTAGCGATAACGCGGGAATGTGGCCCGAAACCACAGATACAGGAAACAAAAAACAACCGTCTTGATCAAAAACCAGTGGATGCCCGACACACCCAACCAGCTGTCGCCAAGAATGGGCATGTTCTCAAATGGCGACAGCCAACCGCCCAAAAACAGCAAGGCCGCCAACGCTGAGATCAAAATCATGTTGGCGTATTCAGCCAAAAAGAAGACCGCAAAAGCCGCACCTGAGTACTCCACATGGAAGCCAGCGACAATCTCAGACTCGCCTTCGGCGACATCAAAGGGCGCTCGGTTGGTCTCTGCCACCCCAGAAATAAAATAAATCACGAACAACGGCAACAGGGGCAACCAAAACCAGCTGAACAAGCCGCCAGACTGCGCCATCACCACCCCTGTTAAATTAAGCGTCCCGGCCAACACGACCACCCCCACCAACGCAAACCCCATGGCGATCTCATAACTGACGGTTTGCGCGGCCGAGCGCAGACCGCCCAGCAAAGCGTATTTCGAGTTGGATGCCCAGCCACCAATCAAAATCCCATACACCCCCATCGACGTCATTGCCAATACAAACAACAAGCCTGCATCAATATCGGCCAGCACCAGCCAATCGTCGAAAGGAATCACAGCCCACGCCGTGAGCGCTGGAGCCAAAGCCAAGACAGGCGCCAATAAAAACAAAAAGCGGTTGGCATCGGTGGGCAAGATCAGTTCTTTAAAGAGCATCTTAAAGACATCAGCAAACGGCTGGAGCAACCCCAATGGCCCGACACGGTTGGGCCCACGCCGCGACTGCATGTAACCGATCACCTTGCGCTCAAAGTACGTGAAATACGCCACGCCAATCGTGACCGGGAAAACGATGGCCATGATCTTGGTCATCGTCCACATCAGTGTCATGAACTGATCCATCATGTCGTGGCCTGCTCCACAGTGATTGGCCCGTAGGCCAGACCCAAGCCCGCGACTTCAGGTTGCGCGCTGGGCAGCCACACGGCCCCTTCAGGAATCCGTTCGTCGATCGCCCAATCAAGGGTGGCTTGGGCGTCACCCTGCACCACGCGCACGGCTTGCCCTGCAACCAACCCAAGCGCTTGTGCGGTGCCGGGGTGGACACGCACCACCGGCGGCAGGGCATGATCGCTGTCTTGCAATGGCTTTGAGCGTCGCGTCAGCGCATCGATGTGGTACATCGGCACATCCCCAATGCGCACCAGCTCAGCCGAAGACATCGCGCACTGGCTGGCCGCTTCAAAGACAGCCGGGTCAGAGGCCATGGCGGCTTGGCTTGTTGAGTCGCTGCCAGTATCGACGGCAGCCAGATCAATAAAATCAAAACCAGGCAGCTGCAAGCCTGTGCCCAAGCGCTTGATAACCTTCCAGCCAGGACGGGCATCGCCCAACGGCGGGATCGATGCCTCGAAGTGCTGGCTGATGCCATCGACGTTGGTGTAGCTGCCCTCGGTCTGTGGAACCGAGGCCACTGGCAAGATCACATCGGCCACGGCCAGGATGTCCTCACTGGCGAAACCAGACAGGGCAATGACATGCTCAGCGCTTTCTAGGGTTCGCATCGCGTCGCTGGGGTTGGCGGTGTCGGCGGAAGGCTCAAAATCATAGAGCACATAGGTCGACAATGGTGTTTCCAGCATCTGCTGGGCATTGCGCCCAGAGCCGTTGGGCACGACCCCGGCTGTGAACGCACCGCGGGCATTGGCAGGCCCACCGAGGATGCAAAGTGACACACCCAACGCCTCGGCCAGCCACTCAGCCAACGCGCGCAAAGCACCGCCTTGGGGGTGGTTGAGCGCCACATCACCCAACACCATCAGCCCTTGGTTGGCTTGGCTCAATGTCGCGATCACACGATCAACGTCTTGGCTGTGATCGGTCGATGGGGTGAGGCGATCAAACCCATCGGGCAAGCCCACTTGCTTATCGTTGGCCACGTGTTGGGCAACGGCGGCCAACACGGAGACCATGCGTTGGGGTGCGTCGATCAATCGCGCCGTCAAGTCAAAATGGAAGTCATACGCCACGGGGTTGAGATCCATAATCTGAGCGCCCGATTGGCGCCAGGCGGTCCGCACCCGGTGTCCCAAGATCGGCTGGTCGTGGCGGATGTTGCTGCCGATCAAGAAAATGGCATCGGCGCTCGGCCAGTGTGCTGTGGCCATGTCCATGCGAGCGGCACCGGTCAGGGGGTGCGAGAAGTCACCGACCCGCAACCGGTGATCGATGTTGTCACACCCCAAAGCTTGGGTCAGGCGAGACAATAAAACGTGCTCTTGCGTGGTGGCTCGGGGTGAAACCAACACCCCCAATTGATTGGGGTCGGTCTCGACTGTGGCCCCAATCATCTGCTCGGCTTGAGACAGCGCTTCATCCCAGCTGGCGTCTTGCCATTGCCCATTGACCTTGACCTTGGGCGCAGCCAATCGCTGCTCTGAGGCCAACCCAAAGTGAGCGTAGCGGTCGCGGTCAGGCAACCAGCACTCGTTGATGCGTTCGTTGTCTTTGGGCACACAGCGCATGATCTGCTTGCCGCGGACATGATGAAACAGGTTGGCGCCGACATTGTCGTGGCTGGCGATGCTTGGCTTGGCACGCATCTCCCAAGGCCGGGCCGAGAACCGAAACGGCTTGTTGGTCAGCGCACCGACCGGACACAGATCGATGATGTTGCCCGACAGCTCAGAGTTGATGTTGCGCTCCACAAACGTCGAGATCTCGGTGTGTTCACCGCGACCAATGCCACCAAGCTCACTGGTGCCGGCGATCTCTTCTAAAAACCGAACACAGCGCGTGCAGTGAATGCACCGGGTCATGTCGGTGGCCACCAAAGAGCCCAAGTTCTTGTCTTTGACCACGCGCTTTCTTTCTGTGAATCGAGACACCGAACGCCCGTAGCCCATCGCCAGATCTTGAAGTTCGCACTCGCCGCCTTGGTCACAGATGGGGCAATCGAGTGGGTGGTTGATCAACAAAAACTCCATCACACCGCGCTGGGCATCCACCGCACGACGCGATTCGGTGAACACCTTCATGCCATCGGCCACCGGGGTCGCACAGGCCGGCAACGGCTTGGGGGCTTTTTCGACATCCACCAAACACATCCGGCAGTTGGCGGCAATGGACAGCTTGCGGTGATAGCAAAATCTGGGGATATCGATGCCGATTTGGTCAGACGCTTCGATGATCATCGAGCCTGCCGGCACGCTGACCGACTCGCCGTCGATCTCTAAGGTGACCATTTTCACTTCTGTTTGTTCGACCGTTGCCATGCTTTAAGCTGCCTCACCCACTGGGGTTTCGACCATTGAGCGACCATGCTCAATAAAGTATTCAAATTCGTGCCGGAAGTGTCGCAAAAATCCTTGTACCGGCCAGGCCGCCGCCTCGCCGAACGCACAGATGGTGTGGCCTTCGATTTGCCCTGCCGCCGATTCCAACAAATCAAGATCACTCATTTTTGCTTGGCCAGCCATGATTTTTTGCAACAGGCGATACATCCACCCCGTGCCCTCTCGGCATGGCGTGCACTGGCCGCACGACTCGGCATAATAAAACCGCGCAATCCGGGTGCAGGCATTGACCATGCAGGTGGTTTCATCCATGACGATCACGGCACCTGAGCCCAATCCCGAGCCCGCTTTTTGCAAAGCGTCGTAATCCATGGTGATCTCTTCCATGATGGATGCCGGCAGCACCGGCATGGACGATCCACCCGGGATCACGCCTTTTAAAGCGTGGCCATTGCGCATGCCACCGGCCATCTCCAAAAGCTCAGCAAACGGTGTGCCCAACGGCACCTCGAAGTTGCCAGGCTTGGCGACGTGCCCAGAGACTGAAAAGACCTTTGGCCCGCCGTTGTTGGGCTTGCCAATGTCTAAAAACCACTCGGCGCCGTTTCGCATGATCGCCGGCACCGAGGCCAGCGTTTCTGTGTTGTTGATGGTGGTGGGCTTGCCGTACACACCAAAGTTTGCTGGGAAGGGTGGCTTGAAGCGAGGCTGGCCCTTTTTGCCTTCCAGCGACTCCATCAGGGCCGTTTCCTCGCCACAGATGTAGGCACCCGCACCCAGCGCGTTGTGAAGGTCGACATCGATGCCTGAGCCTTGGATGTTTTGGCCCAGCAAGCCGGCGTCATAGGCTTCTTGCAACGCCGCCTCTACGCGTTCGAAAGGCTCGTGGTGAAACTCACCACGAAGGTAGTTGTAGCCCACCGTGGCACCCATGGCGTAACAGCCAATCGCCATGCCCTCCAAAACCGCATGGGGGTTGTAACGCAAGATGTCTCGGTCGTGGCACGTGCCAGGCTCAGACTCGTCGGAATTGCACAACAAATACTTCTGCCCCGGCGCAGACCGTGGCATGAACGACCACTTCAACCCTGTCGGAAACCCCGCACCCCCGCGACCACGCAGCGATGAGTTTTTAACGGTTTCAATGATGGTCTCGGGCGCGATCTTGTCTTGGAGAATTTTCTCCCACGCCTGCCAACCACCGCGTGCACGGTAAGACGCCAGTGTCCAACTGTCCGGTCCTAAATCGCCGAGTACGACGTGATGATCACTCATCGACATTCACTCCAGTCCGTCAAGGATCTCGTCAATTTTTTCAGGGGTTAGGTTTTCGTGATAATGACCATCAACGATCATCATCGGTGCGCCGGTACAAGCCGCCACACACTCTTCTTCAACTTTCAAAAAAATACGCCCATCTGGGGTGGTGTCGCCCATTTTAATACCCAGCTTGTTTTCCACGTGCTCCACCACCCGATCAGCGCCACACAGCATGCAAGAGATGTTGGTGCAAATTGAAATCGAGTGGCGCCCCACGGCTTCGGTCTCAATCATCGAATAGAAGTTCGCCACTTCATAGACCCAGACTTGGGGCACACCCAAATAATCGGCCACGGCATCCATCAGCTCGGCACTCACCCAGCCGCCGTTTTGGTGCTGAACAGCCACCAGCGACTGAATGATCGCCGATCGCCGGCCTTCTGGAGTGTCGGGAAAACGCCCCAGCCAGCCATCAATGGTGGCGCGCGTGGCCTCGCTCAACAGCTCAGCTTGACCTTCCGCGGCGGATGTCGTGGCTTCGATGCTCATCGATCGATTTCTCCGAACACAATATCTTGAGTGGCAATCAGCGCGGCGATGTCGGCCAGCATGTGGCCTTGGGCCATCTCATTCATGGCAGACAGGTGCGCAAAACCCGGTGCACGCAAGTGCACTCGAAACGGCTTATTGGCACCATCAGAGACCATGTAGCACCCAAACTCACCTTTGGGCGCCTCAACCGAGGCGTAGGTTTCGCCCGCGGGAACACAGTAACCTTCGGTGAACAACTTAAAGTGATGGATCATCGCTTCCATGTCGTCTTTCATCTCCTCGCGCGTCGGCGGAGACACCTTAAAGTTTCGGACCATCACCGGCCCTTGGTGCGTGCGAAGCCAATCGATGCATTGCCGGATAATGTGCGTGGATTGGCGCATCTCTTCGATGCGGACCAAGTACCGGTCATAGCAATCGCCGTTGCTGCCCACAGGGACATCAAAGTCCATCTGATCGTAAGCCGCATAGGCGCGCTTTTTGCGCAAGTCCCAAGCCACACCACTGCCACGCAGCATGGGGCCGGTAAAGCCAAGCTGCAACGCGCGCTCGGGCGAAACCGCGCCAATGCCAACCGTTCGTTGCTTCCAGATGCGGTTGTCGGTCAGCAAAGTCTCGTAGTCATCGACTTTGCTATAAAAATCAGCCGTGAACTGATCCAAAAAGTCCAGCAATGACCCCTCGCGCCACTGGTTCATGCGCTCGAGGTCTTTGCCCTTCCGCCAGCGGCTTTCGGCCACTTTCGGCATGACATCGGGCAGGTCACGATACACCCCACCGGGTCGGTAGTAGGTCGCGTGCATGCGCGTGCCGGAGACGGCCTCGTAGCAATCCATGAGATTCTCGCGCTCACGAAACGCATACAAAAACACCGACATGGCACCAAGATCGAGCGCATTCGAGCCCAACCACATCAAGTGGTTGAGGATGCGGGTGATCTCATCGAACATGGTTCGGATGTATTGAGCGCGCTCGGGCGCTTCAATGCCCATCAACTGTTCAATCGCCAGCACGTAGGCGTGCTCGTTGCACATCATCGAGACATAATCGAGCCGGTCCATGTAACCGATTGATTGGTTGTATGGCTTGGACTCGGTCAGCTTCTCGGTGGCGCGGTGCAACAGGCCGACGTGTGGATCGGCGCGCTCAACGGTCTCACCGTTGAGTTCAAGAATCAGCCGCAACACCCCGTGAGCCGCCGGGTGCTGTGGCCCAAAGTTCATTGTGAAATTTCGGATCTCACTCATGACTCAGCGTGTCCTTCCCTGACGGATTTTGATTCGAGCTTTTCATCGACATAGCGGCTGTCGTGACGAATCACCCGGGGCACCAGCACACGCGGCTCGATTTCCACAGGCTCATACACCACACGCCCTTTGTCTTCGTCATAGCGCACGGTGACGTTGCCGATCAATGGAAAATCCTTCCTGAACGGGTGGCCGATAAACCCATAATCGGTCAAGATTCGACGCAGATCGGGGTGGCCTTCAAACACCACCCCAAACAGATCAAACACCTCGCGTTCATACCAGTTGGCTGAACTCCACACCTCGACCAGTGAAGGCACCACGGGCAAGTCTTCTGCAGGCGCAAAACACTGAATTCTCAAGCGCTTGTTGTGCTTGATGCTCAACAGATGGACGACCACAGCAAAGCGGTTGGGCATCAGCTGCGCTTCAGGCCGGTCGGCCCAATCAAACCGCCCCGGACCCAACGCATCAACGCCTCGGGAAAACCCCTCGCCTGTGGCTTCAGCGGTTTCCCACTCGTCGTCCCCGTAGCCCAGATAGTCAACGCCACACAGGTCGATGAGCTGTTCAAACGCCAAACTGGGCTCATCGCGAAGTTGCAAAGCCACCTCGTGCCAATGGTCTGGGGACACCACCAAGCTCAGCTGGCCGCGGTGCTCAGCCAGGCGCTCGATCTTGTTGCCAAACAAGCGGTCGAGCTCATCGGCAAGCCCTTGTAGATGTGATGAGAAAGCACTCATGAGCGGGCGATGGTGTTGGTTCGTCGAATTTTCTTTTGCAGTTGCAAGATGCCGTAGACCAAGGCTTCTGCAGTCGGCGGGCACCCGGGAACGTAGATGTCCACCGGCACCACGCGATCGCACCCTCGGGTGACCGCGTACGAGTAGTGGTAATACCCACCGCCGTTGGCACACGAGCCCATGGAAATGACCCATTTTGGATCGGGCATCTGGTCATAGACCTTGCGAAGCGCGGGGGCCATCTTGTTGACCAAGGTGCCGGCAACGATCATCACATCCGACTGGCGTGGGCTGGGACGAAACACCATTCCAAACCGGTCAATGTCATAGCGCGACGCGGCCGAGTGCATCATCTCAACCGCACAACACGCCAAGCCAAAGGTCATCGGCCACATTGACCCAGTGCGCGCCCAGTTAATCAAAGCGTCAGCGCTGGTGGTGACAAAGCCCTTCTCCAGCAGTGGGTTATCGCCGTTGGGGCGCAGGATATCGTCGACGCCCCCGTCCACACTGGGGTTATGCAACACGTTGCTTATTCCCATTCCAACGCTCCTTTCTTCCACTCATAGATGAACCCAATGACGAGGATCAAAAGAAAAACGCCCATCGCCGCCAAGCCGGTCATGCCGATGGAATCCAAAGCGACCGCCCAGGGAAATAAAAATGCGATTTCAAGATCGAAAATGATGAACAAGATGGCCACCAAATAAAACCGCACATCAAACTGCATGCGCGAGTCTTCAAACGCCTCGAAACCACACTCGTAGGCAGAGTTCTTCTCAGCCGATGGGTTGCGCGGGCCCAAAATGCTGCCCACAGCGAGCAACACCGCGCCCATGCCAATACCAACACCGAGAAACACCAGAATTGGAAAATAGTCTGTCAACATCGCTGTTTTTCTGCACTCAATCGGCTTTTGCCGATGCCATATAAGAAGTTTGTCTGCACACTTTTGAATTCCGATAGGGCAAGACGCGCTTGGCGTTCATGTCCATTTTCGTATTCATTGGTGCCGAAGGCCGGACTCGAACCGGCACGGCTTTCGCCACTGCCCCCTCAAGACAGCGTGTCTACCAATTCCACCACTTCGGCAAATCTATGTTCTTCTCTTGTCGGCCCTCGCCCACGATCGCTCGGTGTGGGTCCAGGCGGTGGGGCTTCACGCCCCATGGCCCTCAGGCCAGTCTCTCTTTAACGTTCTTTAAGGGTTGGGGTTTGGCGTGTCGTCGTCACGCGGTTGGTCGTCACCCGCTTGCTCACCACCGGTTGACTCGCCCGCCTGATCACCACTGGCCGCCGGACCGGCTTGGGGCGCATCCTGCTCGCCATCGACCGGCGGCTGCAAGAACGCATCATTGGGCGCGTCTTCGGGCTCATCGGCCGACGAACCCGCACCGTCAGGCGCTGGGGCTTCACCCGGCGCCTCAACTGGGGCTTCAATCAGCCGCTCAGCCACGCCCAAATCATCCACCGTGGCACCCGAACCGCCAGAGCGTGCCAGCAACACCGCCATGGACAAACTGATCAAAAAGAAGGCCACGCCGACCCAACCGGTCAGCTTGCCCAAAAAGCTGGCTGAGCCTTTGGAACCAAAGACCGTGCCGGACGCACCGGCACCGAAGGCCGCGCCCATGGTCGCGCCGGGTCCACGCTGGACCAGCACCACGGCGATCAGGCCAATGGCCAGCAAAATATGAATCACAATCAATGCGGTGTAGAGCATGTCTTCAGTCACCCGTCTCGATTCAGTTAGTCTCGATGTGTCTTAACTGTATCTTCTGTAATTTATCGTCTGTAAATGTCGTCTGTCCGTTGGGTGACTGATTTCAAGCCGGTGTCACAATACCGCTTGGCAAATCCCCAAAAAGGACTCTGCACTGAGCGATGCGCCGCCAATCAAGCCACCATCGATGTCCTCACAGCTCAGAATTTCTGGGGCATTCTCTGGCTTCACACTGCCACCATAGATCACTCTGACCTGACCGGCTATTGTATCACTGTTGGCGCGAATTCGTGCTCGAATCGATGCATGAACCGCCTGTGCTTGCTCGGGTGTGGCGGTCTTGCCGGTGCCAATCGCCCAGACCGGTTCGTAGGCGATCACGGCGTCCTCAAACGCCTCGACACCGGCCAATTCCAGCACCGCCTCCAATTGCGCCAACACCACCGCATCGGTCTGGCCGGCCTCTCGATCCGCCAGGGTTTCGCCCACACAAACAATGGGCACCAGGCCGGCCTGCTGGGCGGCCACAAACTTCTGAGCGACCTCAATATTGGTCTCGCCGTGGTCTTGGCGACGCTCGGAGTGGCCCACCAACACGTAATGGCACCCGCAATCGCTGAGCATCGCGCCACTGATATCCCCGGTGTGGGCGCCCTCGGCATGGATTGAGATATCCTGCGCACCGACAGCAATGGGGGCGCCGCGCTGGCGAAGCACCGACACCACCGCACTGAGGTAGGGAAAGGGCGGAATCAGTGCGATATCGGCGCGGGGTCGGCTGAGGCTTTGGGCAATCGCGCCAGTCAAAGACTCGGCGAGGGCATGGCTGCCGTGCATTTTCCAGTTGCCGGCAATCAAAGGCTGTCGGGTGTGGGGTTCCATGGATCGGTTTCACTTTGCTTGGGTGAGCAAGGTAGGATAAGAACTTCGTTCACAGGATACAAGGCTTGCGCCATGACTCAACAAGCAATTGCACTGGTGACAGGGGCCTCAGCGGGGATCGGCGAGGCCTTCGCGCGGCAACTGGCCGAGCGCGGCCACCATCTGGCCCTCACCGCCCGCCGCCGGGACCGCTTACAGGCCCTGGCCGACGAGCTCGAAGCCCAGCACGGCATCACCTGTCTGGTGATCGAAGCGGACTTGGCACAACCCGATGCCCCCGAAGCGCTGGTGGCGGCCATCCACCAAGCTGGTTTTTATGTCGATGTGTTGATCAACAACGCCGGTTTCGCGGTGGGTGGGTTCTACACCGCCGCCACCTGGGATGAGCAGGCTCGATTCATGCAGGTGATGGTCCACGCGGTGGCCGAGCTGACCCACCGCGTGCTGCCAGACATGCTCGCCCACGAACACGGGCGCATCGTTAATGTTGCCTCAGTGGCAGGCATCGTGGCCGGCTCATCGGGCCACACGCTGTATGCGGCCTCAAAAGCCTTTTTGATCAAGTTCTCCGAGTCGCTGGCGATGGAAAATGAAGCCACTGGCGTCCAAGTCCAAGCGCTGTGCCCTGGGTTCACGCTGTCGGAGTTCCATGATGTCATCGGCAACCGCCACCTGGTCTCGCAAATGCCCGATTACATGTGGATGCGCGCCGATGAGGTGGTGGCTATCAGCTTGGCGGCGTGGGACAAGCCCAACTCACCGGTCATGCTGGTGCCTGGGCGCGTGAATCGGTTCTTGGCGTTCTTGTCTCGGAAACTGCCCTACCGCTGGGCCTACGCGCTGGTGAAAAAAAGAAGCGGGGATTTCCGCCTGCAAGAGCCAGCACAACACTAAAGTCGATGCGGGCGAGTACAATCCAGCCCACCGCGCACTTTTGACAACCTAAGGAGAACCTTCATGACAACCCATTTTCGAACACTGCTGATGCTGACTTTACTGGCCTTGGGGTCGGTGGCCCATGCCGACAACCACGGCGAGCACAACGATCAAGGCACCAGCGCGTCAGCCGTTGAGCATTACCTGATCGACACCTCCGGTGCACACGCGTTCATCCAGTTCAAAATCAGCCACCTGGGCTTTTCGTGGCTGCATGGTCGGTTCAATGACTTCGAAGGCGAGTTCAGCTTTGACCCAAACAACCCCGCCAATTCAAGCGTGGAGGTCACCATCGACACCACCAGCATTGACTCCAACCACGACCGGCGCGATGAGCATTTGAAAAACGACGACTTCTTGTCGGTCGATGACCACCCCAGCGCGCGCTTTGTCAGCACGGCCTTTGAACACATCGAAGGCGACCGCTATGCCATGGTGGGCGATTTCACGTTCATGGGGGTGACCAAAAGCCTGGCGTTTGACGTCGAACAGGTGGGTGCCGGCACCGATCCTTGGGGCAATTACCGCCGCGGTTTCCACGGCACCACCCGCTTTGCACTCAGCGACTTTGGAATTGACTACGACCTGGGCCCAAGTGCTCGCGAGGTCGAGATCATTTTGGATATCGAAGGCATCCGTCAAGACCCGCAAGCCTAGCCACTGAGACAAGCCCTCAGCCGTCGCCACCTTCCGGTGGCGGCGGCAGGGGTTCTTCCATCCCATCCACGCCGGCGGGTTCATCCTCGACGTCGGCGACTTCTGCATCGACCAACTCAATGGTGGGCTCTGACCAAGGGCCTTGGATGGTGTAGCGCGCCATCGACACGCCTTTGAGCGGTTGGTTGAAGATGGTGCGCAACAACAGCCCCGCCGCGGCCCCCACGGGCCCACCCGCCAAACCACCGATCACGGGCAACGTTGAGCCCAAGCCCGGCTCGATCACCAATGATTGGTCGTAGGTTCGCGCAATCATGTCGGTTGTGCCTGTCAGCGTCATGACCGCGGCTGGGGAGGCGATTTTAACGCCGTCGGTCTGCGCCATCCCCCCTTGCATATCAAACCGGCCCTCGATGCCGTCGAAGGGAAAGCCCGAGGCAAACACATCACGAAAATCGAGCATCAAGCGCCTCGGCAAAGCGTTAAAACTGATCAACCCCAGCAGCCGGCCGGCCCCTGCTGAGGCTTGCGGGATGTTGCCGCCTCTCAATTCAAAGTCCAGTCCACCGGCCACACGGAACAAGTTAAAGTCCAAAGGCGTGCCCGGCCAGTCGAGCTCAAAATCCACACTGGCTTGGCGCGCGCGAAGACCGGCTTGGTAGCCCGTGGCTTGCACCAACTGATTGAAGTTTCTGGAGCTCAACCGCCCCGTCATCAATGATCTCGGTTCACCGTCCTCGGCTTGGACCCACTGCCCGCGCGCCTGCAGGCGAAGGTCGGGACCGGCCACATCGATCAACTCAAGCTCGAGTCCATCGGCCGTGCGATGCGTTTCCAATCGCACCTCGCCCAGCGCCAACTCACCCCAACTCAGCGACTCGATCAGCATCGTCAATGGCCTGACTTGTCTGGGGTCTTGCAAGTTGGGGGCATCAATCGGGGCATCATCCGATTCGGGTGGGCTGGTGAGCAACCGCGCGTGCGCCAGATCCACCACCGTCGATCGATCCATGGCGGTGCCGCTTGGCCAAACAACCTCACCGGACACGCTGGGCCCATCAACGTTGAACAGCCACTGGTCTTCGGCAAACGCCGCCCGAAGATCGACAGGACCGGGCACCAGCCCGGGCACAATCGCCTCTTCAATGGTGACATCGGCACTGACTTGATTGGCAAACGCGCGGTCCATCCACCCCACCATCGCTTCATCACTCAGCGCCTCGCTGTCGGCCACTTGCTGCCAGCGGGCCTGCCATGCGCCGACATCCACCCGCTCCAATCCACCCGAAACCCGCAGACCCGGGCCTTCGGGCAACTCGATTGCGGTTGCTGGCTCGTCTTGCCCGTCTTCTTCACCTTGCCCGGCCTCGATGGCCACCGACCACCGCTGACCCAAGGGGCGGATGGCCGCGCGCCAACGCTCGTTCAGGCTCACCGTCCAGGGGTGGGTTGGTGCGTTGGTCAAGCGCGTGATCTCCAGCGGCCAGGCGACATCGCTGGCTTTATTAAACGGCGCGGGCCAATTGATGGCCACGCCGTCCAGATCGCTGGCGATTGTCAGGGCCAGACTCTGATTGCTGGGGTCTGGCGCCAACACAATCGACCAATTCGATCGGCCCTCGAACCCGTCGGCCAGCGGCTCGCCCCAGGGCTGTTCGGCCAACCAGTCGTTGAGGCTCAGCGCGGTTTGAATCTCGACCCGCGCTTGGGGGTCAAAACTGATGGTGGTGTCGAGCTCAACCGGTTGCTGATCAAAGATGGCCACAAGTTCACGCGAGCGAATCACTTGACGGTCAAATTCGATCGCCCCATTGAGCCCATCCAAGGCGACACCCGCTTGATTGAACGCCACCGCGTTGTCATCGAACTCGACCGCGCCGTTGATCACCCAATCGTCTCGCGCGTTAACCGGCAAGCGAATGGAGACATCAGCGGCCAGCTCGCCGCTCCAGTCCATGGGGTCAAACACATCCGACCAACCGGCAAACGGCAACCGACCCAGCGATGATGCCAACCCATCGGCCAACACCCCTGCCCCTTGCAAATCAAGTTCCACCACCGCATCACTCAGTTGCTCGATGTCGACGCGCGGCGCGGCGAGCACCAACCCATCCACCTCCCCGCGATTGACCTCACCGCTGAGCGATTGACCCGAAAACGCCACCTCGCCGGTGAGGTTGGTGGCCACCGGCCAATTGCGGGCATAGGCCATGTCCACGTCCGAAAACGACACCTGTGCACCCAAGTGTCCCGGGGTGAAGCGATCGGTCTTCAACCCCACCGGGAAATGGAGCAGCGCATGCCCTCGGGCCTGACCGATGTTGAGCAAAGCCTCATCCAGCCAGTTCAAGGCCGGCGCCGGGATCACCCGGTGGGGCAACAAGGGTCGAACATCCAAAGACTCAATGCGCGATGCTGTCACCCAAAGGTCGACAAAAGGCTTTGAGGGTTGACGATAAATCGACCCATCCACAAAGGCATCGAAGTGCTCGCTGGTGACGTTGACTTCGTTGAGATCCAACCGATTGGGGCTGATCAACACTTGTCCTGTGATGCTTGATAAGTCAATCTCGCCGCGCACGGCGCCAGGCCAGGTCACGCTCAGCGGCCCGTCGAGGTTAACCGCCACTTGGTCGCCGGCCAACGCCAACTCGCCGGTGAGCTGCTGGATGACACGTCCAGGCCCATCGTAGGCGAGCGCCACATCACGAATGGCGCCTTGGGCTTTGTGCGCGTGGTGGGCGTTATCAAGGCCCAACACCAAGCCATCGATGCGGCCAGACATGGCATCGGGCCAGGCCGCCGCGGACGCCATCCACGGCTCAAGCGCTTGATGAACGGCGCCCAGATCGGCCCAGTCAAGCGCCAGTGCACGCGCCTGGGGCGTCACGCCCACCGCCAATGACTGCAGCGCGCGTTGTCCATTGAAATCAAGCGCGCTGAGCTCCACCGCCCACGCGCGATCCTGTTGATCCGGCCAGCGCCGAGCCGTCCACTTGGATTGCACCACCCCGTGGGGGGCCGTCGAGTCGATGTCGGCATCCAAGCGCGCACCATCGTCTTCATTCCAGCTCAACCACGCCTGCGCGCTGACGGTGGTTGGCACGGGCAACGCGTTGGCCTGGCCAATCTCAGAAAGCCAGTAGGACAACGACACCTCATCGGCCTCCAACCACGCCACCGCGTTGGACCAACGCCCATCGCTTTGCCCCAACGCCACCCGAAACCGCACCCGCTCACGCGCGTCCTCGGTCGCGGCCAGCCAGCCTGTGAGGCGATAGCGTTGGCCGGTTTTGGTGAAGTCTGCCTCGGCCACGTGCAAGGCGACGGCATCTCGATCACGAGGCAGCAGGCTCAATTGTGCCGAACGCATCGAAAACCCCAGCCAATCGGGCCAACGGTCGAGCAACGCCATGCTGGGTGGCTCATCCCCTTCGGCTTGGGGTGAGGTGGGTGGGGGTGAGTTATCACCAGACCACAACAGCTGCCAGCGCTCATCACGCTGGGCAACCACAAGCTCAGGCGCGACCAACACCAATTGGGTGACGACTTCATCGCCTTTGAACGCATTCAACGCATCGAGCTCAACCACCGCCTCAGCCAGGCGAAGCTGAGCCGTGTCTTCGCGCTCGATGACCAGACCGGTCAAAGACATCGAGGGCATCAACCCAGGCCAACTGACCTCGAGGCGGTCGATGCGCACCGGCCCACCCAACGCTTGGCTCAGTTGTGTTTCCAGGTGAGGCCGCAGCGCATCAGCGTGGGGCGCGAGCAAGCGGCCCACGCCCACCAACACCGCCATCAAAATGATCAGCGCGGCTGCGGTGTTGAAAAACCAAGCGCGGAGTTTTCGCCAAAAAAAGCCCGGTTGGTGGAGTGGGTGAGAATCTCTCAAGTCAAACCCTCACAACAACACCACGTCGAACTGGTCTTGGGCATAGCCTTGGTGGGCTTGAAACCGAATGCTCGCCCCCAACTTCTCTGCCAATTCGGCGATGGTCGCTTCGTGCTCGTCCAGAATCCGATCGATCACCGGCTGGGCGGCCATCACCTGGAGCTGGCCGGTCTCAAACTGGCGCGTGGCGCGCACAACCTCTCGAAAGATCTCCGAGCACATGGTCTCGACCGACTTCACCCGACCACTGCCTGAACACACCCCACACGGCTCACACAGGCGGTGTTCCAAACTCTCGGTGGTGCGTTTTCGGGTCATCTCAACCAAGCCAAGCGCCGAGATCTCTGAGACCGAGGTTCGGGCCGGGTCGCGCTCGAGGGCATCGTTGAGGACGCGAAGCACCTGTTGCTTGTGCGCTTCATCGCTCATGTCGATGAAGTCGACAATCACAATGCCGCCTAAGTTTCGAAGCCGCAATTGCCTGGCAATGGCTTGGGCAGCCTCGAGGTTTGTTTTGAAGATGGTCTCTTCTGGGTTTTTCAGCCCCACATACCCACCGGTGTTGACATCCACGGTGGTCATGGCCTCGGTTTGATCAATCACCAAGTGCCCACCGGATTTCAGCGGCGTGGTCCGACTCAGTGCCCGCTCGATCTCGCTTTCGACGTCATATAAATCAAACAGCGGTCGGGTCGCGGTGTAGTGCTCAATCCGACAAGCGAAATTGGGGAAAAACTCATTGGCAAACGCACACGCCGAGTGATACGTGGCCTCATCGTCGATGCGGATCTTGTCTGTGCGCGCGTGCGTCAAATCACGCAACGCTCGAAACGGCAGGGACAATTCTTCGTAGATGCACTCACCCGCTTCGGCTTGGGCCTGATCGCGCTGGATCCGTTGCCAGCGTTTTTTTAGATAATCCAAATCATGGGCCAACGCGGCTTGATCGATGCCTTCGGCGTTCGTTCGAATAATGAACCCGAACTCGGCTTCGGGGCCAACCAGCTCCTCCACCAGCGCGATGAGCCGCGCCCGCTCGCCCTCATCGTCAATCCGAACCGACACGCCAATGTGTGTCGAGTGCGGCAACAACACCAAATAGCGCGATGGAATGGAGATCTGGGTGCTCAACCGCGCACCCTTGCTCCCCAAGGGGTCTTTGATCACTTGCACCGGCAGCACTTGACCGGCGGTCAACACCTCTGCAATCGGCGGCCAAGGCTCGCGCGCGGGCAACGCATCCGCCGCGGTGAGTTGATCGTCGCCAGGTGGCGTGCTCGATGGTTCGCGGCCCACCAAATCGGCAATGTGCAAAAACGCGGTGCGGGCCAGGCCAATGTGCACAAACGCCGCTTGCATGCCCGGCAAGACGCGCTCGACCCGACCCATGTAGATCTGGCCCACGCAACTGGACATATCGCGCCGTTCAATGGACAACTCTTGGGTCAATCCATTTTCGACAACCGCCACACGACACTCGGTCGGCGTGACATTGATCAAGACCTCATCACTCAAACTGGGATTCTCTTGGCAGGTGGTTTCAAAGGCATTTTGAGCACGCCCACCTCAAGGATGCCACAACCCAGCGCGGCGCAACAACTGGCCGGTCTCGTATAACGGCAAGCCCACGACATTGGTGTAACTGCCTTCAATTCTAGACACAAACAAGCCTGCCTGGTTTTGGATGGCGTAGCCACCGGCCTTATCCATGGGGTCTTGGCTGTCGATGTAGCGCTCGATCCAATCGGTGGGCAATGACGCCAGCCACACCGTGGTCGCACACACCGCCTCACACACCGACCCATCAGGACCCACCAGCGCCACAGCCGAGACCACCTCATGGCTTCGACCCGACAGCGAGGTGAGCATCAATCGGGCCTCGTTGGCCGATCGCGGCTTGCCCAACAAATCTTGATCCAACAACACCCCCGTGTCACACCCCATGACATGACTGTGTGGCGCGCGCTGTGCGATGGTCTGCGCTTTTTCCAAAGCCACTCGACGGATCACTTCAATGCCCGACTCATCCGGTTTCGGGGTCTCATCGATATCGGCCGGCTGAACATCGAAAGCCACGCCAAAAGACTGCAACAAATCCAACCGCCGCGGCGAGGCCGAAGCCAAGATCAGGTGGGTGCTCACGAGCCACCCCGGTGATAGGGGTGGCCTTGGGTGATGGTCCACGCTCGATACAGCTGCTCGGCGACCAACACCCGAACCAGCATGTGTGGAAACACCGCCGGCCCCAATGACCAGCATTGATCGGCTTGCTGCAGCCAACCCGAATCCAGCCCATCGGCACCGCCAATCAAAAAACACACCGGATCACCGACTTGCAACCACGCCTCCAATTGGGTGACCAAGTGCTCGGTCGACCACGGCTTGGGCCCCGCGTCCAACGCCACTCGATGGGCGCGCTCAGGAACCGCCCGGCGCATGCGATCGGCTTCAACGCGGGCCGGGTGGGGTTTTTTCGGGGCACCGGGTTCGATCTCGATCAAATCCAGCGGCAGGTGGGGTGGCATCCGCTTGGCATAATCCGACCAGCCTTGCTCAAGCCAAGCCGGCATGCGTGTGCCGACACTGACCACGGCGAGCTTCATGTGAACCTAACCTCGAACGCCCGAGCGAGTCTCGGGTGGCATCGACCACAGTTTTTCAAGGTTATAAAAAGCACGCGTCTGTGGCAGCATCACATGGACAACGACATCGGCCAAATCGACCAACACCCACTCACCCTCGCGCTCACCTTCAACACCCAAAGGACGAACGCCTTCGGCTTTGACCCGCTCGACGATCTTGTCAGCGATGGCTTTGACCTGCCGGGTGGATGTCCCGCTGACGATCACCAGATAATCGGCAAAAGCGTTCCGATCGGTCAGATCAATGGTGTCGATGTTTTGGCCTTTCATGTCTTCGGCCACGCCGACGACACAATCGCGCAACGCGCCGGGGGAATTCAGCGTGGGACTGTTCAAGAGACTGAGCGAACCAGTGGCATGGGATTGGAATACAGCATTGGCCCTATTTTAACCCGTCTGCCGGGGTCGTGGGTGAGCGGTACAGGTTGTGCTTTTCGATGTAGGCCAATACGGTGGCGGGGAGCAAAAAACGCGGGCTGTGGGACTGGGCCAGCTGTGTTCGGATGTCGGTTGATGAAATCGCCAACTGCGTCACCTCGACGTGGCGAACCCCACCGGCCGGTGAATCAACCAAATCCCGGGTGCGCATCACCCGCCGCTCATTGATGACAGACTCGAGCTCGGGCGGGTAGCTTGACTGGCTGTCGGGGCGGGTCATGACCACCAAGTGCGCGAGATCAAAAATGCGTTCCCACGCCCGCCAGGTGTTGAGGTGGTTGGCCGCGTCTTGACCCAGACACAAAAACACCGGCGCGTCTTGAACCTCCTCGCGCACGCTTTCCAGGGTATCGACCATAAATGAACGCCCGCCGCGGCGGACCTCTCTGTCGTCCACCGCCAGATCAGAGTACGGCGCCAGCGCCAGCTCGAGCATGGCCAACCGATGAAACGCCGAGGCGTAGGTGTGGCTTCGGTGGGGCGGACTGCCGACGGGCACCAAGCGAAAGTCGGTGACTTTGAGCCACTCACTGACCTCCGCGGCGGCGCGCAGGTGGCCGTGGTGAACCGGGTCAAACGTCCCCCCAAAAATCGCCACCGCGCGGTTTTGGATCTTGGCAGGTTGAGAGGCAGGCTTAAGCGACATCGCCAATCTCCAACAAGGTCGGGGTGTTGCTCGGGTCATCGCTGGTCAAGGCCACGCACACCCGCTCAAGGCCCACCCAAAACCTGTGCTGTGCATTCGACTTCGACATCCGATCGAGACTGGACAGGTCCGCCAACGCGCCGGCAATCGCCCGCCCGTCCAACCGCTTGGCGGCGGCTTCCATGGGCGCTTGTCGTGATGACCAAACGTGCAACGCACGAAAGGCCTGCTCGGCGCTTTGGCTGCGCCGCAAACTGACAAACGCGGCCAATGTCTGCAGCTCGCGAGCCAACGCCGCCACAATCGCCGGCGCGGCGGTATCGGCCTCTCGAAGCATGCGGATCGAACGAAGGGCTTGGCCGGTGTCACCGCGCAACACCAGCTCGGTCAGCCGGAAGGCATCGAACCGGGCGTTGTCTTCCACCGCGGCTTTGAGTTCATCCAAGCGAAGGTGGTGCCCGGCGGGGTAGAGCAGCGCCAAGCGCTCGACTTGTTGGGCAGCGGCGAGCAGGTTGCCCTCCAAACGCGCCGCCAAAAACTGCACGCTGGCGTGATCCAAGCGCAAGCCTTTGGCCGACAGTCGCCGCTCGATCCACTGCGGCAATTGGTGGGCTTTGACGGTCCAACACGGCACAAACACCCCTTGAGACTCAATGGCTTTGAACCAAGCGGTTCTCTCGCTGGCGATCTCCCAGGCCTGGCACTTGATCAACAACACATCGTCGTGGCTGCCCGCCGCCCAGTCTCTAAGCGCCGCACCGCCCTCTTTGCCCGGCTTGCCGGTGGGCAAACGAAGCTCCACCAAGCGCCGAGTGGCAAACAGCGACCCGGTTTCGGTGGCGTGCGTGAGCCGATCCCAGTCAAAGCGCGCATCGGCCTCAATCACCACGCGCTCATCAATCCCGTGCTGCTTGGCCGCGGTTCGAATGGCGTCGCTGGCCTCCTCCACCAACAGCGCCTCAGGACCGGCCACCAGATAGCTCGGCGCCATGGCTTTGGCGACACTTTGTGCCAACTTATCGGGGAAGACCTTCACGGTGCGCCCTGTGCTTCGGCCGACAGTTGGCGCATCAACTGTGCCGCCATGGCTCGGCTCAAATCCTCACCCAGAAACTCTTCTTCGCGTCGGCCACCCAAGATCGCTTGCGCGTCGAATTGATACTCGCGGCTCAGCCGAAGGCTTTGCGTGTCAACCACCACCTCACCGCTGGGCCCTTCCAAACTGTAGTCGACGTCCAAGTGCAACACATACTCACGGACCTGAGCGTCTTGAGAAATGGTCAGCGCCTGGCGGCGCAAGCGCTCGCGTTCGATATAGAGCACCGACGCATCGGATGCGTTGGCATCGACCACCGCGACCCCATTGGCACGCAGTTGGCCCACCAGCGCCTGCATGAACGGCGTGGTCCGGTCGCTCGCTTCAATGCGAAGGGTTTGCAGGCGCTCGGGCAACACCAATTGACCGCGGAGCTGGAAACCACACCCCGCCACCACCACGGTGAGGACGCTGGCCACCACCATCTGCATCAACACGCGCCGGTTGTAGGTGCCCACACCAACCATCATTGGGCCACGATGTTGACAAGCTTGTCGGGCACAACAATCACCTTGCGGATGGTCTTGTCAGACAAAAACCGCTCGACGTTGTCGCTTTGTTTGGCCTTGTCTTCCAACGTGGCCTGGTCGAGGCCTGGGCTGACCTCAATCCGGTCTCTGACTTTGCCGTTGACTTGCACCACCACGGTGATGGCTTGCTTGACCAAGGCCGCCTCATCGCACACCGGCCAACCGGCGGCGAACACCGAGCCCGTTTGACCCAATTGCTGCCAGAGTGATTCGGCGATGTGGGGGGTGACCGGTGCAATCATCTGCACCAACCCAAGCCAACACTCTTGGACCAGCGCCACCTCTTGGGGCGTCTCCGGCTCGAATCGGCCAATCTCATTGGACAAGGCCATCAGCGAGGCAATCGCGGTATTGAAGGCATACCGCCGGCCAAAGTCGTCATCGACTTTTTGGATGGCCTCGTGCAACTGACGACGCAGGTCCAACGCCGCCTGTCGAGACAGCCCCTCGCCCTGGCCGTCACTGCTGCTGGGGGCATGGGTGGTGGCATGGGTGGTGGCATCGGGGTGGTGTTCGGTGTGCGCCGCCACGCCGCTCCACAGGCGACGAAGGAACCGCCAAGCGCCCTCAACACCGGCATCAGACCACTCCAAGGATTGCTCAGGGGGTGCGGCAAACATCGAAAACAGCCGAACGGTGTCGGCGCCGTAGTGCCCCACCAGGCTGGCCGGGTCGACGCCGTTGTTTTTCGACTTGGCCATTTTCTCCACACCCCCCGGCGTGACCGGTTGGCCATCGCTTTTCAATGTGGCACCCACCACCCGTCCTTTTTGATCGGTGCTGACGTCGACATCATTGGGGTTGAACCACTGGGCGCGACCGGCGTTGTCGGTTCGATAATACGTCTCGGCCAACACCATCCCTTGGGTGAGCAAATGGGCAAACGGTTCGGCCACATCGACCAAGCCCTCGTCTCTCATCAAACGCGTCCAAAAACGCGCGTACAACAAATGCAAAATCGCGTGCTCGATGCCGCCGATGTATTGATCGACCGGCATCCAGGCGTTGGTGTTGTCATCGACCATGGCTTGGTCGTTGTCAGCGCAGGTGTAGCGCAAGAAATACCACGACGAGTCGACAAAGGTGTCCATCGTGTCGGTCTCGCGTTGCGCCGGTTGACCACAGCGCGGGCACGGGGTGTTTAAGAAGGCCTCGCAGCGCTTGAGTGGATTGCCTGAGCCATCGGGCACCAAGTCCTCAGGCAACACCACCGGCAAGTCCTCATCGGGCACGGGCACCGCGCCACAGTCTGGGCAATGGATGATGGGGATTGGGCAGCCCCAGTAACGCTGCCTGGAAATGCCCCAATCGCGCAACCGAAACTGCGTCTTGGCGCGACCAGCGCCGGCCTTGGCCAAGTCAGCCACGATCGCCTCGAAGCCTTGCTGGCAGGTCAGCCCATCGTAGCGGCCAGAATTGATCAACGTGCCTTCTTTCGTGGCGTAGTCATCGTGCCACTGGGTGGCATCGTAAGCCTCGCCGTTGGGCCGTTCGATCACCGGCACAATCGCCAGCTCGTAGCGGCGCGCGAACTCAAAGTCACGCTCGTCGTGGGCCGGCACCGCCATCACCGCGCCTGAGCCGTAACTCATCAACACGTAGTTGGCGATAAAAATGGGCAAGGCATCACCCGTCAATGGGTGGGTGGCGGTCAAGCCGGTATCGATGCCGCGTTTTTCTTGACTCGCCAAGTCAGCTTCAGACACACCGCCTTGTTGGCACTCATCAATAAACGCTTGGATGTCAGCCCGACCCTCGGCCGCCTGAGTGGCGATGGGGTGTTCGGGAGCCACCGCCATGAATGTCGCCCCCATCAAGGTGTCGGGTCGGGTGGTGAACACCTCAATGGCGTGCTCACCACACTGAAAGACCACCGCCGCGCCCTCGCTCTTGCCAATCCAATTGGCCTGCATCACGCGCACCCGATCGGGCCAACCCTCAAGCTCATCGAGGGCCGCCAACAGCTCATCGGCGTAGTCGGTGATGCGAAGGTAATACATTGGGATCTCGCGTTTTTCGACGAGCGCGCCGGTGCGCCAACCCCGCCCATCGACCACCTGCTCGTTGGCCAAGACGGTTTGATCGACCGGGTCCCAGTTGACCGTGCCGGTTTTTTGGTAGGCCACACCGCGGTCCAATAACCGCAAAAAGAACCATTGGTTCCAGCGGTAGTAGTCTGGGTCACAGGTGGCCAACTCACGGTCCCAGTCGATGGCAAAGCCCAACGCCTTGAGCTGGTCGCGCATGTGGGCAATGTTGTCTCTTGTCCACTTCGCCGGGGGCACCCCATGGGCCATGGCGGCGTTTTCTGCGGGCAAGCCAAACGCATCCCAACCCATGGGCTGGAGGACTTTCTTGCCTTGCATGCGCTGATAGCGCGAGATCACATCACAGATCGTGTAGTTGCGCATGTGGCCCATGTGCAGCTTGCCCGACGGGTAGGGAAACATGCTCAGGCAATAAAACCGCTCGCCTTCGCCATTTTCTGCGCTGTGGGCGCGCTGGGATTGCCAACGAGACTGGATCTCGGGCTCCAAGGATTGGGGGTTGTAGGTTGACACCAACTGTACGGCCTTTATCGACTCAAACACGCCTTGGGTTAGTGTACAAGGATGGCCACCTCAATGGTGATTCAGATCCCACCCCAGCACGGTCGCCAGGTCGGGGTTGTCCCGGTCAAGCCGTTCACGCAGTGGCTTGGCCAAGCGCTTGCCCTCCTCAACTCCCCACTGATCAAACGCATTCACACCCCAAAGAATCGACAGCGTATAGACCGCATGCTCCAGCGAGGCCAGCAAAAACCCCAAGCCTTGGGGTGTCAGTGACTCGGTGAGCAACAACGCCACCGGCCGGTTGCCTGGCATGTGCTGATGCGGCGCGCCCTCGGCGCGTCCGAAGGCCATCGCGTGGCGTTGCGCCAACAGGTGCGCCAACTGGATGTGATCCAGTGCCCGTTCACCCGATGGATCGGCCAGCGACCCGACCAACACCAGTGGGTGGGTATCCAAGCCTTGGTGCAGGGCTTGAAATATCGAGTGCTGGAAGTCGGTGCCACGGCCGCCGTAGATCAGCGGCACCGTGGGGCCATTGAGCGGCTCATTGTCTGATGTTACCTGTTTGCCGAGACTTTCCATGAAAAGCTGTTGGGCATACTCGCCCAACAACGCCAGCCTCGGCTCGTAGGCGATGATGCCCAACGTGGTCAGATCGAGGCCGCGCCTGAGATGGTGAACAATCAGCGCCACCCACACCGCCAGCGTTTGGTCGTTGGGTCGATGGTGGTGGCGATAACCCAAGTCCGCCCGATGCGCGCCGTCGAGCAAGGCTTCAAAGGCTTCCGATCCGATGAGTGCCGCGGCACTGACACCCACCGAAGACCACAACGAAAACCGCCCGCCGGTCCAGCTGGGGAAGGTCAAGACATGCGCCGGCGCCACGCCAAAGGCTTGGGCTTTGTCGGCACTGGCGGTCGCGGCCCAAGCGTGTTCAACAAACCTCGGCCCCAACCACGCTTTGACCCGCTCAGCCAATGCCAAGGTCTCTTCGGTGCCGAACGATTTTGAGGCGATCACCACGCCGGTGGTGTTGGGGTCTAAGCGAGACAACGTGCGCTGCAAACGGCGGCCATCGACCGTGGACAGCCAGTGGACATTGACTTGACTGTCGCCCTCATCCAAGGCCTCAGCCACCAGGCGTGGGCCCAGGTCAGACCCACCGATGCCAATGTGGAGCCAGTCGGTGAACCCCGATTGGCCGCTGTAGAGCCGATCGGCCAGCGTCAAAAACGCCCGCCGCTGGGCGTGGATCTGTTCGCTGTCGGGCGCGCGCAGGCGCATGTGCAACGCCGGCTGATCCTCAGAGCGATTGACGTGTCGACCCGCAAACAAGGCCTCGATGGCCTCGCTTGGGTCGTGTGCCAAGAAACCATCGATCAAGCCTTGGCGCGCATCGGCCGACAGCGGCCAGTGGCTGTAGTCGAACACCCAAGCGTTGTCGTGGACCTGGCACCGACGGCGGTGGCCGCTGTCGGTGCTGAGCAATTGGGCGATGGTGGGTGGGGTGGCGGCCATGGGGGTTTATTTTAGGGGGTCTTGGCGCGGCGGTGTGGCCTGCTTTGTTGTTTTTTTACAACAACCCCCAAAGGCCCTGATTTTAGGGCCCCATATAAAAAAACCCCTCCCAGAAACGCTGGGAGGGGCAATCTTTTCGGAGTGATGTATCTCGCTACGCGCCCTGCAACCTTGTCATGACTGTCAGCGTGATGCCAAGATTGGTGGTAAGCATACCACAACATTTTCCAAAAACCAAGGGTTTCACTTTAGTTTCACCCGCCCCTTGGATACTGGTCGCGTTCGGCGCAGTTTCTGGCTCCTCTGACTCCCTCCTGCTGGGCCGAACGCATCCCCTAAAAGCCCCGTCTGATCATCGATCGGTCGGGGCTTTTTCTTGACCAGCTCGAGGTTAAGATGGGCGTGTTGGGGCCGTGTCTGGGAGTGTTTTGAATGGTTGACGACAACACACAAACGCCGTCGGTGGCTGATCTTGGCCTGACGGCCAAAAAAACCGCTCGGTATCTGGGCGCACTGGGCCTGGTTCCCATGCTGGCCCTGGCTGCTCTGGCCGCCCTCGCCACGTCCAACGCCCCCCCCGATTGGATGCGGGTCGCGCTGGTCAGTTACGCCATGCTGATTCTGGCCTTTATGGCCGGCACGCTCTGGGCGCGGCTGATTTATCGCCCACCCACCGCCGGTGATGGGCGCGCTCAACTGCTGACCTCCAACGCCTTGGTGCTGGCCGCGTGGCCGGCGATTGCGATGGCTGCCCCGTGGGCCTCGCTGTGGCTTGGGCTGTTGTTTGCGGTCCATTTGGGGTTTGATCAGCCTTGGCGCAGCCAGTCGGGGCCTGGCTGGTATCGGCACATGCGCCTTTGGGTCAGCGCGGTGGTGATCGCGTCGTTGATCGGCGGTGGCCTCATTGGTCTGGGCGTCGACTTATGGGCCTCGACCTCGCCATGACCGAGCCGGTGCTCGAATTGGCGGGCTTGGGTCGACGCATCGATGGCCGTGCCTTGTTTCATGGCGTGGATTTGGCGATCGGGCCAGGCGAGCGGGTCGCGATCATGGGCCAATCCGGCCTTGGCAAAACAACCTTGTTGCATCTGGCCGCCGGCATGGATGTGCCCGATGAAGGCCAGGTCAGTGTGTGCGGTCAACCCATCAGCGACATGCCAGAGCCGCAGCGCACCCAGTGGCGCGCGCGTCACATTGGTTTGGTGTTCCAAGACTTCAACTTAATCGACAGCCTCACCGTCGAAGAAAACATCGAGCTGCCGCTGTGGCTTCTCAAGCACCGCCACCGCCGGACAAAAATTGTGGAAATGGCCGAGGCGTTGGACATTGCCCCCTTGCTCAAACGCCTCCCCCAAGGCCTGTCTGGGGGCGAGAAACAGCGCGTGGCGATCGCCAGAGCCTTGATTCACCAGCCCGATGTGGTGCTGGCAGACGAGCCCACCGGCAGTTTGGATGAAGACCACGCCCAGCGTGTCTTGGCCTTGTTTGCCCAAGCCACGCAATCGGCCAACGCGGCGGTGCTGTTGGTGACCCACAACCCACAAGCCGCCGCCACCTGTGAGCGCACCGCGCGCCTCCAGCACGGCGCGTTGATCAGCGAATCGTAGCCTGTGAGGTTATTGGCCAGCGCATCCCACCGGTTGATGGCACAACGCCGCGGTCAGTGGGTGTTGGCGCTTTTGGGGATGGCCGCGGGTGTCGCGGTGATGAGCGGCGTTTGGTTGATGCAACAAGCGCTGATCGGCTCGATCGAGCGCGCCACCGACACGCTGGCCGGCGAGACGACGCTGAGTGTGCTGCCCCACCAAGGCCGGCTCGATGAAGACCTCTACCGCACGTGGGCGCTCCAGCCGCAAGCCCCTGAGCTCTACCCCATCATCGAACAACCCGTCTCGATTGATGGTCGGTCAATGACCGTGATCGGCATTGATCCGTTGATGGGCTTGGGACCGACCAGCGCATTGGCGGGCAACCCGGTGGCCGGTCAGCTGGTGGGCACGCGCCAGGTGGTGATCTCTGCACAAACAGCGGCTGAGCTGGGCGTGGGTGTCGATGACAATATTGAGCTCGAGCACGCCAATCGGCGGGTGTCGTTGCAGGTGGCCTCGGTGGTCGAGGCCGGGCCGGGGCTGGACGATATCTTGGTGGTCGACATCACCACCGCCCAAGAGCAGTTTGGGATGGTGGGGGTGTTGTCGCGCATTGATGCACCACTCACCGCCCAAGCGTGGCTCCAAGCCCAACCCAACCTGGGTTGGTCAATCAAAACCAGCGGCCAGCAGCGCGCCTCGGCCGCCCAGTTGAGCCGGGGCATGCGCACCAATCTGGCGGCCATGAGCGTGTTGGCATTGGCGGTGGGGTTATTGGTGGTCTATGCGGTGTTGTCTTTTTTGTTGGTGCAACGCCGAGCGACGATTGCCCTGATGCGCGCGGTGGGGGTCGAACGCAGACACATTGTTGCCCAGCTTCTGGGCGAGGTCTCGCTGCTTTCGGTGTTGGGGGGTGGCTTGGGCTTGATCATGGGCACTGAGCTGGCCAATGGGCTGCTGGCGTTGGTGTCCCAACCCTTCGATGCGATTTATCAACACACCTCGGCCAACCGCGTCGAACCCAGTTGGTCGGTGTATGCGGTGATTTGGGTGGGGTCGATGGTCATGGCTTGGCTGTCGGTGGCCGGGGTGTTGATCGAGGCCTTCCGCATCCCACCGGGACAATTGGCCAGGCAACACCAACGCGCAACAGACCAGCGCGTCTCGTGGGTGCGCTGGGCGATGGTGCCTGCAGCACTGGGCGTTGCCCTGATTGTGGCTGCCAGCCAACTGATCCAGGCGTTGCTGGGTTTGTTTTTGGTGTTGGCTGCGTGCGCGGTGTGGGTGCCCCAAGTGGCGTTTGCGCTGCTCGGTCGGGGGCGGCATGCGCTGGGGCGAGGGCTGCTGTATCGGGCATGGACCATGCTGTTGAGCGCCCGGGCTCGGTTGGCACCGGCCCTGTCGGCATTGAGTCTTGCCTTGGCGCTGAGTGCCGGTGTTGGGATGATGGTGCTGGGCTTTCGCGGGGCGGTCGACGACTGGGTCTCTCGGCTGTTGCAAGCCGATGTCTATCTCACCTCCAGCCAAGACGCCATCACACCCGACATCAAAAACGCGCTGGCTGACCTGCCCGGGGTCGTGGCGATCAGCACCACCCGGCAAGTCGATACCCCAGCGCCTTTTTCAGTGATCGCCTACGACGTCCCCGCCCCGGCGTGGGCGGGGTTTGACTGGATCGCGCAATCGGTGCTCGCTGACGGCGCCAGCAGCCATCGGCTGGCTTTTGACGCGGGCGACGGGGTGTTGGTCAGCCAACCCTTGGCCAACAAATACGATTGGGTGGTCGGTCAACGCATGTCGCTGCAAACGCCTCGGGGCACACTAGCGCTTCCGATCTTGGGGATTTATCGAGACTACGCCAGCGAGCGGGGCACATTGGCCATCAGTGCCACGCTCCACAACAGGCTGTGGGCGGATGCCAACCTCGACAGCTTGGGCCTATACACCGATGGCGTGGCTGTGGCGGCCATCGACCAGCAGGTCTCGGCGTGGCTTGAGGCGTACCAATTGACCACGCCAGAGGAGATCCAAACACAAACCTTGGCGGTGTTCGATCAGACCTTTCGCATCTCTTGGGCGCTGGCTTGGTTGGTCGGCATGATCGCATCGATCGCCTTGGTCAGTGCGTTATTGGCGATGGGCATCGAGCGCGGGCGCGAGTATGCCACCTTGCGCGCCGTGGGCTTGACCCAAGCCCAGTTGTCTTCGCTGGTGGTGTTGCAAACGCTTGGTGTGGCCGTGCTGGCGGCGTTGATGGCCTTGCCGTTGAGTGTCATCATCCATACCGTGTTGTCGGTGGTCATTCAACCGTTGGCCTTTGGCTGGGAGATCCCGTGGTCGGTGCCGCTTGCGCCTTGGGCCATGACCGCCATCATTGCGGTGCTCGTCGGTCTTTTGGCGGGCGTCTATCCGGCGCGCGTGATGGCCACAAAACCCCCGGCCCGCTGGCTGAGGCAACTGTCATGAAAAAAACCCTGTTTATTGTTGTGGTGGTGGTGGCGACGATGGTGGCCTGGCTCCACCACCGCGCCAGCGATCAAACGTCGATGGGCGAACCCCTGTCACTGGGTGGGCTGCTGGGCGAGGCGCCGGCGGGTTTTTCCAAAGTCAGCGGACCGATCGAGTTTGAGTTTCCCAAAGACCACGCGATGCACCCTGATTTTAGAAACGAGTGGTGGTACTTCACCGGCCGATTGGATGCCGGTGATCGGCCCATGGGATTTCAATTCACGCTGTTTCGATTCGGATTGGACCCCGAAACCGCCCAAGGTGAGGACAAAGGCGAGGCCGAATTGTCCGCATGGCGCAGTGACCATCTGTGGATGGCGCATCTGGCGCTGAGCGATGGCGGCGTGCCGGGTGAGTCTGAACCCACGTTCTATCAGCAAGAGCGTTTTGCGCGCGATGGCCTGGCGCTCGCTGGTGCCACACAGACGCAGTGGTGGCTCAAAGACTGGACGGTGACAGCGACCGATGAGGGCTGGGTGCTTGATCTGATGGGCGAGGATTTCGGTCTGTCGCTCACGCTGAGCCCCACCCGCCCGATGACCCTGCAAGGCGACAACGGCTTCAGCCAAAAAGGCCCCGAGGTGGGCAATGCCTCGCACTACTACTCACACACCCGGCTCCAAGCCGATGGCGAGGTGTTTTTGCAGGCCGCAGGCGACGACCCGATTGAGGTGGAGGGGTTGGCTTGGTTGGATCGAGAGTGGGGCTCGGGTCAGCTTTCCGACACCCAAAGCGGTTGGGATTGGTTCGCCATTCACTTGGACGATGGACGCGATGTGATGGTCTATCGGTTGAGAAATACTGACAACACCATGTCGAGGTTTTCAAAAGGCGTGGTCGTCTTTCCCGGTGGTCAAAAAGTGTCTTTGAACGCCGAAGACTTTTCGCTGGAACCGCAACGCTGGTGGCAAGACAGCCAAGGGCATGAGTGGCCGGTGGCGTGGCGGATGCGCATCCCCTCACAACAGTTGGATGTTTCGGTTGAACCGCTGTTCGATGACCAGCGCTGGTATCAATCGGTGGCGTATTGGGAAGGCGCGATCGATGTATCGCGTTGGTCGCCAGACAACAAAGCCCCGACCCGAGTGGGCCGGGGCTATCTTGAACTCAGCGGTTATGCGGAGTCAGAAAGACTTGGCCGTCGCGCATCACAAACGACACCGACTCAAGCACAGTGACATCATCCACAGGGTTGCCAGACACCGCGATCACATCGGCGATGAACCCAGGTTTGAGCTGACCGAGCTCATCTTCGACACCCAACAGCTGGGCACCTGAAATGGTTGCTGAGCGGATGGCTTCCGCCGGCGGCATGCCCGCCTCGACCATCAACGCAAACTCTTGTGCGTTGTCGCCGTGGGCTGAGACCCCCGAATCGGTCCCAAAAGCGATCTTGACGCCGGCGCGGTAAGCCCGGCCAAAGGTGTCTTGGATCTTGGGCCCGATGGCGGCGGCCTTGGCGGCAACCAAGGGTGGGAAGAACCCTTCAATGCTGGCCTGTCGAGCAACAAAGTCACCGGCCAAAATGGTGGGCACATACCACGTGCCCCGCTCGACCATCAGCGCCATGATCTCATCGTCCATGTACGTGCCGTGCTCGACACTGTGCACACCCGCATCCACCGCACGGTACATGCCCTCGCCCCCGTGGGCGTGCGCGGCCACGTGCATGTCATAGTCGTTGGCCACCTCAATAATGGCTTCCAACTCATCATCACGAAACTGGGGATTCTGGCCGCTGCGGGCGATGCTCATGACCCCACCGGTGGCGGTGATCTTGATGGCATCGGCGCCGTCTTTGTAGCGCTGGCGCACCGCCTCGCGCGCTTCATAAGGCCCATTAATCACGCCGTCGCGTGGGCCCGGCTCACCCATGATGTCCCGACGCCAGGAGTTTGTTGGGTCGGCGTGGCCACCGGTGGTGGCGATGGACTTGGCGGCACTGTA
Organism: Wenzhouxiangella sp.; assembly: GCA_031580925.1. Classification (GTDB taxonomy): domain Bacteria; phylum Pseudomonadota; class Gammaproteobacteria; order Xanthomonadales; family Wenzhouxiangellaceae; genus Wenzhouxiangella. The sequence continues at coordinate 151,744 of JAVLCB010000003.1, forward strand.
AACACGCGGCCCTGGGATGTGGCCTTGGTTGATCGCATCGCGAAGCGCCACTGAGACGTTGAATGAATCACCCAAATTGCGGACCGTGGTGAACCCCGCTTCAATTGTGGTGCGCGCATGCTTGGCCGCCACCAGCGCCAAATCACCCTCATCTTTGGTGAATCGATCGACCTGGGACTGGGGTGAATATTCTGAAGACAAGTGCGTGTGCATGTCCATCAGACCCGGCAGACAGGTCATGCCTCGAAGGTCAATCTCCTCAATATCGGCTGCGGCCTCAGGGAATCCCGGGTTCAACGCATCGATGCGGCCGTCGGTGACCACGATGGTGTGTTCACCTTGGAGCTCACCAGAGGCCACATCCAAGACATCACCACAGCGAAGCCAGTGCGTGCTCGCAAAAGCTTGGGTGGCAGACAAACTGAGCACGATCAACGCGGTCAGCGAAAACGGATTGAATGGTTTGTTTTTTTTCATTTGTACTCTCCTCACAATTTCACGGCCACCCTCATGACAACCGAACAAGACAACTTACCAAGACAACCTACCAAGACATCACAGTCTAAGCCAGAGCACCCGCGAGCAGCAACACGCTGAGCACCACCAGCCACAAAATCAACATCCGCCAAACAAAGTGATGCGCCAACTGCACACCCCCGCGCTGGTCCAACCCTTCGGGCAAGACCGCATCGGCCAACTCAGCAAGGATCCCGCGGTGGATCCACCAACCGCTGGGTGAGCTCGCCCCACCCGACCGATCACCATGCGGATGACGGTATTGATGCCACGCCTGGTAGACGCGATCAAAGTCATTGGTCAACGCTGAGCTGATCACCATCAACACAAGCACCGGCCATTCAAGAAAAAACCGAAGCCGAAACACCCCATCCAAGGGCTGCTCGGTCGAGGCGCGCTCGGCCATCTGTTCGGTCAGGCGATACAACAACACCCCTGGAATCCCCAACACCACAAACCAAAAAACCACGCCAAACCAGCGCGCCAAGGCCGCGCTGTAGATGCGCATGCCGGCTTGGTGGGCATCGTCGTGGATGCCAATGGCCAAGCCCTCACCGCTGTCGGTGGCCACCAGCGCATCAACATCGCGATCGAGGTCTCTGGGCCCCAAGCCCATGACCAGCACCACCAAGGCCACCGCCGCCCAAACCACATCGCCACCGATGCCTTGGGCCAAGGCAGACAGCACGCCCCCACCGACGACGGCCACGGCCAAAACCACCACCACCTCGATCATCGGCACCCGCGCGCCGCGCTCGATCAGCGCATCCACACCATTAAACAGCCAGTTGAGGGGTCGAATGCGATCAACGCGCGGGGCGTAGTGGGCGATGGCCAAGGCCAAAAATAAGATCAGGATCTTCATGCCAACGCCTGCTTAAAAGACCCCGGGCGCATGCTCAGGCGATGCCAAATGAAGAGCCACAGCTGCAGGTGGTGGCGGCGTTGGGGTTTTTGATCACAAACCTCGCGCCTTGGAGGTTCTCGGTGTAATCCACCTCAGCGCCTTCGAGGTATTGAAAGCTCAACGGGTCAACCACCAAGGTCACGTCCTCGCGGCTGACGGTGACATCGCCATCGTCCAAGGCCTCATCGAAGGTGAACCCGTACTGAAAACCAGAACACCCACCCCCGGTGATGTAAACCCGAAGCTTAAGGTTGGGGTTGGCTTCTTCCAAAATCAGCTCGCGTACTTTCGACGCGGCCGCGGGGGTAAATACCAAGGGGTCGGTTGCACTCATGACCCCTAGCTTAACCAAGCGCACCGCTGACGTCCACCACCCATTGGGGTGGTGTGGGTGGCGCGGGCGGGCGCGCCGGCTTTGATATCAGACATGGGGTCTTGGGTGGGATGATCTGCAGGGGTGATCCCCCGCGCACCCGGGGTGGGTCAGATCTGGCCGTGAGCGACCAAATCGCGGGCCATGTACAACGCCGCAATGGATCGGCCTTCGGTGCAATCGGGGCGCTGGATCAAACTGACCAGGTCATCCATGGGCCAGGTGATCACCTCCAACTCCTCGGGCTCGTCGCCCGGCAAGCGCGACGGGTACAGATCCCGCGCCAGGATCACGTGGGTGCTGTGGCTCATGTAGCCCGGCGCCAAACTGAGCTGGCCCAACTCGGTGAGCTGATTGGCCGCCACCCCACACTCTTCTTGGAGCTCCCGGTTGGCGCCGGCCAACAGGCTCTCATCTTTCTCAACGCGCCCTTTGGGCAAGCCCAACTCAAAGCGGTGGAATCCACAGGCGTACTCACGCACCAACAAGACATGATCATCATCGGGCATCGCCACCACAATGACGGCACCCAAGCCGCGGCTCAGCAAACGCTCGTATTGGCGCTTCTCGCCGTTGGAAAATTCCAAATCGAGTTGTTCGACGCGGAACAAGTTGGCCGGTTGGCGCTCGCGTCGGTCGTGGATGGTGGGCAAAGGTCGCGGGAACGGCTTAGACATAATTTAAAAGCATAACAGGTCTTGTAAAAGCTGGGCGTGCAAACCAGGGCACGCCGCCAAAATCGAGGTGGTGTCGGCATCGATCGGTCGGCCTTGAAGGTCGGTGATGTGACCGCCGGCTTCGCGCACGATCACGGTCAGTGCCGCGATATCCAACACATTGACATCGCTCTCAATAACCACGTCTTGTTGGCCCATCGCCAAGCGGTGATACGAATAAAAATCGCCATAGCCACGTGTGCGTGCGGCTTTTTCGATCAGCTGACCCAACCAAGGCCACTGGGGCGACTTGGCCAACGAGCGGATGTTGCCCAAAGACACATCCGATGCGGCCACATCGTCGAGCTCGCGCACCGCCATGGGTTGGTCGTTGAGTCTTGCACCCCGACCGACCATTGCCTCCGCGCGCTCACCAAACGCCGGTGCGCTGGAGACCCCGACCACCAACTCATCGTCCACCATCAATGCAATTTGGATGGACCAAAACGGCAAGCCACGAATAAAACTCCGCGTCCCATCGATGGGATCAATCAACCACAGGTGTCGGCTTTGTCCGTGTTGGCCGTACTCTTCCCCAAACACAGCATGTGTGGGGCAATGCTCAGCCAACACCGAGCGGATGGCGCGCTCGCAGGCCCGATCGGCTTCGGTCACGGGGCTGTGGTCGTCTTTGGTCTCGACCACCAAGTCCGATTGAAAAAAAGACATGGCCACGGCTTCTGCCGCTTTGGCGGCCTCGATGGCCACGTTCAGCCAGTCTGGGTCGTGTGCCGTTGATCGATTCATTGAAATACCCCCAAAGCGCCAGACCGCTCAATCACGATGGCGCCATCGCGGTTGGGGCCCAACGACTGAAAAAACCGCGCGACATCCGGTCGAGCGGGGTCGGGTGTCAGTGTGATCTTGGCCTTAAAGCGATCGCCGTTGGTGAGCACATCGCCCGCGACCGACACCGCACCACCCGATTGGCTGCGAATTTGGATGTCGGTGTGCCCCACCTCGCGCTCAGACGGCTTGAGCACCACCACCACATCACCCAACGACTCGTTCACCAATCCGGCCAGGCCGGCCTGTTGCCAGGTCACTTGTCCGGTGGCGATCAACCGATCAGGTCGATCCCAGTGCGCATGGTCAATGTCGACATCCAACACCCCTTGGGGCCAGGTCACCACCAACCACTGGGCGATGTCTAAGGCCTGCACATCGACCTGACCTTCAACGCTGTTGATCGCCGATCGGTCGTTCAAGCGCCACTGGCCTTGAAGATCAATGGCGTCGGCCTCGACAAACCAATCCCAGGTCAGCCCACCCGACCAGCGCCACCGCAGCGGCACCGGCGCTTGTCCAGGCCAATCAAGAACCGCTTGCCCGGCCCAAACACGGCCCTCGATGCGTTCAAGCGGCAACCCCTTGTGCTCGCCACCCAAAAACAACGACGCCGGCAGCGTGGCCAAGACAGTGGCCAAGACAATCCCAGGCACCAACACCACCAGCAACCACACCCGCCGCTTGTTCATGGCCTATGGCGCTCGCGTCAACGACACGCGCACATCCACCCGGTCGGCTTGCTGTGATCGGTTGACCGACAAACGCTCGACCTCAACGGCCTGCTCAAAAGACAATTCCGCCAACCAATCCATCACCTCATCAAACCGCGCCCCATCGAGCCACACGTTGACCGCGTTTGCCGCGCTGGGCTCAATCCGCGACAACGCCCCGGCCAACCCGGCCGCGCGCGCTGTTTCATCGGCCACACTCAAAAGCGACTGCCCGGACTGGGCTGGGGCTGGACCGCTTTGTTGTTGCCATCGCTCGATTTGGGGTTTGGCGCGTTGCAGTTGCTCAAGGGTGGCTTGGTGGTATGCCAGCTGCGCCCTGGCCTGTGAGCGCGACTCGAGCAACGGCTCGAGGATCTGGGTCAGCACCAGCGTGGCGACCAACACCACACCCAGCGCACCGACGGCCAGTTGTTGGCGCGCGTTGAGCGCCCGCCACCAAGCCCACGAGCGCCAAGACATTGCGGATGGCTTGGTGGTGCTCATGAGCCCCCCATGGAAATGCTGACCCGCCCTTGAGCACCCGCCGATGACAAGGTGGCCGACGACACGCTGGCTTGCAGCGACAAGTCATTGAGCTGTTGAACCACCCGGTCAAGGCTTCCAACATCGTCGGCGTTCAACGACAACTCCAATTCACCTGAGGCGTAGTTCAGCCCATCGACCACCAGCCGCTCGTTCGATTGAATCACCGGTTGCACCCGCGCCATCAACGCCAACAACCCCGCCGCTTGCCCAAACCGCAGTTGCGCCATTTCACGCGCCAGCAACTCGCGCTCGCGGCCCATCGCCGGTTGGTCGGGAAACAGCGTTGAAAATTGCGCTTGCACCTCATCGCGGACGGCGTCGGCTTGGTGGCTCAACAGCTGCTGCTCGACGGCCAGCGACACCAAAGCCAACGCACCCACGCCCGCGGCCAAGCCGGCCACCCAACGCCAATGGCTTTGGTTGATGCTCACCCGTTGGGTCCGCCACGGGCCGGTCAACAGATTGATCGGCTCGGCCAGCGCTCGGTCGGTGAGGGTGGCCAGCAAGCCAAGTTCAGGGTTTGCTTGTGGCTGAACCTCGACTTGGTCGGCCAACTTAGGCGGCGGTGGCTCACTGCCCCACCAGCGAATGGGGCACGTCGGCCATTGATCCAACATCATTGAGGCGACATCAACAGAAAACACCCCAAACGACCAGTCGTCCCAGCGCATCAACACACCATCGGCCGACGGCGCCAGACTCACCGATTCCGGCTGCCACGGCAGACACAGCGCATCGGGGATCAAGGCATCGGGTGCGAGTGCTGCAAATGTGGCCTGCCAGTCGTCCATGCACGCCCGCGCCACCGCCAACGCCTGCAACTGTCCTGTCTGGGTGCGGTGGCCTGCGACCACATGCTCATCTTCGATCGGTCCGGCCACGTGTTCTTCTGCGGCCCACACCAACGCCTGCTCGAGTCGGTGCTTGGGCATCGCTGGCAAGTCCAATGTCATGGGGGTCACCTTGCCGGCATCGACCAACACCCGAACCGACTGAGCTTGGGGCAAGGTCTCCAGCGCGTCGGCCCGGCAGTGGCCAGAGGCTTCAATCTGACCCTGGCGGTTGCACGTGCACCACGCCATCGGGTCTTGAGACCCATGGATGATCAAATGCGCGGACTGAGGCGCTGACGGGCTGCCGGGTTTAGGCACGCTTAGGGCACTCCTTGACTGACATACCTAAAATCATACCCCGAGCCTGCGGTTTGGATCAGACGAAACCCATCATGGGTTTGCACCCGACCATCGCGGGCAAACCGCACGCGGGCTTGCGCCAAAAACACCCCCGACTCCACCGTCAACCGATCCCGCTCGTCTGGGGTCAGCGACGCGCCCGCCAACACCGGCTCGGCCCACAGGTCTTGGGACCGGCGAAATGGCCGGCTGGCCAGCACCCGCCGGGCAGCGGTCACATCCAGCGCCTCGACAAACGCCGCCAACACCTCAGGCTCGGTGGCGTTGACGTTCAGCGCCAACCGCGGTGACGGCCACACGGCAATGTGGGGCATCAGCGCATCATAGGTGGCCTCATCCAAGCCCGGCACCTCGCGAAGCTCGGAGACATGGACCAAGGGCGCGCGGGGCGCGTCGGTGGGGTTGGGCTGTGCTTGGGCGGCGCTGTCCAACCACGCCATGATCTCATCACCCAAGCGGGCATTGAGTTGCAGGTGTCTCAACAGTCGACCGAAAACAACCCGGGCTTGACCGCGCCGCTCAGGGGTGGGGTGGGTCAAAGCGTTGAGGTTAAACCGCCCATCCAACACCCACGCTCGGCCTTGGATGGTCCCGCCGGGGATGTCATAAGCCGGTGTCCATTGCGCCAGCGCCTCGGGCATCAACACGCCATCGGCCTGCCGCAATCGCTCGTCCAACAGCCGCTCGGTGATCAAGGCCATGCCTGCGCTCAGCTGCGTCACCTGTTGGCGGTCAGCCAGCGCTTGTGTTCTGGCCAAGGCGCGTTGCGAGCGCTCCACCAAGGCCACGGCGATCACACTGCCTAAGGCCACCACCACCAAGACGATCAACAACGCCAAACCGCGCTGGCGGGTGTGGGGTGAGACGCGAGCCATCTAGTCGATCACCAGCACGCGTCGGATGTGGCCAAATCGCGGGTGGACGAAGGCATACTCAATCGCCCGCGGCAAGGCGCGCTCGTTTGTTGGGGCCCACTCCAAGCGCCAACCGCGCTGCGGGTCGAAATAGCGCACCGTCCAATCGGTCACCGACTCGAGCACGGTCTCAACCCGCACGGCATCGGCGCTTTGACCGTGCAACTGGGGCCAATACAAACGCTCCAAGCGATTGTTTTGCCACTGCCACTGGAAGCGCTGCAACGCAGCCCGCGGTTGCGCCAAGGGATTGGCCCAGCCGGCGCGCACCCCCCCAAAGCTCGTGGCTCGACCCACAAAGTCGCCCAGCGGCGGGCGGGATGGGTCCCACTTCGGGCGCATGATCAGCGCTTGAATATCGCCATCGAGCCGCGCGGTGGCGCGCTGCAGTTGGCCCAGATCATCATCGAACCGCTCAGCGCTCTCGGCTGCTTTCGATAAGCCATCGAGTGCGGTGTAGGCGCTGATGCCAATCGCTGAAAAAATCGCCACCGCAATCAACAGCTCGATTAAGGTAAAGCCCGACGCTTGCCGGCGCTTGGCGAGCTCTGGCCGCACTGCCCTCACGGTTGAACAAACCCCGTGTGGACCACCACCGGCTCGCCGTCTTGCTCGGGCGCATAGACCCCAACATCCACCCGCCACATCGCCGGGTCGGGGCTTGGCCCAATCACCGCTTGCCAAGACCACCGCTGATTGGCCAGGCGCATCTCGCCCTGGCGCCGCCCGGGGGTGCCGGGGCCGGTGAGCTTGATCTCAGAGAGCACGTTTTCGGCCACCATCAACGCCCAGGTGCGCTGCGCCAGTTGGTGTTGGGTGTCCAACGACAGCGCCCCCGATCGGGCCAGGCCCAACAACGCCACCGACACAATCAACAGCGCGATCAGCACCTCCATCAAGGTCATGCCGCGGCTGGTTGTCATGACGACTGCCCCACCCACTCCACCGACCACCGCCCCACCGACGGCATCAACAACCGCGCCACCGACGCGCCCTGAGCCAAGGTCAGCTCAAAAGCGCTGCGCTCGCCCAGGCTCCCGCAATGGATCTGCGGTGTTGCCAACCGGTCAGGCGGTTGCGCGCTGGGGACATCCACCCTCGCTCCTTCAACGCGCAAGCGCACACTCACCCCCGCCGGCCAGCTGTGGATGCGGTGCCTGGCCGGGTCATCTGGTGCGGTCTGCGTGGCCGCACCACTGGGCTGACCCACGTCCAGCCAGTCACTCGATCGCCACACCGACCAATAAAGCCCCTGGCCATCGATGCCCACCGCGCGGGGTTGTTGCAACACCATCGCTTGTTGGCAGACGTGCTCAACCCGTTGGCCAGCCGCCAACAAGGTCTCATAAGACGAGGGCTCATCGTTCATCGGTCCCAAACGGAGCACCGCCGTGCCCGCCAGCACCGAGACAATCACCACCACCACCAACGTCTCAATCAAGCTCATGCCTTGGGTGTTTGCAGCCGGCATCACGCGAACCCACCCACCGCGGTCAGTCGTCGTTGGACCAATTGCCAATCTCTGCGTTGATGCCCTCACCGCCAGGCAAGCCATTGGCACCCAACGACCACACGTCAATGTCGGCGTGGATGCCTGGGTTGAGGTATTGATAAGGCCGCCCCCACGGGTCGATGGGCAGCTGGTTGAGGTACCCACCCGACTTGTAGTTCTGGGGCTGGGGCTCGCTGCTGGGGCGCTCGACCAAGGCTTTGAGGCCTTGCTCGGTGGACGGGTAGCGGGCATTGTCGAGCCGGTACAAGTTCAGTGCTGTCACCAGCGCTTGAATGTCTTGTTCGGCGCGCACCACCCGCGCTCGGTCGGGCTCGTCCATGATCCGAGGCACGACCACCGCCGCCAAAATGCTGATGATGACCACCACCACCAACACCTCAATCAAAGAAAACCCGCGCATTGCTTTGGCCATTGGCATTGATCCTCTCAAACAATTGCTCGACGACACCGCTTGGTTGATGTCTTTTGGGATATCACTCATCATACGCTGATGAGTCCACCTCGCCATCTTACCGCCAAAGCCCCGCGCATCTACACCCCCCAACCTTTGGGTGTTGGGCACACCGTTGAGCTCGATCAAGCCGCCGCCCAGCACTTGATCGCGGTCTACCGACAACGCGCCGGCGACCGGGTTGTGTTGTTCAATGGCGATGGCGCGGTCCACACCGGCACCTTGGTGCCACCGGCCACCGTCAAACACTGCACCGTGGCCATTGAGTCCACTGACCACCCCAAGGTCGAGTCCAACCTCGATGTCGCCTTGGTGCAAGCCATCGGCAAAGGCGATCGGATGGATTGGGCCATCCAAAAAGCCGTGGAGCTGGGGGTGTGCGCCATTACACCACTGATCAGCGAACGGGTAACGGTCAAACTTGATCAGGCGCGCGCCAACAAGCGCCAACAGCGCTGGCAGGCGATCGCGGTGAGCGCGTGCGAGCAATCCGGGCGGGTGCGCGTGCCCACAGTCCACCCACCCGTTGCCTTGGCCGGCCTGGACCACCCGCCCGAGCGCCCCTTGTGCCACCTCGACCCGCAGGCTCAAGGCTCACTCAACGCCCTCACCCCCACCCCTGCCCTCACCGTGGTGGTGGGCCCCGAGGGTGGCTTCAGCCCCCAAGAGCTTGAACACTTGGTGGGCATGGGCAGTCAAGGCATCAAGCTCGGGCCGCGCATCTTGCGAACAGAAACGGCTGGGGTGGCGTGCCTGGCCGCGATGCAGGCGCTGTGGGGCGACTTCATCGATGGCTGACGCAACCCAGCCGACACCGGCTTGGCACACCCTTCGCCTGACCCGAAGGCTCGATGGCGAGGCTGGCATGTCACAGCAATCCAAAGAACAGGCCTTGGCGGTGATTGAGGCGGGGTTGTTTGCGGCCGGCGCGTTGGCGGTGACGGTGCTCGACGCGGAAGACCACCCGCTCAACGAACCCCTGCCCGGGGAATTGCCGCTGTGGCCCAAGGTCACCATCGAGGCGCTGTTTGCCGCTGACCAGTCGATGGATCAAACGCTGATCGAGCTTCAACAGGCCGGGCTGATCGGCACAGACGATGCCTTTGAACTCCACACCCTCGAAGACCAAGCGTGGACCCGGGCTTGGATGGATGACTTTCAGCCGATGGCGTTTGGTCAACGGCTGTGGGTCTGCCCCAGCCACGCCACGCCAGACCCGGCCTGGCCGGTGGTGGTCCGGCTCGATCCCGGGCTGGCGTTTGGCAGTGGCACCCACCCGACCACCGCGCTGTGCCTTCGCTGGCTGGACCATTGGGCACAGACGAGCGACAGTGCGCTCGCCACCCAAACGGTGATTGATTTTGGGTGTGGCTCGGGCATCTTGGCAGTCGCCGCCGCCAAGCTCGGGGCGGCAACGGTGTGGGCCACCGACCACGACGAGCAAGCCTTGGTGGCCACCGTTGATAATGCCCAAGCCAATGGCGTGGGCGCGGCGATCCACACCCAACCCCCTGATGCGTTTTTCAAGCAAGACCCGCCGCCCGTGGCCGATGTCGTGTTGGCCAACATCCTCGCCAAGCCCTTGATCGAGTTGGCGCCTGAGTTGATGGGCTTGGTTCGACCCGGTGGACACCTGGTGCTGTCGGGCATCTTGCAAGACCAAGCCAAGGCAGTCAAAGACGCCTACCGTGGCTTGGATGATCAACCCACACAAACCCATGAGGGGGACTGGGTTCGGCTGGTATTTGCTCAACGGGGCGGTTGTCACTACAATGAGCCCGTTCCACACAACAACCACACCAATTAAGTAACTGTATTTTTGGGAGATACAATGAATCAGTTAATGATCCCCCCGGTGCTCGGGGTCGTCGGCCTGATCGTGGCCTTCATTCTTTACCGCGTGGTGATGAGCTACCCGGCCATGGCGGGCAAGCCCTCAGAGATTGCCAAGCTGATCCAACAAGGCGCGTTGGCGTTTATGCGCCGCGAGTTGATCTTGATTGGCTTGTCGGTGGCGGTCTTGTTTGTCGCTTTGGCCAGTTCCGGGTTGGGTCTGCAAACGGCCATCTCCTTTTTGGTGGGTGCCACCTGCTCAGCTTTGGCTGGGTTTTTGGGGATGACGGCCGCCACACGGGCCAACGTCAGAACGACATCGGCCGCGCATGAGTTTGGCCAAAGCAAAGCCTTGATGGTCGCTTTCTACGGCGGTTCGGTGATGGGCATGGTGTTGGCCTCGTTGGGCTTGGTGGGTCTGGGCTCGCTGTATCTTATTTTCGGCACCGATCCAGAAACCGCCCACAACATCCATGGCTTTGGCATGGGCGCGGGCGTGGTTGCTCTGTTTTACCGCGTTGGTGGCGGGATCTTCACCAAAGCCGCTGATGTCGGCGCGGACCTGGTGGGCAAAGTTGAAGCTGGGATTCCTGAAGACGATCCCAGAAACCCAGGCGTGATTGCCGACAACGTCGGTGACAACGTCGGTGACGTGGCGGGCATGGGCTCGGATATTTTTGAGTCGTATTGTGGTGCCATGATCGCCACCGTGGCGTTGGCGACCGTGATGGTCAACGAATCAGCCACCAGCTTTGTCGAAGGGTTGGGCGAAGGCTCAGCGCTGATGAGCTTGCCACTGCTGCTGTCATCGCTGGGGTTGGTGTGCTCGATCTTGGCGATCTTGGTGGTCAAAGCCAGCTCGTCGAAAAGCCCTGAAGTGGCCCTGCGACTCGGCACCATGTCCGCTGCGGTGGGCTTTATTGTGCTGGCGTATTTCTTGATTGGTTATCTGGGCATCGACAACGGCGTGTGGATTGCCGCCTTGGTCGGTGCTGTGGGTGGCGTGATCATCGGTCTGTCGACCGAGTACTACACGGCGGGCAAACCCATCCGTGACATTGCTCGGTCGGGTGAGACCGGCCCGGCGACGGTGATCATCTCAGGCTTGGCCACGGGGATGCAGTCGGTGGTGATTCCGATCTTGACCATCTGCATGATGATTTTTGTGGCCAACGCCAACGCTGATCTGTACGGCGTTGGGGTGGCGGCTGTGGCGATGCTGGCCACGGTGGGCATGACCATGGCGATTGATGCCTACGGTCCCGTGGCCGACAACGCCGGTGGCATTGCGGAAATGGCCGGCTTGGGCGAAGACACCCGCAAAATCACCGACTCGCTCGATGAGTTGGGCAACACCACCGCCGCCATCGGCAAAGGCTTTGCCATCGGTGCGGCGGCACTGGCTGCACTGACGATCATCTCCGCCTACATCGCTGAGGTCTCGTACCGCCTGCCCGACTTTAGATTGGACATCTCCGATCCAAATGTGTTGATCGGCATGTTCATCGGTGGGGTGTTCCCCTTCTTGGTCGCCTCAATCACCATGACCGCTGTCGGTGATGCGGCCTTTGAAATGATCACCGAGATTCGGCGCCAGTTCAAAGAAATCCCTGGGCTGTTGGAAGGCACGGGCACGCCCGATGCCGCCCGCTGTGTCGACATCGCCACCACCTCAGCCATCAAACGCATGCTGCTGCCTGCGGCGTTGGCGGTGTTTGGGCCTGTGCTGGTGGGCTTTGGTCTGGGGGCTGAGTCGCTGGGCGGCATGCTCGGCGGCGCGCTGCTTGGGTGTGTGTTGCTCGCGCTGACCATGGCCAACGCCGGTGGGGCTTGGGACAACGCCAAAAAGCACGTTGAAAAAGGCCACTTTGGTGGCAAAGGCTCCGAGACCCACAAAGCCAATGTCGTCGGTGACACCGTTGGTGACCCGTTGAAAGACACCTCGGGGCCGTCGATGAACATCTTGATCAACGTCATGGCGATTGTCAGCTTGGTGATTGCACCGCTGCTTGGCCAGTAAAGACACGACCCATTGGCAAGTCAGTCTGGCGGCGCTCTTTCGAGCGCCGCTTTTTTTTGGGGCCGTCGGTGTGGATTATGACTTTTGAGAGGCGTTGACCCACAACGCAATCGCACCATCACCGGTGACATTGCAAGCGGTCCCAAAGCTGTCTTGAGCCATATACAAGGCAATCATCAGCGCCACCGCGGTCTCACCAAACCCAAGCATCGACCCCAACAGGCCCACCGCCGACATCACCGCACCTCCAGGCACACCCGGCGCGGCCAGCATCACCACCCCCAAGGTCAAAATAAAGGGCAGCATCGCGCCCAAGCTTGGCAACACCAAGCCCTCTTGCAAGACCATGACCGCCACCGCGCAGGCGACGATGGTGATGGTCGAGCCGGCCAAATGGGTGGTGGCGCACAACGGCACCGTGAACCCGGCAATTTTGGGGTCAACGCCATTGGCTTCGACGGCTTTGAGGGTGACCGGAATGGTGGCCGCGCTCGACATGGTGCCCAACGCCGTGAAATAGGCTGGCAGCATTTGCTTGATCAATGCCAACGGCGAGCGCTGGGTGCGAATGGCCACCGCCGAGTACAACACCCCAATCCAAAGCCAGTGCAAGCTCACCGACAGCGCCAAAATCACCCCAAAGGTTTGTAAGGTCTCAACCACGGTGCCCGCGGCAGCCAGTTCAGCAAACACCCCAGCGATGTAGATGGGCAATAGCGGAATGATGACCTTAACCAGCAATTGTTCGATCACATCGCGGCCTTGATCAAAGAAACTTTTGAGGGTTTGGGCTTGCGTGGCCGCCACGCCCAAGCCAAACACAAAAGCACTGGCCAAGGCGGTCATGATCGACATCACCGGCGGAATATCCATCTCAATGAAAGGCGAGATCACCGCCGCCTCAGTGTTGGCCAATTCACCACCGGCACTGGTGAGCATCGGCACCAACACCACCGCCGCCCCAAAAGCAACCAAACCGGCCACAATGGTTGAGGCGTACGCGCCAGCCAAGGTTTGCCCCAGCAATCGCGTCGACTGTTGCGGCAACCCTGCAATCCCAGAGGCGATAAAAAACAAAATCAGCAGCGGGATGGTGAAAAACAACAACTCACCAAACAAGCTTTTGAATGTCAGCAAAAGCGCGACCACCCAAGTGGGGGCAAACAACCCCAAGCCAATGCCAACAACGATGCCGAGGATGAGTTTGATGATGAGGTTCATGGGGGTGTGTCTTCCTTGTCGTGGGTGGGTCGGGAGTGCGTGGCGCTGACGCCAAGCTGGTGTTGGGGTCTCATCATCGCATCATCGCCCACCCCAAGCAATACGGGGCTTTTATAATGGCGTGTGTTTATTGAATTCAACGGCTGGAGTGCTCACCCCGCAATGACTGCAACAGCGAGCGTCAAGCCATGATCACCCTCAGTGATGTCAGCGTGCACTTTGGTGCCCACACCCTCCTTGACCACGCCCAGGCGACGTTTTATCCCGGCCACAAGATCGGGCTGGTGGGCGCCAATGGCTCGGGCAAGAGCACGCTGTTTTCAGTGCTTTTGGGACGTTTGTCGGTGGATACTGGCCGTGTCGATGTGCCCAAAGAGTGGTCGGTGGCCCACATGGCCCAGCACATTGATGCCCTCGATCGCTCTGCATTGGACTTTGTCTTGGACGGCGATCAAGCCTTTCGCCAAGCCGAGCACGCCGTGGCAATGGCCGATCGCCAGCACCACGACGATGAGATCCAACTCGCCCAATCCATCGCGCAAAGCCATGACGCGCTGGAGGCGGCTGGCGGCTACCAAGCCCCAGCGCGCGCGGCTCGACTGTTGGCGGGCTTGGGGTTTGCAGCCGAGGCGTTTGATGCCCCGGTGGGGTCGTTTTCTGGTGGTTGGCGAATCCGGCTGAGCTTGGCCCAGGCATTGATGTCACCGTCTGATTTGTTGTTGCTCGACGAGCCCACCAACCACCTTGACCTCGAGACCGTCACCTGGCTTGAGGGTTGGCTCAAGCACTACCCAGGCACCTTGATTGTGATCTCGCACGATCGGGACTTTCTTGACTCGGTGGTCGACACCATCGTCCACATCGAACACCAAAAACTGACCAGCTACCGGGGCGATTACAGTCAGTTTGAACGGCAACGCAGCGAGCGGCTCGCGCAACAACAAGCCGCTTTTGATAAACAACAAAAAACCCGAGCGCATATGCAGCAGTTTGTTGATCGGTTTCGCGCCAAGGCCAGCAAGGCCAAAGCCGCGCAAAGCCGCCTCAAAGCGCTGGCCAAACTCGAAGCCATCGCCCCGGCCCACATCGACTCACCGTTTGATTTTGCGTTTTCCGATGCACCAAAGATGACCGACCCGCTGGTCAGTCTGGACGGCGTTCGTCTCGGTTATGGCGACCACGTCGTGATCGATGACATTCGCCAAAACATCGCCCCAGGGGATCGGATTGGGCTTTTGGGCCTCAACGGGGCAGGCAAATCCACACTGGTCAAAGCGATCGCCGGTCAGCTGCCGCCCCAAAGCGGCCGGCTCCACCACGCCAAAGATTTTGAGGTGGGTTACTTCGCACAGCACCAAATCGAGCAACTCGAGGCCACACAAACCGCGATCTGGCACATCCAACAACTCGATGAGGCGATGGGCGTTGCCAGCACCGAGCAAAGCATTCGAGACTTTTTGGGTGGGTTCGACTTCAGTGGTGACTTGGCCAAGGCTGAGATCGGTCAGTACTCCGGTGGCGAGCGGGCGCGTTTGGTGCTTGCGTTGCTGGTGCGCCAACGGCCCAATGTGTTGTTGTTGGATGAGCCCACCAACCACTTGGATCTGGACATGCGCCACGCCTTGACTGTGGCCCTACAAAGCTTCGATGGCGCGGTGATTGTGGTGTCGCATGATCGCCACCTGCTGGCCAACACCGTGGATCAATTCTGGCTGGTCCATCAAGCCACGCTCACACGCTTTGATGGCGACTTGGATGACTATCGCCAATGGCTTCGCTCGGGACAACAACCCACCGGCGACAAACAAGACACCAATCCGTCGAAGAAAAAGCGCCGCCAACAAACCGCCGCGGCCAGAGAGCAACTCAAGCCTTTGGAGAATAAACTCAAAAAACTCAGCCAGTCTCTCGATCGATTGGCCAGCGAGATCAAGGCCATGGACCAGACTTTGGCCGACCCCGCGCTTTATCACGACCCAGACCAAGCCGATGCGGTCACCGGCCTCATTGAGAAAAGAGCCCAGACCCAGCAAACGCTCGATGAAACAGAACAACAGTGGATGGCCACGGCTGAGGCCATTGAGCAGGCCAAAGACGGCGCCGCTTAACGGCTATAGATTGCGACCGTAATACATCTCGCGCATTTCTTTTTTGAGGCGTTTTTCAATGCGCTGGCGCTCTTTTCGATCCAGCTCATCGGCTGAGCGGCCGAACAGGTAGTCATCCAGATCGAAATCTTTGAGCACCATCTTGGTGTGGAAGATATTTTCTTGGTACACATTGACATCAATCATGTCGTAGCGGGTCTTGGTGTCTTTACTGAAATAGTCTTGGATGGAGGTGATTTTGTGGTCGATGTAGTGCTTTCGACCTCGAACATCTCGGGTGAAGCCGCGGACGCGATAATCGACGGTCACAATGTCAGACTCAAAGCTGTGCAACAAATAATTGAGCGCTTTGAGCGGTGAAATGACCCCGCAGGTGGCCACATCTATGTCGGCTCTAAATGTACAAATCCCATCGTGGGGGTGGGACTCTGGGTAGGTGTGGACGGTGATGTGGCTTTTGTCCAAATGCCCCACCACGCTCTCGGGCAATGGCCCCGGGGCCGCACTGGCGGTGTGGTCATCAATGACCACCGGCTCTTCTGCAATCAACATCGTCACACTCGCGCCTTGGGGCTCGTAGTCTTGGCGCGCCACGTTGAGCACATTGGCGCCAATGATGTTGGCCACATCGGACAGGATCTGCGTTAAACGCTCTGCGTTGTAGGCCTCATCGATATAGGCGATGTAGTCTTGGCGCTCGGCCGTGGTGGTGGCGTAGCACAGATCATAGATATTGAAACTCAACGCCTTGGTGAGGTTATTGAATCCGTGGAGTTTGATTTTTCGAGACGCCATCGACCGCATCCACAATCCATTGCCTAAACCCCTATTATCGAATAAATGTCCCCCGAAGGTGAGCCCAAAGCCACCCAAGCCCAGTTGATTTCTCAATGGATTGCGCTCAGCCCGAGTCTTGTCATCCAGATGACGTAAAATCAACCCCCACATCCGTTTAAAGGCGCAATCACGCAGCATGCAGTCCATCCAAGCATCCACGGAACCATCAACGCCCACTTGGCGGGTCTTAAAATTCGGTGGCAGCTCAGTGTCCAGTGCCCAAACCTGGCAAGCCATTCGCGAGCGAGTCCAGCACACCCACGACCAAGGCGCCCAGCCGTTTGTGGTCGTCTCGGCACTCAGCGGCATCACCGATTTGTTGGAGGCACAGCTGTCCAAGACCACAGCCCAAGCCCCCCACGCGCTGGTGGCAGCCATCCAAGCGCGCCACACGGCCCTGCTTGAGGCCTTGAGCCTGCCCAAAGACTTGCTCGATGCGCATTGGCAGACCCTTTTAGACACGCTCCAAGACCCCCGCTTGGGCACCGATCCTGCGGTGGCGGCACGGTTACTGGCACAAGGCGAGTGGTGGACATCCACGCTGGGCGCGGCTTTTCTTGACTCGCCAGAAAAGCCCATCCAGTGGATCGACAGCCAATCGCTGCTGTTTGCCACCACGCCCAGCACGCACTCCCCCAACCAGCAGTACCTGGCCGCCAGCTGTGATGCTCATCCCAACCCCGAGCGCGCGCAACAGTTGGCCCATGGGGCCGCCGGTTACATCATGCCCGGCTTCAGCGCCAAAGACGCCATGGGCCAAACAGTCCTGCTGGGCCGGGGCGGCTCGGACACCTCCGCGGCGTTGGTGGCGGCCTTGCTCGACGCTGAACGCGTTGAGATCTATTCCGATGTGCCCGGTCTTTTCAGCGCCGACCCAATGCGCATCCCCACCGCGCGCTTGCTGAAAATGGTCAGCTACCGCGAGGCCCAAGAATTGGCCGCCATGGGGGCGAAGGCCATCCACCCGCATGCGTTGAGCCCGCTTCGCGAACACGACATCCCGCTGTGGCTGGGTCAGACCCTTCGACCCGACATCGAGGGCACACGGATCTCATCCAAGGCGCGCGATCACGGCGCCCAAGTCAAAGCCATCGTGCAACGCCGCCACATTGCCCTGATCTCACTCGAAGACATCGGCATGTGGCACCAAGTGGGGTTCTTGGCTGATGTCTTTGCCGAGTTCAAGCAACTGGGGCTGTCGGTGGATCAGATCTCGACATCGGAGTCGAACGTCACGCTGACGTTGGATCTTCGGGCGAACGTCGCCAGTGAATCCGATATTGAAACCTTGATTGATCGGCTGAAAAAACACTGCACCGTCGAGTGGGTGCCCGATTGTGCGTGTGTGTCCTTGGTGGGGTTGGGGATACGCACCATTTTGCATCGCCTCGGTCCAGCGTTGGAGGTGTTTGAACAGCGGCGCATCTTCCAAGTCTCGCAAGCGGCCAATGACCTCAACTTGACCTTTGTGGTTGAAGCTCGCCACGCCGATCGACTGATTCAACAACTGCACCAGCAAGTGATCCCGGGTGGCGTGGGTGGCGACTCGGTGTTTGGCCCGACCTGGGAGCAGCTCTTTAAACCCGCCGAAAACACCGCCAGCCAACAAACGTGGTGGCACAACCGCCGCCAAGAATTGATTGAGCTGATGACCGATCAAGACAGCGCCTATGTCTATCACCTGCCGACCATCGAGCAGGCCGCCGATCGGTTGTTGGGCATGGCGTATGTCGACCGGGTGTTGTATTCGATGAAAGCCAACCCCCACCCCGATATTCTTAAAACGCTGTTCAACCGTGGCGTGGGCATTGAAACGGTCTCGATCCAAGAGGTCGAGACGGCGCTGGCCACGCTGCCTGACCTGTCGGCCAGCGATGTGCTCTACACGCCCAATTTTGCACCCAGAAGCGAGTATCAGCGCGCGTTGGCCTTGGGCGTGAATGTCACCATCGACAACACCACCATCTTAGAAACCTGGGGCCAAGACTTCGCCGGCAGCGCCATTTTTATTCGCCTCGACCCAGGCTCAGGGCTGGGCCACCACAAAATGGTCAGAACCGCCGGCAGTCACGCGAAGTTTGGTATCCCTCTGTCGGAGTTGGACAAGGTGGCTCGCCTGACCCAGGCCCACAACATCACGGTCATTGGTCTGCACGCGCACACCGGGTCTGGGATTTTGCACGCGGACAATTGGCATCGAACGCTTGAGGTGCTGGGTGAGGCGGCCGAGCGCTTTGCCTCGGTTCGAACCATTGATCTGGGCGGTGGCTTGGGCATCCCCGATCACGATGAGGCCAAAGGCCTCGATCTGGCGGCACTGGATGCTGGGCTGGGTCAACTGCGCGCCCAGTTGGGCCGCCCGTTGGACGTCTGGCTTGAGCCTGGGCGCTACCTGGTGGCCAATGCCGGCGTGTTGCTGGGCAAAGTCACGCAAACCAAAGGCAAGGGCGATGTGCGCTATGTGGGCATTGCCACGGGCATGAACTCACTGATTCGGCCGGCGTTGTACGGGGCCTGGCACCCCATTGCGCATCTCAATCGCCTCGATGAGCAAAGTGACCATGTCTACAACGTGGTCGGACCCATCTGTGAGACCGGGGATATCTTGGGGCTGGATCGACTGTTGCCCGAGTGTCACCCGGGGGATGTGTTATTGATTGCCAACACCGGGGCCTATGGCCACGTGATGGCATCAGAATATAATCTGCGCGCCCCTGCCGGCGAGCATGTCTTAAATCATTAGGATGAACGCATGAGCGATCAGTACCAAGCGTCTGATATCGAGGTCCTCCAAGGCCTGGACCCGGTCAAACGCCGGCCAGGCATGTACACCGACACCACAAGGCCCAATCACCTGGTGGCGGAAGTGGTGGATAACGCTGTCGATGAGGCCTTGGCAGGCCACGCCAAAAAGATTGCGGTGTCGTTGTACAAAGACGGCAGCATATCGGTCACCGACGATGGCCGCGGCATGCCGATTGACCCCCACCCCGAACACCAGTTGCCCGGGGTTGAGCTGATCTTGACCCGGCTCCACGCCGGCGGCAAGTTCTCGGGCAAAAACTACAAATTCTCTGGCGGGCTCCACGGCGTGGGTGTCTCAGTGGTCAATGCGCTGTCGAAAAAGCTCGTCTGCGAAATCAAGCGGGGCGGGCACGTGCACGAGATTGTTTTCAAAGATGGCCTAACAGACCAAAACCTGACCGTCACCGGTGATGTCGGCAAAAGAAACACCGGCACATTGGTGCATTTTTGGCCCGATGCCAGTTACTTTGACTCGGGCAACGTCTCCAGACCTCAGCTTCGCCATTTGCTCAAAGCCAAAGCGATTCTGTGTCCTGGTTTGGCCATCAGCCTTCACGATGAGGTCGATGACAGCGAAGAGACTTGGCAGTTTGACGATGGGTTGGTGGCGTACTTACAAGAAGAACTCAAAGACCACGCCGCCATCCCCGAAAAACCCTTTGTCGGTGAGCTCTCCGGCGGCGATCAAGAGGCGCATTGGGCGCTGGCTTGGGTGCCCGAGGGGGAGTTGATCCAAGAGTCGTATGTCAACTTGATCCCCACCCCGTCTGGGGGCACCCACACCAATGGGTTGAGAACTGGGTTGATCGAGGCCCTCCGAGAGTTCTGTGACATCCGCAATCTGCTGCCCAGGGGCATCAAGTTATCGCCTGAGGATGTCTGGGACAGGCTGAGCTTTGTGCTGTCGATCAAGCTCGAAGACCCTCAGTTTTCTGGACAAACAAAAGAACGGCTGAGCTCGCGCTCAGCGGCGAGCTTTGTCTCGGGCGTGGTCAAGGACGCGTTTGCGTTGTGGCTAAACAAACACGTCAATGAAGGCGAGGCGATTGCCAAGCTCGCCATTGAACACGCGCTAAAGCGGCAAAAGGCCCGCAAGCAAGTCGCCAGACGCAAGGTCACCCAAGGCCCCGCGCTGCCTGGCAAGTTGGCCGATTGTGCATCCAATGACCTTGAAGAGACCGAGCTTTTTTTGGTGGAGGGCGACTCGGCTGGGGGCAGTGCCAAGCAAGCCAGAAACCGCGAATTCCAAGCGATCATGCCGCTGCGCGGCAAGATTCTCAACACCTGGGAGACCGACCCCGATCAAGTGCTTCGCTCCCAAGAGGTGCACGACTTGGCCACCGCCATCGGGGTTGATCCAGGCTCTGATGACCTTGGCCAGTTGCGTTATGGCAAGGTGATCATCTTGGCCGATGCCGACTCCGATGGCCTGCATATCGCCACCTTGCTGTCTGCTTTGTTTATCAAACACTTCAGGCCGTTGGTCGACAGCGGCCGAATCTTTGTGGCCATGCCCCCGTTGTATCGAATCGATGTCGGCAAGCAAACGTTTTATGCCCTCGATGGCGAAGAACGCCGCGGCGTGTTGGCGCGCATCGAGGCTGAGAAAATGACTGGCAAAGTTTCCGAGACGCGGTTTAAGGGCTTGGGCGAGATGAACCCGCTGCAGCTTCGAGAATCCACCATCGACCCAGACACCCGCCGCTTGCTTCAATTCAAAGTCAGCGATGATAAAAAAACGCATGAACTGATGGACATGCTGTTGGCCAAAAAACGCGCCGGTGACCGGCGCCATTGGCTGGAAGACAAGGGTGATTTGGCGGAAGTCGCTGTTTGATTGAGGTTCACGTTATCTTGGCGTTGATCTGGTCTAATTGAGCACATGGATGAGATGACCCCGTTGATTGTCGATCGGTCTGGCAGCGCCCGCGCTTCGATGCCGACCCAACCCCGCCGACGCCAGTTCTTGTGGCAGTCGGGCGGGTTGGTGGCGTTGTCGGCTTTGACCGGCCTGGGTGTGGGCATGGGCCGGGCGCATGCACAAACGGTTGAGCCTTTGACGGTTTCTGAGGCGACTTGGCGTCAATGGCTCAGCGATGCCGAGTATGAGGTGCTGAGAAAAGAAGGCACCGAACGCGCCGGTTCCAGCCCACTGGATGCGGTCTATGAGGCGGGCACCTACGTGTGCGCCGGGTGTTTTTTGCCGCTGTTTAGCGCTGAGCACAAATACGACTCGGGCACCGGCTGGCCGAGTTTCTGGCAACCGATCGATGATGATCACATCGACACCAAAAAAGACTTTAAGTTGATTTGGCCGCGCACCGAATACCACTGCGCGCGCTGCGAGGGACACCAAGGCCACGTCTTTGGCGATGGCCCCGACCCCACCGGGCAGCGCTGGTGCAACAATGGGGTGGCGCTTCGCTTCATCCCACAAGGCCAAGCCCTGCCCGACCTTCGACAGGCCCCCACCGCCGGATGACGGTCTGGCGCGCCATCGCTTCGGCTTTGATATTGGGCGTTGTCCTGACCCAGGGCGCGTGGAGCGCTCAAGCGCCGTCGTCTGCCCCAACCAGCCACGCCAAGGCGACCTTTGCCGGCGGTTGCTTTTGGTGCATGGAGCCACCGTACGACACGCTTGAGGGTGTGCTCGACACCCGCTCAGGTTTCAGCGGTGGCGATGTCGCCAACCCAAGCTACGAGCAAGTGGTTCGCGGTGGGACGGGACACTTGGAGGTGGTGCAAATCACCTACGATCCCGATTTGATCAGCTACCAGCGCTTGTTGGAGGTGTTTTGGCGCAACATTGACCCCTTCCAAAGCAATGGGCAGTTTTGTGATTTGGGCGAGACCTACCGAAGCGCCATTTTTGCCCATGATGAGACCCAACAACAACTCGCCGAACAATCTCTGGCTGAGCTCAACGAGGCCTTCCCCAACCAAGCCATCGACACCCGCATCATGCCGTATGAGGTCTTTTATGCGGCTGAAGACTATCACCAAGACTACTATCAAAAAAATCCCACGCGCTACAAGTTCTATCGCTGGCGGTGCGGGCGGGATGAGCGCCTCGAAGAGATCTGGGGCGACCAAGCCGGCGGCTGACCACCCCACCCTTGGGTTCCGTTTCTGGGGCCTTGCTCGGTTACAATCTGAACGGTCTGGCGTGTTTGGTGCGCCCCAATAACCTGCTGCCATAAGGAAAATCCCATGTTGTCTCGCCCACTGATGCTTTGTGTATTGGCTTTAAGCTGGCTCATCGTCCCCAGCGCGTTTGCAAATGACTCAGGTGCGGTTGAACATATCCGAACGGTCGAAGGCATCAGCGAATACCGGCTCGACAACGGCCTCCAAGTCCTGTTGGTCCCCGATCGCAGCCGGCCCACGGCCACCATCAACATCACCTACAAAGTCGGCTCAAAGCATGAGAGCTATGGTGAGACGGGCATGGCGCATTTGTTGGAGCACATGCTCTTTTATGGCACGCCGACCCATCAAGACATCAAAGCCGAGATCTCCGAGCGCGGCGGCCAGGCCAATGGCACCACCTGGTATGAGCGCACCAACTACTTCCAAGTGCTGCCGGCGGGTGAAGACAACCTCGCCTGGGCGCTTCGGATGGAAGCCGATCGAATGGTCAATTCTTTGATTGACCCTGACGACCTCGCCTCTGAAATGACCGTTGTTCGAAACGAGTTTGAAATCGGTGAGACCAACCCGTTTCGGGTGCTGTTGCAGCGGGTGATGGGCACCGCCTATCTGTGGCACGGCTATGGCCGGTCGACCATTGGCGCGCGCTCAGACATCGAGAATGTGCCCATCGAGCGCTTGCAGTCGTTTTATCGCCGCTACTACCAACCCGACAACGCCATTTTGATTTTGTCGGGCAATGTTGACACTGAGCGCTCACTTGAGTTGATTGAACAAACCTTTGGCGCCATCCCCAAACCAGAACGCACTGGGGACATGGCACTTTGGCCAACCTACACGCGAGACCCTGTACAAGACGGGGAGCGCACCATCACCACCAGACGATCCGGCACCGTGCGCTCGCTGATGGCGGCCTACCATATCCCCGCGGCAGCCCACGAGGACTACGCCCCCTTGGAGGTGTTGTCATTCATATTGGGCGACATCCCCTCGGGTCGGCTGTATGACAGCCTGATCGTTCCCGAACTGGCCAGCCGGGTGGGCAGTTTCTCGTTCGCGCTGCCCGAACCATCCTTGCTGTTGTTCTACGCGCAAAGCAAAGACGGCCAAGACATGGATGTGGTCAAAAACACCCTGTTGGAGACCATCGAAGCGGCCAAAACCAACCCCCCCGATCAG
The DNA here is from genome assembly GCA_031580925.1 of Wenzhouxiangella sp. GTDB lineage: Bacteria > Pseudomonadota > Gammaproteobacteria > Xanthomonadales > Wenzhouxiangellaceae > Wenzhouxiangella. Next base: position 175,525 of record JAVLCB010000003.1, read on the forward strand.
GATGCGGTCAGGCGTGCAATCAACGCCATCAGCTCAGACATCGAGCAGGGTTTGAACGACTCTGGGCGGGTGGGCGTCGAATTGTCTGAATGGGCGGCCGCCGGAGACTGGCGTTTGATGCTGTTGAACCGAGACCGCATCGAGGCGGTCACGGTGGAGGATGTCGAGCGTGTGCTCAACCGCTACCTGACCCGCGATAACCGCACCATTGGGGTGTTCTTGCCCGACAGTGACCCCAAACGCGCCGAGATCCCCGCCGCACCGGATCTGGAGGCCTTGTTGGCCGACTACCAAGGCCGCGCGGTGGATGATATTGCCGAAGTGTTTGAACCCAGCGCCGAGAACATCGAGGCCAACCGGGTGAGTTTCGAGTTGTCCAATGGGGCTCGGGTCACGGTGTTGCAAAAACCCACCCGGGGCAACCGCGTGTGGGGACAAATGTCCATCCGGATGGGCAACCTCGACAGCCTCTCTGGACTGGCTGGGGTGCCCCAAGGCACCGTCCAAATGCTCAGCCGAGGCTCTGAGCAATTCGACAGACAAGCCATTCGCGATGAGCTCGATGCGCTCCGCTCGTCGATGCGCATCGGCGGCAGCCGCAACGTCACCGTCTCCATTGAATCACAGCGTGATCGGGTGGGTGCTGTGCTGGCCATCGCCGAAGACGTTTTGAAAAACCCCACGTTCCCCCAAGACGAGCTCGATGAGCTTCGACGCCAGACCCTCACAGCCATTGACGAGCAGCGCGATGAGCCCACGGCCGTGGCCAGCTACCTGATGCGTCGACACCTCAACAACTACCCCAAAGATCACCCCTTGTACAGCCCGAGTTGGTCAGAGCAGCGCCAATGGGCGAACGCGGTCACACGCGAGGCTTTGGTGGAACACCACCGCAGCCACTTTGGCATGGGTCCTGACACCACCATCAGCTTTGTGGGTGATGTCGACGTGGATGAGCTGAGAAACACCTTAGAGGCGGCTTTTGGTGACTGGACACCCAATGTGCCGTTCGAGCGCATCGAACCTAACTTCAGCGCCACCGAAGGGGACACGCTCACAGAGCTCATGCCCGATAAAGCCAATGCCATGTTCATCGGTCGACAAAACCTCGCGCTTGGCAGCGATGATCCCGACTATCCTGCGCTGATGCTGGCCGGTGAGTTGCTCGGCGGTGGGTTCTTAAACTCGCGCCTGGCCGATCGCATCCGAGATGAGGAGGGGTTGAGTTATGGCGTGGGTGGCCGATACCAAGCCAGTGACTTAGACCCGCAGTCGAGCTTTGTGGCGTATGCCATGTTTGCCCCCACCAACCGCGATCGCTTGGTCGAGGTGATGTTTGAAGAATTGAACCAAGTGATCGATGAAGGCTTTGCACAAGATGAGCTTGATGCGGTGCGGGCGGGCTACCTGGAATCCCTTGAACTGCGACGAAGCTCGGACCAGGCCCTCACTCGAACGCTCAACACCAACCTCTACCTCGATCGAGACATGTTTTATTGGTCGGCGTTCGAAGACGCGCTTTTGGATCTCGATGCCGAAGCGGTCAATGACGCCGTTCGACGGCACCTCGATCCAGAATCGTGGCTGACGGTCACCGTGGGTGATTTTGAGCCAACAGGCGATGGCGATGGCGGTGGCGATAGCGATGCTCAGTGATGATGCTCAATGACAATGGTCACTGACATAATCAATGGTCGCTGGAGTCAAACCACGCCGCTTGGGGATTGGCACACACGATAAAGTGTGGGTTTAAGATGCTCTCGCGGGCGTTGTAGGTCAATGGCTGGCCGGTGTGGGCGTTGTAGACCTCACCACCGGCGGCTTTGACCACCGCGTGCGCTGCCGCCGTGTCCCACTCGCTGGTGGGGCCCAATCGCGGGTAAATGTCGGCAGCCCCTTCGGCCACCAGGCAAAGCTTCAACGAGCTCCCCATCGATACCAGCTCCG
>JAVLCB010000040.1:0-2159 GCA_031580925.1 Wenzhouxiangella sp.
CCGCAGATAACGTGGACTTGGTCAATGAGATGCTGGAGGCGTTCACCGACACGCAAGCCACACCCACAGCCGCACAACTGCAAAGCTTGGCCGACAGCGCCGTGGCCATCGCTGAGGCCCTGGCCACCAGCGACGGCGAGCGCGCCGGTGGCTTGCAGCTGGACGCCAGCGATTATCAGGCGCTGGGCTTGTCGCATGTCGACACACCACTCGAAGCGTCTTTGCTCAACGAGTTGATCAACACCGGATCGGGCAATTTGGGGGCCGATTACGCCTCAATTGAAGCGAGCTCGCTGGCCATTGAGCGGTTGGTCGAGTTTGTGGCCAATGGCACCCTCACCCCATCGCTGTCATTGTCAGAGTTGGCTTCGCTCGGGGTGACAGAAATGACCTCCGAGCGTTTGGATGAGTTCTTGGCCACCGTGCTTGAGACGTTTACTGGGAATGAGCCCTTGACGTTGGTCACTTTAAATACGGTGGCCAACCGCGTGCTCAACGACATTGATCTGTTGACAGAAGACGCCAGAGCAGGTCTGCTGGCCGATGCACTCGGCATCGCTGAGGACGAGGGCGCGGATGATGAGCGCAAGGTCGCCATTGAGACCGCGGTCGACCACATCATCAGGACCGTGGCCAATCAACAGACCACGCTGACCGTGGATGACTTTGTGGCACTCGGCATGACCGACGTGGTGGCCGCGGAGTTGGCGGCCATTGCCGATGCCCTCGCAGCAACACCCCGCGATGGCAGCGGGGTCACCACGGTCTCCAAGGTCGAACAAATCGTGAATGCCTTGCGCCTGAGTGACACCGATGCGGATGTGGTCGCTGCGGTGTCCAAAATCCTTGACCCGAATGCGGCCGAAGCCCCCGGCGTGCCCGACTATGTCGAAGCGGGCGTGTTCGGTGTGGACGATGACAACTTGGCGGCGATCGATGCGTTTGTGCAAGCCGCCATGAACGGCAACAACGGGGCCACTCGCAGCCAGCTGCAAGAGACCATCAACGCGGTCAATGCCCTGCGCGCACAGGCCAATGGCGATGCCACCACGCCAGCGACGTTGACGGTGGATGACTATGCCGCCATGGACATGGGCGCCATTCAATCAGCCGACGAGCTGACCCTAATCAACAGCATGGTGGGTGGCTTGCCGGCCAATCAGGTCAGCGACCCGGCGACCTTGGGTCAGCTGGTGGCGATGACCACCGCGGTGCGCGCGGGCCAACCGGTCACCTCAGACCAACTGACCGCCTTGACGGGCACACCGCCCTCGGCCACGGCGTTGATGCGCTTCAATCAAGCCCTGGCCCACGGCGCCAGACCAGCCACCTCAAGTGCCTTGCAGCGGGTGCTGCAAACCGCTGAAAACATTGCCAATGGCGCCGGCAGGACACCCGCAGCCGAAACCTTGGCCAATGGCAACGACCCCGACTTGTTGCCCGGCGAAATCCGCCACCGACTGAGCGGCGTCATTCGATCGTTCACCAAAACCATCAGTGGTTCAGCAACCAAGGTGATCTCCAACAACCCATTTGAGTTGCGGTTATCCGGCGATTGTGCGGGCCAGCCCTGTCGCATCCGGACGAATGCGGCCAACTTGGAGGTGTTGGAAATCATCACCGGTGGGTCTGCCCGCGTGTCCGGTCGTGGCTTTTTCCCAGGCTCTGACATTGATCTTTGGATTTTCTCAGACCCTGTGTTGTTGGGCACAGTGACTGTGGAGGATGATGGCGGCTTTGAGGCCACCGAACCGCTGGTGGGGATTGCCCCGGGCAACCACACGCTGCAAGCCAACGGGGTGAGTCTCGACGGCGAGCTTCGCAGTGTCGAAATTGGCATCACCGTGGTGGAGGCGCCCGACACCGACAATGGCTCCGATCCATCGAACCCCTCAGGCCCCACGCCCAGCGATCCCCTGGCCATTCCGACAGGCCTAGGCTGGGGCTGGCTGGTGTTGGTGCTGGCGCTGATGGCACTGGGGTTGATGCGGCTTGGGCCGCGCGCCAGGGGTGTTCGACAGGCCCCATTGAAGTGATGGTGCCGGTGGCACGGTGTGGCATCTCAAGATGGATAGGGTGGTGAAAATAGGACGCGCCGCCCCGTTGCAGCATTGGGGTAGGGACACAGGGTAAGGCCTTAAAGGCACTGCGCGGGGGCG
>JAVLCB010000041.1:0-2001 GCA_031580925.1 Wenzhouxiangella sp.
CAACTACGCACTGGCTGCATAAACCCAGCCTGCTCTCTACCGGTTGAGCCTGCGCTTCCGATTAGAGATCATTAAGTAGGATCGCGGTCTGTCGAGTTTCGGGGCAGGCTGTTAAATCAAACCGCAACTGGTCAACAGGTATGCCCTGCCCCTCGGGCGGCCTGTTGATAAGAAAAAATCGAGCGGGCTAAGCATGTAGAACCGAGATCAGATGGTTTGCGGACGCGGGTTCGACTCCCGCCGCCTCCACCAATTTTCAAACCGCGCTGGCCAGTCACCGGCGATGGCTGCCCCAGCATGACGCTGGGCGATGCCGCCAAGACGCGCGCGCGTGCCGCACAAGCGTTGCTGTGTGAGGATACGACGAGCCGCTCAGGGCGCGCGCGCGGGGAGATTCAATTGTATTCAGGCCAGGTTGTGACTGAGGGCGCCCGATTCATTTCGCCTTTGCTGACCTCAAAACCAGTGTTTTACTTTGTTCCAGCCAGATTTAATCGCGTGTGCGGCCTTTTTGGCTGCTTCCTCGGCCTTTTTGGCTGCTTCTTTCGCCAGATGGGCGGCCTCCTCTGCCGTGTGCACAGCACCCTTGTAAACCACCAGCCCCGCGTCTTTCAGCTCATGCTCTGAGTAAACCGCTCCCTTGTAGATGTATAGCCCGGCCTTCTTAACTTCCTCTGCGGTCATTACGGCCCCTTTGTGAACGTAGTACCCCAGCTTCTCCACCTCTTTGATGGCATCGGCCATGAGTGATGCGTTCCCACAATTTTTTGGCAGACCGATATTTCCAATCGAAATGCACCCTTTATCGCCAATAAGCTCTGACAGGCAACCCAACTTGCCAAGACACGCCACGGCGGTTACGGACTGATTGCCAGTATGGACTTTCACGCTTCCGCCCGCGGTGCTTTTGATGTTCCCCAAATAAATCCCAGAGCCCGTGCCCAAGGCGGCCGCGACCGTACTGGACAGCTTTCCAGTCGAGATGGCAAAACTCGACGACGAATGGGCGCTGGCCATCTGATTACCAACGTAAATGTCTGAAGACGTTCCACCCGCCACATCAACGTGGTTATGAATATTTCCAAGCCATATATTCATTGTGGTGCTGCCTGTATCGCCACTGACGATATTCCCCACAGACACCGCGGCTGTGCTGGCCACAGAGATTGCTTCATCGGTGACATCACCAATGGTGATCCCACTCGACGACACCGGCCCACTGCCCCGAAGGTTGCCCACCGTCACACGCGCATGGCTGCTGATTCCGTAGGCTCGAGCTGAAATGTCACCCGCCTGGATGATCAAGGTTTCATTTTCTGCACGACCATACGCGCCACCCACGTCAATCCGGCTGGTGGATTCAGATCCTGCCGCGCTCGAGGTGACATTTCCAAGGCTCATGCGAAGCCGCACATCTTCTGCTTTCCCCGCAGAGATCACGCCAATCCTCTCACTGCTGGTGCCTTGGCCGAGAATGCCAATGCCGGTGCCAGAGATGGTCCCCGCCGAGACACTGAGTAAGACGTTGCTGGCATTGCGACTTTCAATCACACCAACGCTTTGCCGGACCTTACCGCCGCCGGCCAGACCCGCCGCCACACCTGTAATGCTGCTTGCGCTAACCGTGTCGGTCACGCCATCGGCTTGCTGCAGGTTGGCGACACCGATGCGTTGCTCAGCACTGGCACTGCCTGCCAATGCAGCACCCACATTGGCAATGCGCCCCGCGCTGGTCACAGAGACAGTTGTTCGATCGATTTTACCTCCTGTGATCATTCCCACATCTTGCTTCGCCGTGCTGGCACCGGCCACCGCAGCCGAGACGTTGACCAAGTCTGTCGCTTGCACCGTGACATTGCTCGAGCGCAATGAACCGCCTATGTCAACGGCACCGACCGCCTGCTCGGATGAAGCTGCGCCAGCCAGCGTTGCCGAAGCGTTGGTGACGCTAGAAACTCGAACATTAATCGTATCTGAGTCGACCACACCGCGGCTGCGCAC
>JAVLCB010000042.1:0-1632 GCA_031580925.1 Wenzhouxiangella sp.
CGCCCCCGCGCAGTGCCTTTAAGGCCTTACCCTGTGTCCCTACCCCAATGCTGCAACGGGGCGGCGCGTCCTATTTTGACAGCCGGTGTAAACGACAGCCAAACGACAAGACCACCTAAACAAGGACGCGGAGTATTCAGCGCTAATCCCGTCGCATCAAAAAAGTCTTTTGGCCCAAGCCCATCAAGCTCAATATCAGCAACAACCAACCCAGCCCATGCCCCACTGGAATGCTTTGAGGATTGGAGGTGCTGGGCGCAGTATATTGAGCAGTGTCTATCAGTTGCAAGAGTGTGGCCACATCCGTTGGCTTTGCCCCACTTGCCAAAGCTTGATTAATGGCCACTAATTTGTCGGCTGTTGGGGTGGTCCCCGTCAATGCTGCCACCTGATCAGCCGTGACGGGCTGCCCGGAGCGGACAGCGGTCGTCAAAGACACGAGTTGTTGCATGGTGGATGCATCGCTGACTTGATCTGTTGTTAAGCCACCCACCATGCTGTTGATTAGAGTCAGCTCGTCTTGTGACTGAATCTGGTTAAAGCCCATGGCGGCATAGTTGTCCCCTGTCAGTGAAGCAGGTGTGTCAGCATCACCGTTGGCGTCAGCACGCAGGGCATTGACTGCATTAATGGTGTCCTGTAACTCGCTGCGTGTGGCCCCATCTTCGTCATTGAATGCGGCTTGCACAAATGCATCAACCACTGCCACGTTCTCTTCGTCGACTCCGAACACGCCCGCGTCGGCATAATCAGGCACGCTTGCGTCGGTCTCGGGATCGGGGTTGAGTAAGTCAGACACGGCAGCCACCACGTCTGGATCTGTGTCACTGAGTTGTAATGCACCAACGAGCGCCTGGACTTGTGCCACCGTAGCGACACCGCTGCCATCTCGTGGCGTCGCTGCGAGGGCGGCGGTGATGGCCGGCAGTTCATCCGCATCGACGTCGGCTATGCCGAGGGCCGTGAAATCAGCCACCGTGAGGTCAGCCTCTTGATCTGCCACAATTCTTATGATGTGGTCCACTGCGGTCTCAATGGCGGCCTCGCGTTCAGCATCCGCGCCCTCATTTTCGGCGATTTCAAGTGCATCGGTGAGCAGGCTGGTGCGCGACTGTGCTGACAGTGGATCAATGTCTTTGAGCACACGGTTGGCGACCGTTTGCACCCCCGTCAGCGTGATGGGATCGTTGTTGCTGAACTCCTCGAGCAGTGCGGTGCGAAACTCTTCTACACGTTCTTCTGTCATGTTTGAAATGCCTAAAGCCGCCAATTCTGACAAGGACAATGGGGGTGTGATCGTGCCATTAGCCACAAACTCGACCAGTCGATCGATGGCCAGCGAAGCTTCTTCGATGGAGGCATAATCGGCCCCCAAGTTGCCCGATCCGGTGTTGATCAGCTCATTGAGCAAAGAAGCTTCCGATGCGGAATCAACATGGGACAGACCCAGTGCCTGGTAATCGCTTTCCTCGAGGTTCAGCCCGCCTGTTCGCTCGCCGTCGCTGGTGGCCAGAGCCTCAGAAATGGCGACGGTGCTGTCGGCCAAGCTTTGCAATTGTGCGGCTGTGGGTGTGGCTTGCGTGTCGGTGAACGCCTCCAGCATCTCATTGACCAAGTCCACGTTCTCTGCGG
>JAVLCB010000043.1:0-1457 GCA_031580925.1 Wenzhouxiangella sp.
GCTTCGAGTTTGGCGTGGTCGCGCTCGTCTTGGCGGCGCCAGTAATCGCGCAACATCGCATAATCATCGGGCAGCGCCGGTCCGAGGTGATCCATTAACCAAATGCCAAGCTGGTGGGCGCTTTTCGGGCGCCAGTCGCTGGCGAAGGGTGTGGGGTGTGACAGGGCGAGGAAGGGCACCGGGTGGGTGAGCGGCGTGAAGCCCTGGCGAAAGCCGGCCTGTTCAAACGTTTGGTGAAGGCCGGGCAAGTGATCCCCAAAAAAAAGCACCACCGCGGGTCTGTCGCGCTGCTGAATGGCGCGCCACAGGCGCTCGAGTGCCGCGACGGCGTTTCGTTGGTGGTACAGGTAATTGCGATAGGCGTGGTCGGCTTGGTCATCTAGCCCGGCGATCGTTGGCAGAGCCCGGCGCCGTGTGTCGTCCATGTTCGGGCGTTGTGCTTGCCACGGCCCGTGGTTTTCCATGCTGATGCCGAACACCCATTGGGGCGCGTCGCGGTCTTGGTTCAACACGTCAAGTACTTTCTCGGTCAAGTCAGCATCCGAGATCCAAAACCCCGACCGCTGGTGCCCGCCAAACCCCTCCTCACCAATAAACTGATCAAAGCCCAACAGCGGCAGCGCCCGGTGGCGTTGCCAAAACTGGCGATCGTGCGGGTGAATGGCGGTGGTGTCATAGCCCAGGTGTTTCGCCCACCACGCAATCGAGGCCGTCGGTTGTAGCACCACACTGGTGTAGGGGTAGATGCCATCGGGGAGCTGGGCATAGGGGATGCCCGTTAACACCTCATACTCGGTGCGCGTGGTGTTGCCCCCAAACGTGGGCACGGTCATTTCACCACTGATGCCCTCGTCTAATAGACCGCACCACCGCGGCAGCAACCGACACGGTTGCGCCCCATTGAGATAGCGCGGCTCAAAAAAGCTTTCGCTCAAGATGATCAACACGTCGGGGCGCGCCTCGGTGGATGAGTCGGCCGGTGCCGCTGTCAACGCCTCGGATGGGTACTGACGCAACCACGCCTTTTTCAGCTCCGCCACCGCTTGGCGATCGGGTGCGGGCAACCCCACCCAGTCTGTTTGCATCGATGCCACCGCCCCGGCCAACCAGCCCCGCGCCTCAATCGCGCCCGCCGGTGCCCACGGCCGATCGGGGGTGGTGTCATCCTGATACAGCGCTTGTCCCAGATCGGTGAACAACACCCCAAAGGCCAGACACCCAATGAAACCGCTCACGCGCCGACTGGATTGATTAAGCCAGCGTGGCTCGGCGTGTTGGAGCACCACCATGGCGATGCCGCCCCCGACCACTGCGATTGATATCAGCGGGACATTGGCATAAGCGCTGAGAAAGTCGATGTGGTTGATCACCTGGCCGACCAAGAACAGATCAGTCAACAACAAGGGTTGATCGAGTTCGGCCAATTTGATTGTGTTGAGGTAGAACACCCCACTGAC
>JAVLCB010000044.1:0-1065 GCA_031580925.1 Wenzhouxiangella sp.
CGAGGATGAGCCGGTCATCACCTCCTCGATCGATGACTCCGTGGCGAATCAGACATCGCTCCAGTTCACCTATGTCGATCTCGCCCAGGAGACCACGGAGATCGACCTCCGCGTCCTCCAGGCCGGCAACACCTCCAACGTGCTCGATACGGCCACGGTGACCGCTCCGCCCAACGTGAGCACGTTCCAACACACCACCACGCTCACGGGCGATGATGCGGAGCTCAAGGCCGTCTATGAGGTGGAGTATGTGCGGAACGGCGAGACCGTCGACACCACCGCCGCATACGGCCTCAATCAGTACCCCGTCGATCTGCCACTCTCCGATGCGTGGCGGCAGATCTTCGGCGTCGGCTTCTTGATCGTCCTCGGCGGCATCTTCTCCGTCGCCAACGCCCGCATCGGCGCGATCATGATTCCCGGTGTCGCGGCCTTGTTGTATGCCATCGGCTTCATCTCCGGCTTCGCCACCATCCTCGGGATCAGCTTGGCGATGGTCCTCGGAATCGCATACAACTTGGCGTTCGCCGGTCGGGGGGTGCTGCGGTCATGAGGTCGACCAACATAGTTCTGTTCTTGTTGCTGCTCAATCTCTCTGCGGGCGTGATGGGCGCGGCGGGTGTCGTCGATGTCGACGTTGCCGTCCCCGGCGGCGATCAGATCGAGCTTGTGGAGAACACGTCGGTCGTGGAACGCTCACAGGATCAGCCGTCCGCGGATGAGGTTACCGGTGGCTTCCTCGATGCCGGCCGGTTCATCCGTGAGATGCGAATCATTTTGGGCACCGGTCCGGCCATGCTTGCCACCCTCGGCGTCCCGCGGATACTTACAGATGGGCTCTTCGTCGTGCTGGGCTTCGTGCTCATATATGATGCATTCGAGGCCTTCACCGGGAGGGAGATGTCATGATGTCACCGCTGTGGCTCACCGATCGGGTCGTATTCAACATCTCCGCGGGCGTGACCGTGCTTGCCGGCCATCTCCAAGTGACCGTGACCGATGAGATCCTCGGCGGCGATCTGTTCGGGTGGTTGGTGTCAATCTTCACGCAAGCGGTGCCGCTCC
>JAVLCB010000045.1:0-975 GCA_031580925.1 Wenzhouxiangella sp.
GTCGTAGTTGGGGTGGATTGAGTACTTCTCGAACCCCTGCCGGAAGCTCCCTTCCGGGGTGGTGAACTGTGCGGAGGCCTGCGTGAGGGGGCCGCTGCCCTCCAGGATGTGGGCGGCGGTGAGCACGGCGCGGCCATCGTAGAGCAGCGTCCCGGTGCCTTGGCCGCGGTCCGTCGCAACACTGACAATCCCCGTGTAAGGCGTCGCCGCCTGTTCGGTCTGTTGAATCGAGCCTGCGATTACGGGCATATCGAGCCTCCATCACTTTTTTAAGTATATATATTTTGAACAGTTGCATATGTGGGGCGGGGACTGCAATTTGCTTGACAGTGTGCCGAGAGTTTAGAACACTGTGCGGCTTGATTTTGGAGGGTTACCCAAGCGGTCAACGGGGGCAGACTGTAAATCTGCTGGCACAGCCTTCGGAGGTTCGAATCCTCCACCCTCCACCAGATAAAATGACCCGCGACCGATAGCGGGTGCGGGCATGCGGGTGTAGTTCAACGGTAGAACCTCAGCCTTCCAAGCTGATGATGTGGGTTCGATTCCCATCACCCGCTCCAGAGTCGTAGGCCCACGTAGCTCAGGGGTAGAGCACTTTCTTGGTAAGGAAGAGGTCCCCGGTTCAAATCCGGGCGTGGGCTCCAAATTACAATGAGTTTATCGAATCGCGTAGGGGGAACCGCCGTGTCCAAGGAGAAGTTTGAGCGCAACAAACCGCATGTCAACGTTGGCACGATTGGTCATGTTGACCATGGTAAGACGACGCTGACCGCGGCGCTAACGAAGGTGTTAGCCGAGCAGTACGGTGGTGTGGCGCGTGATTTTGCGCAGATTGATAACGCCCCGGAAGAGCGCGAGCGCGGTATTACTATCGCTACTGCGCACGTGGAGTATGAGACCGATGCGCGCCACTATGCGCACGTCGACTGCCCCGGGCACGCGGACTATGTGAAGAACATGATCACCGGTGCC
>JAVLCB010000046.1:0-895 GCA_031580925.1 Wenzhouxiangella sp.
AGGTGGTATTATTGTGGAATTAATGGAAGACTTCCCGATAATTTGAAGCCAGTCCCCGCCACTGCGGCCATTGGAGTTCGTGTTTTGACTTGTTGAGCCGTGCTCACCACTCGGGTTGTATATCCAAACACCCAAAGAACCCTCTGCGTTACCACTTGTATGCCAGCTGCCAAAAAATACCTCGATGTTGACACACGACACAGAGTCACTTGTGATCTGTGCGCCGGCAACACAGGTGGTGCCAGACTGTGTGCCTGCCTGGAGATAACCGACCGAAGCGGTATGCGCCTGAACCTCAAGCCCGCACGACAAAAAGACAACAAAACATGCCAGCGCCTTTTTCAGATTAGCAACGAGTTTTGCACGCCCCATGAATTGTTTACCCATAGTTATTGTTATTGATTTGAAGCCCCCGGAAAAAACGCGGTTGAAACATCAAACACGGCTTGATGGATATCACAAGAGAACTCACCAAAGCAGTGCTGCCTTAGGGCGAGAAAACGTTGAGGAAAGACCTACAAAGCCTTGCGCGAGCACTGATTCGGAGACTGTCCAGCACGCTCGAATCTTTTAAAAAAATAGAGTATCAAATTGTGACTATTTTTCTATTATTACTCGGGATATGGTTCCTCAGGGTGGGCTCAATTGGCATGCGCCACCGCCAGACTCTGTGATTGACGGTTGAGTGCGCATGCCAAAGTCCACCAAACCACCCAACCTTTAGACTTGGAACGCATCGACTGGCGGACACCACCTGTGATGTGAGGAATACAACTTGGTATCGCCAAGCGCTGGCGAGAGGGATGTTTTTTTTGAGATGGTGCCCGGGGCCGGAATCGAACCGGCACGAAGTTTCCTTCGAGGGATTTTAAGTCCCTTGCGTCTACCTGTTCCG
>JAVLCB010000047.1:0-769 GCA_031580925.1 Wenzhouxiangella sp.
GCGCGCTCAATGGCCTGGAGGCAGAGCATCGGATCCACGCCCCGCTCAAAACGATGGGATGCATCGGTGTGCAGACCGTACTGACGCGCCCGGCCACTCAGGGCCGCCGGCGCGAAAAATGCGGACTCAAGAAACACCTGGGTGGTGGTTTCACTGACGGCCGTCGCATCACCCCCCATGACCCCAGCGAGCGCGACTGGCTGCGTCTCATCCGCGATCACCAAGGTATCGGCACTCAGCGTGACGGGTTCGCCGCTCAGCAGTATGAGCGTCTCGCCCGCCTCGGCGCGCCGAACCCGAATACCCCCTGAAAGGCGTTCAAGGTCAAAGGCATGCATGGGTTGGCCGAGCTCGAGCATGACGTAGTTGGTCACATCAACCACGATGCCCAATGGCCGCACGCCAGCCCGCCGCAGCCGCTCCTGAAGCCACATTGGCGTGGGCGCGGCTGCGTCAACGCCCTCAATCACCCGGCCGCAGTATCGCGGGCAATCGGCTTCTGCCACCAGGTCGATCGGCAAGGCTCGGTCACTGGCTGCCGGCACAGTGGCTGACGCCGGCGCGCTGACCGTTTCACCATTGAGCACACCCACTTCACGCGCCACCCCGCTCACGCTCAGGCAGTCGCTGCGGTTGGGTGTTAGCTCGATTTCGATGACATCATCATCCAGATTAAGCCAATCGCGGAAGGCTTCGCCGACTGGCGCGTCTGCTGGCAACGGCATGAGACCTTCACTGTCTTCGGACAGGCCCAACTCCCGGGCGGCGC
>JAVLCB010000048.1:0-419 GCA_031580925.1 Wenzhouxiangella sp.
GGAGGGTCGGGGCGATATCGGCGAGGATGCCGTCAGCGACCTTCACGTCGCGACCGTCCGCGGCGACGTAGATGGCGTGGACGGGGTTGGTGGTGTGGGCGGTGTGGGGCGAACCATCGGGGTTGATCATGTATTCGCAATTGCCGTGGTCGGCGGTGACGAGGAGCTTGCCGCCGAGGCGCAGGGTTTCTTCGACGATGGCCCGGACGTCGCGATCGATGGTTTCGCAGGCCTTGACGGCGGCCTCGACGACGCCGGTGTGGCCGACCATGTCGGGGTTGGCGAAGTTGAGGATGACGAGGTCGTAGTCCTTGAGCTTGGCGACGACGGTCTCGGTGACTTCTTCGGCGCTCATCTCCGGTTTCTCGTCGTAGGTGGCGACGTCCTGGGGGGAGGGGATGATGACGCGGTCCTCACCC
>JAVLCB010000048.1:429-709 GCA_031580925.1 Wenzhouxiangella sp.
CGCGCGACGGTTTCTCCGAGGACCATGGAGAGCAATTCGGGCGGGAAGATGGCGTCGCAGTCGTACTCCGCGTCGTATTCGGTGAGGGGTGTAGTAGTGGACTTTCGGCCGGCGGCCGGCCTTGAAGGCGGTGAAGCCGTTGTCGGAGAGGAAGACTTCGGAAAGCTGGCGGGCGCGGTCGGCGCGGAAATTGAAGAAGACAACCACGTCGCCGTCACGCACGCGCTGGCGGTTGGCCTCGTGGAAGACCATGGGATGGAGGAATTCGTCGGTCTTCTCC
>JAVLCB010000049.1:0-697 GCA_031580925.1 Wenzhouxiangella sp.
GTAGTGTGTCGCGAACAGCACCGCCGGTGTCGGCGTCCCCTCGACCTCTGCGCTGAGGTGCTCCATCGTCGCCCACGCGATCGCGACACCATCGTACGTCGCGGTACCCCGTCCGACCTCATCCAGCACGACCAGCGACCGGTCCGTCGCCTGATGCAGGATGTTCGCCAGCTCGGCCATCTCGATCATGAATGTCGAGCGCCCCTCTGCGAGCTCATCGAGCGCACCGACGCGGGTGAAGATCCCATCCACGATCCCCATCGTCGCCGCCGTCGCGGGGACGTACCACCCCATCTGCGCGAGCAGCACGATCAGCGCCGTCTGGCGCATGTAGGTCGACTTCCCGCCCATGTTCGGCCCGGTCACGAGGATGCAGCGCTGTGCGTGGTCGAACCGGGTGTCATTGGGGACGAACCGTGTTGTCTGCTCGACGACCGGGTGTCGCCCCCCCTCGATCTCGAGGCCCCACTCAGCCTGCACCACCGGGCGCACCCAGTCGTGCTTCGCCGCATGGCGGGCGGCCGTCGCGACCACATCCACCCGGGCGATCGCAGCGGCTGCCTCCTGGATCGCTGGGACCGTCGGTCGCAGCGCCTCGAGCAGCTCTGCATACAACGACTCCTCCCGGTGGGTCCGATCGGCCTCCAGTCGCATCAGCGCGCGCTCCTGCTCTGCGATCTCTGCGGTACGATAGCGT
>JAVLCB010000004.1:0-147225 GCA_031580925.1 Wenzhouxiangella sp.
CCCACACGCGGCGTTGCTCCGTCAGGCTTGCGCCCATTGTCCAATATTCCCCACTGCTGCCTCCCGTAGGAGTCTGGGCCGTGTCTCAGTCCCAGTGTGGCTGATCATCCTCTCAGACCAGCTACCGATCGTCGCCTTGGTAGGCCTTTACCCCACCAACAAGCTAATCGGACGTAGGCTCATCTTGTAGTGAGAGCTTTCAAGAAGAGGCCCTCTTTCCTCCGTAGAGCGTATGCGGTATTAATCCGAGTTTCCCCGGGCTATCCCCCGCTACAAGGCAGATTCCTACGCGTTACTCACCCGTCCGCCACTCGTCAGCACCTGACGCACCCCGAAGGGATTGTCTGGCCTGTTACCGTTCGACTTGCATGTGTTAAGCATGCCGCCAGCGTTCAATCTGAGCCAGGATCAAACTCTTCAGTTTAAAAGCAAAGCTTTCGAACTAAAAGAGCAAATCCCACTCCTGAATTGCTGAATTGCTTTTGAATTGCTATCAGGGCAGGTCGCTCTCATTGGCTTCAAACTCCAATTGAGGGCGCCCACACAAATTATCTGCTTTTATTTGTAATGAACTGTCTTGCTGCCCAGATGCCTTTCGCGAACTGGGCCGACCATTATAACGTCACCGTTAAAATTTGGTCAACAACTGATTGCCGTTTTTTGACACTTTTTTCAGGCGTCTTGGCAACCTCTGGCTCAAGGACTTTCTCCCAAGCCAGCCCGCCATTATAGGCCAATAATTTTCAGGGTCAATAGCCCCAATCAGGAAAACCCGCAAAAAGCGGTCAATCGGATGGCTTCAGCCAGTGACTCAAGCGCTCATCCAAAGCCTCCAACATCAACGCACCGCATGCCCCGGGCGAGGTGCGCGCGCTTAAGCTGTCGGTGGCAGAGCGCTGCTCTAGGGCCGCAAGATCGTCGGCCACCATGCGGTAGGCGGCTCGGAAAGTCGCACCGTCCAACACCGCCTCGTTGGCGACATCGGTCGCGTGCAAGCTCGCCCCCACCGCCTCGGCCATGCGATCGAAGTCCCATGTCAGTCCACTCAATAGGCGCTCAAGCAGCGCCAACCCGTCCAGCGGCCGACCAAAGGCACGAAGCACTGGGGCTTTGGTGTCTTGCAGGTCGCGCTGATAACCCGACGGCAAGCTCAGCACCGCCTCCAATTCGGCGCGCGCGCCGACCACCGTGGCGTGCATCGAACGCAAAAGCTCCACCCCGTCGGGGTTGTGCTTGTTGGGCATGATCGATGAGCCGGTACAAAACGCCTCGGGGATCGTCACATAACCAAACTCTTGGCTGGCATACAGGCTCAAGTCCCAGCACAGCCGGCGAATGTCGCCGGTGACCGCCGACAGGGCATCAATCGCGCGAAGCTCGACCTTGCCGCGGCTGTTTTGGGCGGCCTGGGGGTTGATCACCAAACGCTGGAAACCCAGCGCCTTGGCGGTGCCTGCCCGATCGAGCGCGATATTGACACCAAAACCTGACGCTGTGCCGAGCGGTGAGGCGTCGAGCCAATCCCGAATCTGGCACACCAAGGCCAAATCATCGATGAACGCCTCGGCATGCCCCGCCCACCACAGCCCCAGCGAAGAGGGCATCGCTTGCTGCAGGTGGGTGTGTCCAGGCATGGGCCGATCAGCCTCTTGCCCGGCCCGATCCAAGCACACCCGCGCCACCGCGCCGGTCAGTTCAGCAACGCGTTGAAGCCTGTCTTTAAGGTACAGTCGAAGGGCGACGGCCACCTGATCATTGCGACTTCGTCCCGTGTGGATCCGCCCGCCAACCTCACCCAGCTCGGACACCAACCAATGCTCGATGGCCGAGTGCCCGTCTTCAAACCGCTCGTCGAGCGAGAACTCGCCGGCCTGCCAGGCCGCATTCAGCGCGTCCAGGCGCTCGCACAAGGCATCGGCATCTGCTTTTGACAACACACCCACGCGCGCTAACCCCTCTGCGTGGGCCCGACTGGCTTGAATATCGAACTCAAACAGCGCCCGATCGAGGACCACATCGGCGCCTGCAAGAAAGTCCATCACAGCCTGATCGGTCGCTGTGGTTGATTTTTGCCAAAGCACGTTGATCTTGTCGCGACCCATAACGGTTACTGCCCTTTACATTGACTGATCAGATGACGACGCGCAACTGCACGCAGACTTATTCTCGGTAGAGTTGGAGCGAAACGCACAAGCACCTCGCCACGAAACCTCATCATCGCTTTCACCAATCAAAAGATCAAGACAATCCCCAAGATACCGATCCCTTGGTCTAGACCCAGGGGTTGATGATGGCCAGGCTGTCGATGCCCGCGAAATCCTTCACGTTGCGCGTCGCCAACGTCAAGCCGTGACTCAATGCCACCGAGGCGATTTGTGCGTCTTCGACTGATATTGGATGGCCTGCGCGCATTCTGCTGGCGACAATACGCCCATAGTGACGAGCCGCCACGTCATCAAACGGCAGGCACCGATCCAAAAAATCCTCCTCAAAGACGGCTTGCGCTCTGCGTCTTAAATCCTGCTGACGACGCCCCTCAGGCAGCAGCGCAATGCCCAGCTCGATTTCGGCGTGGGTGACCGCGCTGATCCACAGCTGATCGACGGGCTGCGCATCCAACCAAGCCACCACACTGGCGTGGGGCGCGCTGCGCATACACTCGGACAGGACGTTGGTGTCCAGCAAGACCACAGCAATCAGTCGTCAACAATCAGTCGAGCCCGACGGTCTTGCGGGGCAACCGTCGGTCAGGCAAGGAGAGATCACTGTCGATGTCACGAAACCGGTCAACCAAGTGACTGCCAAGCCCGCGCTCGGGACTGGGCCGTGTCAGAAC
Organism: Wenzhouxiangella sp.; assembly: GCA_031580925.1. GTDB lineage: Bacteria > Pseudomonadota > Gammaproteobacteria > Xanthomonadales > Wenzhouxiangellaceae > Wenzhouxiangella. The sequence continues at coordinate 2,837 of JAVLCB010000004.1, forward strand.
TTGGCTGAGGATGCAGCGAACCTCTTCTTCCATGGACCGCCCGTGCTCAGCGGCCCGGACGCGCAGATGCGCCTTGAGCGTGTCATCAAAATTGCGAATGGTCAGCGTTGCCACAAGCCACCTCCCCAGGTTGAATTGCTATCATTGCTAGCAATGATAGCACGGCAAACGCCAAACCTTGACCCACACTGACAAACCTTGACAAAGCCTGAGATCAAGGCATTGGCGAGTTAATTCAGCCCGAAAAGCTCGTCAAGACCCAAACTCACGTTGATATTCTGCATGGCTTGGCTGGCCGCGCCTTTCAGCAAGTTATCGAGCACCACCACGAAACTCGCGCATCGCCGGTCCCGCGCATCCACGCTGACCCCACCCAACATCGCCCGCGCTGATCCGGCCACTTGCCGAATCTCAGGCACATCCGCCACCACCTCAATCAATGGCGAATCGGCATAGACCTGCCGCCAACGGCCCATCAGCGCCTCGGCCTCGACCGGTGCTTTAAACCCCGCCCGAATGGTCACCGACAACCCCCGAAAAAACGGCGCCACGTGCGGATGAAACGCCACGTCCCGGCCCAATTGATATGAGATCTCTTGCTCGTGCACGTGCCCGGTGAGCTGATACGGCATCAAGTTATCCGCCAACCGCTCAGGGTCGTTTCGGGGCGAGGGGGTCTTGCCCGCCCCGCTGTGGCCGGATACCCCAAACACCACCGGTGGCGTGTCCAGGTCCACCACCACCGGCATCAGCGCCAGCCCTGCGGCGGTGGCGTAGCACCCAGGGTTGGCGATGCGTTGGGCGCCCACCAAAGCCGACCGATTGAGCTCGGTCAGCCCATACACCCACCCATCGTCAAACCGATGATCGGCACTGAAATCAACCACCACCGCTTGAGGGTGCGCCGCCTCGATCGCCGCCACCCAAGGCTTGGATTGATCATTGGGCAACGCCAACACCCAAATGTCGGCATCGACAGTGTGCACTGCATCCGGCCCCAGCGCGACCAAGGTCTCGTCGGGGTCGGGCCAGTCAGCATCAATCTCGGTCAGCGGCAGGCCCGCTTGGCTCGAAGAACTCGCCAAAGCCAACTCAATGTGGGGGTGTTGGCGCACCAACGGCAAAAAACTCATGCCGGTGTAGCCGCGACCACCAATCAGCGCCAGGCGGTAACGCTCAGTCATGCTCGGCCCCATCCACCGCCGTCCAGCCCGAGCAACGCGCTTGGGCATCCGTTGCCCACCGCTCGAACTGAACCCCGCTGTCGACACCAATGGCAAACACCACCCACTGAGCGCCCCGCACACTCATTTGTGATTGCTGGAAATACCAACCGTTGATGGGGTTGTGCGCTCGCGAGCGCCAGTACATGGCATCAAAGCGCTCGCGCAGCGCGCTCCACAGCGCCGCGCCCAAGCCCTCGCCTTGGGCTTCGGGGGTGACCACAATCTTGTCAAGATAGGCCACGCCATCAACCCCTTCACAGATCAGTGCCGCCGCGCGATCGCTCTCGGCCACCAACCAGCCCAATACCGTCCGCTCGGCCAGCCAGTCCTCACGCAACTGCCGCTGGAAGCTCGCCTCAAACAACCGCTCGATGACGGCTTGGCGCTGACCATCGAGAGTAGTGTGCCACTCGATCAACTCGCCGCGGCGAATCAAGGTCCCCGCGCCGGTGTGGGTGAACAGCTCTCGGGTGAGCTTCGGCGCTGAGGTGATCGACACCGACGTCTCGCTGGGCAAGCGCTCAAGCATGGTCGCAATGGTCTTGAGTTTCAAAGCCATCCCCGAGTGCACCCAATCGCTTTGCATCAACCGCTCGAAGTCAGCGCGCAGGTTGATCGCAGAGATCAACCCCCCGTCCGGGCCCAGCAGCCCACCGGTCTCGGTCAAGAAAATGACCTTGTGCGGCGCCACCGCCCAAACGAGCTCTTGGGCGGCAATGTCGGCGTTGATGTTCATCATCTGCCCCGAGGGCGACTCACCCAGACACGCCAACACCGGCAGCGCGCCGGCACGAATCGCCGCACTCAATGGCTCGAGCACCACCTCATCAACCTCGCCGACCAGCCCCAGGTTATCCGGGTCGGCCAAGTGGGACTTAAACACGCCATGGAGCACCCCCCGCGCTTTCACCCCCCGAGCTTCCAGCGCATCGATTAAGCGCGTGTTGGCCTCATAAATGATCGGCCGGACCACCGCCATCACCGCCTCGGTGGTGACCCGAAGCCCGTCGTGTTTTTCCACGCTCAAGCCCGCCTGGCTCATCGCCTCATCCAACTGTGGCCCCGCGCCGTGGAGGACGATGGGTGTTAACCCCAGTTGGTGCAAAAACGCCAACGCCGAGGCCAACGCGTCGATGTCGTCGCGAAGCACCGCCCCACCGACTTTGACGACGGCAAAACGGGTTTGGTCAACCTTCGAAAACTGCTTCAAGTACTGGCGCGCCTCGCGGCTTGAACCCAGTTGGCCAAGAAGCTCAATCACGGTGGCGCGAACGTTGTTCATCAGCCCGAAGCCACGTTGGGGATGGCCGTGTTGTTCATCACCCGATACAGGTCATAAGCGCGGTTGAGCTCATCAATCGCCACCCACTCATCGGTGGTGTGGGCCTGGGCAATGTCGCCAGGGCCCAGCACCAACACCGGCAAACCCGCCTCAGAAAACAGCGCCGCTTCGGTCCAAAACGCCACCGGCGCACCCACCTTGAGCTCACTGGTGGCCCTCACCGCCTCACAAAACCCCATTGCGGCCTCGCTGGTTTGCCCGGCCGCCGGCAATGGTGAGCCTGAAAACGGAATCGCCCACTGCGCCCACGCGTGCGCCCCGCCCAAGTTTTTGACGGTGTCAAAAAACGCCTCGTTGCTTTGACCCGGCGCCAGGCGCGCGCTGTAGTGGAGCCGGGCCTCGGGGGCGATGACATTGGACTTGGTCCCGCCTGAGATCAAGCCGACGTTGAACCCGCTGGCTTGGTTGGCATCGGCCAAGGCTTCGGTATAGGTCAGCGCCGCACTCAACCACTGGGCCAGGCGGTGGTTGGCGTTGTCATGCAGCGCGCGCGGCTCGGACGAGTGCCCGGCCTCGCCTTGGATCACGCCCTTGACCGACAAAAACCCCCGGTGTTCGGTGATCGCCTCACACAAGGTCGGCTCACACACCACGACTTGCTCGATGCCGTCGACCGGTGAGGCCAAGTAGCGCTGGACACACGAGCTTCCCGCGCCTTCTTCGTCGGTGGTAAGGAGCACGGCCATGTCGTGACCCACCCCCTCGCCGGTGTCTTCAGCGAGCGCCAGCAAGCACGCCGCCGCGCCTTTGATGTCACACACCCCACGGCCAAACGCCAAACCGTCGTCGACCGTCAACGCCAGCGCCGGCCGGGTCCACCCCTCGCCCACCGGCACGGTATCGAGGTGGCAATTGAACAGCAGCTTGGGCGCGCCGCGGGTGGCGAGGATGTTGATGTGACCCTCGCCAAAGTCATCCACGCGGACCTCGAACCCGGCACCTTCCAACACCGAGACCGGGTAGGTGATCAGCGCATCCTCACCAGAAAACCCCCTCGGGGGGTTTTGGCTGTCTTGGCTGACCAAGTGCGCCAAGTGCGTGAGGATGCGGGCCTCGCTCATCGCGGTCAGTCTCGCCGGACCTTGGCGGCCAGCGTCGAGCTTTGCCCCAGCAGCTTGACAAACCCTTGGGCCTCTTCGGGCGTCCAGTCGGCCGATTGGGCGTAGACGGCGTTGGGGTCGGCCAGCAGATACTTCGAGCCCACCGACACCGCCTGCACTTCACCGCCTTGGGTGGCCAACCGGACCACGCCGGTGACGTATTCGTTCGCGCTTTCAAGATACGCCTCGAGGTCTTTTTTGTGCGGCTCATAGAAAAACCCGGTGTAGACCAACTCCGCCCAGCGCGCGGCCACGGTGCGGTGAAACTGGTTTTGGAGCTTGGTGTTGACCGCCTCCATCAACGCGCGGTGGGCAATCATCAAGCCATCGACGCCGGGGCACTCGAAGACAATCCGGCCTTTTAAGCCAATCGAGACATCGCCTGTGTAGATGTGTCGGCCGACACCATACGCCCCCAAGGCTTGATTGAGTCGAGCCAGCAGCTCAGGGCCTGGCATGGGCTCGCCATCCAAGCTCACCGCTTGGCCGGCCTTGAACCCAATCGTCAGCGCCAACGGCTCATTGGGCCACTCGGCCCTGGGTTGGCACCACACGTGCGTGTCCTCACCGGGCACGCCAAACGCGTCGATCTCTTGACCGGAGAGCGTCACGCCCAACAGGTTTTCGTTGATCGAGTAGCGGGCGTTGGACTCGGGCACGTCAATGCCCGCCTGAGCCATCAGCTCAATTTCGTGTTGGCGCACGTCTTGGGTCTGGCGCTGCAGCTCGCGGATCGGGGCATGGATGGTGTAATCGCCCAACGAGCGAACGGTTTGGTCAAACCTCAGCTGGTCGTTGCCCATGCCCGTGCACCCGTGGGCAAAGTGGCTGGTGCCCAACCGGTCGGCCAGTGCCAGGCATTGGGCGACAATGACGTAGCGATCCGAACACAGCATGGGGTATTGATCGAGCATGCGCGCACCCGACCACAACAGCGGCACCACGAACTCATCCCACAGCGGTGTGGCGGCATCCAAGGTGTGGTGGGCCACCGCACCCAGCTCGCGGGCGCGCTGCTCAATCCAGTCTTTTTGGGCGGACGAGATGCCGCCGGTGTCGACAAAGGCGGTGTGGACATCAAAGCCTTCGTTTTTTAGGGCGAGCACGCAGTAGCTGGTGTCCAAACCGCCCGAGAAGGCGAGCACAATGTTGGGGTTGTTTGACATGGGTCGGGCAGTGTCCTTGACTTTAGGGGTTCATGAGCTTGAGCATCAGCGCCTTTTGGACGTGCAACCGGTTCTCGGCCTCGTCAATCGCCACGCAGTAATCGCCGTCCATGACCGCGTCGGTGGCTTTGATGTTGCGCCGCAAGGGCAGACAGTGCGAAAACCGCGCGTTTGGCGTCAGCGCCATCTTGGCCTCATCGACCATGAAGTGGCGAAACGGTTCACGAAGCTTGGCTTCTTCGGCGGGCTGGCCATACAGCGGCAGCGCGCCCCAGCTTTTGGCGTAGACAAAGTCTGCCCCCGCGTAGGCCGATTCGATGTCGGTGGTGACTTCAAAATCCGCCCCCGTGGCGTCTGAGTGGCGCTGTGCCGCTGCCATAAACTGAGGATCCAACCGGTAGGCCTCATCGGGGATGAGCAAGGTGGTGTCCAAACCAAACTGGGTGGCGGCAAGGAGCGCTGAGTTGGCCACAGCGGTGTTCAAAGGCTTGGGGTGCCAAGTCCAGGTGAGGACAAACTTCTTACCAAAGCGGGGGCCTTGGGGTGGGCCCAGGTGGTCTTGGAGGGTGCGCATCATCGCCAGCTCTTGGCAGGGGTGGACAATGGTCTCCATGTTGATCACCGGCACGCTGGCGTGCGCGGCCAGGGCGCGAATCACCCGGTCTTGGCGGTCTTGGGACCAGTCTTGAAAGAGCGGAAACGCGCGAAGCGCGATGGCGTCGCAGTAGCGAGACAACACCCCCGCGACTTCTGAAATGTGCTCTTCGGCCTCACCGTCCATCACCACCCCAGGCTCGAACTCGATGCCCCAGGCGGCTTTGCCCGGCTCGAGCACCACCGCGTGCGCGCCCAGCTGGTGGGCGCCAATCTCAAACGAGCTTCGGGTGCGAAGCGAGGGGTTTAGGAACATCAGCGCGATGCTTTTGCCCTTCAGGTCATCGCGGATGGGCTGAGACCGCAACCGCCCGGCCTCATCGATGAGTTGCTGCAGCTCATCGCGAGACCAGTCGAGCGTGGTTAAGAAATGTCGGCAAGGTGCACTCATGAGGCCATTACACCACACTGATTTTGGCAATGCGACGTTTGCCGACCTGCACCACCCCCGCAAACCCCACCGGCAGTTCGACGCTTCGATCGGCGACCCGCTCGCCGTCGATTTTGACCGCCCCTTGTTTGATCATCCGAAACGCATCCGAGTTGGACGCGGTCAGCCCGGCCTGTGTCAGTGCCGCGGCGATGCCAATCGCGCCCTCGTGGGCGGCCACCTCGACCGATTCGATGTCGTCCGGCACACCCCCTTGTTGGAACCGGGCGATGAAGGCGGCTTTGGCGCGCTCGCCGGACCCGGCGCCATGGAAGCGCTCAACAATTTCACAGCCCAAAGCAAACTTAATGTCTCTGGGGTTCGTGCCCCCATCGACTTGGGCCTTGTAAGCGGCGATGGCCTCATTGGACTGGAAGCTTAAAAGCTCAAAGTAGCGCCACATCAGCTCATCTGAAATGCTCATGAGCTTGCCAAACATCTCATCGGGCGCGTCGGTGATGCCGATGGTGTTGCCCAAGGATTTCGACATCTTCTGCACGCCATCGGTGCCTTCCAACAACGGCCAGGTGATGATGCACTGCGGGCGCTGGCCGGCTTGGGATTGGAGCTGACGCCCGACCAGCAAATTGAACTTTTGGTCGGTGCCGCCCATCTCGATGTCGGCTTGCAATGCCACCGAGTCGTGCCCCTGGACCAGGGGGTATAAAAACTCATGAATCGCGATGGGCTGATGGGCCCGGTAGCGCTTTTCGAAGTCATCGCGCTCGAGCATGCGCGCGACGGTGTGCTGGGAGGCCAAGCGGATCATGTCCGCCGAGCTCATCGTCGAAAACCATTCGGAGTTGAACCGCACCTCGGTCAGCTCAGGGTCCAGGATCTTAAACACCTGCTCGGCGTAGGTCTGGGCGTTGGCTTTGATGTCGTCCTCGCTCAAGGGTTGGCGGGTGACGTTCTTGCCGGTTGGGTCGCCGATCATGCCGGTGAAATCGCCAATCAAAAACACCGCGGTGTGGCCGGCGTCTTGAAACCGGCGCATGGCATTGATGATCACGGTGTGGCCCAGGTGGAGGTCAGGGGCGGTGGGGTCAAAGCCCACTTTGACCCGCAGACGAGCCCCGCTGTTTAAGCGGTCTTGGAGCTCGTCGCGCTGGATGACCTCTTCGGCACCGCGGGTCAACTCATCGATCAAGGCAACGGTGTCATTGTGGTTTGTTGTGTTCATTGATTTGCTCTATCAGCGGCTGATTCATCCACCCACGGCCTCACCGGCCCCGGCGCTTGTGTCCCACACGCTTTTGGGCACAATATGGTATTGTGCACGCAATCGTGGGCGTGGCACGCCCCAAGTGGTTCATGTTAGCGATTTTTTCGCCACAAAACCGCCCACAGACCCAACAAAACGCCCATGATCAAAAAACCCTCGGCCAAAAAACCAATGGCGACTCGACGCAGCGCTTCTGTGCGCGGTTGGCGAGCCGGTGCCAAGCGGATCGCCCAGTACCGCTGGACGGTGGGCGCTGCCTTGGGCATGGGGTTGGCTTTGATCGTGATCTCCATCGCTCAATCGCCCACAACCTCTGCACCGATATCCCAGCCGCGCGATTTGGCCATGGAGTCGACAACGGAATCGACAACGGCGTCGGCGACGGTCACTGACCGCACCATCACCGGCAACGCACTGATCGACGACACCGCGCCATTGGACACCACCACCCCATCGATCGACAGCGCCGATGCGTTGATGCTCGACGACGCTGGCGCGCCCGCGCTGGCCACCACCGACCCGGCACCGACCCCACCCGGCGTCTCGCGCGACTGGCAGCGCGTTGAGGTCGAGCCTGGCCAGAGCATGGGGCGGATATTCAAGTCGCTCGATTTGTCGGCCAAGCTGTTGCACGATTTGGTGCGCTTGGACGATCAAACCGCGCAACTGGTCACCATCAAACCCGGCGATGTGTTCTTTTTTGCGCTTGACCAAGACGGCCAATTCCAAGCGCTCAAAGGCGAGCACGACGAGTCGCATTGGCTGGTGGTTGAGCAAATGCCGAGCGGTGAGCTCGTCTCGCAATTGGAACCGCGGGCCATCGAGCGGCGGGTGGTGGAAGCGCGCGCGGTGATTGACTCCTCGCTGTTCAACGCGGCGGTGGATGCCGGTCTTTCCAACAACATGACCATGCAGCTGGCCAATGTGTTTGGCTGGGACATTGACTTTGCCTTGGACATTCGAAAAGGCGATCGGTTTTCGTTGATCTATGAAGAGATCTGGCGCGATGGCGAGTTTCTTCGCGACGGGGCGATTTTGGCCGCGCGCTTTGTCAACCGGGGCGATTCGTTTGAAGCCGTGCGCTTCGATGCCGGCAACGGGCCCGATTACTTTGACCTCAATGGCCGGCCGATGCGCAAAGCCTTTTTGCGCGCGCCTTTGAACTTCACCCGCGTCACCTCCAACTTCAACCCCAAACGATTTCATCCGGTCACCCGGCGCATCCGACCCCACAACGGCACCGACTATGGTGCTGCGCCTGGAACGCCGGTGTGGGCCGCAGGCGATGGCACGGTGATTGAGTCAACCTACAACCGCGCCAACGGCCACTATGTCTTTGTCCAGCACGGCAACCACATCGTCACGCGTTACCTGCACTTGACCCGCCGCGATGTCAACAAAGGCGATCGGGTCAAACAAGGCGAGACCATCGGCACGGTGGGCTCGACGGGCTTGGCCACCGGGCCCCACCTGCACTATGAGTTCTTGGTCAACGGCGCCCACCGCGACCCAAGAAAAGTGGACTTGCCGCCGGTCGAGCCTTTGCCCCAGATCGAGCGCGAGCGGTTCTTGGCGCACAGCCAGCCGTTGATCGAGCGGCTCAATCGCGTCGATGAGCAAGCCACGCTGTTGGCCAGCATGAACCCACAGACCTGCCCTGACAGCGACGAGTCGTGTTGATGGCCACGGGCGCCCACCCCAGCCGTTGAGCGCGCCCCACCCCAGCGAGCCGGTCCACCTGGTCGGGCTGATCTCCGGGACCAGCATGGACGGCATCGATGCGGTGGTGGTTCGCTTCGAGCCCAACACGCCGATCAGCCCGCTGACACCATCGGCCTACACGTGGTTGGCCGCTGAGACCTACCCGCTGTCTGACGCCTTGACCGCCGCGCTCGATCAAGCGCGGCAACGCGCCGAGCACGCGCTCGATCATGACCTGGCCACGCCTATTGATCAGCCTTTTCATCAACCTTGGTTGCAGGCGTTGGATGACCAATTGACCGAGGCGTTTGCCGATGCTGCGCTTAAGATCATCGAAGCCAGCGGCGTGGGTCGATCCCAGATCGCCGCGATCGCCAGCCATGGCCAAACCGTGGCGCATCGCCCCAACGCGACCCCGCCCATTAGCCTACAGCTGGCCGACCCGCAGACCATCGCCGATCGAACCGGGCTGACGACGGTGGGGCGGTTTCGGGCAGCGGATCTGGCCGCGCAGGGCCAAGGCGCGCCGCTGGCGCCACTGTTGCACCAGGCCCTGTTTGCCCAGAGCGATCAACACCGGGTGATCTTGAACCTGGGCGGCATCGCCAATGTCACCTGCCTGATCCCCGATCGGGCCGCGGTGGGGTTTGACACCGGCCCGGCCAACGCACTGCTGGATGCGCACTACCGCCAACACCACGACAAGCCGTTTGATCGCGATGGTCGCTGGGCCCGGTCGGGTGAGGTGTTGCCCCAGCTGCTGGCCCGCTTCCTGTCGGATCCGTTTTTTCAACAACCCCCACCGAAAAGCACCAGCATCGAAACCTTTGGCCCCGCGTGGCTGGCCCAACGCCTTGAGGGGTTTGAATCGGCCGCGCCTGAAGACATCCAAGCCACGCTGGCAGAACTCACCGCAGCCAGCGTGGCCGATGCATTGACCGAGGCATCGGCCGATGCCCCACCCATCGATCGGGTGGTGGTGTGTGGCGGTGGGGCGCACAACCTTGATCTGTTGGACCGACTCAAAAAACACTTGCCCGGCGTGGCGGTGGGGCCCATTGAGGCGGCGTCGGGGTCGGTATCGGAGTCGGTATCGGGGTCGGGCGCGGTCAGCGCCGATCACTTGGAGGCGTTTTTGTTTGCTTGGTTGGGCCGGGCGCGTTTATTGGGACACGCGTTCGACACCGCTGCGATCACGGGAGCCCAACGCCCTGTGTTGCTCGGCGAGGTGCACCACCCCAGCACCGATGCATAAGCCATTGGCCAAAGCGAGCTTAATTTAAGTGTTGGCTTTGAGGTGGTCGGGTTGGCGGAGCAAATACAGCGCCAGAACAATCGCTGGAATCCCAAGCCCGGAGGCGTAGACAAAAAACACCACGTAGTTGGTTTGATCCACAATCCAACCCGAGGGCCCGCCCATCAACTTCCCAGGCAGGGTCATCAGTGAACTCAGCAACGCGTATTGGGTGGCCGTGTAGCGCTGGCTGACCAAGCCTGACAGCCATGCGATAAACACGGTCGCTGAAAAACCCACCAATAAATTGTCAGCGGTGATGGTCACCATCAGTGCCCACAACTCAGGCTGCTGGGTCGCCAGCCAAGCAAACATCAAATTGGTCACCGCCACCCCAATCGCGCCGGCCAAAAGCATGGGCATCAACCCAAACCGGGTCACCATGACCCCGCCCAACAACCCCCCGGTGATGGTCATTGCCACCCCAAAGACCCCGCTGATGGCGCCAATCTCTGACAGCGTGAACCCTAAGTCGATATACAGCGGGTTGGCCATTGCCGCCATCGAGATATCAGAGACTTTATACAAGCCCACCAAGGCGATCACCGGCAGCGCCAACCACCCCAGCCGCCGCCAAAAATCCACAAACGGGGCGATCACCGCGCCGGTGATCCACGCGCCGGCGTTGGCGCCGATGCCTCGGCCCGGCACGCGGGCCCGATAGGCAACCACCAGTGGATCGGTCTCGATGTCCAAGCGGTTGGCGTGGCTGGGTTCTTTCGAAATCGCCACCGCGATCAAGCCGACGCTGACCAAGGCAGCCATCAGCGCATACGCCGACGACCACCCCGCCCCATCGGCCACAAACAGCGCGCCGGCGCCACTGGCCAACAGCGCCAAGCGATAGCCCAACACATAGGTGCCGGCCATGGCGGCTTGGTATTGCACCTCATCGGACTCAATCCGAAAGGCATCGATGGTGATGTCTTGGGTGGCGGAAGCAAACGCGACGATGACCGCCAACACGGCCAAGCGAGCCAGGTCGTTGACCGGGTCGGTGAAGGCCATGGCCATGAGCCCCGTCATGATGGTCAGCTGCGCCAACACCATCCAACCGCGGCGCTGGCCCAACCAACGCGTCAGGCCCGGCAGCCTCACCCGATCGACCACCGGTGCCCACAAGACCTTGACCGAATAGGTCACCCCCACCCACGCAAAAAACCCAATCGCGGTGCGCGAGACCTCTTCGGTGCGAAGCCAGGCGGTGAGCGTTGAAAACACCAGCATGAATGGCAGGCCAGCCGAAAAGCCCAACAGCAGCATGCGCCACACCATCGGGCGCCGGTAGACTGCCCAGGCGGTGGTGCTCACCAAAGCGCCTTGTCGGTGCCGCTAGAGGGGGTAGTCATAGTCGATGATCAATGGGGCATGGTCTGAAAAACGTTGGTCTTTGTAAATGCCCGCGCCGACCACCCGAGGCGCGAGGTGTTGGTTGATGACTTGGTAGTCAATCCGCCACCCGACGTTGTTGTCCCAAGCGCGGCCGCGGTTGGACCACCAGGTGTAGTGATCGGGCCCGGGTTCGGCTTGTCGAAACGCATCCGCCCACCCCCAACCACCAAACACCTCATCGAGCCAGGCCCGCTCTTCGGGGAGGAAGCCTGAGTTCTTGCGGTTGGCTTTCCAGTTCTTGAGATCAATTTCTTTGTGGGCGATGTTCCAATCCCCACAAATCACATAATCGCGGCCGCGTTGGGCCAGCTCCTTGAGCATCGATGCGAAATGATCGAGACACTGAATCTTGAAGGCCTGGCGCTCTTCTTTCGAGGTGCCGGAGGGCAAATACAGCGACACCACACTCAAATCACCCACGTCGACTTGGAGCCAACGCCCTTCGATATCAAACTCGGGCCAGCCGATGCCGGCCACAACCTGATCGGGTTCGTGTCGCGAGTACAGCGCCACACCGGAGTAGCCTTTTTTCTCGGCGTCGTGGTAGTGGCAGTGAAAACCGGCCGGGTGGAAGATGTCATCTTCGAGCTGGTGGATCTGGGCCTTGGTCTCTTGGATGCAGACAAAATCGGCCTGTTGGGTGTTCAGCCAGTCAAAGAATCCCTTGCGGGCGGCGGCTCGGATGCCGTTGGCATTGAGGGTGATGATGCGCATAATGGCCTATGGTACCCGACCTGAGCCGGCGCTCAAATGGCGATGCCATCGACACACCCCTGTTGCTGGTGGCTTGATGGTGCCCCGACACTGTGGATGGCCCCTTGGCGGTAACGACGTCCCGAACCATTGAAGCCAGCCGTCAAATCGACCCGACCGCGAGGCGCTAAAATACCCCCATGACATTCAACCCCACCCAAGCCCTGCTGGATCTGGCCTTCGACTACCAAGCGCTGCGCTTTGGTGAGTTTGAGCTCAAGTCCGGCCGCATCAGCCCCTACTTTTTTAACGCGGGTGTGTTCGCCGATGGCCGCTCCATCGATCAGCTGGCGCGCTGCTACGCGCACGCCTTGGTCGACTCGGGCGTGGCGTTCGATCAACTCTTTGGGCCGGCCTACAAAGGCATCCCGCTCGTTGCGGCCATGGCCGTGGCGCTGCAACGCGACTTCGGCATCAACGTGCCGTTTGTCTACAACCGCAAAGAAGCCAAAGACCATGGCGAGGGTGGCCAATTGGTCGGCCCACCGCTGGCCGGTCGGGTGATCATCGTCGACGATGTCATCTCAGCGGGCACCTCGGTCACAGAATCCACCACTTGGATCGAACACGCCGGCGCCGAGGCCCGCGGTGTGATCATCGCCTTGGACCGCCAAGAGCGCGGCCAAGACGAGCGCTCGGCGGTGGACATGCTGCGCGACCAGGGGATGGCGGTGATTTCGGTGGCGACCCTCGATGATCTGATCCAATGGGCCGAAAGCAAAGGGGTGGCTGATTTGGCGGCCATGCACGCCTACCGCGAGCGGTTCGGGGTGAGGTGATCGCAACACCCCTTTGATTGGGTATGTCACAACCCAAAAAGATGTGCTATCGTGGCGAGCTTACTTCGTGATTGTGTTGTTTATTGCTCTGCCATTCGTCCATGTCGCCCAAAAAGCCCGCCAACAAAAAAGCCGATAAGAAAAAAGCCAAGAAATTGCCTTCCGTGGCCGAATGCGTCGCGATTGCCACCGAGCAGTTCTTAGCCGACATGGGCCACACCACGCCCGATAACTTGCACAAAGTCATCATGTCAGAGGCCGAGCGCGCTTTGATCGCAACAGTCCTGGAACACACCGACAACAACCAATCCAAGGCCGCTGAGATCTTGGGCATCACCCGCGCGACCTTGCGAAGCCGCATGACGCGCTACAAGATCTAGCCCCACGGACCCACACTGCCATGACCGCATCGCCCCAAACCGCCCTGATCAGCGTGTCCGACAAAACAGGGCTCGTTGAGCTGGCCGAGGCGTTTCATCATCGGGGCATTCGATTGCTGTCCACCGGCGGCAGCGCGCAGGCGATTGAAGACGCTGGGCTGCCTGTGACACGCGTCAGCGACCACACTGGCTTTCCAGAAATCATGGGCGGACGTGTCAAGACCCTCCACCCCAACATCCACGGCGGCATCTTGGGCCGGCGCGGCGAAGATGAAGCGGTGATGGCCGAGCACGGCATTGATGGCATTGACTGGGTGGTGGTGAACCTCTACCCCTTCGCCCAAACCGTGGCCGACCCCGACTGCACGTGGGATACGGCCATCGAACACATCGACATTGGTGGACCCGCCATGGTGCGCGCCGCCGCCAAGAACCACCGCGATGTTTGCGTGGTCACCGACCCGACAGACTATCCAGACATCATCGCCGCCCTCCCCGATCGGCCTGATCTGGCAGCGCGCAAAGCATTGGCGATCAAAGCCTTCGCCCACACCGCCCAATACGATGGCCAAGTCAGCCAGTGGCTGGCCAGCCGCGCCAGCGACGAGCCGATGCCACCGATCATGCACCTGGCCTTGGAACAAACCGCCTCCCTTCGCTACGGCGAGAACCCACATCAGCCGGCCGCCTTGTACCGCACCCGCGGGCAAGCCGGCCCGCTGGGGGTCGCCGGCGGTGAACAACGCCAAGGCAAACCGTTGTCGTTCAACAACCTGTTGGATGCCGATGCCGCCTGGTCGGCACTCAAACTCATCGAACGCGCCAGCGACGAGGCCGCCAGTTGTGTGGTGGTCAAACACACCAACCCCTGTGGTGTGGCCGTGGGGAGTGATGGTCTGGCGGCCTGGGAGAAGGCCTTGGCGTGTGACCCAACATCGGCCTTTGGCGGCATTGTCGCGGTCTCGGTCGCGGTGGATGCCGCACTGGCCGAGGCGCTGAGCGAGCGGTTTTTGGAGGTGATCATCGCCCCGGCGATCAGCGCCGAGGCGCAAGCAAAATTGGCTGAAAAACCCAACCTTCGGGTGGTGTTGGTGACCGAAGAATCACCACCGAGCGTGGACATTCGTGCGATTGGCGGCGGGTTTTTGGTCCAACAGACCGATCAATTGATCACCGATGCGGCCGCGTTGAGTGTCGTCACCGATCGGGCGCCCTCAAATGAGGAACGCAAGGACTTGTTGTTTGCTTGGGCGGCGGTTCGCGCGCTTCGTTCCAACGCCATTGTCTATGCCAAAAATGGTCAAACGCTGGGCTTGGGTGTGGGGCAAATGAGCCGCATCGACTCGGCGAACTTCGGGGTGTTGAAAAGCCAGCAGGCGGGGTTTGATCTGACAGGCTCGGCCATGGCGTCCGATGCGTTTTTCCCGTTTGCCGACAGCATCGAAGCGGCGGCCCAGGTGGGGGTGTCTTGCATCATCCAACCCGGGGGATCCAAGCGCGACGATGAGGTGATCGCCGCGGCCAACGCCGCGGGCATGGCGATGGTGTTCACCCACCACCGTCACTTCAAACACTGACCCGTTGAGGGTTTTTAAGACCCTTCATACGCACCAGTCACGCTACAATGACCCCATGAAAGTGTTGGTCATTGGCAACGGCGGTCGAGAGCATGCGCTGGCGTGGAAAATCGCCCAATCGCCGCGGGTCAATGAGGTCATCATCGCCCCGGGCAACGCCGGCACCGCGGCTGAAGCCAAGTGCACCAATGCCGATGTCAGCGCTGAAGACATTGATGGGCTGTTGGCTTTGGCGCAAGAGTGCGGCGTTGATCTGACCGTGGTCGGCCCTGAAGCCCCACTGGCCGCGGGGCTGGTTGACCGGTTCCAAGCCAACGGGCTTCGCTGCTTTGGGCCGAGCCAGCAAGCCGCCCAGCTGGAGGCCTCCAAGGCCTTTTCCAAGCGCTTTATGCACCGCCACAACATCCCCACAGCCCAATACCAAACCATCACCACGGTCGACGACGGCATGGCCTTTTTGGCCACCACAGGCCTGCCGGCGGTGATCAAAGCCGACGGCTTGGCGGCGGGCAAAGGCGTGGTGATTGCCGAGACCGAAGATCAGGTGCGCGCCACGCTTGAAGACATGCTCACCGGCCAAGCGTTTGGCGAGGCCGGCCGGCAGGTGGTGATGGAAGAGTGCCTCGCAGGCGAAGAGGCCAGCTTTATCGTGATGGCCGCCGGGCGCGATGTCGTGCCCATGGCCACCAGCCAAGACCACAAACGCCGCGACAATCAAGACGCAGGCCCCAACACCGGTGGGATGGGGGCGTATTCGCCCGCGCCGGTGCTCACCGAAGCTCTCCAAGCCCAGATCATGGACACGGTGATTCGTCCCACCGTCGCCGGCCTTGAAGCCGAAGGCATGGCGTTTACTGGGTTTTTGTACGCCGGCATCATGTTGACGGCCGACGGCCCGAAGGTGTTGGAGTTCAACGTGCGCTTTGGGGACCCTGAGACCCAACCGATCATGATGCGGTTGCAATCGGACCTCGTTGATTTGATCGAGGCGGCCTTGGACGGCGAGCTGACCGGCCAACACCCCCAGTGGGATCAACGCACCGCCTTGGGCGTGGTGATGGCCTCCAAGGGGTATCCAGGGTCATATGACAAAGGCTGCCCCATCACAGGCTTGGAGCGGATTGCAGGTGACGATGTCAAAGCATTCCACGCCGGCACGGGCGTCGATGGCAACGGCCAAATCATCACCCAAGGCGGGCGGGTGTTGAGCGTGGTGGCGTTGGGTGAAGATGTCAAACAAGCCCAAGCCTTGGCGCACGAACAACTCAAACACATTGCATTCGATGGGGCGTTTTATCGAACCGACATCGGTCAGCGCGCGATTGACGCAACCGATGCCTTGCGGCGCGATCAATAACCCATGGATGTCAGCCACCTCCTCGATGAGCTCAATGATGCCCAGCGCGACGCGGTCAGCCTAGACAAACAACACTGCCTGGTGCTGGCTGGTGCAGGCTCTGGCAAGACTCGGGTGTTGGTCCACCGCATTGCCTGGTTGATCCAAGTCCACCACGTCTCACCGATGGCGATACTGGCGGTGACGTTCACCAACAAAGCCGCCGGCGAGATGCGCCACCGGGTCTCAAACCTATTGAACATCAGCCCCGATGGGCTGTGGATTGGCACCTTCCATGGCATTTGCCATCGGCTGTTGCGGATGCACGCCACTGAAGTGGGGTTGCCTGACACCTTCCAGATCCTCGACTCAGACGACCAGTACCGCATGATTCGGCGCATCATTAGAGAGATGGAGCTCGATGAGGGCGAGTACCCGGCCCGGGGCGTTCAAGGGTTCATCAACCACCAAAAAGAAAACGGTGCCCGCGCGGGCGAGGTGGCCAACATGGCCGGCGACCACGATGCCTTCAGGGCCACCCACATTGCCATTTATCAGCGCTATCAAGACGCTTGCGAACGCGCTGGCTTGGTGGACTTTGCTGAGTTGCTGTTGCGGGTGGTGGAGTTTTTGAGAGACCACCCCGCGCGGCGCGCCCACTATCAATCGCGTTTTGCCCACATCTTGATCGATGAGTTTCAAGACACCAACACCCTGCAGTACGCTTTGGTCAGCTTGTTGTCCACCGATCGCTCGCCGGTCAAAGACATGCCCGCCAAACAAGCCAACCGCTTGTTTGTTGTCGGCGATGACGATCAATCGATTTATGGGTGGCGCGGTGCGCGGGTGGAAAACGTCAACCAGTTTGTCACCGACTTTGACCCCGTGACCGTCCGGCTCGAACAAAACTACCGATCGACGACCACAATCTTGGAGGCGGCCAACCACGTGATTGGTCACAACGACGATCGGATGGGCAAAAACCTTTGGACTGAGGGCGAGGCCGGCGAACCGATCAAGATTTTTCCTGCCTACAGCGCCGAAGAAGAGGCGGACTTCATCATCGGTCGAATCCAACAGTGGGCCGAGCAAGGCAACCGCTTGGATGAGGCGGCGGTGTTGTACCGCTCCAACGCCCAATCGCGTTTGTTTGAGCAAGCCTTGCTGCGCGAGGACATCCCCTATCGCGTCTACGGCGGTCAGCGATTCTTTGAACGCGCTGAGATCAAAGACGCGATGGCGTATTTGCGCCTGGCCCACAACCGCGACGACGATGGCGCGTTTGAGCGGGTGGTCAATCTGCCCGCCCGCGGCTTGGGCCAACAAACGGTGGCCAAGATCCGAGACTGGGCGCGCCAACATGAGGTCTCGATGTGGGCGGCGGCACAGGCC
The DNA here is from genome assembly GCA_031580925.1 of Wenzhouxiangella sp. Taxonomy (GTDB): domain Bacteria; phylum Pseudomonadota; class Gammaproteobacteria; order Xanthomonadales; family Wenzhouxiangellaceae; genus Wenzhouxiangella. The sequence goes on from JAVLCB010000004.1 coordinate 20,584, forward strand.
CGCATCAAAAACGGTGACCTGGGCGCGCGCGCCACAGGCTCGCTTGAGAATTTTTTAGCGCTCATCGACCAAATCGCCGAACACGATGAACTTCCCGACCGGGTGAGTGCCGTGGTGAACTTCAGTGAGCTGGCGCAGTGGTACCGAAAAAAAGAGCCCGCCGATCGCGCCGAAAGCCGAGAAGAAAACCTCCAAGAGCTGATTCGTGCCGCCGAAGGTTACCAACAGCCGTTTGAAGATGAGCAGGCGGGCCTGGCGCCCATGGCCTCGTTTCTCGCGCAGGCCGCGCTCGAGGCCGGTGAGCACCAAACCGAACGTTGGCAAGACGGCGTGCAGCTGATGACCCTGCACACCGCCAAAGGCTTGGAGTTTCCCTTGGTGTTTTTGGCCGGCCTTGAAGAAGGCTTGTTCCCCCACCAAAAGTCCATCGAGGACGCCGCCAGGCTCAGTGAAGAGCGCCGGCTGTGCTATGTGGGGATGACCCGGGCGATGCGGGAGCTGTATCTGACCTACGCGGAGTCTCGCATGTTGCATGGCCAGACCAGCTTTTCCAGCCCGTCGCGGTTCATCTCTGAGATCCCGGATCACCTCAGTGAGGCGATCCGCTCGAACACCAGCACGGATGGGGCCCCGTCGTGGTCAACCCCCAGCCCGGCAGCCGATGGATTAAGCTTAGGTGCACTGGTCCAGCACGCCCAATTTGGTGCCGGCACGGTGGTCAGCTTAGAAGGCCAAGGCATGAACGCCCGTGTCCAGGTGAATTTTGAAAGCGCGGGTGATAAGTGGCTGGTGTTGGCGTATGCCAACCTAGAGCCGATGTAATTGAACCGTTTGAGTGTGGAGTCGACATGTCTAAGCACGCCATTCCCAACCCCCAACGCCTGATCTTTGCTTTGGATGTGCCCGATTTGGCGCGCGCGCGCCAACTGGTGTCACTGCTGGGCGATTCGGTGCAGTTTTATAAGCTGGGGTTGGAGTTTTTCTTAAGCGGGCACTACTTTGAGCTCATCCACGAACTCAAAGCCTCGGGCAAGAAAGTCTTTGCGGATTTGAAGCTTTTTGATATTCCACCCACAGTGGGCCGCGCGGTGGCTCAATTGGCCCGGCACGAGGTCGACTTTGTCACCGTCCACGGCAACGACGCCATGCTTAAAGCGGCCGTTGAGCAGGCCGGTGGCATGGGCGTGTTGGCCGTGACGGCGCTGACCAGCCTCGACCGGGGGGATCTGGATGATTTGGGGTTTGATTGTGATATCGAGGCCTTGGTGCTGTCGCGCGCCCAGCGCGCGTTGGCGTTGGGTTGCCAGGGCGTGATCTCTTCAGGGCTGGAGGTCAGTGCGCTGCGCGCGTCGGTGGATGAGGCGTTGACGGTGATTTGTCCCGGGATTCGCCCGGTGGACAACGTCGATGACCAAAAACGGACCATGACCGCCAGCCAGGCCTTCGAAGCGGGGGCAGACTACATTGTTGTGGGCCGCCCGATCCGCGATGCCGCCGATCCGCGCCAGGCGGCTGAGGCCATTCAAGCAGAAATTGAGGGCCATTTCAATATAATCAACTAGTTACGCGATCCTTATCACCTGGTTGATAAATTAACCGAGCCAAGTTAATATATGCGCAGAGATTTGCTGAGTGATGCATCTCTCGCTCGCTAGTACGACGATTGGGCGAACCTTCCGGGGTTCGCCATTTTTTTGCCCAACCATTCTTGCCCCATAAGCGGCGCACCACCGAGCGAACCCACCCCAACCGCGCGCCTTAAGGGGCATGGGGACAGGGGTGGTAAACTGAACGGCTCAGCCATTTAAATCTCAAAAAACGTCAAAAGCCATGCACTCAAGCGAGCACTCAACAGGCCAGTCGGTGACAATCTTTGAGCGTCTCCGACGCCACACCCTCGGTATGTTGCGCCGAGTCTTGCACCTTTGGGTGAAAAGCACCACCATTCCTGAAGGCATGGATGACTGGGGCGTGGACCGCGACGCCCCCATTTTCTATGTGCTCGATGTTTATGCGCTGTCTTCTGTGTTGATCCTCGATGAGATATTGGCCCAGCGCGGCCTCAAACTGGCCTCGGCGTCGTTCCACGCAGCCGGCGCGCGCCGGCCGCGAAGCTTTGGTGCCAACCGCCGCTACCGAGGCGTCTTGGTCAGAACCTTGAAACGCCAGCGCCACTCGAGCCAACTCAAAGCACTGATCGATGATGTTGACCCCGCGGCCTTACGCGGCGACCAAGACATCCAAATCGTCCCGGTGTCGGTGTTGATTGGACGCGCACCCGATCAGACCTCTGGGATTTTTAAGGTGTTGTTTTCAGAAAATTGGAGCACCGGGGGTCGTCTGCGCCGCTTGATCGGCACCTGGATCCACGGTCGCCACACCTTGGTCCAGTTCGGCCAGCCGCTGAAGCTGAGTGCGCTGTTTGCCGAGACCCAAAGCCGCGACAAGGCGTTGGCCAGAATCTCAAGGTTCAGTCGCGTGTATTTCAAACGCGTTCGCAGTTCAGCCATCGGTCCCGACCGGTCGCACCTCAACACCTTGATTGATCAGCTGATGCGAAGCGAGCCGGTGGTCAAAGCGATCGAGGCGAAGGTGCGACGTGACAACATCTCACAAGACAAAGCCCGACGCTTGGCCCATGGGTACGCGCGCGAAATTGCCGCCAATTACTCCTACACCTTCATCATGGTGGCCGACAAAATCTTGACCTGGTTCTTGTATCGGATTTTCCGGGGCGTGGAGGTCAAACACTTCCAGTCCTTTCGCGAACTGGCGCCTGGATATGAAGTGGTCTATGTGCCCTGCCACCGAAGCCACATTGATTACCTGTTGCTGTCTTATATCTTGTACCACCGAGGCCTGGTGCCGCCGCACGTGGCGGCGGGGGTCAACCTCAACCTGCCCGTCGTCGGTTCACTGATCCGACGCGGGGGTGGGTTTTTCTTGCGCCGCTCGTTTCGGTCCAAACCGCTGTATGCGGCCGTGTTCAACCAATACGTGGCGATGATTCTGTCCAAAGGGGTCGCGCTGGAGTACTTCATCGAAGGCGGGCGATCGCGGACGGGTCGGCTGTTGCCCGCCAAAGCTGGGATGCTGTCGATGACGGTGCGCGCGTTCTTGCGCCAACAACAACGCCCCGTGCTGTTCCAGCCGGTCTCCATTGCCTATGAACGCTTGGCCGAAGGCGATGCGTATTTGGCGGAGCTGTCGGGGCAACAAAAAAAGCCCGAGTCGTTGAGTGACTTTAAGAATGTCTTCAACATTGTTCGCAAGAACTATGGCGAGGTCACGGTGAGTTTTGGTGAGCCGTTGATGTTGTCAGAGCTATTGGACACGCACGCACCGGATTGGCAACATCATCAATACGACCCAGAGACCCGGCCCGAGTGGTTGGGTGGCCTGGTCGATGACTTGGCGGGTCAGATTTTGGTCAATATCAACAAAGCCGCCCACGCCAACCCCATCGCATTGCTCTCTGTGGCGTTGCTGGCCAGCCCACGCCAGGCGTTGGATGAACAAGACCTCAAGGCCATGCTGGGTGTGCTCAAAGCCCTCCTGGGCGCTTCAATCTACTCCGACCGGGTGACAGTGACCGACCAGTCGGCTGACGAGATCATCGCGTACGGCTTGGCGCTCGAGGTCATCCAGCGCCACCGCCATGATGGCGGCGCCATCATCAAAACAGATGAGCACACCGCGGTGCTGCTGACCTATTTCAAGAACAACCTGGCCCACACCCTGGCCCTCAGTGCTTGGCTGGCGTGTTGCTATCTCAACCTGCGCCGCTTAAAACGCGCAAGGCTCCATGAGCTCACCCGCAGGGTCTATCCCTTCTTAAAAACAGAGCTGTTCTTGCCGTGGTCTGACGACGCACTCGCCCCTGCCCTGGACCAAACGATCGATCAACTGATCGAACTGGGGCTGTTGCAAGAAGACAATGGCCACATCACCCGCCAGCCGGGTGGTGAGACCAGCAGCCACCACTTGCGGATGCTCGCCCACAGCATGCGCCAGACCCTGGAGCGCTATTTTATTGTCGTGGCGGTGCTGAGTAAGAATGGTCCCGCGCGGCTCACCAAGCAACAACTTGAAAAGCTGTGCGCCCAATGCGCCCAACGCGTGGCCGCACTCCACCCGCTGGTGACACCTGAGTTCCACGACCGGACGCTGTTTGGACAGTTCATTGCCATGCTGTTCGATCAGTCACTGCTTAGACGGAACGACGAGGGGCTATTGGACTTTGGACAAGCGCTGGATGCGCTCAATCACGATGCCCGCTTGGTGCTTGATCGGGAGATCCACTACACCATCGTGCAATCGGCGCCGCTCCTTGATGAGCTCTCAGCCGGCGGTGGTGCATCACCGGATGACGCTCAAGCATCCAAATCAGGCAACAGCTGATCTTCCCAATACGCAATCTGGTCTTTTAAGCGGAGTTTTCTTTTCTTTAAGCGTCGCAGCTGGAGTTGATCCATGCTGGAGGTGTCGACCAAGGTGGCGATGGCGCGATCCAGGTCACGGTGTTCTTGTCGCAGTAAAGCCAAGCGAGACTGTATTTCTGACCAACCCGTTGACATGGCAAGGCGCTCGAGTGAATGAACAGCCCCTAGTGTTTCATCTTTTTACGGAAACGTTCAAGTGCGGCCAATTGGGCCATGGCTTGGGCCAGTTGCGCTTGCGCCTCGGCGACTTCCAGCCCCGCTGTTTGGTCCGCCAGCGCACGTTCGGCGGCGGCTTTGGCCTCCAACGCGGCGGCCTCATCAACATCAGCCGCGCGCTGGCCCGTATCAGACAGCACGGTCACGACATTGGGCTGGATCTCCAAAAGCCCGCCTGAAACATAGAAGTGCTCTTCTTCGCCATCGGCCGTTTGGATGCGCACTTCGCCAGCGCGCAAGCGGGTCAACAGCGGCGCGTGTTTGGGGGTCACCCCCAAATCACCCTGTTCGCCGGGCACAATCACCATGGTCGCCTCGCCTGAGTAAAGCTCAGACTCGGCGCTGACGATGTCGCAATGGATGGTCGATGCCATGGCTTTTCAGACTCCAGTCAATTAAGCGGCTTTTTGGGCCATCTCTTCGCCCTTCTTCACGGCTTCATCGATGGTGCCCACCATGTAGAAGGCCTGCTCAGGCAGGTGATCGTACTCGCCATCAACGATGCCTTTAAAGCCTCGGATGGTCTCTTTCAGCGAGACATACACCCCAGGCGAGCCGGTGAAGACTTCAGCCACAAAGAACGGCTGCGAGAAGAAACGCTCGACTTTCCGCGCGCGCGCGACGGTGAGCTTGTCTTCCTCGCTGAGCTCATCCATGCCCAAAATCGCGATGATGTCTTTGAGCTCTTTGTAACGCTGCAAGGTGCCCTGCACCTTACGGGCCACATCGTAGTGCTCTTGACCAACCACCAATGGGTCGAGCTGACGCGAGGTGGAATCCAGCGGATCAACCGCAGGATAAATCCCAAGCTCGGCAATGCTTCTGGACAAGACCACCGTGGCATCCAAGTGAGCGAACGTCGTTGCCGGCGATGGATCGGTCAAGTCATCGGCGGGGACATACACGGCCTGGATTGAGGTGATTGAGCCGGTCTTGGTGGAGGTGATGCGCTCTTGAAGTGCGCCCATCTCCTCGGCCAACGTGGGCTGATAACCCACCGCCGATGGCATCCGCCCCAACAGGGCAGACACCTCGGTCCCCGCCAAGGTGTAGCGGTAGATGTTATCAATAAACATCAAGACATCGCGGCCCTCGTCGCGAAAGTGCTCGGCCATGGTCAACCCGGTCAAGGCCACCCGGAGCCGGTTGCCTGGGGGCTCGTTCATCTGGCCATACACCAGCGCCACCTTGTCGAGGACGTTGGAGTCTTTCATCTCGTGATAGAAGTCATTGCCCTCACGGGTCCGCTCACCGACACCGGCAAACACGGAATAGCCTGAGTGCTCGAGGGCGATGTTGCGGATCAATTCCATCATGTTAACGGTTTTGCCAACGCCTGCCCCACCGAACAGACCCACCTTGCCGCCCTTGGCAAACGGGCAAATCAGGTCGATCACCTTAATCCCAGTTTCCAGCAGGTCGTTGCTGGCCGCTTGATCTTCAAAGCTCGGCGGCTCGCGGTGAATCGGCATGCTCTTTTCAGCATCAATGGCGCCGGCCTCATCCACGGGCTTGCCCATCACATCCATGATCCGGCCCAGTGTCTTTTGGCCGACAGGCACGGTGATGGGGGCACCGGTGTTGGTGATGCTTGCGTGGCGTTTCAGGCCATCGGTTGAGCCGAGTGCAATGGCACGGACAACCCCATCGCCCAACTGCTGCTGGACTTCGAGCATGATGTCTGTGTCATCAATGGTCAGTGCATCATAGACTTTAGGCACATGGTCCACATCAAACTCGACGTCGACGACCGCACCAATGATCTGAACAATTTTTCCCGAACTCATGTCAAAACCTCAACTGTTATGTTTGGTGTTAAACCGCCGATGCACCACCGACAATCTCCGAAATTTCTTGAGTAATGGCCGCTTGTCTGGCCTTGTTGTATGCCAACCGAAGGTCATCGATTAGGTTGTTGGCGTTATCTGATGCGCTCTTCATCGCAACCATTCTTGCCGCGTGCTCGCTGGCGACGTTTTCAAGTGTGGCCTGATAGACGATGGACTCAATATAGCGTGTCAAAAAGTCATCCAGCAACGCTTCAGCGCTGGGCTCATACAGATAATCCCAATTGCTCTGATCGGCTGTTTCGTCTTCAGCGACAGGCAGCGGCAACAACTGGTCAAACCGGCTTTTTTGGGTCATGGTGTTGATAAATTCGTTGTAGCACACATACAACCGATCAAGCTTCTCGTCGCGGTAGTCGTCAAGCACCACTTTGATCGAACCAATCAAACTCTCCAACTGCGGCTGGTCGCCCAAGTCTTGCGTGCTGGCGCTGACATGGACATTCAGTCGCTTAAAAAACTGCGCGGCTTTTTTGCCGATGATCACCGTGGTGATTTCAACGCCTTGGTCTTGCCACTGCTTAAACTCGCCCAACAGCTTTCTGAACATGTTGTTGTTCAAACCACCACACAACCCGCGATCGGTCGCGACGATGATGTAACCCACGCGCTTGACGTCGTCTCTGACTTGGGTGAACGGGTGCTCGTACTCGAGGCTTGCCTGTGACAAGTGGCTGATGACTTGGCGCATCATCCGGGCATACGGTCTGGAGGCCGCCATCCGGTCTTGGGCCTTGCGGATCTTGCTCGCCGAGACCATTTCCAAGGCACGCGTGACCTTGCGGGTGTTTTGAACACTCTTGATCTGACCGACAATTTCGCTTGAATTGGCCATCGTGCTTACCAGCTGCCCGTGGCTTTAAACTCATCAAGCGCGGCTTTCATGGCGCTTTGAAGCTCTTCGTTCCAGTCGCCTTTCTCATTGAGTTTCGCCATGAGATCAGCGTGGCTTTGTTCCATGTAAGCGCGCAGGGCGTTTTCAAACGGCACGACCTTGTCGAGCGGCAGGTCATCCAGATACCCCTCATTACCGGCGTACAAGCTGACCGCCATTTGCGCCACAGACAGCGGTGCGTACTGGGGTTGTTTCATCAACTCGGTGATGCGCTGACCCCGCTCGAGCTGCTTGCGGGTGGCCTCATCCAAGTCAGACGCAAACTGGGAAAACGCCGCCAGCTCACGAAACTGCGCCAGCGCCAGGCGAACACCGCCCCCGAGCTTTTTAATCACTTTGGTCTGGGCTGCGCCACCGACTCGAGACACTGACAGGCCAGCATTGATCGCCGGGCGAATGCCTGAGTTGAACAAGTCTGTCTCCAAAAAGATCTGGCCATCGGTGATGGAGATCACGTTGGTGGGCACGAAGGCCGACACGTCACCGGCTTGGGTTTCAATGATGGGAAGCGCGGTCAACGATCCGGTTTGGCCTTTGACTTTGCCGCCGGTGTGCTTTTCGACATAATCGGCGTTGACTCGAGCCGCACGCTCCAACAGACGCGAGTGCAAATAAAACACATCACCCGGGTAGGCTTCACGACCGGGTGGGCGACGAAGGAGCAGCGAGACTTGGCGGTAGGCTTGCGCCTGTTTGGTCAGGTCGTCAAACACGATCAAAGCGTCTTCGCCTTTGTCGCGGAAGTACTCACCCATCGCGCAACCGGCGTAGGGTGCGATGTATTGGAGCGCGGCCGATTCTGCGGCGTTGGCAGCGACCACGATGGTGTGGTCCATGGCGCCGTGCTCTTCAAGTTTCTTCACCACGCTGGCCACCGATGAGGTCTTTTGCCCCACCGCGACGTAAATACACTTCACGCCGGTGCCTTTTTGGTTGATGATCGCATCGATCGCCACCGCGGTTTTGCCGGTCTGGCGGTCGCCAATGATCAGCTCCCGTTGGCCTCGACCCACAGGCACCATCGCATCAATCGCTTTCAGGCCGGTTTGCACCGGCTGGTCGACGCCTTGGCGACTGATCACGCCCGGGGCGATTTTCTCAATCGGCTCAAAGCCATCGTTTTCAATGGGGCCTTGACCGTCGATGGGGTTGCCGAGTGCGTCGACGACGCGCCCCAACAGGCCCTCACCGACAGGCACCTCAAGAATGCGGCCGGTGCAGCGGACCGTATCGCCTTCTGAGATGTGTTTGTAATCGCCCATCACCACCGCGCCGACCGAGTCGCGCTCGAGGTTCAAGGCCAAGCCGTAGGTGTCGCCTGGGAATTCAATCATCTCCCCTTGCATGGCATCAGCCAAGCCGTGGAGCCGACAAATCCCATCAGACACACTGACCACCGTGCCTTCGGTGCGCGCCTGAGACGAGACATCGAACTGCTCAACGCGTTTGCGGATCAGCTCGGAGATTTCAGTTGGGTTCAGCGTCTGTTGCATGCTTGCAATCCTTAAAAATCAAATAAGTCTTATGCGCCAGCTTATAAAGCAATCTCGCGGCCCAGGCGTTCCAGTCGTCCCCGAACGCTGCCATCGATCACCTCATCACCAGCACGAATGATGGCGCCACCAATCAGCGCCGAATCCACGTCCACATCCAATTCAATATCTCGGCCAAAGCGTTTCTTCAATCGATCACTCAACGCCTGGCTTTGCTCATCACTGACCGGTTCGGCGCTGGTGATGTGCACATACACGACTTGCTCGGCTTCACGCCGGTAGCCCTCAAACTGCTCATACACCTCAGGCAATAAGGCCAATCGATCGTAGTGGGCGAGAACACCCAGCAGGTGACCGAATGACTCGCTGAAATGGCTTCCACCGATGGCCATCAGCCGCTCAACGACCGCTTCAGAGGTGAACCGCGGGTTGCCAATCAACGACTGGACGACCTCGTTTTCACTGGCCGCCGCCGCCACTTCCAAGGCCTGCGACCACTGCGCAACCTCGCCCATGTTGTGAGCCGCAGCGTACGCTGCTCGAGCATAGGGCCTGGCCAACGTGGTGCGGTTTTGCATCGCTTAAAGCTCCTGAGCCAACTTATCGAGAATGTCGCGATGCTTGTTGGCATCGATTTCTTTCTCGATCACGCGGCTGGCGCCTGTCATCGCCAATTCGGCGACCCGCTCACGCAAAGCCTCTCTGGCTTGGTTGGTCGCTTGACGAATCTCAGCCTCTGCAGCCTCGACACGGCGATCGTGTTCGGCCATCGCATCTTCGCGGGCCTGTTCAATCATTTGATTGCCACGGGTGGAGGCTTGCTCGATGATGTCACCGGCTTTGGCGCGGGCTTCTTTGATGATGCCCTCGGCTTCTGATTGAGCGTGAACCAAGGCTTTCTCAGCCTCATCCGATTGCGCCAAGCCCTCGGCGATTTTCTGGCGCCGCTCTTCCATGGCTTGGACCAGCGGCGGCCAAACAAACTTCATCGTCACCCAAATGAAGACGAGGAAGGTGCCTGCCTGACCAATCAGCGTACCAATGCTTAAATCCATAGTCGGGTCCTAGCTTGTTGAACCAATGGTGAGAACCGAGCGCTGAATCAGCCGCCCAGTGGTCCCAACAATGGGTTGGCAAACATCAGCAACGCGGCAAACGCCACACCGATGATCGACAACGCATCCAACAAGCCAGCGATGATGAACATCCGGACTTGAAGCATGTTCGCCAATTCAGGCTGACGGCTGGCGCCTTCGAGGAATTTACCCCCCAACAAGGCAAACCCAATGCCTGTGCCCAGCGCGGCTGAGGCCAGAATCAGACCCACCGCGATGGCGGTGTTGGCCTGGACTTGAGCGATCATTGCAATGGTTTCCACTTACAGTCTCCTAAAAGTTAAATCAAACAAAGTTAAATCACACAAAATTAAGTGCTCAAACAAAACACCCCACCCGATCAAACCGCATCAATGCTCTTCATAGGCCAAAGCCACATAGACAATGGTCAGGGTCATGAAGATAAATGCTTGAAGCGGAATCACCAGGATATGGAAAATGGCCCACATGCCGCCCGGGATGAACTGAATCCACCAAGGCAGCAGAGCAATCAAAACGAAAATCAATTCTGCAGCGTACAGGTTACCGAACAGCCGAAGCCCCAAAGACACCGGCTTGGCGATCATCTCCACCATGTTCAAAAGAAGGTTGGCCGGCCACAACAGCGGGTTGGGACCAAACGGGTGGTGCAAGAGCTCTTTGCCGAAGCCCACCGCGCCTTTGCCTTTCATTCCATAAATGATGATGATCGCCAGCACCGTAAACGACAGCCCAAACGGGCCATTGATGTCGGCTGAAGGCACCACGCGGGTGTAATCCAAGCCCAACACCTTGTAGCTGAGATACGGCAGGTAATCGACGGGCACCAGATCCATCAGGTTCCACAAAAACACCCACACAAAAATGGTCAGCGCCAACGGCCCAATGAAGTTTCTGGGGCCGTGGAAGCTGCCTTTGACCGACTCATCGACAAAGTCAACGAGCATTTCAACAAAATTCTGCAACCCGCCAGGCACCCCTGCGGTGGCGCGGCGCGCGGCGATAATGAAAAACGTCAAGAAAAACACACCCAGCACAAACGACACCACCAGGGTGTCTGGGTGGATGGTCCAAAGCCCTTCACCATAAGACAAGTTGGTGATGTGGTGTTTTACATATTCGGTTGGCGTTGGTAATCCAGCAGCCATCTCAAAGATCCTGTTGTTGTTTGACCATTTGCCCTTGAATCCGCCAAAGCGCCCACCAATAAGCCAACAAGGTCGCGCAATAGCCGGTCAAGACCGGTCCAAACCACGGCGCAAACCAACGCGCCACCACAATAAACAAAAAGGCCGCCAGGGCCAATTTCAACCACATCGCTCGATAAAACCCCCGCACGATGTCTTCGGGTGCCGCGCCTTGGCTCAAGGCCATGCGCAAAGCCACCAAGGCGGTCAACGCCACCCCGCTGCTGCCGCCGACAAGCGCGGCCAACCCGTGTCCTGCGCCGGCTGTCAGCCACCACGCCGCACTGGCCAATACTGCCAGCACCGCCTGAACGCGCAACAGCCAGACGATGGTCTTGGCAAATTGAGCCTGCGACACGCCATGCTCCAAGCTAAAAGGCGACCAACGCGGTTTCAAAGAAACCGCATTTCCGCCCAAAAAATCATCCAAATTATACCAGTGAACGCCGACAGCCAGCAACACATTTAGGCCGGGTTTACCCCCGCAAACGGGCCAATAAGCCATCGAGCTCATCGAGCGAGGTGTAGCCGATCACCACCTGGCCCTTGTTGGAGGCTTGGTGGCGGACTTGGACCGGCGCGCACAGCAATTCGGTGAGCTCTTGCTCAAGGTGCGCGACATCGGCTGTTTTGGCTTTGGGTTGGGTGGTGGTTTTTTTCGACCGACCGCCCTGCCAGCCCCGAACGGCTTGTTCGGTCTGGCGGACCGACAGCCCTTGATCAACCACCTGCTGGGCCAGTTTGGCCTGATCCATCGCCGACAGGCTCAGCAGCGCGCGGGCGTGGCCCATGTTGAGCTGGCCTGTCTCGATCCATTGACGGACCGAAGGCTCGAGCTCCAACAGCCGCAACAGGTTGCTCACCGCCGCCCGCGAGCGCCCCACCGCGTGCGCCGCTTCGGCGTGGGTGAGGCTGAACTCATCGATCAACCGCTTGATCGAGGTGGCCTCCTCCAAGGGGTTGAGGTCTTCGCGCTGGATGTTCTCAATCAGCGCCAGCGCCAGCGCAGACTCATCTTCAATGGCCCGCACAATCGCGGGTATCGTCTCTAAGCCCGCCATTTGCGTGGCGCGCCAGCGCCGCTCGCCGGCGATCAGCTCATACTGGCCAGGTTTGGCCAACGGCCGCACCACCACCGGTTGGATCAGGCCTTGGGATTTGATGGACTCGGCCAGCTCCTCGAGCTTTTCAGGGTCCATCACGGTTCGGGGTTGATAGCGCCCCGGCTCGATCTGGCCCACCGGCAGGTCAGTCAGCCCGTCGTTGCTGGGCGCGCGGCCCTCCACCGACACCGCTTGTTGGGTTTTGCCCAACAAGGCATCCAGATTCCGCCCCAGGGGCGCTTTCTTACGCGGACCGGCCATCGCCAGCGCCTCCTTTTGTTCGTCTCAAGTACTCCCCCGCCAAGCCTTTATAGGCCAACGCACCCCGGGAGTGTGGGTCATATTGCAGCACCGACTGGCCATAACTGGGGGCCTCGGCCACCCGGACGTTGCGCGGCACCACGGTGGTGAACAGTTTCTCACCAAAATGCGATTGCAACTGCTTGGAGACCTCTCCAGAGAGGTTGTTTCTCACGTCATACATCGTCCGAACCAAGCCCTCAATCGCCAAGTCAGGGTTGACCGACCCTTGGATCTGTCGCACCGTATCGAGCAACGCGCTCAAGCCTTCCATGGCGTAGTACTCGCACTGCATCGGGATGAGCACCCCGTGGGCTGCGGTCAGTGCATTCAACGTTAATACATTCAACGCCGGGGGACAATCGATCAAGATGTGATCAAACTGGGTCCGGTGCTCGCCAAGCGCTCGCTTGAGCACTTCGGCGCGGTCATCCCGCGCCATCAGCGCCACCTCGGCCGCGGTCAGATCGCCATTGCCCGGAACCAACGAAAACCCCATCTCGTCGACCTCGATGAGGGCCTCGGCGACCGATGCCTCGCCGATCAACACGTGATACAGCGTCAAATCATCCTCGCCCAGCTCGATGCCCGAACCGGTGGTGGCATTGCCTTGGGGGTCCATGTCCAACAACAGCACCCGCTGATCCAGCTCAACGAGCCCCGCGGCCAGATTGAGGGCGGTGGTCGTTTTGCCCACGCCCCCTTTTTGGTTGGCCACGGCCACGATTTTGGCTTGATGTTGTCTCATGTTGTGTTGTCCACTGTCTCAAAGGCCCCGGCCCGACCGACCACCGCCAATGTGCGCTTGGGTCCCGTCGCTTGGCTGGGCAATGCCTGAACTGACACATTATAGGGTGGTCTGACCTCGGCCAACTCGCTATCTTGCAAGTCGGCTTTCATCGCCAGCAGCACCGTGCCTTGATCCAGCCAGCGCGAGGTCCACTCGACCAGCTGCCCCAAAGGCGCAAGCGCCCGCGCCACCACCGCATCGGGCCGGCGCTCGCTCGCCCAATGCTCGAGGCGTTGTTGCACGGCGCTGACCCTGTCGAGGCCCAACTGCCGGCAGACGTGGCGCACAAACCGGATCTTTTTGCCGTTGCCGTCGATCAACACCCACCGATCACCGTATCCGGCCATCATCAGCACCAAACCCGGCAACCCGGCCCCGGTGCCGGCGTCAACCACCAAGCCATCGGGCACCCAAGGCGCAATCGCCAAGCTGTCCAACAGGTGGCGCTCGACCATGGCCATCGGCTCGGTCACCGCGGTGAGGTTATAGGCCTGGTTCCATTGCGACAACAAGGCCAAGTACTGGAGCATCTGCGATTGTCGGTCAACATCGACCGCCAACCCCAGCCGCAACAGGCCGTCGGCCAAACGCGCACTGGGCTGTTGCCACCGCCCGGCGTGATCGCGCGCGGCACACACATCCTCACTCAAGCGCATCGCTGGCCTTTGTGTCCTCAACCGATGCCACAGGCTCGGGCTTTTGGGACAAATCGCCGAGCTCATCGGCGCGCAAGCACGCCACCTCGGTGCCGTGCTCGGTGGTCTCCAAGGCCGGGCGTTGGCCGGCGCAGGCCTCAACGGCATACGGACACCGGGTTCGAAACACACACCCTGAAGGTGGGTGCAGCGGTGAGGGGATCTCGCCCGAGATCGCGCGACGGGTGCGCGCGCGCTCCAAGACCGGGTCGGGGATCGGCACCGACTCGATCAAGACTTGGGTGTAGGGGTGGCGCGGGTGCAAATAAATCTGGTCGCGGTCGGCCATTTCCATGGTTTGGCCCAAATACATCACCAGCACCCGATCCGAGACGTGGCGAACCACCGACAAATCGTGGGCAATAAAGATCAGCGACAGGTTGAGCTTTTTTTGCAGGTCTTTTAAAAGATTGACAATCTGGGCTTGGACCGAGACATCCAATGCGCTCACCGGCTCATCGCAGACCACCAGTTTGGGGTTGACCACCAGCGCGCGGGCAATCCCCACCCGCTGGCACTGCCCACCGGAGAACTCGTGGGGGTAGCGGTTGATCTGGTCGGGCAACAGGCCGACCATTTGCAGCATGCCCCGCACCCGCTCACCCACTTGGAGCTCGGACATGTGTGGATAAAAGGTCCGGAGGGGCTCGGCGATGATCTCGCCGATGGTCATCCGCGGATCCAGTGACCCCGAGGGGTCTTGGAAGATCATCTGGATGTCGCGGCGTTTGTTGCGAAACGCCTCTTCGCTCAAGCCCATCAGCTCATCACCCAAAAAGCTCACCGACCCCGACTGGGGCTTGACCAGCCCCAAGATCGCCCGCGCCAGGGTGGACTTGCCACACCCCGATTCGCCCACCACGCCAAGCGTCTCGCCGCGGTGGACATCGAAGCTCACCCCATCGACGGCTTTGATGGTGTGGTAATCGTGGCTGAAAAACCGCCCGGTATCGATCACGAACTGAACCTTCAAATCGCGGACTTTCAGCACCACATCACCCGAAGATCCCATCATTCAGGCTCCTGTGTGGGTGCATCGACCGGCCGGCCGGGCAAGCCATCCAAATGACAGCGCTTGGCGTGGTCTGGATTGACCTGGGTCCAACCGGGGCGCACCTGGCACTGATCGAAGGCATACGGACACCGCGCTTGAAACGCGCAGCCGGTGGGCAGGTGCAACAGGTTCGGCGGGTGGCCCGGGATGGCCCTCAAGATCCCCGACTCTTCTTGGTCCAACCGAGGCACTGAGTTCAACAGCCCCTCGGTGTAGGGGTGGTGGGGCCGCGCGAACAGCGCATCCACCCCGCTCATCTCCATCTCTTGGCCGGCATACATCACCATCACCCGGTCGCACAGACCCGCCACCACGCCCAAATCGTGGGTGATCAAGACAATGGCGGTGGATGACTTCTCAGACAACTCACCCATTAAGGCATTGATCTGCGATTGCACGGTGACATCCAACGCCGTGGTCGGCTCATCGGCGATTAACAAATCGGGCTGGCACAACAGGCCCATGGCGATCATGATCCGTTGGCACATCCCCCCTGAAAGCTCATGCGGGTATTGGCGCATGCGCTGATCGGCATCGCTCAACCGGACCAATCGGAGCATCTCGATGGCGCGCTGATAGGCTTCTTTGTGTTTGAGGTTTCGGTGGTGGGTCAACACTTCAATCAGTTGATCACCGACGGGCATGTAGGGGTTCAACGAGCTTGTCGGGTCTTGGAAGATCATTGAGATCTTTGAGCCCCGCACGCGAGACAGCTCCGCGGCACTCATCCCCAAAAGCTCTTGGCCTCTGAACTTGACAGAACCCGTGGCGCGCCCGTTTTCGGCCAGCAAACCCATCAGCGCCAGCGCCGATTGGGTTTTGCCCGAGCCTGACTCTCCCACCAGCCCCAGCGTCTCGCCAGGCTCCAAATCAAAGTTGATGCCATTGACGGCCTGGACCTCGCCATCGGGCGTGTCAAAACGAACGGTCAGGTCCCTCACTTCCAATAGCGCCATGGTTACAACCGATCCTTCGGGTCCAGCGCATCGCGCAGGCCGTCCCCTAAAAAGTTAAACGCAAACAGTGTCGCGGCCAAAAACCCGGCTGGGAACAGCAGCGACCACGGTGCGGTCTCGAGCTCTTGGGCGCCCTCATTGACCAACGCGCCCCATGAGGTCAACGGCTCTTGAACTCCCAGCCCCAGAAAGCTCAAAAATGACTCGACCAAAATCACTTGCGGGATGGTGAGGGTGACATACACAATCACCACGCCCAACAGATTGGGGATGATGTGGCGGCGAATGATCTGGGATTGACGCGCACCGCTGGCGCGCGCGGCTTCAACAAAATCTTTGTTCTTAAGGCTCAGCGTTTGGCCACGAACGATGCGCGCCATGTCCAACCAATTGACCGCGCCAATGGCCACAAAAATCAGAAAAATGTTGCGCCCAAACACCACCATCAACAAGATCACAAAAAACATAAACGGCATCGCGTAGACCGCATCGACAAACCGCATCATCACATTGTCCACCCGGCCACCAAAATACCCCGCCACGGCGCCGTAGCTGACGCCAATCAACAAAGACACCAACGTGGAAATGATCCCCACCAACAACGAGATCTGGCCGCCGATCATGGTGCGCACAAACAAATCCCGGCCCAACGCGTCGGTGCCAAACCAGTGGTTGGTCTCCAGCGACGGCGGGGAGGAGTAGTTATCCCAGTCAGGAATCTCGTGGTCCCACTCGACCAACATGGGCCCGACCACCACCAGCACGGCCATCACCGCCAGCACCACCAACCCGGCCACCGCGGCTTTGTTTTTCAAAAGCCGGTGCCAAGCATCGACATACAACGACCGGCCCATCACCGGCCGGGTATCGAGGGCACGCTCGAACGCGTCGGCGTTTTTCGGGGCGCGGCCGGCGGGGCTCATGAGCCGTCCTCGTTCAAGTCTTCGTAGCGGATCCGAGGATCGAGCCAGGCGTACAACAAATCGACCAAGAAGTTAAAAAAGATGATCAGCATCCCGTACAAGATGACCACGCCCATCACCAGGGTGTAGTCTCGATTGAGCGCGCCTTGGACGAAGTAAGACCCAATCCCTGGGATGGTGAAGATCCGCTCCACCACCACCGAGCCGGTCAAAATTCCCGCCGCTGCCGGCCCAAGATAAGACAACACGGGCAGCATCGCAGGCTTTAGCGCGTGGTTGGTCAAAATGTCTTTTTCGGGCATGCCTTTGGCGCGCGCGGTGCGAATGAATGGCGAGTGCAGCACCTCAATCATCGACCCACGGGTGATGCGGGCGACATACGCCACCATCGGCAGCGCTAAGGTCAGCACCGGCAACACCATCCGATCAAAACTGAACGCCCAACCCCCGGCGGGCAACCAGCCCAAGGCAATGGCAAACACCAAAATCAACACCGGCGCCATCACAAACGCGGGCACGGAAATGCCGATCATCGCCACCGACATCACCGTGTAGTCGATCGCTTTGTTTTGGTTCACGGCCGCCCACACCCCAATCGGGATGCCAATCAACAGCGCCAAGATCAAAGCCAGCCCGCCCAGCGCCATGGACACCGGCCAGCCTTGCGCAATCAAGTCGTTGACGCTCCAATCCAAGTAGTGAAACGATGGCCCAAAGTCAAACTGGGCGATTTGCCACAGGTAGCGGCCGTATTGAACCACCAGCGGCTCGTCGAGGTGATACTTGGCCGCCAGGTTGGCCTCAACCTCAGGCATCAACGCGCGCTCAGAATCAAACGGCCCACCCGGGGCCACCCGGATCAAGAAAAACGCCACGGTGATCAATAAAAACAGCGTGGGCACCGCCGAGATCAAACGCTTGATGGAGAAAGTCAGCATCAGGGTGTCTTAAGGCTCGGGGCTTGGTTGAGGCTGGGCTTTCACCCAGTACATGAAGCGTGTGGGGTGGCGGTCCATGACGTTGGTCTGCCAGCCTTTCAAGCGCGGGTGGATCAAGCGCTTGGAGACATACACAAACACCGGCAACACCACCTGATCGGCCAACAGCAAGCGCTCGGCCTCGCTCATGAGGTTGTGCCGGCGGGCGTTGATCCGCTCATTGGCCGCGCGCTCCAACAGGTCATCGAACACGGGGTTGTTGTAACCGGCGTCATTGCGGCCATGGTCTGAATGGAACAGCTCTAAAAAAGTGTAGGCGTCTTGGTAGTCGCCAATCCAACCCGAGCGAAATACTTGGGTGACGCGCTTTTGGGCGCGGTTTTGTAAAAACACCCGAAACTCTTCATTGATCAGGCGCGTTCTCACCCCCAACACCTCTTTCCACATCGCCGCCATCGCCACGGCGATCTTGCGGTGGTTTTCTGAGGTGTTGTAGCGAAGCTCCACCGTCAGCGGTTGGCTCTCAGAATACCCCGCTTGGCGGTACAACGACCGCGCCAACGCTTCGCGCTCAGTTTGGCTCATCTGGGCGACATCGAGCTTGGGTGAGTCGTAGTCGGGCAACCCCGGTGGCACCAACGAAAACGTTGGCATCTCGCCAAACCGGCTGACCCTGTCGGTGAGCAAGCGGCGATCAACGGCCAAAGACAACGCTTGTCGCAGCGCTAAGTTGTCGGCAAACGGCGGCTTTTCCAGGTTGAAAGAAAAAAAGTAAGTGCCAAACCAAGGGCTCACCACCAACGCGTTGTCGAGGTTGTCAGACAGCCACTGAAACTGCGCGCTGGGCACTTGATACGTCCACCCCAAATCGCCCGCCCTGAATCGAGTGAATTCGGTGTTCTCATCTTCAAAGGGATAAAACACCACCCGCTCGATGCGGGTCTGTTCAGCCAGGCGGTAGTGCGGGTTGGGGGTCAGTTCAATCTTTGAGCGCACCTGCCAGTCGTTGAGCTGATACGCGCCGTTGGAGACCAACCGGCCAGGCCTGACGTGCCCCGACCCATGGGCTTCAACACTGGGCGGGTAGACAGCAAACGTCGTCGGGTGCGACAACAGCCCCAAAAAGTAGGGCGTTGGCGAGGCCAAGGTGACTTGAAACGTCAACTCATTCAGCGCGACCACACCGAGCTCACTGGGGGGCAGCTCGCCGGCCAAAATCGCCTCAGCGTTGGCCACCGGCGCGAGCATGCGGGCATAGGTCGCTGCGGTCTGTGGGTTGACCACGCGCCGCCACGACCACACAAAATCCCCCGCGGTGACGGGCTCGCCATTGCTCCAGCGCCCATCGGGGTCGAGATAAAAGGTGTAGGTCAGCCCGTCTCGGCTGATGTTCCAGCGCGCCGCCGCGCCAGGAATGATCTGACCGTCGGGGGCGGTGGTGGTCAACCCCTCAAACAAGTCGATCACAATATTGGTCGTCGGCACGCCCTCGCCAAGGTGAGGGTCCAAGGTCTGCGGCTCTTCGCCATTGCCGCGGTGCAACACCTGCTGATCGGCCAACACCTCAGCTGCGGGTTGGCCTTGCTCATCGAGCACAACCTCGACCGGCTCGCTCAACGCGATCGGCCCAGGCGGGGTGCCATCAGGCTCGGGCGCGCCACAGGCCACCACCAGGCCGGTGCCCAGCACCATGGCCACGAACTGGCGCGCCTTCATTCCAGCGACAGCCATTTTGATAGGTGAATGTCCATTAAGTTGTCTTCCCAGCCTTTGACATTGGGTTGAACCAAATGTCTCGATACATAGTAGTACAGGGGAATGATGACATGCTGGTCGATCAGGCGTTGCTCGGCTTGGGCCAAGGTGGCCAGTCGCGTGGGACCGGTTTGGGATTTTGCACGCTCAACCAACCGATCAAAACGCGCGTCTTGCCAAAAGCTGTAGTTCAAAGGGCTGTCGGAGACAAACAATTGCAAAAAGTTGGCAGGGTCTTGCCAATCGCCGATCCAGCCGCCGCGAACGACTTGGGTGATCCGGCCTTGGCGGCGGTTGGTGACAAACACTTTCCACTCTTCATTGACCAGGCGCGTGTGCACGCCCAAGTGCTCGCGCCACATCGCCCCCACCGCGGCGGCCATCCGGCGGTGGTTGAGTGAGGTGTTGAAGCGAAGCTCGACTTTCAATGGCTTGTCTTGGCTGTAGCCGGCTTGTGCGTAGAGCGCTTGGGCTTTGTCGATGCGCTCGGCGCGTGGCAAGTCGGTGAACGGCGGCGGTGGCGTCCAACCGGGCAGGCTCGGTGGGATCAGCGCGTAGGCCGGCTGTTCACCGGCACCCAAGACCTGTCGGGTCAACCGCTGTCGGTCAATGACCAGGCTCAGCGCCTCACGCAGCGCCACCTGGTCTTTGAAAGTGGGGTGGGCGACGTTGAACGCCAAGAAAAATGAGCCCAAGTACGGCGCGATTCTCAAAGACGAACCCATGCGGGTTTTCAGCCAGTCCACGCGCCCGGGTGGAATGGTCTCGGTGATGTCGAGCTGCCCGGCCCGAAAGCGCGACAACTCAACCGACGGCTGCTCAATGACGTGCCACATGACCTCATCGATGGCGACTTGATCGGCCCCAAGGTGGTGGGGGTTTTTTCGAAGGCGAAGGTGCGCCCCGGGCAAGCGCTCGACCAAGGTGTAGGCGCCGCTGAACCGCGGCGTCTGGCCCGGCCACGGCGCCATCACCGGGTGAGTCAACAGCTCCTCAAACCATGGCGTGGGTTGTTCGAGTGTCACTTCCAAGCGGTGGGGGCCGGGCGCTTGAACCCCCAGTGTCTCGACGCTGGCTCGACCCCGGCGAATGGCGCGGGCGTTTTCGATCGGCTCCAACAGACCCGCCACCGGTGAGCCAGTCGCCGGATCCACCGCGCGGCGCCAACCGGCGACAAAATCATCGGCCACGATGGGTGTGCCATCGGACCATCGGGCCCCCTCATCCAACTCAAACGTCCACACCAAAGCACGCTCATCGACCGACCATGACTTGGCAATGCCAGGCACGGCGCGCGCTTGGGCGTCCAGCCCGACAAGGCCCAGGTGCAAATCGCGCAGCACATTGATCGCCGACAAACTTTGGGCCAGGTGGATGTCCAAGGCATCGGGCTCGGGGCCCACGCTTCGGTGCAGCGTTGCCGCGCCCGCCGAACCGGCCCAACCCAACAACAACACCAGCGACATGGCGACGGCGGCGAGGTGGGTTTGTCGACGGTGGGTGCACTCCATGGCAATCCTAGGCGATAATGTCGGTTCATTTTAGCCCTAGAGGCTCGCCGTGACTTCTCCAAGCGAACAACCCGTGCTGACCGACCCCCGCCAGTTGGTGGAGTGGATGGCCGGCGGTGGCCGCGCCAAGGACCAGTGGCGCATTGGCACCGAACACGAAAAGTTCGGCTTCCACACCGACACCTTTCAACCGTTGCCCTACGCTGGGCCACGCGGCATCCAAGCGGTGCTGAGCGGTTTGTCTGAGCAGTTTGGTTGGCAGGGGGTGTATGAAGGCCCAAACATCATTGCCCTGAAAAAGGACGACTGCTCGATCACCTTAGAGCCTGGTGGTCAATTGGAGTTGTCGGGCGGGCTGTTGGATAACCTCCACCAAACCTGTCACGAGGTCAACACCCACTTGGCTGAGGTCAAGCAAGTCGCCGAACCCATGGGCATTGGCTTTATTGGGTTGGGCTTTCACCCCACCGCGTCCCGCGATGACATCGAATGGATGCCCAAAGGGCGCTATGAAATCATGCGCAACTACATGCCGAAAGTTGGGCAGTTGGGCATCGACATGATGAAGCGCACCTGCACGGTGCAAGTCAACCTCGACTTCAGTGACGAGGCGGACATGGTCGCCAAACTTCGCGCCTCGTTGGCGCTGCAACCCATTGCCACCGCCTTGTTTGCCAACTCGCCCTTTGTCGACGGCCAACCCAGTGGGTATTTGAGTTACCGCAGCCACGTTTGGACCGACACCGACCCCGACCGCACCGGCACCTTGCCCTGGGTGTTTGAATCGGGCATGGGGTTTGAGCGCTACGTCGATTGGATGCTCGATGTGCCGATGTATTTCGTGCAACGCCAAGGGCGCTATATCGATGTTGCGGGCCAGTCGTTTCGGGATTTTATGGCCGGTCGGTTGGCGGCGCTGCCGGGCGAGTATCCGGTGTTGGCAGATTGGGAAGACCACCTGACCACCGCCTTTCCAGAAGTGCGCCTGAAGCGGTTTTTGGAAATGCGCGGCGCCGATGGCGGCCCGTGGCGCAGACTGTGCGCGTTGCCTGCCTTTTGGGTGGGGCTTTTGTATGACCAGACGAACTTGGATCACTGCCTGTCATTGACCAAAGACTGGTCAACACAAGACAACGACGCCCTTCGGTCGGATGTGGCGCGGTTTGGACTCAAAGCCACCATCCACGGCCGCAGTGTCCGCGAGTTGGCTGAAGAATGTGTCGCCATGGCGCGTTCTGGGTTGGCCAAACGCCAACGCTTGACCGGTTCGGGCGATCACGAGGGTGGGTTTTTGGTGGCCTTGGAAGAGGTTGTCGATCGCGGCACCACCCCCGCCGAAGAAAAGCTGGCCGCCTACAACGGGCGCTGGGGTGGGGACCTGGCCACCCTTTTTAAAGAATACGCCTACTACTGAGCCATCACTGGCTGCCGGTGTGGCCAATGCCCCCCTCGCCGCGCTCGGTGGGGGTGAACTCGTCCACCGGCTGCAAAGCCATTTGCACCACCGGCACAATCACCAACTGGGCAATGCGCTGGCCCGGCTCGATGGCAATCGGCTGATCGGCGCGGTTCCAGCACGATATCTTGACCTCGCCTTGGTAATCGCTGTCGATCAAACCAACCAGGTTGCCCAACACCAAGCCGTGTTTGTGTCCCAAGCCAGAGCGTGGCAACAACACCGCCGCAAGCCCTGGGTCGTCCAGGTGGATGGCCAAGCCTGAAGGCACCAGCGACACATCCCCAGGCGCCAGTGTCAGTGTGTCAGCAACGCAGGCACGAAGATCCATGCCCGCTGAGCCTTCGGTGGCGTAGTCCGGCAGCGGCCAATCCCGACCCAAGCGCTCGTCCATGATTTTGACTTGCAGTGGTTTCAAAACACCCTCCTGATCAACCCGCTTTGGGGTCATTGTCCGACACCTCAACGGTGCGTTGTCGCCTCGCTGATGGGCTCAAGGCGCGTGGATAATGACGACACACGCCACGCTAAGGGGTAAGCATACAATGTCTTTGGGGCGATTGACGATGAAAGACTGGCCTGAGCAAGAAAGGCCTCGGGAGCGGCTGCTCGCGCTGGGCTCATCGCAGCTGACCGACGCGGAATTGCTGGCGATTGTCTTGCGAACAGGCCACTTGGGGCGGTCGGCTTTGGATGTGGCGCGCGCGCTGATCCAAGACCTGGGGAGCCTTCGGGCCGTGTTGGACGCGCCAGTGGATGTGGTGTGTGACCACACCGGCTTGGGCCCTGCCAAGTACGCCCAGCTGCAAGCGGCGCTGGAGTTGGCCAGGCGCCACTTCAAAGAGACTTTGGCGCGCAGTGAGCCGATGACCAGCCCACAAATCACCCGCGACTACCTCCAGGCCGTCTTGCGCGATCGGCCCAACGAGGTGTTTTGTGCGCTGATGCTCGATACGCGGTTTCGGGTGATCTCTTTTGAGGAGCTGTTCAACGGCACCATCGATTCGGCGCAAGTCCACCCGCGGGTGGTCGTCGAGCGGGCGTTGGGCCGCCGAGCGGCGGCGATGATCGTGGCTCACAACCACCCCAGTGGCGTGGCCGAACCCAGCCAAGCGGATCTCAAGATTACCCAACGCCTCCAGCAGGCCTTGGGGCTTGTGGAGATTCGCTTGCTCGATCATTTCATTGTCGGCGATGGCGAGGTGGTCTCTTTGGCCGAACGCGGCTGGGTTGACCCTTGATGAACGTGCTCGCGCGTGACCCTTCAACCAAAACCTTTCGGGCACAAAAAAGCCGGGCAAGCCCGGCTTCTTCACTACCGCCATTGGCAAGGCGATCGCTTATTTAATTTTGGCTTCTTTGTACATCACGTGCTTGCGCACGACCGGGTCATATTTTTTGAACTCCAGCTTGTGCGGGGTGTTCTTTTTGCTTTTGTCGGTCGTGTAGAAGTGGCCTGTGCCTGCTTCAGACACCAACCGAATTTTGTCGCGTGCGCTGTTTGCCATGGTCTTGCTCCTTATACCTTCTCGCCACGGGCACGCAGGTCGGCCAAGACCTGGTCGATGCCGTTTTTGTCAATAATGCGCAAACCCTTGGTGGACACACGAAGCCTCACCCAGCGATTTTCGCTCTCCACCCAGAACCGGTGGTGGTGCAAGTTCGGCAAAGACCGCTTGCGCGTCTTGTTGTTGGCGTGCGAGACATTGTTGCCTACCAATGGGCGCTTGCCGGTGACCTGACAGACTCGTGACATGACTGCTTTCCTGACGAAATTAGAAACTAGCCCGCCATTATTACCCAAAGCCCCCTGCAATTCAAGCCATCCAGCGCAAATGGGCGGTGCCTTCGGCATCCATCCAAACCACCGCCCGCTGGCCGAACCGAGCACCCCAGCGACCCGCCGCCGTCCAGTCCATGCCCCACACCATGGCCCCATGCTCAACTGGCCAGCCGTTGCTGGGGTGCTGGGCCCAGGCCGGCAGCCAATCCCACTGGGCTTGCGCCAAGGCCTGACACAGGCGCTGGTGCGCGTGCTCATTGGCCTTGGCGGTCTGCTGGACGCTTGCCGGGTTGTGGGCGGTCAGCCAGGTCGCGCACGACACGCCCCGCTCGGCCTGACGCCGCACCCAGCGTGGGTGGGTGTGGCCAATCCGCCAGCGGCTGGCCGGTTCGGTGGCGACCCAGTAGTCGGTCTGGCGGTAGGCCAAGTCAAGGTCGGCATCGATCATGACCGAATGATGCGACACAGCTGATCCAGACCGTCGATGAGTGTCGTCGGTCCAGGTTGTAAGACGTGGGCGGATTTGATTTCGTGCAAGCGCCCGTTGGCCACCGCAGCAATCTGGTCGAAGCCTCGACGCGCGCACACGCGATCGGGCTGGAAGGCTTTGCCGCACCACGAGCCGATAATGATGTCTGGGTTGGCCTCAATCACCGCCATTGGGTCGTCGATGATTCTGGCCGACGCTTGACCGCCGCGGGCTTTGTCGGCAAACACGTCCACGCCGCCGGCCAAGTCGATCAGTTGTGAGACCCACTCAATTCCACAGATCATTGGCTCGTCCCATTCTTCAAAATAGACCCGGGGCTTGGTATTTTTGGGTGCGCTGGCCGCAACGGCAGCGAGGTGGTCATCGATCTGAGCGACCAGCGCTTGCGCCGCCGCATGAGCATCGACCATCCGCCCCACATCCAAGATGAAAGCAACGATTCCCTCAATGGTGCGTTGGTTGAACACGTGCACCTGCTGACCCAGACGCACCAGCTGAGCCATGATGTCGGCTTGCAGGTCTGAAAACCCCAGCACCAAGTCAGGCTCAAGCGCGACAATCTGATCGATTTTGGCGCTGGTGTACGCGCTGACTTTCGGTTTTTCGCGGCGCGCTTGGGGCGGGTGCACACTGAAACCTGAGATGCCGACAATCTTGTGTTGCTGGTTTAACCGATACAACACATCCACCGCCTCGGTGCTCAAACACACGATGCGTTGCGGGCCCTGTCGTGCAGGTTGGCGCGATGCTTGATCCATTGATGGGCATTGTATCGAGGATGGCTCAATTGGCACGAATTTGGTCCCATAAGTCAGATTGCCCCCCGCAAAAGCGATACCATAGAGGCCTTATGACCCGTATTTGGCCCATCGCGCTTGGCGTTTTTTTGATCATGCTTCCGGTCACTGCGGTGGTCCCTTTGTTGTATGAGCTGACCGAGGGTCGCTTCCCTGGCAGCGGTGATCTGGATCGCCACTTGTTTATGTCATCAAACATGGCCGGATCACTGGTCATGGCGCTGACTGCGGGCCTGTGGTCTGACCGGCTGGGGCGGCGCAAGGCACTGATTGTGCCGGCGTTGTTTATTTTCTCGGTGCTGCTGTTTTTGATGTACCTGCCCTTCCCCTACCCGGTTCAATTGAGCCTTCGGTTCTTGGAAGGTGGGGCGCACATGGTGGTGTTGGTGCTGGCGATGACGCTGGTGGCTGACATCGCGCCGACCGCCCGCAAGGGCCGATCGTTGGGGTTGGTGGGTGCGGCCATGAGCTTGGGCGTGGCCACCGGTTCGGTGCTGGGTGGGCGCATCGGCTCAGAACACGCCACCAACTTGTTCTTGTATGGCGGCACCTTGATGCTGATCGTCGCCCTGGCGGCCAGCTGGGTGCTGCACGACGCCCCCATCCGCTCGGCCGCGCAGCGCTTGCCGGTGATGCTGAAATTGATCACGCGGCAACACGCGCTGGCGATTCCTTATGTGTTCACCTTTGTGGACCGGCTCACGGTGGGGTTTATTATTTCCACCGTCTCGCTTTATTTCGCCACCGTGTTGGATCTCGCCCCCGCTGAAATCGGCATTGCGATGGCGACTTTTTTGTTGCCGTTTGGCGCGCTGACCTATCCGGCGGGTTTGTTATGCGAGAAAGTCAGCCCGGTGGCCTTGATGGCGGTGGGGAGTATTCTTTATGGCGTGTACTTGATGGCGTTGGGCTTAGGCAGCGCCGATATGATTTTGCCCATCATGGCCTTTGGGGGGTTGGTGGCGGCGTTGATGCTGGCGCCATCGATTATCCTCACCAGCCAATTGGCCAGCGACGACCAACAAGCCACCGCCATGGGCGGGTTTCATTTGGCCGGCTCATTGGGGTTCATGCTGGGCCCCATGCTGGGGGTGGGTGGCATCACCGCGCTGAAGGCCTTGGGTGTGTCGGTTTATCCCACCATCTTTATCGTCGTCGGCTCGCTTGAGATTGTGTGCGTGTTGGCCCTGATGCCGTGGCTGTTAAAAGTCCATGCCGGGCGCGCCACACACAAAGAAGTACTGGCCACGCAAGGTGACCAGTACTGAAACGGAGAGTTTGATATCGAGTGCTGGCGTTGCTTGGTTAAGCCCCACCCGACCGCCAAACCATCGGGTGGGGTCTGTTTTCTTGTGACTTAAAACAAGAACTGCGCTGAACCGTAGATGCTTCTTTCAGGCTGCACCTCATTAAAGAACGGCTCTTTGTAGACTTTGTCTGTCAGGTTTTTCACCCCAGCCACCAAGCGCAATGTGCGCTCGTTGCTCAACGACAGATCCACCAGGCCTCGCACATCAAATGTGGTGAAGCTTGGGTAGTCGACAACGTTCTCGCGGCCCTCGGTGAGGTCTTGACCCGCCAACACGGTCCGACCAAAGGCTTCAAAGCGAAGATCACTCTCACCTGGGCCGGCCACTTTGTACGCCACGCCGTAGTTCAAACGACCACCGTCGGTGCGCACCACATCCTCATCGGAAGGCGCGTAGGTGCGAGAGGCGTTGCCAAACAGCTCCCAATCGCCCAACCGCCACGCGGCCGAGGCTTCCCAACCAAACAACACCACATCGCCCACGTTTTGGGGCTGGGTGATGGCCGGGCGGGCTGAAATGGTTTGTGTGGTGATGAAGTCTCTGACCTCGTTCACAAACACCGCCGCTTCTGCACTCACATTGTCGGTCTCCCACTTGCTGCCCACATCAAACGAGATGGACCGCTCGGAGTCAAGATCGGGGTTGCCGATCACTTCTTGGGTTTGAACAACGGCCACCACCGAACGCTGGTAGCGTTCAGCCAAGTCGGGCGCGCGAAAACCTGAGCCCAAGTTCACATACCAGTTGTTGATGGGGCTTCTCTCGTAGACCACCGCCACATTACCGCTGTAGCCGGTCTCTGATTTGGATGTCTCTGAGATGTCGTCATCGGTGGAGAAATGATCCAAGCGGAACCCGCTGATCAACTCAAACCGAGGCGCAAAGTCCCATCTGTCTTGGACATACGCACCCACCCGGGTTTGGTCAGCGTCGACACGCACACGCTCGGTGGGCCCTGGGTTGAACAGCGGCGAGGGCGGGCCAAACGGAAACAGCTGCTCGCGGGTTTCCGTCTCAGGTCCGACCGAGGTGTCGTAACCGATGTCTGCACCCACCGTCAGCTGGTGGTTGCCCAGATCAAACCGAACCTGCGGGGTGATTTCGTAGGTGTTGATTTCATCGTCGGTGATCACCCGAACCGAATCAATTCTCGGTGGCGGTGGCGCAAAAAACGCCTCGGGTGCGGTGCGATCAAACACCCGCTGGGTTTGCTGCCAATAAAACCCGATCCGAAACTCAGCAATGGCTTCTGAGATTTCCAAGGACTGATAATCCACCCCCACCAAGCTTCTGTAGTACTCAGGGAAAGTGAAACGCAACGGCCCGCGGCCCACTGGGCCGAAGGGGATGAAGCTGTCTTCGACTTCCACGTCTTCATCGCGGCTGGTGTTGGCAATAAAACTGATGCGGCGTTTTTCATCGAGATGGAAGTTCACCCGGGCAAACGCTGACGTTTTATCGGCCGCACCGCTGGTGGCTTGAGTGCCATCGGCCAGCTGCGGGTTTTCGGTGGTGGAGTAACTGCCCCCGAACACGGCCCCGACATTTTCATTGCCCGCATCGATATAAAAGCCCGCGCGGTTGAGGTCATACGCCGAGTCGTAGCTGTAGCCCACGCCCCCGTTGAAACCAGGCTCTCTGCGCCGAGTCGGTTGGCGGGTGATGATGTTGACCACACCCCCAAAGGCATCGGTGCCGTACAACACTGAGTTGGGGCCCCGCAACACCTCGACCCGATCAACAGCGAAGCTATCGTACAGGCTGATGTTGCCCCCGCCATAACCCGTGCCCTGCCCCGACAAGCGAACGCCATCGGTTAAGGTCAGCACCCGCTGCAGTCCCAAGCCTCGAATGGAAAAACCTTGCTGCCAGAAGTTCAGCGCACTGCCGGCGGGACCCAAACCCACGGAGGGCTCGCGACGCAAGGATTCGGCCAAATCAATGGGGACCTGCCGGTCCAACTCCTCTCGATTGATCGTCGCCACCCCTTGTGGGGTCTCTTTGGCGATCCGCTCGCGGCCACGTTCGGCGGTCACAGTCACGGTGTCGTCGACTTGCTCGGTCGACGCGTTGGACGCATCACCGGGCACCGAGCCGTCTTGAGCCGCGGCGTGACCAAAGGCCATTAAACCCCCAATGGCACAAGCCAGTGCGGTGAGCCTGAGGTCGGTGAACCGACGTTTTGAGTCTGTCGTGGGCATTCGTGAGGTTCCTTTATTCGTCAGTTAAGCGGGTGTGGGTCTATATCGTACTGAAATAGTCCCATATTATACAAGCAAACGCGGTAGGCAGGTGAGAATCAGCCCATAGTTTCTATCAATGATGGCCCTTCCAAGACCTGTTTTTTGAAGGGGAAAAAGCCTTTGGTGGCCAGCGGCCAGAGGGTGGCGTCGTAGCCGCGACGCGCTTGAATCAAGGGCTTCGGGCCGGCGTTCGATAGCGCATCCATGGCATCGGCCATCGGCCCGACCGGTGGGGCCATGCTCACCCATTGCGTTGCGCCCACGAGATCCGCCAAGGCATTGACCTTGCTCGGATCGGCTGTGGGCATCACCACATCGTTCAGCCCAGCCCAATCGTCAATGACGGCATTGACAAACGAGCGCGCGTGCGCCGATTGCGGCCAAGGCGTGGCGCCATCGGCGCCTTGCACCCAAACCACGGCTTTGACCATGGGGTGGTCTTTAATCTCGTTGTAAATCGACAAATCGTCGGGGTGGACGATGAACACGCTGGGCGCACTCAACGCCGCCCGAACATCCAAACGCTCGGGCAGCGCTTGGGGCGGCGGATTGGCAGGACCGTCAACCGCCACCGCCTCGGTGGCCAAGCCGCGTGGCGAAAACCGCCCTTGAGTGAACCGCTCGATGTTGTCCTGGCTGGCCAAGTAGGTCTTGCCCTGAGTTTGCAGCCCGGCCACCCAGCGCCACGACAAGGTATTCGAGGCCGGGTCACCATCAAGCAAGTGGTTCAAGAAAAAATCCGCGCCCAATGCCCAAGGCAGTTTCAGCGTGAAGATCCAAATCGAGGCAAACCACATCCGCGCGTGGTTGTGTAAATACCCCACCTCGGCGAGGTCTTGGGCCCAATCGTCAAACCCCTCGATGCCGGTGCGCCCCTCAATTGCGGCTTGGTAGCGCTTGTTGAGTGCGGTGTCGTTCGACACCAACACCCAGTCTTTATCGCGCTGGGCCAAGTAATCGGCCCACACCTGGGGGCGCATTTCCAGCCAGCCTTTAAAGTAGGTCCGCCAGACCACCTCTTGGACAAACTTCTCGGCGTGTTTGAGGGTGTGGCTGTCCAACACCGCGCCGATCGCCTCGGCCTCGGTCAGCACGCGATAACGTAAATACGGCGACAGCCCCGACACACCCACATCCCCCGTGCGCCCGAAATCGGTGTTGCGGTGCTTGGCATAATGAGACCCCGCGTGGGGCACAAACGCCGCCAAGCGGGCCAGCCCGGCATCGCGACTCGGCGGGAATCGATCCAAGCGAAGGCTTGGGCTGGCGGGCGTGGCGGCATTCATTGGGGTATCGAAACGCTTTGTATCGGTGAAAGGTGGCGAGAGGATATCAGGCCTGTTGTGAGCATCAAAGCGCCGCTGGTGTCATCATGGCATGAGGTGTTGTTAGATCAATAAGGACCGATGAGCGCAATGCAGCTGACCCAAACCTACACCCAACTGCCCGAGGTGTTTTATGCGCCGGTCGACCCCACGCCGGTCGATCGCCCCACACCGATCGTGATCAACGATGCGCTGGCCGAGACGCTGGGGTTGGATCCCCACTGGCTCCACAGCGAGGCGGGTTTGGCGGTGTTGTCAGGCCAAACGACCCTGCCCCACACCCAACCCATTGCCATGGCGTATGCCGGGCATCAGTTTGGGCATTGGGCGGGGGTGTTGGGCGATGGCCGCGCGCTGCTTTTGGGCGAACAACAAGACCCCCAGGGGCAACGCTTCGACATCCAACTCAAAGGCGCAGGCCCCACACCATTCTCGAGGAACGGCGACGGCCGCTCATCCATTGGTCCGGTGGTGCGCGAGTACTTGGGCTGTGAGGCCATGGCCGCGCTGGGCATTCCGACCACGCGCGCTTTGGCAGCGATCGCCACCGGTGAGTCCGTTCAACGCGACAACCAAGAGCCCGGTGGGATCTTGTGTCGGGTGGCGAAAAGCCACGTGCGCATCGGCACGTTTGAGTTCATCGCGCGGCAAAACGACCCTGAATCGGTCCAGGCCTTGCTCAGCTATGTCCTCAACCGCCACCACCCCGAGTGGGTGGGCCACGATCAAGCCGCTTTGCGCTGGTTTGAACACGTCATTGAGCTCACCGCGACCTTGGTTGCTCGGTGGATGGAGGTGGGGTTCATCCACGGCGTGATGAACACAGACAACTGCTCTGTGGTCGGTGAGACCATCGACTACGGCCCGTTTGGCATGCTCGATGCCTTCATCCCCGATCAGGTCTATTCCAGCATCGATCGGCACGGTCGCTACGCCTACAACCAACAGCCGGCCATTGCGGCATGGAACTTGGCGCGGTTGGGCGAGTGCTTGCTGCCACTGCTCGCTAACGAGCCCGAGGCGGGCATTGAGATCGCCACCGCTGCCCTCAATCGGTTTCCGGCGATATTCAAGCGCCACTTTGAGCAAGGCATCACCGAGAAAGTGGGATTGGATCCGACCAACCCACAGCACACCGAACACGCCATGGCGCTTTTGGATTGCATGGCGGCCAACGACGCCGACATGACCCTGACCTTTCGCCGCCTGGGGTCGCTGGACGACCACCCCGGCCCGAAAGACGAATCACTTTCGGTGTTGTTTGATGACCCAAGCCACGTGGATCAGTGGCTTCAGGGTTGGCGTCAGTGCCTGCAATCCACCCCACTGGATGCCGCAAGCAGGCAAGCGGCGATGAAGCAACGAAACCCGGCGTTTATCTTACGAAACCACCTGGCCCAGCAGGCCGTGGATGCGGCCATTGACCGGCTGGACTTTGAGCCGATGAAGCGCTTGGGCGCGCTATTGAATCACCCTTTCGATGATCAGCCCGAACACGCCGATTGGGCAGGCCCACCCCGGGCAGACGAGCGCGTGCTTAAAACATTCTGCGGCACCTAAACGATCGATCAACCGATTGATCAACCGACCGCTCAATCGAACAAGGTGCCCTGCTTTGCGGCCGGTGCTTTTTTCTTTTTGCGCCGCGCGGGGCGTTGACGACTGCCCAAAGCTTGATACACCGCCTGCGACTCTTGCCGAAACCCCGCTTGGTCACGGAAGACTTTCATGCGCGCTTTGGCTTGGCGGGCCGCGTCTTGGTGATCGACAATGGGGTCGGGGTACTCAGGCGTGTTCCACTCGGGCACCCATTGTCGAATAAATGCGCCTTGGGGGTCTTGGTCTTGGGCTTGCTTGACGGGGTTGTAGATCCGCGTGGCGTTGATCCCGGTGGTGCCCGATTGCATCTGGATTTGGTTGTAGTGAATCCCCGGCTCGTAGTCT
The DNA here is from genome assembly GCA_031580925.1 of Wenzhouxiangella sp. Taxonomy (GTDB): domain Bacteria; phylum Pseudomonadota; class Gammaproteobacteria; order Xanthomonadales; family Wenzhouxiangellaceae; genus Wenzhouxiangella. Next base: position 53,131 of record JAVLCB010000004.1, read on the forward strand.
GTGAACATGCGCGCCAAGTGCAGCGCGGGTTCGCGCCAGTGCAGCCACAAATGATACGAGGCAAAGCTTGTGACCATCGCCCGCATCCGAAAAGTCAGCCACCCGGTGGCTTGTAACGAGCGCATGCACGCATCAACCAACGGATAGCCGGTTTGACCGCGCTTCCACGCCTCAAACCTCGCCTCATCAAAGTCATCTTCGCGCATGCCATCAAACCCCCGGTGCATGTTCTGAGTCTCCAACCGGGGTTGCTGTTCGAGTTTTTGGATGAAATGGCAATGCCAATGCAAGCGCCTTTCAAATTGTGCCAACGAGCGTGCCCATTTCACCTCGCCTGAGGCTTTGACCTCGCGCTGTCGGGCATGGGTGGCCTGCACAATCCCCCGCAAACTCAAGGTGCCGTAGGCGATGTGGGCGCTCAACCGAGACGCCGAGGTGGGGGCCCGGTTGGGCGAGGAAATCCCGCCCCGGTAGTGCTGGCCGCGGTCGTTGAGAAAGCTCGCCAAAATCGCGCGGCCCGATTGCATGCCCCCGCGCTGCTGTTGCGGCGCTGGGGTGGCATCAAATGCCGGGGCATTGGCGAACGGATCTCGAATGGGGGGTAAGCGCTCAATCGTCGGCAGCGCCTGCGGCGTGGGCCGCTGCTGATCGCGCATGATTGCTGTCCAACCTTTTGCCCAGTGGTCTCTGTTGGTCAGGCCACGAACGACGCCAAACTGCGGATACTCAAAAACATCAACCCCCACCGATCGGGCCCAGCGGCGAACGGCTTGGTCACGCCGATACGTCCACCCATTGCCCGTTTCTTCATGGGCGTGGATGGCCATGTTCGGCCAGCGGGCCAAAAGCGTTTGGAAAGCCTCAACCGCCTCCCCTTCAATCACGGCCAAGCCTTGGCCCAATGCGCGCAGCGCCGCGTCCAGATCCACCAACGAGGCGTCAATAAAGCGCTGGTGGCGAAGGCTCATGTCGGGCTGTTGCCACAGGCCGGGCTCGACGATGTAAACAGGCCACACCGGGCCGCGCTTGGCCGCCTCATCGAGTGGCGCATGGTCATCAACCCGCAGGTCGCGTTTGTACCAAACCACCTGAATGGGTCGGGTGTCTGTGGCGGCGTCAGCCATCGGTAGATCCTTGTGGTCGATGACGCCGACACCGCTCAGAGCAGTACTTCACCTCATCCCAACAATCTTTCCACTTTCGCCGCCACGTGAAAGGCCGCTTGCAGACCACGCACACCTTGGTGGGGAGGTTGGCTTTTTTTATTGCCATGGGCTGAGCGTTTGATCAAAGTAGGCCGTCAGGTCTTGGACGGTCACTGGGCTTTGTTGGGTCATGGAAAAGGCGTGCTCTTCAGCCAGCGCGCGATCCAACCAAATCCCATGACCGGTGGCGGGTGGTCTTTCATCGGCCAGCCACAGCACCGTATCGATCCCCTGGGCTGGGGAACGCAGAAGGGGCTTCATGATCTTCGAAAAATAAGGCAACGACACGGCCACGCCTGGCGTTTTGACCCAGCCTGGGTGCATGACCTGCATCACGGGGCCTTGGGGGTGGGTGTCATTCCAATGGTGCGTCCACGACACCATCGCTCGTTTGTGCATGGCATACGCCGACACGCCATCGTAGCCATTAAGATCGGGCTGGGTCATGGCCTCAAGTTTCAGGGCCGTGCCATACATGCCACCCGAGCTGACATTGATCACCTGACTGTCTGGGCTCAAAGCATTGGCCGCCAGCAGTTTTCGGGTCAACAACACAGGCCCCAACAGGTTGGTGGCCAACGCCAGCTCAAACCCCTCAGCGGTCAGGCGGGTTTGATCCAACAACACGCCGACGTTGTTGACCAACACATCCGCGGGGCCACCCCACTGCGCGCTAAGCTCATCAACAACAGACGCAATCGCGGCCATGCTGGACAGATCGCACACCACCGGTGTCAACCGCGCCGGGTCTTTGGCGGCGTCTTTGAGCGAGGCCAGCCGGTCTTTGGAGCGTGCCAGCGCCCACACCTGTGCGCCCATGGCGTTGGCGGCCAAGGCCAGCGCCCGCCCCAAGCCACCGCTGGCCCCGGTGATGATCCAGCGCTGGTTTGAAAAATCAAACCGATCGCACTGAAAATGCCGCTGGGCTCGGCGAAACCCCAACACACTGAATGGGCGCAAAAAGCGCCCATAAAAAAACACGCTGGCCAAAGCTTTCATGATCATCTGGCCATTATGAGCACGATCAGTCGCCGACGCGTCAACAGCCGCTTAAGTTGGTGAGATAATGCGCGCATGCCTGACCGACAATCATTTCACTTGGCACACGCGGGCTTTGAGTCCGCGCGTCAACTGACCCAAAGCCCACCGGGCCACCCCACGGCGCGGTGGCACGGCCACAGCTTTGGGGTGCAAGTGGCCGCCAGCCCCCATGGCTCGTGGGATGCCCTGCAAACGGCGCTGACCGATCAGGCCAACACACTCGATCACCAAAACCTCAACGCCGTCCTCGGCCAGTCCGCCGAGGATGGTGTCTTGCTTCAGTGGTTCGCCCAAAACCTACAAAAGCTCAATCCTGTGTGGATTGAGCTCAACACGGCACCGGGGTGTTGGGCCAAACTCACTTGCCTACCACAGCCCTCTTTCACGGTGACCCAAGGCCACGCCTTTGAGGCCGCGCACCAGCTCCCCAACGTCCCGCCGGGACACAAATGCGGGCGGATGCACGGCCATGGTTTTTCTGTGCGCATTGCCTCATCGCTGGCTTTGGATAACAGCCCCGCGGCGGTCCGCGATCAGATTGATCAAGCCTGGCGGCCGCTGGCTGAGCAACTTCACTGGTCGTGTTTGAATGACATCGACGGCCTTGAAAACCCCACCAGCGAGCATTTGGCGGTGTGGCTGTGGACGCGGTTGGACTCGCTGCCCGGCTTGCAGTCTGTGGCGGTCAATGAAACCCCCACCGCGGGGTGTTGGTTCGATGGTGAGCGCATGCGGATCTGGAAAGAGCAGACCCTCGATTGTGCCGTCCGCCTGACCGACACCGCCCCCGATGACCCCAGACAAAAAATCCATGGACACACCTTTAAAGTGCGGTTGCACTTGAGCGGGCCGATTGATGAGGCCTTGGGCTGGGTCCATGACTTTGGTGATGTTAAACAGGCTTTCAAGCCGATCTTTGAGCGGCTCGATCACCACCCGCTCTACGCCATCGAAGGCTTGGAACACGCCGATTCGATGACGCTGGCGCATTGGATCCACAGCCACACCGAATCGCTGCTGCCGGGCTTGTGCGGGGTGGATGTTGAACACACCACCCACGCCGGCGCGGCTGTGATGCGCGCAGATGGGCAGGAGACAGCCGCATGACCTACAGCGTCAAAGAGATGTTTTATACGCTGCAAGGCGAAGGCATCAATGCCGGACGGCCGGCGGTGTTTTTGCGTTTTTCGGGGTGCAACCTGTGGTCTGGCTTAGAAAAAGACCGCGCGGGTGCGGTGTGTTCTTTTTGCGACACCGACTTTGTCGGCACCGATGGGCCAGGGGGTGGCAAGTTCAAGACCGCTGAAGCGTTGGCCGAGGCGGTCAAGCAACTGTGGCCCGATGAGGGTGGCTCGGCCGAGCCCATGGTGGTGTGCACCGGCGGTGAGCCGTTGTTGCAGTTGGACGAGGCGGCGGTTGAGGCGCTGCACGCCCACCAGTTTTATATCGCCGTCGAGACCAACGGTACCGTGAAAGCCCCCAACGGCATTGATTGGCTGTGCGTCAGCCCCAAGTCCACCGCGCCGGTGGTCCAAACCCAAGGCGATGAGTTGAAGCTGGTGTATCCCCAACTCAAAGCGCCACCGGAGCATTTCAAAGACCTTGATTTTCGCCACTTCTTGCTCCAGCCCATGGATGGGCCCGATATCGAGGCCAACACCCAAAAAACCATTGACTACTGCCTCGCCCACCCGCAGTGGCGGTTCAGTTTGCAGTCGCACAAAGTCATTGGTGTGCGTTAAAGCGCATCGGCCAAGGCTTGAATGCGAATGTGGCCTGGCTTGCCTTGGGCCAACTTGGTATTGAAATACGTCACCAGAAAGTTCAAGCGAACAATGGGGTATTGATCGATCCACACCGGGTCTTGGATGCCCCAATAATCGGGGTCGCCAGCGGCCACCAACCCCCGGTACTCGGCTTTGGCCAACCCCAACCCCAACCAACGCTCTGCCTCGATGGCTTCAACGTCAATGCCCACCCAGCGCCCTTGGTGGAACATGAAATTCTTGGCAACCGCATCGACATAGTCATGCCCTATCGCCATCATGGCTGGCGCGTGTTGGTGGGCGTGGTGCTCCACCCGCTTTTTGAGGTCGTCGTTGATCCAACCGGCCGAATGGAGTGACATCAACCCTTGGCTCAATTCGGCCAACGCCAAAGTGGCCGGCTTGAGTGTGGGTGCTGGGGTGAGCTGGTGGTGGTAGATGGCTCGATAAAACCCAGCCACCCCGTCTGCCAAAGGCACACCCGCGCGCGCTTTGGGGATGAACTCCACAAAGACATCGCGCCCGGAATGACCCAACAAGGCGGGAAAGCACCCGGTGGGTTCGAGGCCGGTGAGCCCCGCCACCACAGCCGAGGCTTCGGCGGGGGTGGCGAACCGGACCCGCTTTTGGCGCTCACCGTCGACCCAGACCCAATCGACTTGGTGGGTCTTGGTTTGTTGATGGCCCCGCAGCTGACGCCAGCGGCGTTGCCAGCGCGTCCACCACGGGTTGGCTTTTTTGGTTTTCATCGCGCTCAATTGTACTCGCCGATCCCATCAATCCGAGGTAGAGTAAGCCTCATGTCCTCTGACCACCCGAAAACAGCCGTCTTTGTGATTGGCGCTGGGCGCAGCGGCACCAGCACCGTCGCGCGTGCGCTCCAAGCCGTCGGCGTGGACTTAGGCGATCGGTTCAAAAAGGCCAGTCGCAAGAACCCCACGGGGTTTTTTGAAGACAAAGACCTGTTGGCCATCTCAAAAAAAGCGCGCAAAGCGGTGGGCTTGAGAGCCGACAGCGTGCGCTTGATCGATGCCGGTGTGTTTGAGTGCGCCAAGATCCACGCGCTGCAATCACTCGCCATCGATGTCATCCAAACCCGCTTTGCCCACAGCCCCGTGTGGGGGTTTAAGTACGGGCGGACGCTCAGGATCTTGCCGTTTTGGGACCGCGTCTTGGCGACCACCGGGCACCAGCCGGCGTATTTGATCGCGCTTCGAAACCCCTTGAGTGTCGCCCGCTCTCGGGCCAAGATCGATCCGCGCCGCGGCCAGCAGGCCGCCAGTGACTTGGAGTGGTTGGTCAGCATTGTGCCGTTTTTTCGAAGAATCCAAGGCCAACGGTTGGCGGTGGTGGACTACGATGCGCTGATGGATGACCCCACCGCCGAACTTGAGCGCGTGGTCGATCAACTCAAACTGCCAACCAGCGCCGACTCAAAAAAACAGATCGATGCCTTCGTCGATGAATTTTTAGACACCCGGCTTCGCCACACCCGCTTTGGTGATGACGATCTTGATGCTGCGGTCGACATCAACCCCATTGTCAAAGACGCTTATCGGCTTTTAAAAACCTGGACACACGATCAAACCGACGATGACATCGAGCGGTTTTGGGCCGCGTGGGCAGACATTGAAGCCCGGGTTGAGGCGCTGTCTCCAGTGCTGTCTTTGTTGGATGCCAAAGAAAACGATTGGCGCCGGGCGGTGATGAGCCCTTGGGGGCCCTTGCAGTCGTGGCGACTGATCAAGCCGTGGTTCAAACAATAAGGCTAAGGCGTTAGGTATGTCCGGCGCTTAACCGGTCGACCCGCAGACGCTCGCGGTCATCAAACAACCGCCTGGAGCCGGCGCTGACCGCCACGATCGCGCCGAACCCAGAGCCCACCGTGATGGTGAACATCACCAGGATTTGGTATTTGACCGCCACCGATGGCGGGCTGCCGCCGAGGATCTGGCCGGTCATCATGCCAGGCAAACTGACAATCCCCGCCGCGGCCATGGAGTTGATCATCGGCATCATCCCCGAGCGCATGGCCTCGCGGCGAAAGTCGCCGATGGCCTCTTGCCAGGATTGACCCAGCATCAAGCGATTTTCAATCACCGCGCGTTGCCGCCACACCGCCTCGGTGAGCCGATCGAGGCTCAGCGCCACACCGGTCATGGTGTTGCCCAACAGCATCCCCAGCAAGGGAATGGCGTACTGGGGGGTGTACCAAGGGTCGGGGCCAATGACCACGGTGAGCGTCAACACCGTCACCGTAAAACCCGACACAAACATCGACACGGTGCCGATGCCAAACGCCCACCCGCCTCTCAGGCGGTGCTTTTGTCGGGCCATCACTTCGCGGCCAGCGACCAACAGCATCACCCCAGCCATCAGCGCCACCCAGTGAAAAGACCCCACGGCAAACAGGGCTTCCAACACCAGCCCAATCAAACTCAGCTGGATCACCGTTCGCGCCGCGGCAATCAATATGGGCTTGCCAACATTGAGCCTGGCCACCATTGAAGTCGCCGCCAGCGCCACCACCATCACCGCGGCGATGGCCAACTCCCACCACGCCAGATCAATCACGCTCATCGGGCAACCTCCAGGTGATCGCCGTTGATTCTAAAGTGGCGATCGCCGACGCGCTTCATCTGCGCCTCGTCATGCGCCACCCACAACACGGGCCGCTTTTCTTGTTCGATCAAGCGCCGAATCCAGCGCTCGTATTGGTGGGTGTTGTCATCATCCAGATTGGCGGTGGGCTCATCCAACAGCAAAGCCTCGGGCTGACAAGACAACGCCCGCGCCGCGGCCAGGCGTTGTTTTTCGCCGCTCGACAGTCGGGCCACCGACCAGTCCATGGCCTCGGGCTCAAACCCCAGCGCCTCCAATGCCTCGGGCACGGGATGGCAAAAATGGTCACGCACCACATCACCCCACCACTGGCTCTCTGCCGGGACCAGCATCACCTTTTGGCGCCATTGGTGCGCCTCAAAATCACAGCGGTTGACCTCGCCTAAGAACACCTCGCCGTCGTGGGGCTCGAGATCGGCCACGGCGCGGAGCAGGCGACTTTTTCCAGAGCCCGACTCGCCCGACAGGCACACGATCTCACCGGGGGCAATGGTCAGGTTGATGCCTTGAAGGGCACCGATGGAGAGGTTGTTGATCCGGAGCGGCTCGGGCGTTTTGCGAGTCATGGGCTTAAGTTTGACGCCAAGCCCGCGATCTGGCAAGCCAAGCGCCCAGATTGGCGGTATTTTGGGGTGTTAACTCACATCCCCAGCCGCCGAGCCACGTCTTCGTAGCCGGGGTCGGTGGCATACAGGCCCTCGAACTCGCCGCGCGCCCGAGCGCGTTGCCCAAGCGTTTCATAGACCAAGGCTCGATGATAACGAACGGCTTTTAAAAGCTCTGGGTCGCGATCTTTTTTCCGTCGGTAGGCTTGGGTCAACAGGTCCCGAGCCGCTTGACTCAACCCCAATCGGTTCAGTGCGATGCCTTTGTACAACAACAACGCGGCATGCAAATCGCTCTCATTGTCGACATCATCAATCAAGGCCACGATTCTTTTTGCCGTTGGCTCGGGTAAAAGTGGCTCGGTATCGAGCAAGTGCTCTGCCATTGACAGCTGAACCACGATATCGGTGGGGTCGTCTTTGAGCAATTGATCCAAGTGGTCCCCCGCTTTCTCCACAGCCCCCCTGTCTTGGCAACTTTCAACAAGTGCCAGCAGCGTGCCACGCCGACACGGTCGGGTGTGGGCGCTCACGTGCTCGGTGATGGGCAGTTGCAATACCACCTCGACGGTGTATTTCGACACCATCGCCCCCAAGTTGGCCTCGTCGGCCAGCGCGGCGTTGAGGTGTGCTTCGGCTTGGTCGTGCGCGCGCTGTTTTAACCGATACATTCCCGCAATCCAACGCGCGTCGGCGTATTCTTGGGCCTGCTCGAAATACATCAAAGCCGTGTCGTGTGACCCAGCGACCATGGCTTTGAGCCCATCAACCAGCCGGCGCTCTTGTTCGGGAATGAAAAACTTCTCAAAAAAACCCAACTCAAGCGGGTTATCCACCTCCGGCTCGCCCGTTTGTGTTCGAGACCCTTTTGTCTTCCTTTTGCCACTGGAGAACAGACTGCCTGGGCTTAAGGTGTAGAAAAGTCCCGTCCCTGGCAAGCTCAACGTGCCGCGCGCCCCGGATGTGCCAAAAGTCGCCCCACCGCCGCGACCACCGCCTGAAAACGATACGCCGGTCTTGGAGAGGTTCATGGTCAAGCCATCGCCCAACGGCAGCCGGCGAAAGAACCGAAATGGCATGTCTTTACTCCCCGGATGTTTTTATACTGAATGCCCAGATTCAGCCTATCACGGTCATTCCATGCCAGAGTTGCCTGAAGTCGAGACCACACGACGCGGATTGTCGCCGCTGGCCGAGGGACGTGTTATCCGCCGGGTGGTGGTGCGCCAACCGCAGCTGCGCTGGCGGGTGTCACCTGAAGTCCCGACCTTGCAAAACACCCCCATCCATGCGCTTAGACGACGCGGCAAGTGGCTGATCTGGGATCTGAGTCAGGGGCATTTGTTGTGGCATTTGGGCATGTCGGGGTCTTTCCGGGCCTGGCTTGAACCCCCGACACCCCAAAAGCACGACCATGTTGATGTTGAGATTGTCGGGGGGCATACCATCCGCTTCACCGATCCCCGGCGATTTGGCGCGCTGTTTTGGGTGGCGTCCCACCCCGAGACCCACCCCCATTTGGCCCGGTTGGGGCCCGAACCCTTATCAGAGGCATTCACCGGCGAGCACCTTTGGCAACGATCAAGGTCTCGCTCGGTGCCCGTCAAGTCGTTCATCATGACCGGCACCGTGGTGGTGGGGGTGGGCAACATCTACGCCAGCGAGGCGCTTTTTTTGGCCGGCATCCACCCCATGCGCCCCGCGGGTCGAATTTCAAAGCAGCGCTTTGCTGTGTTGGCCGATGCCATTGTCAAGATCCTGTCCGATGCCATCGAGTTGGGGGGCACATCGCTGCGCGATTTCACCGTGGGCGACGGCACCCCGGGTTATTTTGGGCAATCTCTACAGGTCTACGACCAAGCCGGGTCACCCTGCCCTCGCCCAAGCTGTGGCGGGACAATCAAGCGGGTTATCATCGGTCAACGCTCAACGTTTTATTGTCCCCGATGCCAACGCTAAAGTGACCCCGCCCATGCGCCCATTGATCTTCGCCCTGCTGACCGTGCTCGCCATCGGTGCGGGGTGGCTGACATCGGCGCTCGCCAACCCCATTTCACAAGAGCGCATTGAGGTCGAGCTGGTCTCTGAGCAGGCCAGCATTCAACCGGGCGGCACAACGCGTTTGGGGCTTCGGTTGTTGCCCGATCCAAACTGGCACACCTACTGGGTCAACCCCGGCGATTCGGGGCTCCCAATCGATCTGGATTGGTCTTTGCCTGCGGGGTCTGGTGTGGAAGACATCGACTGGCCATACCCCCAGCGGATTGAAGTGGGTCACCTGGTCAACTACGGCTATGAGGGCGAGCATCTCTTGCCTGTTCGCATCAACTGGCCCGAGGACTTGTCGGTGGGCGAGTCCATTGATGTCGGCCTTGAGGCCGATTGGTTGGTTTGCAAGATCGAGTGCATTCCAGGCCAAGCCCAGTTGTCGTTGCGCTTGCCTGTGAGCGACACATCAGGATCGGTGGTGTCCAAGTGGGCGGACTTGTTCGCCTGGGCCGATGGCCGTCAACCGCAACGCGTCGTTGAGTCAGCGCGGTTTAAGATCGAAGCCGATCAGTTGAGTGTGCAGCTGCCCACCCAAGGCCTCGCCCTCAGCTCGCCGCTTGGGCCTGAGAACATTTTTGTCAAAAATGCCAATGTGGTCGACCACGCCCAACCGTTTTTTGTGGCGCAGTCAGACCAATCAAGCCAGCTCGCTTTGCCCTTATCGCCCTATTTCAATGGCCAACTGGACAGCTTGGGTGTGGTTGTGGTGGATGGTCAGTCTGGCGAGGCGTTCGAGTGGTCAGGCCAACCGGGCGAGCTGGTCACCACCGACCCTTTGAGTCCATCGCCAAAAAACTATTTTTGGGTGATCCTCTCTGCCCTCATCGGTGGGGTGTTGTTGAATTTGATGCCTTGTGTGTTCCCAGTGCTGTCGATCAAAGCGCTGCATTTGGTGCAAACGCCGAGCGCTGCGCACCGAACCCACGCACTGGCCTATACCGCCGGGGTGGTGGCCGCCTTTAGCGCGCTGGCCGCGGCATTGCTGGCACTTCGCGCGGGGGGTCAAGCGATTGGCTGGGGCTTTCAGCTGCAATCGCCGTGGGTGGTGGGCGCCTTGATCTATGTGTTTTTTGTGATGGGTCTGTCGTTGTCTGGGGCGGTGGCATTCGGCAATCGACTGATGGGCTTGGGCCAATCCGCCGTCTCATCGTCGACACACCTTGGGTCGTTCATGACCGGTGTGCTGGCAAGCATTGTGGCCAGTCCATGCACCGCCCCGTTTATGGGGGCGGCTTTGGGGGCGGCGGTGTTGATGCCCTGGTGGGGTGGCTTGGGGGTCTTTTTGATGCTCGGGCTTGGGCTTGCGCTGCCGTTGCTGGTGCTGGGGTTTGTTCCAAAACTGGCGCGCTGGCTGCCCAAACCGGGGGCATGGATGGAGACCTTCAAGCAGTTGATGGCGTTTCCGTTGTACTTGGCCACCGTTTGGCTCGTGTGGGTGTTGGCCCGACAGACCGATGCCATGGCGGTGGCTTATGTCTTGGTTGGGCTGGTCGCCTTGGCGTTTGTGTTGTGGCTGGCCAAGTTGCCTGAACGACGCCCCACGTTGACCAACATCCGCCACGTTGTGGTGGCCTTGGGGTTGGTCTTGGCCATTGTGATGCTGGCCAGTGCCGCACGATCGACAGCCGATGGCAAACAACCCGACGATGGCTTGTCCGAACCGTTCAGCCAAGCCCGACTGGACCGCGCGGTCAACGATCCAACAACGGCTGTTTTTGTGAACATGACCGCCGATTGGTGTGTGACGTGTTTGGTCAATGAGCAAGTGGCCTTAAGCGGCGAGCGTTTCACTCAAACCCTCAAAGACCACAACGTGCTGTACTTGAAAGGCGACTGGACTCGGCGCGATGAGACCATCACCGACTATTTGGCCCGCTTTGAGCGCAACGGCGTGCCGCTGTATGTGGCCTACCCCAGAAATGGCGACCCGCCCATTGTCTTGCCACAAGTGCTCACCCCAGAAGGCGTGAGCCGTGTTTTGGAATCACTTTAGTCAAACGTTGTAAAGGAGAACACCATGTTTCACTGGATCACAAAAGCCCATTCGATCGCGCTTTGCAGCGCGGCCTTTGTGCTGGCTCTGGGCAGTTTCACCGCTGCCGAGGCGCGCCCCGAGATCGGCCAGCCCGCGCCCGACTTTGAAGTGGTGGACACAACAGGCACCACCCACCAATTGGCGGACTTTGAAGGCCAAACCCTGGTGTTGGAGTGGACCAACCACGATTGTCCGTTTGTCCAAAAACACTACGAATCAGGCAACATGCAAGACCAACAACGCGCGGCAATCAACGACCATGGCGTGGTTTGGTTGACCGTGATTTCATCATCACCAGGCACCCAAGGCCACGTCTCTCCCACCCAAGCCGATGCCCTGACGGTATCCAGAAACGCCTCGCCCACGGCTGTGTTGCTGGATGAAGACGGCGCAATGGGACGGGCGTATGATGCGCGCGTAACGCCCCACATGTACATCATCGACGAGGCGTCAACGCTGGTCTACATGGGCGGCATTGACTCCAACCCAAGCGCCAACCCCGACGACATTCCAGCAGCGACACAATACGTGATGGAAGGTCTTGAGGCGATGGCCGCGGATGAGCCCATTGGCGAACCCATCACGCGGCCTTATGGTTGCAGCATCAAATACGCCGACTGAAGCAAAAGATCGAGCCTGGGGCGCTTAGCGTGCCCCGGGCTCTGCAAATTTCGCCATCCACTTTTCGACCTCTGAGTACCAGTACAGCGAGTTGTTGGGTTTTAAAACCCAGTGGTTCTCATCGGGGTAGTAGATCAAACGCGACTCGATGCCTTTGGTCTGAAGCGTTCTAAACAACTCAAACGCTTGACCGACAGGCACACGCAAATCATTCTGCCCATGAATAATCAGCGCCGGGGTGTCAAAGTCTTTGGCGTAGTAGTGCGGTGAGATCTCTTGATAGATCTCGGGGTTGTCCCAAAACTGACCAAAGCGCGTGCCATGCACCGCAAAGTCTGCTGCCATTTGCGAGTACATGTTGTACACCGGCGCGTGGATCAAAAGCGCGTTAAATGGGTGGTCTTTGCCCAACAGAATCGATGACAGATACCCCCCATAGCTGCCGCCGCCGGCGACCATCCGCTCGTCATCAATCCAGTCTTTGTCAGCAAACCACTCGGCCGCGGCAATGGTGTCGTTGTATGGGGCGGTGATCCAGTCGGGGTTGATGGCATCAGCAAAGTCTTGACCAAAGCTGTTGGAGCCATGGAAGTTGTGCCATGCGGTGACATACCCCCAAGAAGCGAAGGTTTGGGCGTTCCACCGAAAGTGGAAGCCATCGGGGATGGCGTTGTGCGGGCCACCATGAATCAACAAAAACAGTGGGTATTCTTTGTTCTTATCGAACCCGGGTGGGTAATGGACCCACATCTGAATCTCTTGGCCATTGTGGCCTTCATAAGTCACCGACTCATACGTGCCCATGTCGACATTGGCCAACACCTCATCGTTGATGGTGTCGAGGCGCTCAACCGCGCCGCTGTCAATGTCCACTTTGACCAACCTTGGCGGATACAAAAAGCTTTGGTTGTGGGCCACCACGGTGCCGTCGTTGGCCACACTCACGCCCCCAAAACTGGTCGGACCGGTAATCGCCCGAGGCGATCCATCCAGATCAATGTGGTAGATCCGGCCGTGGGCCTCGTCTGCGATCGTGCCCAAAAAGCCACTGGAATCAGGCAACCACACCAAGCCCCCGGCAGAACGGTCCCACGCGGTGGTGATTTCGTTGTGTTGGCCGCTGTCTAAATCAACCAACACGATGTTGGCGTTATCGGCATAAAAGCCAGGAATGGCGCGGCGAACATACGCCAGGGTCTCGCCATCGGGCGAGAACATCGGCTGACCATCACCGGCGGGATTGTCGGGGGTGATGTTGGTGGCTTCATCGCCATCTATTCTGGCCAAAAACAGATCAATGTTGGGATCCACCGCACCGGGGTTGGCCGCCGAGGTGAAAGCAATGTGTGTCTCTTTCGGGTGGATGTCGTAGCTGCCCAAGCCCTGGCTCGAGCGTGGCAACTCGATGCCAAAGCGCTGGGTGATGGGTTCAATGCTCTCGCTGTCAACGTGAACGCGGAAGACATGCGCCTGCTTGTCTTCATCAATCCAGTGATCCCACATGGAATACGGCAACGCATTCCATTGGTGGGCAGAGACGTGGCTGTCTTTGTCTTCTTGAATGGTCTCTTTCATCTCTTCCCAGTCTTGGCCTGGAAAGACCCGGCTGATGAAATAGATGTGCTCACCCACCCATCGAAGCGACGATGCGCCCGTGGGCACATCCGCCAACCGCTTGGCCTCGCCGGGTGCGTTCATGGGCAACAGATAAATCTGGCCAGCCTCGTCATCATTGCGGCGGCTGACAAACGCCAACCACTCGCCATTGGGCGAGAACACCGGGCTGCTGGCCGAGTGACCTTCTGCGGTCAACGGCCGCTGCGTGTCACCATCGGCTGAAAACAGATACAGCCGCGTCTCGGCGCTGTCATCGCTGGTGTCGTATTGGGTCACCGGCGCCACCACGTGGCCACCCACAGGCGAAATCACGGGTGAACCCACACGGTCAAGCTCCCACAACACCTCAGCCGACAACGGTCGAGTGTCCTCGGCCAACACCGCCAAAGGCCACAGCAATAACACAAACGCCCATTTTTTCATTGGTCTTATCCTCTTGTTGTTTTGACCTAATATAAGCTTAATTCACTGACATCCATGGTGTAGGCCGACGCGGCGGTCTCATTGGAGACATCCTCGATGTTGAGTTGACCCTCCATCCAAAACGCATCCCAAATATTGACCATCGGCATGGGCTCTTCCAAGCGGCCATAAATCAGTTGATTGGCCGGTGGCGGCGGGACGTGGATGCAGGCGCCGAAATACGGCACCAAGAAAAACTCTTTCAAGTTGCCCTCCCCATCGGTTTCGATCGGCACCACAAACCCGGGGATTTTGACTTTTTCGCCATCGAGCTCGCCGACGGTTCGAAATGACTGAAACGCTTCTGGGTCTGACATGCTGGTGTGGTCCACCTGGTTGGAGGCATCCATCCACACCTCAGCCTCATCTTGGGGCATTAAATCAAGCCACTCGAGCTCTCTGACCTCGTCATTGGCAAGTGCCGCGCTGGACAACAACAAAACCAACAAACTTATCGCGCTGTATTTGAACTGCATCTTCGAACATTCCTTGAAGTGATTTGCTCTATTGACCTGCCATTGTATCGACAGTTTCATTTAACTTCGCACCTGCATGCCATCGGCCAACGTGCGCCGATACGCCATCGACGCCGGCACCAAGGCCACCAACAACCCAGCCACCCAGATCCCGGCCAATATCCCCCACTGCCAAAGCTCAGGCCATTGGATGGACAGATAAATCCCCAACTGATCCAACAACACCGGCGCCAGTGCCCACTGCGCGGCAAGCGCCAACACCACCCCAATCACAATACCCGCCAAAGCAATCAAGCCCGCCTCCATCACCAACAACAAGGCGATGTGGTGAGGCCTCGCGCCATTGGCCCGCAAGATCGCCATTTCACGACGCCGCTCATTGAGGGTGGTGAGCAATACCGTCAGCATGCCCAACAACCCAGTCAGCACCACCAACGCGGCGACCACGCGCAAAATCTGTTCGGCCACCCCAGAGATCCGCCAAAGCTCTTGTAAGGCAATCCCTGGAATGATGGCGCTCAAAGGCTCAACCCGGTACTCATTGACTCGACGCTGCAACCCAAAAACGGCCGCTTTGGTTTTCAGGCCCAAGAAAATGGCGGTGAGTGTTTCTGGCGCCAGTTCATCCGCGGCTTGGCGTGCCTGGTCTTGATCGAGGCCCGAGCCGGGTCGTTGCATCCCGCTTTCCCAACCCACGTGGATTGCTCGGTGGGCACGCAAGGAGACAAACAACTGCTGATCGATGGGGGTGCCGGTTGGGGCCAGCACGCCAGTGACCTTAAATGGCAAGGCATCGTGCGCCTGAAGGCTCACCCGACCGGTGCCATGCGACAGCACCACGGGGTCACCCAAGGTATACCCCAGCTGTTTGGCCACCTGGGCACCAATGACCACCTCAAATAAATCATCGAACAACTCAGCCGGCTGTTTGCCGTACTGGATGGCCAGCGCCTCTTGGTCGCCGATTTTAAATTGCTCAAAAAAAGCCCGCGTGGTTCCCATCACCCGATAGCCCTGATGCGAATCCCCCAGCGCCATCGGCACGGCCCAGTCCACCTCGGGCAACTGGTCAAGTTCTTCGAAGGTCTCCCAATCAATGTTGTTGGTGGCGCTGCCCACGCCAAACACCGAATAAAGCAGCAGCTGGATTGGGGCGGTGCGCGCGCCCACAATCAAATCAACGCCTGAGACTGAGCGATAAAACCCCTCGCGGACTTCTTGGCGAAGTTGCTCAACCATCACCAGCAGCCCAATCGAAAAAGCGATGGTCATCACGGTCAATATCACGGCAAAGCTTCGGTTGACCAACGAGTGCCAAGCCAGCGAGAGAAGTTTCATGCCTCAACCCCCGTCAAGCTCAGTTGCCGATCGAACCGCGCAGCCAGCGCTTCATCGTGGCTGACAAACAGCAACGTGCTGCCGCTGTGCTCGACTTGTTCGAACAACAAATCAACAAAAATCTGGCGCCGATCAGCGTCCAACGCAGAGGTGGGCTCGTCGGCCAAAATCAAGTCCGGGCGGCCAATCAGTGCTCTGGCTGCCGCCACGCGCTGTTGTTGTCCCACGCTCAAGGCATCCGCACGCCTGGACCACAGCTCGCTTTCTAGATCCATGCCCATCAACAATTGCACCACCGCATCGGCCACACCGCCAGTTTGGCGGGCCCGCTGGCGAGAAAACTGGCACGGCAAAGCAACGTTGGCTTTGACATCCAGCCAAGGCAGCAGATTGAACTGTTGGAAAATAATGCCCAAATGATCGGCCCTGAACCGATCGCGCTGGCTGGGCTTGAGCTCATCCAACCGCGTCCCCGAAAACACAATCTCACCCCGATCGGGCGTGATCAGCCCCCCAATCAAGGCCAGCAGCGTGGATTTTCCAGACCCGCTGGGGCCGTAGAGAAAAACTTTCTCACCCGCCGACAAACTCATGTCGGGCAACACAATGGGGGCCTCGGCCCCAGGCCAGGTGTAGCGCAATTGGTTGAGCGTTAACAGCGGGCTCATTGAATCGAGCGCAGCGAACACAGGGCAACAGACATCATCAAACCATTCGTCCCTGCCCTAAGGCCACTCGATGCGGCTGGCACCGGGGGCCAGTCGGGCTTGGAAGACGCTTTGGGCGGTCAAGACATCGACCACAATCTGCTCGTTGTTGGGAAAGCCATCGAACAGTTGAACCTCGGCCCATTGCAGTGCCTCGGGCCGAGCACACTCAGCAACGGCCACCAGTTCAAACTGAGCATGGCTGTCGTCGTCGTGGCTTTGATCGTGACCATGATCGTGACCATGATCGTGATCATGATCGTGATCGTCGCCACCAAACCCGGAGGGCGTGGCGCTCATCGATTGGGTGGCGCACCCCGCGGCGGGATTGAACGCCAACCACTCGCCCTGTTGCAGGGCATTCATGGCTTGATCGAACCGCTGTTGTTGGGCGTCGGTGCGCGGTGGGTGTTCAAACCCCACCACATTGTGGCCAGGCAGCGCCAGTTGCACACTGACCGTTGACCCGTCCACCGCCAAAGACCCCGTGGCCTCACCATGCACGTGGGCGGCGTGTTGGCGTTCGATTTGGGCGCTGACAGGGGTGGCTGCCAGCAACACAATGACGCCGATCAGCGCGTGCACAATGCCGGTTGAGCAAAGAATGGTTGTTTTTGGATCACTTGATGTCATCGGTCAACCTCACGAATGGTCTTTTGAGCATATCAGATTCTTTGTTTTTTCGGTCAAAGATCAAAAGGGGTGTTTTTGGGGCGCAAACAATTGCGCAATGGGTTGGCTTATCGCACAATGACAAACTTGTGACACACAACAGCAATGGTTTCAAATGCAAACATCTTCCGTTCATGGCATGTGGTCTTCAAGGATTGCCTTTATCGCTGCGGCCACTGGATCTGCCGTGGGCTTGGGCAACATTTGGCGATTCCCCTACATCACATCTGAAAATGGTGGGGGCGCCTTTGTCCTGATCTATCTGGCGTGCATTGCCTTGGTGGGGCTGCCCATCATGTTTGCAGAAATTGTCATTGGCCGGCGCGGCCGCATGAGCCCCATTAACTCGCTTCGGGAGTTGACCACCGCCAGTGGCGCCTCCCACAAGTGGGCCATTATTGGGGTGATGGGCATTGTCGCAGGCTTCATGATTTTGTCTTTTTATTCCGTGGTGGCGGGTTGGACCCTGCACTATGCGTTTCATTACTTCCAAGAACTCATTGGGACCGGGGCTGCCATCACCGACCCCAACGCCACTTTCGGTGCCTTGCTGGGCAATGTCGGCGAGCTGACCTTTTGGCATGGCTTGTTTATGGTCATGACCATGGGTGTTGTCGGCCTGGGCGTTGAAAAAGGCTTGGAACGGGCGGTCAGTGTGTTGATGCCTGTGCTGTTGATCTTGTTGCTGATCTTGCTCGGTTATGGGATGAACACCGGCTACTTTTATGAAGCGGTTGGGTTTTTGTTCAAGCCCGATTGGTCACAAGTGTCGGGATCAATGTTTGTCACCGCCTTGGGCCAGGCGTTTTTCACCCTATCGCTTGGCATGTGCGCCATCATGACCTACGGGGCCTATCTGCCGAGTGATGTCAATATCCCCCGGGTCGGCGTGACCGTGGCCGGGGCCGATACCTTCGTCGCCATTGTCGCGGGTTTGGCCATTTTTCCCATCATTATTGCCAACAACATTGACCCGGGCAGCGGGGGTGCGGGCCTGATCTTCACGTCTTTGCCGTTGGCGTTTGCGCAAATGCCGTTTGGCATTTTCTACGGCATGATCTTTTTTATGTTGCTGTCGGTGGCGGCATGGACCAGCTCGATTTCTCTGATGGAGCCGGCCACCGCTTTTTTGGTGGAATCGACCAATCTATCGAGAAAAGCCGCGGCATTGATTGTGGCGGGGTTGGGCTGGTTGCTGGGCCTGGCCTCCGTGTTCTCATTCAACCTGTGGTCTGAAGTCAAGATTGTCGGCAAATCCCCCATGGATGCCATCGATTATGTGGCCACTCAAATCATGCTGCCGGTGGGTGGGCTCTTGATCGCGCTGTTTGCCGGCTGGGTGTTGTCGAGCCGGATCACCCGCGAGGAGCTGGGTGAGAAAATGCCCGCCTGGGCTTATGAGGCGTGGTTGTGGCTGACTCGCGTGGTCACGCCACTGCTGATCCTGGTGGTGCTGGGCGGCATCTTAAACATCTTTTAAGGCCCTAGCGCCGCGTCGCGAGCACAATGGCGCGGGTGGGCCGAGGGTGACCTTCGATGGTGCGCTCAGGGTCGTCGACCGACAGGCCATCAACCAACGACTGATAAGGCATCCATTCGGTGGCGCGTTGTTCTTGTTCGGTTGTGGCGGTTTGATCAACCACCTCGACCGACCCAAACCCCGATTGGGTCAACCAATCGATCAACGTGGCCACGCTCGGCAACGCATAGACGTTTCGCATCCGCGCGTACCGATCATCGATCATCAACACCCGATCACCCCAGTGGCCTGGGGATGTGGCCTCGTCGGGCACCACCAAAGTCTCCAGCACCAAGCACCCGCCCGGCGCCAATTTTCGATACACCAACCCCAAGTGCGCCATGTGGTGCGCCTCGCGGTAGCGCCGATGAGACAACACCCCCATAGAAAAAACGGTATCGAACGAGCCCAGCGTGAGCGGCAGATTCTCTAAACGATCGGCCCACAACGCGTTTCGATCACAACCGGCGAGCACTTGGATCAAAGCGTGCTGCATCACAAAAAGCCCCGTCGGATCGCAACCGACCACCGCCCGTGCGCCCGCTTCGAGCATGCGCCACCCAAAGTAGCCATTGCCAGCGCCGACATCCAAGACACGACGCTCAGACAGGTCAATGTGGTGGGCCAAGCGGGCCCATTTGAGATCGCACCGCCACTCGGCGTCAACGTCAACGCCGGCCACGCACCACGGCCCTTTCCGCCACGGCATCACGCCTTGAAGAATCGTTTGAATGACACCGGGGTCATCGGTGGGTGCGCCAACGTGAACCGCGCCGTTGTGAATGGCCCACCCCGGTTCGATGGGTGGTAACCGATCGAGCAGTGCACACCAATCAGCGTATCGCCCGTCGCGGGCCAACCGTCGGTGGTTAAACGGTTTTAGGCAGGGCATCAAACACCCAGTTGCGCCAAATCACCCACCCGCAAAAAAGCCGTGCGCATCTGACTCAACAATGCCAAGCGGTTCGCTTGCAAGTCTTTGTCATCAGCCATCACCATCACATGTTCAAAAAAGGCATCCAAGGGCTCGGCCAGCTCGACCAACAAACCCATGGCTTGATCGTAATCGCGTTGACCGATGGCCGTATCAATCTGGGTCTGTTTAACCTGCCATTGCTCGTGGAGCGTTTTTTCTTGTGCCTCAACCAGTTTGGCTTGATCAACACTTGTCTCGATTGGTTGATCTGACTTGCTCAATAAATTGCCCAAGCGTTTGTTGGCAGCGATCAGTTGATCGATGGCGGGGTGGGACAAAAAGCCAGAAATGGCCCGTGCCCGAGCAGACAAATCGCTGATTGAAGAGGCAGCAACGGCCAACACCGCATTGGCGGTGGCGGTTTCTACCCCATGGTCGATCGCATGCGACCGCCAGCGGTCGAGACAAAAGCCCCGGACATCGTCAAGCGTTTGTTGCTGGTGGGGTTCATCCCAAGACAGTTGGTTGGCGATGGGCAAAACCGCTGTCTTTAGAAGGTCGTTGAGTGCGACCGCCGGTTGATGTTCGAGCAAACGAACCAACCCCAACGCCGTGCGACGAAGTGCAAACGGGTCTTTGGACCCTTTGGGTTTGAGGCCCACCCCAAAAATGCCAATCAGTGTGTCGGCGCGGTCGGCCAAACCAATGGCCACCGCCAGTGGTGATGTCGGCAGTGGGTCCTCGGCCGATTTGGGCCAATAGTGTTGCTCAATCGCTTCAGCGATGCCCGCATCCTCGTCGTCGGCCAAAGCATAGTGCGACCCCATGACGCCTTGAAGTTCTGGAAACTCACCGACCATCTCGGTGAGTAAATCGCCCTTGCAAAGCCCCACGGCGTGTCTGACCGGTTTGGCATCTGCACCGATTGCATCGGCCAATGCGGGGGCGGTTTGTGTCAGCCGGTCAACCTTATCGCCGATGCTGCCCAGGTCTTTTTGGAAAGTGACGGCATGCAGCGCGTGTTGGCGCTGGCTTAAGGGGG
Organism: Wenzhouxiangella sp.; assembly: GCA_031580925.1. Lineage (GTDB taxonomy): Bacteria > Pseudomonadota > Gammaproteobacteria > Xanthomonadales > Wenzhouxiangellaceae > Wenzhouxiangella. Next base: position 73,824 of record JAVLCB010000004.1, read on the forward strand.
TTTTTTGGTCTTGGCGCCAGAAAAACTGTGCATCGGCCAAACGGGGGCGAATCACCCGCTCGAAACCTGCCCGCATCGCGGTGACATCGTCGCTGGCGATGTTGGCAATCACAATAAACTGCGCGCTGAGGTCTTTTGAGGTTGCATCGCGCAACCCAAAACACTTTTGGTGGTGCTGCATGGCGCTGATGAGTGCCGGCTCCGGCACAGACAGAAACTCAGGGTCGAAATGACCCAACACCGCTTCGGGCCATTCGGTTAAGTGGGTGTTCTCTTCAACCAACGCCTCAAAAGTGTCTTCATCAAACGTGGCGTTGTGTTCTTTGGAAAGCGTTTGGATTTGGTCGATGATTTTTTGTTTGCGCTGAGCCACATCCACCAACACAAAGGCTTTTTCCAAAACCGATGGGTAGTCGGTGGCGTGCTGAATCGGCCAAGGCCCAGGCGCGTGCACCCGGTGACCAAACGTATGCGCGCCAGCCTCCAAGCCAAAAACCGACACCGGGAGCACCGCATCACCGTGCAACGCCACCAACCAACGAACGGGTCGCAAAAAACGATCATCCGTGTTGTGCCAGCGCATGCTCTTCGCGCCCGACATTTTTTTGACCACCGCTGAAAGGGCGTCATTCAAAATCACCGACAGGTCTTGTCCGACCTTTTCAACGCGCGCGGCCAACCACTGACCTTGGTCAGTCTCGAGACGATCCAACTGCCCCACCTCCAGCCCCACGCTCTTGGCAAACCCAAGGGCCGCTTGTGTGGGCTCACCGGCGTCATCGAACGCCGCGTCAACCGAGGGGCCTTTTCGATCCAGTGTTTGGCTGGGCTGGCTCGCCGCCACCCCATCGATCAACACCGCCAAGCGCCGAGGCGTGGCCATCGCTTGGATGGGGGTGTCGTCGCTGACCAAGCCCGCGGCCAGCAAATGGTCAAACAGGCCCTTGGCCAACAGCTGGCTTTGCGTGGGCAGCTGCCCTGCCGGCAACTCCTCGCAACCGAGCTCAATCAACAGCGGTTGTGCGCTCATGGCGAACCCACCGTTGCGTTGCCGACTGGAAACCCGAGCGCTTCGCGAGCAGCGTAATAGGCTTCGGCGACTTGGCGGGACAGATCACGAATTCTTAAGATGTAGCGTTGGCGTTCTGTCACCGAGATGGCGCCTCGGGCGTCGAGAAGATTGAAAGCGTGTGAGGCCTTGAGAACTTGGTCGTAGGCCGGCAACGGTAAGCCGTCTTCGATCAGGGCATTGGCTTGGCGTTCAAACGCCTCAAAGCTTGAAAACAAATCCTCGGTGTTGGCTTTTTCAAAGTTGTAGGCCGACTGCTCGACCTCGTTTTGATGGAAGATATCGCCGTAGCGAACAACGCCATTCATGCTTTCGGTCCAAACCAGGTCGTAGACGCTTTCAACGCCTTGCAAGTACATGGCCAATCGCTCCAGTCCATAGGTGATCTCACCCATCACCGGCCGGCACTCCAGACCACCGGCTTGCTGGAAATACGTGAATTGGGTCACCTCCATGCCATTGAGCCAGACCTCCCAACCCAAGCCCCATGCACCCAAGGTGGGCGACTCCCAGTTGTCTTCCACAAAACGAATATCGTGCACGGCGGGGTTAATGCCCACGGCTTCAAGAGAGCCCAAGTACAGGGCCTGAAAATCATCGGGCACAGGTTTCATCACCACCTGGTATTGGTAGTAGTGCTGGAGCCTGTTGGGGTTTTCGCCGTAGCGACCATCCCCTGGGCGGCGACACGGCTGTAAATACGCCGACGACCATGGCTCGGGGCCGATGGCGCGGAGGAACGTCGCTGGATGGAAAGTGGCCGCGCCGATTTCGCTGTCAAAAGGTGCGCTCAAAACGCAGCCCTTTTCAGCCCAATACGCATCCAAGGTTCGAATGAAGGTTTGAAAATCCAATGGCCCGTTGCCTTTTTGGTCTTGCCAACACCATCAGCAAGCCTGTCTTGATTGCAATTGTGTAAGTATAACTGCCCGATCAAGGCGATAAAGCCCTATCATGTCGGCTTGAAGCCAATGGATCTTTGATCATATTCAGGATCAATCGAGCGATGCGGTTAAAGTGGCCAGTATGACGGACAAAGATCAGTTGTTTGACAGCCCCCAAGCCAGCGTGGACCCATTTGCGTTCAACGAGGCCGTCGCCCGGGTGTTTCCAGATATGATTGAGCGGTCTGTCCCTGGCTATCGTCTGCTGATCGAGATGACGCCACTGATCATCAAACGTGCCGTCCAAGCCAACAGCAGAATCTATGACTTGGGTTGTTCTTTGGGGGCCGCGACATTGGCGGCCCGTCGGGCGGTGACCGTGCCCGGTGTCGACATCGTCGGGATCGACAATTCGCCACACATGGTTGCCCGCGCTCAAGACGCCGTTCAACAAGACAACTCGGCTGTGGCAGTTGAGATCGTTGAGGGTGACATCACCACCACGCCCATTGAGAATGCCTCTGTGGTGATGTTGTATTTCACCTTACAGTTTGTCCCACCTCAAGACAGGCCTGGCTTGCTCAAAAAGATCCACGACGGGATGCGGCCAGGTGGCACGTTGCTGCTGGCAGAGAAGTTGGCGTTTGGGGCTGAAGAACAGGCGTGGATGGACGACCACCACATCGACTTTAAAAAAGCCCAAGGGTATTCGGATCTCGAAATCGCCCAAAAACGCCAAGCGATCGAAAACGTCTTGATCCCGCAAAGCCAAGCCAGCCATCAAGCGGCGCTGGCCGAGGCGGGGTTTCAGCACACTTATCGCTGGTTTCAAGCCCTAAACTTTGCGTGTTTTGTCGCGATTAAGTAGTTATCGTCGCTTAAAACGCTCTAAAATCGTCGAACGTCTTCTAAATATCTAAATTGCTGACCTTCAGCGCATTGTCTTCGATAAACGCCCGACGCGGCTCAACCTCGTTGCCCATCAACGTTGAAAACATCTCATCGGACGCGACCGCATCTTCGATGGTCACCTTCATCAACCGCCGGGTTTCGGGGTTGACCGTGGTGTCCCACAGCTGATCGGGGTTCATTTCACCCAAGCCTTTGAACCGCTGGAAAGTCCGCCCTTTTCGAGACTCGCCCATCAGCCAGTCATAGACTTCACTGAATCGATGGGCTTCGACTTCGCCATTGCCACGCTCAACCCTGAACGGCCCCGGGCCCAACTCGGCCACCGCTTGGCCGACTTTTTCAATGTGGCGGTATTCGGGCGAGGCGAAAAACCCAACATCCAAAATGGTGTCTTGCACCACACCCTGGGCGTGTCTTGAGATCACCACACCGCCGCCGCCCAGCGGTTTGATCGTCCAGACCACCCCCGCCGGTGTGGCGGCATCCAAACGCTCGATAAACCGCGCCGACCAGCCGTCCACATCAAACGAGGCATCTGTCGAAAACGGTTCAAAATCAATCATTTGCTCAATAACCTGATGGTCATGGCGGTGCTGCAGCTTTGCAGCGACTTGTCGGGCCTGGCCAAAGGTTTTTAGCAAAGACTCCAGGCTTTCTGCGCGAATCGCCGGTGCATCGGGACTGGGGTACAACGCCGTGCCGTCCAATGCCCGAGAGAGCATGTATTGGGTCATCTCAGCTTCGTCTTTGAGATAAATCTCTTGCTTGCCTTGCTTGACCTTGTACAGGGGTGGCTGGGCGATATAGATGTGCCCGCGTTCAATCAGCTCAGGCATTTGCCGATAAAAGAAGGTCAGCAACAGCGTGCGGATGTGCGATCCATCGACATCGGCATCGGTCATGATGATGATGCGGTGATAGCGAAGCTTATCGGGATCGAATTCGTCGCGGCCAATCCCCGTGCCAAGGGCGGTGATCAAGGTGCCCACCTCGGCTGAACCCAGCATTTTGTCGAACCTGGCCTTTTCGACATTCAAAATTTTGCCCTTCAACGGCAAAATCGCTTGATTCTTGCGGTTGCGACCTTGTTTGGCGGACCCACCGGCCGAGTCACCCTCGACGATGAACAGCTCAGACAAGGCGGGGTCTTTTTCTTGGCAATCGGCCAGTTTGCCCGGCAAACCCGCCACATCCAACACGCCCTTGCGCCGCGTCATGTCGCGGGCTTTGCGGGCCGCCTCGCGGGCGCTCGCCGCCTCGATCACTTTGGACGCAATCACTTTGGCGTCGGTGGGGTGCTCGAGCAAGAAGTCGCGCAAGCGCTCATTCATCACCGATTCCACCGCCGATTTCACGTCTGAAGAGACCAGTTTGTCTTTGGTTTGCGATGAAAACTTCGGATCGGGCACTTTCACCGACAACACAGCAATCAGGCCTTCTCGGCAATCATCGCCGGTGGTTTGGACTTTCGATTTTTTTGCCAAACCGCTCTCGTCGATGTAGTGGTTGAGTGTGCGCGTCAGCGCCGCTCGAAAGCCTGCCAAGTGTGTGCCACCGTCGCGCTGTGGAATGGTGTTGGTGAAACAATACACACTTTCTTGGTAAGCATCGGTCCACTGCAGCGCAGCCTCAACCGTGATCCCATCCATATCTTGTTGAAAATGAAAGGTATTTTGGTGAAGTGGCGTCTTTTTATCGCTCAAGTGCTGCACGAATGAGGCAATCCCACCCTCATAACAAAACCGGTCTTTTTTGCCGGTGTTCTCGTCGGCCAGATTGATCGCCACGCCTGAGTTCAAAAAGCTCAGCTCGCGCAAACGTTTGGCCAAAATCTCGTAATGGAAAGTGGTGTCGGTGAAGGTGTCTTTGGCCGGCAAGAACCGAACGTGGGTCCCCGAGGCCTCACTTGGGCCAATGTCTTTCAGCGGCGATTGTGGCACGCCGTGGGCATATTGCTGCTGCCACTGCCGGCCTTGTCGGTCGATGGTCAGGGTCAATTGCTCAGACAGCGCGTTGACCACCGACACCCCCACGCCGTGGAGACCCCCAGACACTTTGTATGAGTTGTCGTCAAACTTGCCGCCGGCGTGGAGCACCGTCATGATGACTTCGGCGGCCGATTTGCCCTCTTCTTCATGCAGGTCAACCGGAATCCCCCGCCCGTTGTCGGACACGCTGACCGAACCGTCGGTGTGGATCATCACGTTGATGTCGTCACAGTGCCCGGCCAGGGCCTCATCGATGGCGTTGTCGACCACCTCAAAGACCATGTGGTGCAGACCCGTGCCATCATCCGTGTCACCGATGTACATGCCCGGACGCTTTCTGACGGCGTCCAAACCTTTCAATACTTTGATGCTGCCGGAGCCGTAGGTTTCGTCTGTCATCGCGGGGTCTGTCCTGTGGTCTCAAGGCGCCTTGGCGCTAAGGTTTTATTATACCACCGACTGGATTTGGCCCTGTTCCACGTGGAACGTTTTAACGCCCTCTGGCCCTGGCTCTGTGGCCGTGATCCAAACCTGGTGCGGTTGGGCGCGGAGCCAGTCGAGAAGCTGTGTCAGGTGCCCCTGATCGAGCTCAGAAACCGGGTCGTCGAGCAATAAAATGGGCGCGCTTTGACCACGATCGATGAATTGCCGCCACTGGGCCAGCAACAGCAAGGTCGCCAGCAACTTCTGCTGCCCTCGCGAGCTCTCTTGGGCGGCCGGGAAACCCGCCACCCGCAACACCAAATCCGCCCGGTGGGGACCGGACCGGGTGAACCCCGATTCCACATCGCTCTCACGGCCGTCGGCCACCGCCTCAGCCAGGGTCTTCTCACTGGCGTGTCCAGGGCGGTATCGAATCTGAATCTCACCGGGCAGGCGCAAACCCAATGACTTGTTGAGGGCCAACACCGCCCGTTCGAGCACGTCAACCTGAGCTTGGCGGAGCGCGTTCAACGCCTCTCCAGCCGCCACCAATGGCGGGTCCAACGCATCGAGCACGGCACTCGAGCCACCGGTTTTCAACGCGGCGTTTCGTTGTTTCAGTAGACGTTGGTAGCGCTGCCAGTGCGCCAAATAATGGGGTTCCACGTGGAACAACAGCCAATCGATGTATTGACGCCGGCCCTGCGGTCCGTCGCTGACCAACCGGTGGCTGTCGGGCTCAATCAACACCACGGGCAGTTGGCGGGCAAAATCGCTGACCCTGTGGCTGTCTTCGCCACCAATCCGACCGCGCCAACCGGACGCGTCTCGCTCGATGCCCATGACAAGCGTCGGTTCATCCGCCTGGCGCTGGACGTGCCCCACCACCATCAAGCTGTCCACGTCGTGGCCGATGACGGCGCCGATTTGCGCGCTTCGGAAAGACCGGCCGCGGGCCAATACATACAGGGCCTCCAGCACGCTTGTTTTGCCCGCGCCGTTGTCTCCAGCCAGCCAATTGATGCCCGGATCAGCCTGAATTTCAACGCTTGAGAGGTTTCGAAACCCCCGGATGCTCAGGTGTTCAACGCCCAAGAGGTTTCACGTGGATCACAATTTGAGCGGCATCACCACTTGGCGCACCGCATCGCCTTCAATGTCGGTGACCAAGCACGAGCTGTTGGCGTCTTTCAGCGCAATGCGCACTTTCTCGCCGTCGATCGCGCTCAATGCCTCGAGCAAGTAGTTGACGTTGAAGCCCACCTTGAGCTGGTCGAGTTGGTGCTCGGCTTCAATCTCCTCGGTGGCCTCTTCTTGCTGGGGGTTGTGGGCGACAATCTTCGCCGTGCCCGCGCTCAGCTCAATGCGAACCCCGCGGTATTTCTCGTTGGACAGAATCGCTGCCCGCTGTAACGCATCCACCAACACATCGCGCTCGGCAATCATCGCCTGGTCCACCGCCAGCGGGATCACCGCCTCATAATCGGGGAAGCGGCCATCGATGAGCTTGGTTGTCATCACCAACCGCTCGCGCTCAACCCGCAAAAACCCCTGCCCGACCACCAACTCCAGGGGGTTGTCGCTGTCGTCCAGGGCCCGATTGAGCTCCATCACGCCTTTTCTGGGGACAATAACGCTTCGAACCTCACCGCTGATATCGGCATTGACCTCGGCCAACGCCAACCGGTGGCCATCGGTGGCCACGGCCCGAATGGCCCCCTCACGAAACTCCAACAGCAGCCCGTTGAGGTAGTGGCGAACGTCTTGGTGAGCCATCGCAAAGCTTGTTTTTTCCAGCAACCACCGGAGCTTGCCTTGGTTGATGTTATAGGTCTGCAAGCTCTCCGAGCGATCACTGGCCGGGAATTCCGTCGCCGGGAGTGTCGCCAACGTGAATCGGCTGCGGCCGGCGTGCAGCACCAGCTTGTCTTTGTTGAGTTGCACATTGACCTGGACACCCTCGGGCAAAGCCCGGCAAATGTCGACCAGTTTGCGAGCCGGCACCGTGATTGACCCGGGTTGTGCGACTTCGGCGTGAACCTTGGCCACCAACTCGACTTCCATGTCGGTGCCGGTGATCCGAAGGCCCTCATCGACAGCTTCAATCAAGAAATTGGCCAAAACAGGCAAGGTCTGGCGCCTTTCAACCACATTCACCACCTGAGAGATGGGGCCCAATAAAGCTTCGCGTGGCATGGAGAATTTCATGGTCTGTCCTCGTTTGAGTTCGCCGTGGATCTTTATGTTTTAGTGTGTATAAAAATAAAAAGCAGTAACAGTAAGCCTTGTGGGCAACAGTAAAACTCTTAATTTCACATATATATCAATTACTTATAAAAACCTTACAGGTGCATAACAGCCCTTGGTTTCGTGTGGAGGAAATGTGGATAACTCCCACGGTTTCCATTGTCCACAGCTTATGCACCGGTTGCAATCAACTTGCCAACTCCCGCATCAGCCGGGCGTGCTCCTCGCGCAGCCGCCCATCGGTCTCGCACAATGTCTCAATTTTACGGCATGCGTGCAAAACCGTTGTGTGATCTCGGCCACCAAACGCATTGCCAATCTCCGGCAACGAGTGCTCTGTGAGCTTTTTGGCCAAGAACATTGCCATCTGTCTGGGGCGCGCGATCGAGCGCGTACGCCGCTTGGATAAAAGGTCTGCGACTTTGAGCTGGTAAAAATCAGCCACCTGTTTTTGAATGTTTTCAATTGTGATGAGCCGATCGTGCACAGCCAATACATCGCGAAGGATTTCTTGGGTGTAGTCCAGATCAATGTCACGCCCTGAAAAGCGGGCGTTGGCAATCAATGAGTTGAGCGCGCCTTCGAGGTCTCGAACGTTGGACCGGATGCGTTTGGCGACCAAAAAAGACACCGCATCATCGAGCTCCAAGCCTCGATCCAAGGCTTTGCTTTGCAAAATCGCCACCCGGGTTTCAAAGTCTGGTGGCTCAATTGAAACCGTCAAGCCCCAGCCAAACCGAGACCGCAGTCGCGCCTCAATGCCGTCGACTTCTTTGGGGTAACGATCACAGGTGAGAATGATTTGTTGCCTGGACTCAAGTAACGTATTGAAAGTATGGAAGAATTCCTCCTGAGACCGGTCTTTGCCTGCAAAAAATTGGATGTCGTCAATCAACAGCGTGTCCGCCGAACGGTAGCGTCTTTTAAAGTCATCGATGCTGTTTCGGCGCAGCGCTTGGATCATTTCGCTGACAAACTTTTCCGAATGCAGATAAATCACCTGCGCGTCGGGGTTGGTCTGAGCGATGTGGCGCCCTGCCGCGTGCAACAGGTGGGTTTTGCCCAGGCCCGTGCTGCCGTATAACAACAACGGGTTGTAAACCGTGCCCGGGTTTTGGGCCACCTGCTTGGCGGCCGCGAAAGCCAGCTCATTGGATTTACCCAGCACGAAATTCTCAAAATGGTAGCGCTCATCCAAACTCGCGCTGTCGCCTCTTTTGCTTCCCCCAGCCCGGGGTTGGGCTTGCGGGGCAGCCTTTTCGCCCACCCGGATACGCACCTTGTCGGCCTCAAAGCCGTATTGACCCAAGAAATCTTGGATCATTGGCAAATAATCGCTGATCACCTGATCGCGGACAAAATCGTTCGGCGCGTCCAAGACAAACGACTGCTCATCGCACTCGGCGACCCGCAACGGTCGAATCCAGGTGTTGATTTCATCGAGGGGGACGTGGTGCTCCAACCGCGCCAAACACGCCAACCAAAGCGACTGGGGGTCGTTTGGCGTCATCGAGCTGGGTGGCTGAGTTGGAGAGTGATTCGTCATTAGTTTGTCAGTCTATCGCGCAATGGTCGTAAAATCACCTTTTATCAGGGCTTTAAAAGCCAAGAGTGATTGACGCCAAGGGCTAAGAAACGCTATCCTTGTCGTCTTTTGTTGCGGATTTATCCACAGCGCACCATCTTAGTTTTTTTGACTGGATTTTTGCAAAGGAATTTTGACCATGAAACGCACCTTTCAACCGAGCCGACTCAAGCGCGCCCGCCGCCACGGATTCAGAGCCCGCATGGCCACCCGATCGGGCCGAGCCATCATCAACGCGCGTCGAGCCAAAGGGCGTAAACGCTTGGCAGCCGCCAACTCTCGTTAAGAGCACACCGGTGTCTGGTGCGCTTGGTTTGGCTAAAGAGGCTCGCCTGAGATCCAGCGCTGAGTTTTCGAAAGTGCTGAACCAAAAATCGCCGAAGGTTTGGCGCCACCAAGATCGGTGCTTTAGAATCTTGAGCGCACCCGGCCCCAGGCCTCGGTTGGGCTTGGCGATTGCCAAGCGACTGATGCCCAGAGCGGTGGATCGAAACCGCGCCAAGCGCTTGGTCAGAGAGGCTTTCCGGCATGGTCAGCATGCACTGCCCGATCGAGATTATGTGGTCTTTGCCCGCGAGAACTTGCGACACCACTCATCGAAACAAATTCGTCATAGCCTGGATCAGTTGATGCGCGCTATCATGTCCGATTCAAAGACCCACCCATAGCCCATGAACACAAGAACCTTCTTTGTCATTTTACTGAGCATGCTGGCCTTGTTGCTCTACATGGAGTGGCAAAAAGAGCAATTTGCGCCGCCACAAACGAGCAATCCTGCGCCGTCCACAAACAGCGCGCAAAACGACATTCCTGGGAGTGAGTCAACCCCCCAGTCAAGCCCAGATACGTCGACTAACCCCGACGACTTGCCCGACCTCCCAAGCATTGTTGACCAAACCACAAGCGACACCGAGACCCCGGCGCCACAAATGACAGCCTCGCGGCGCATCGCCGTGTCCACTGATGTGTTGAGTGTGGACATCGATGCCAACGGCGGCACCTTGGTGGACTTGCGCCTCAAAGACTACCCCGTGGCGGTTGATCAACCCAACACGCCATTCACGCTTTTGGTCGAGCAGCTGCCGCAACTGTATGTGGCCCAAGCCGGCTTGATTGGTGCCGGTGTCCCGGCACCGAACCACACCACGATGTGGCAGTTCGATGCCGATCGGTATGAGCTGGCCGAAGGACAAGACACGATCGAGGTGCCGCTGTATTGGGTCGAAGACGGCATTGAGGTGGTGGCCACGTGGGTGTTCTACCGCGGCGACTACCGTGTGGACCTTAACCTTGAAGTCATCAACAACAGCCCCGAGACGTGGACCGGCGCGCGCTATGTTCAATTGCAGCGCACCGAACCGGATTTTTCTGATGCGGGACCGGCGTTCACCAACCCAGAGCGGTTCAGCTACAACGGGGCTGCGGTCTTTGAGCCTGGCCAAGGGTTTAGAAAGTTTGGTTATGGCGATATTCGCGATAAACCGTACAACAACGATTTTGCCAATGGCTGGGCCGCCATGGTCGAGCACTATTTCTTGGCCGCATGGATCCCACCCAACGAGCAAGTGCACCGCTACAGCACCCGCTTTGTCGATCGAAACCAATTGCCGCGTTACGTGGTCTCGGCCACATCACCCCAAGTGTCGGTCGAACCGGGTCAGCGCCATCGGTTCAGCGCCAAACTGTACGCCGGGCCCAAACTGCAAAACCGCTTGAAAGAAATTGCGCCGGGCTTGGAGTTGACTGTGGATTACCGTTGGTTCCGGGTGATCTCACAACCGTTGTTTTGGGTGCTCGACAAACTGCACGATGTCCTCAACCACTGGGGCTGGTCGATTGTGGCACTGACGCTTTTGATCAAACTGGTCTTTTTTAAGCTCACCGAAGCACAATTTCGGTCGATGGGCAAAATGCGCAAGCTGCAACCGCGCATCCAACAACTCAAAGAACGCTTTGGCGATGACCGACAAAAGTTCGGTCAAGCCATGATGGAGATCTACAAAAAAGAAAAGGTCAACCCACTGGGCGGTTGTTTGCCTGTGTTGGTGCAGATCCCGATCTTCATCTCCTTGTACTGGGTGCTTTTGGAGTCGGTGGAGTTGCGCCAGACCGCGTTCTTGTGGGTGCCTGATCTCAGCCGCCCCGATCCTTACTTCATCTTGCCGGTGCTCAATGGCATTTTCATGATCGCCACCCAGCGGCTCATGCCAACAGCCGGCATGGACCCCATGCAGGCAAAAATCATGATGTGGTTGCCGGTGGTGTTCGCCTTTATGTTCGCCTTATTCCCTGCAGGGTTGGTGTTGTATTGGGCCACCAACGCCGGCGTGTCGCTGGCCCAGCAGTGGGTGATCTTGAAGAGAATTGAGAAAGAAGGCTGACACCATTTGTGCCATTGCCACCCCCCAAGGGCGGGGTGGCGTGGGCATCGTTCGGTTATCGGGCCCAGAGAGTTTTGCCATTGCTCAGCGGCGCTGCCCGCCCCTGCCTGCCCCCAGACAAGCCGCGCTTCGCTCAATCTTGGATTCTCAAGGCCAGGTGCTGGACCAAGGATTGGTGCTCGCATTTCCAGGCCCCCAGTCATTCACCGGTGAAGACGTCGTCGAAATCCACGCGCATGGCTCGCCTGTTGTCCTAAACCTCATCATGGAATCACTGGTCAACGCCGGCGCGCGGCCAGCCGAACCGGGCGAGTTCTCAAAACGGGCGTATCTGAATGACCGCATTGACTTGGTGCAAGCCGAAGCCATCGCTGATCTGATTGACGCCAGCACAGAACAAGCGGCCCGTGCGGCCGGCTCGAGCTTGCAAGGCGCTTTTTCTGAACAGATTCACGCCTTGGTGTCTGATTTAACTGAGCTTCGAGTTTATGTCGAGGCCAGCCTGGATTTTCCCGATGAAGACGTCGACTTTTTGGCCGATGGCCAGGTTGCCTCACGCGCCCGTGGGTTGTTGTTAAAGCTTGACGATGTCATCACGAAAGCCAAGCAGGGCGCGCGGTTGATGAGTGGTGCCCGGGTTGCTTTGGTCGGCGAGCCAAACGCGGGCAAGTCAAGTTTGTTGAACGCCCTGGCCCAGCGCGAAGCGGCGATCGTCACCGAGGTCGCTGGCACCACCCGAGATGTGGTCACCGAGCATTTAGACATTGATGGTTTGGCGGTGGCTGTTGCTGATACCGCTGGTTTGAGAGAGACGCAAGACCCAGTCGAGTCCATTGGTATTGAGCGTGCCACCCAAACCATGGCGCAAGCGGATTTGATTGTTTGGGTGATCGATGCCCAAGGTTTGGGTGACTTGGGTTTGAGCCGGCAAGCGCTGATGGCTCATGCGCTGTTTCAAGACTTGCAAACGGACTATCCCGACCTTGGTGACCCGCAGCGGGTTTTGCCCGTGGTCAACAAAATCGATTTGATGGGTGGTCAGCCCGACCACAGCGAAGGCGTGGTGTGGTTATCGGCAAAAACCATGGCCGGTCTCGATGGCCTCCACCAAGCAATCAGCGCCCGGTTGGGTGCGGCCGAACTCAGCGAGGGGGTGTTTTCGGCCAGGACTCGCCACTTGGATGCGCTGGATCGGGCCCGTGGGTTTTTGGCTGAAGGTGTGGCAGAAATCACCGCCACCGGCTCGGGTGAGTTGCTGGCCCAGTCACTGCGATCATCATCCGAGGCTTTGGGTGAGATCACCGGTCAAATCACCGCCGATGAGTTGCTCGGTCAGATCTTTGCTGGGTTTTGTATTGGCAAGTGATTGCCGAGGCCTTGAGCCCAACATTGCGAAAGTGCGTTGATCAGGGGCATACTGGATTGACCCATTCACATGGAGGAGGGTCGATCCATGCACAACATCCGTCACATTCTCTCCCAAAAAGGAGACGACATTTGGTCTGTTGAGAGCACACAGACCGTTTACAACGCAGTGCGTACCATGGCCGAATTGGGTGTGGGGGCACTCATGGTGATCGACGATGGCCAACTGGTTGGTATGTTTTCTGAAAGAGACTACGCGCGAAAAGTGATCTTAGAAGGCCGCGCGTCTCGGGAAACGCCTGTCAGCGAAGTGATGTCTTCACCAATCGTGACCATTCACCCCCAAGCCACGGCGCAAGAAGGCTTGGCGTTGATGACACAAAAGCGTTTCAGGCACTTGCCTGTTGTCGACGACAACGGCTTGCTGGGGCTGGTCTCCATTGGTGATTTGGTCAACGCGGTGATCGACGACCAACAGGCCTTGATCGCGCAATTGGAACGCTACGTTTCTGGCCAATAACGCCAACACAAAAGGCAAGGTTTTATGGGTTTATTGATCGATGGTCAGTGGCATGACCAATGGTATGACACAGACAAAACCGGCGGGCACTTCGAGCGTTCAAAATCGCAGTTTCGAAACTGGATCACCGCCGATGGCTCGCCAGGGCCTAACGGCAAAGGTGGTTTTCAAGCCGAAGCGGGCCGCTATCACTTGTATGTCGCCTACGCGTGTCCTTGGGCGCATCGAGCACTGATTTTTAGAAAGCTCAAAGGCCTGGAGTCGATGATCGATGTCTCGGTGGTCAACCCCATCATGCGCTCGCATGGCTGGACCTTTGAACCTGACGATGGTGTCATCCCCGACCCCATTATCCAGGCGAAATACCTCCACCAGCTCTACACCCACGCCGATGCGCAATACACCGGTCGGGTCACTGTGCCTGTGGTTTGGGATAAAAAACAACACACCATCGTCTCCAATGAGTCGGCCGATATCATTCGCATGTTGAACAGCGCGTTTGATGGTGTGGGTGCCAAAGCAGGCGATTATTGCCCAGCGGCGTTACAGCCCCAGATCGATGAGATCAATGCCGAGGTCTATGACAAGGTCAACAACGGCGTCTACAAAGCAGGTTTTGCCACCACACAACACGCCTACGAAGAGGCGGTGGGGCCGTTGTTTGAAGCCTTGGATGGGTTGGACGGGTTATTGGATCAACAACGCTACTTGGTCGGAAACCAAATCACCGAAGCCGATTGGCGGCTGTTCACCACCTTGGTTCGGTTTGATGCGGTGTATGTGGGGCACTTTAAATGCAACCTCCGCCGCATCGAGGATTACCCGAATCTAAGCCACTATGTGCGCGACCTATACCAACAACCCGGCATCAAACAAACCATTGATATGGAGGCGACCAAACGCCACTACTACGGCTCTCACGACACCATCAACCCGCATTTCATTGTGCCTGTGGGGCCGGCGCTTGATTTTGAACGAGCGCACAACCGCCAAGCGCGTTTTGCCCAATAAGCGGTGTGTTGATCTTGGTGGGGGCTATGGACGCTCTAGGCGGACGATGATCAGCGACAACGCCAAGTCCGTGCGCTCAATTAAGGCATCCACCGCCGATTGAACCTGCTCACAGCTTGCACAGTTTGGTCGTTGATAGATCACCGCATACAGATCCGCATCGGGGAGTTGGTCGATCTCGAGGGTGTCTCCGTCGGGGGTTTCGGCGCGTTCGAGCAACCGGTCCAGGTCAACCATTGACCGCTCAATGCGGTGTCTGTCGACAATCAGGCCAAGCTCCCGGCTCAGCGTGCCCCGATAGCCAGACAAGTGATACGCCGGAGAAAAATCTGAGTAGTAGATAAAAAGCTCCGGGGTGTCCACAATCACCCCTTCCCTTTTGGCCTGTGCGCTGACATTGCCCACCAGCCGCTGATCGGCCAGCAGTGCTTGCCTTGACTGAATGAGCTCAATCGGCTCGATTTGGGCTTTCGCGGGGTTGGCCGACCACAGCAAAACCGTTGTTAACGCCAGACCCACCAGAAACTTTGTCAAAAATATGCATCTCATCGACCCCAGTATATCGGTTATCGGCTACCCTTTTGGGCGATGCCGACCCTCAATTCCGCCCAACGCGCCGCCGTGCGTCACATTGACACCCCACTGCTTGTTTTGGCCGGCGCGGGGTCTGGAAAAACCCGGGTGATCACCGAAAAAATCGCTTGGTTGATTGACCAGCAACACCTCCCACCCGAGCAGATTGCCGCGATCACGTTCACCAACAAAGCCGCCAAAGAAATGCGCACCCGCTTGGGCAAAAAGGCCGCCGATGTGTTGGTGTCGACCTTTCACTCTTTGGGCTGGCAGATCATCAAAACAAACCCCCAAGCGATTGATCGGAAACGGGGGTTGTCCATTCTCGACCAGCACTCGGCGTTCGATCTTGTTAAAGAGTTGCTTCCACCCGGTGCCCCGAATGACATGGTTTGGGCGGTGCAATCGGGTATTGGTCGGTACAAAGACAGCGGCATCAATGCCGCCGAGGCCGCCGCACGGGCTCAAGACGAGGCCAGCGCGCAATCGGCGTCGATCTATCAACGCTACGATGAGCGGCTGGTGGCTTTGAATGCGGTCGACTTTGATGACCTGATTCGCCTGCCTTTGGTGTTGCTCAAAGACCCCACCGTTCGCCATCAGTGGCACCAGCGGGTTGGGTATTTGTTGGTCGATGAATACCAAGACACCAGCCAGGCCCAGTATCAGCTGATGCAGGCGCTGCTGGGTGATCGCCCTGGCTTGACCGCGGTTGGTGATGACGATCAATCCATTTATGGTTGGCGGGGCGCGCGTCCAGACAACTTGGTTCACCTGCAAACCGACCACCCCAACTTAAAGGTCATCAAACTCGAACAAAACTATCGATCGTCGGGCCACATACTGCAATCGGCGAACCACTTGATCAGCCACAACCCCCACGCGTTTGAGAAGAAACTCTGGAGCGAGCTGGGCGCTGGTGATCGCATCTCGATTGTGGGGTATGGCAACGACCAAGACGAAGCCGAAGGAGTGGCCCGCGATATCGTTGGCGCCCATCATGGCCACCGAACCGCGTGGGGGGCGTGCGCGATTTTGTATCGGTCAAACCAACAAGCGCGGGTGATGGAGTTGGCGCTTCGTGAGTTGGGTGTCCCCTATGTGGTGTCTGGCGGACCGAGCTGGTTTGATGCCCGAGAAATTCGAGACGGCTTGTCCTATCTTCGTTTGTTGTTAAACCCCAGTGATAACCCAGCGTTCATGCGGGTGGCCAATGCCCCCAAACGCGGCTTGGGTTCGGTCGCCATGGCCCAGCTGGGGCAGTTTGCCAATCAAGCGGGTTTGAGTTTATTTGAAGCGGCGTTGAGTGATCGTTTTCAACAACTCGCCCAACCCAAAGCCGCCCAAGGGTTTCGGGGGCTGACCAACCTGTTGATTGACTTCAACGATCGGGTTGAGCGGCAAGGCATCACCGCCGTGGGGGAGGTTTTCAAAGACCTGCTTGATCACATGGGTTATCTCGATTGGGTCTCAGCCAATGACGACCACAAACAAAAAGACCGCCGCCGCAGAAACCTAAAAGACCTGGTGGGGTGGTTGGCGCGCTTGGGTCGAGAAGAGCTCAGCAAAGAAGCGCTGTTGGCCAGGCTGTCGCTGGTGGCCGGCCCCGATGATGATCGTCACGACGGCAAAGACGTGGTGCGCTTGATGACCCTCCACGCCGCCAAAGGCCTGGAGTTTGATCGGGTGTGGTTGATCGGTTGTGAAGAGGGCATGTTGCCGCACAGCAGAAGCTTGGACGATGGCCAGATCGAAGAAGAGCGGCGCTTGATGTATGTCGGCATCACCCGCGCTCGGCGCGTGCTGACCATCAGCCACTGCAGCCAGCGCCGCCGCGGTGGCGAGGTGATCAACCCAGAACCCAGTCGGTTTTTAGAAGAACTGCCAGAGCATGCCATCGACTGGCCGCAAGCCAGCGACCGTGAAAAAGTCACCGGTGATGACGCAAAAGCCAACATCGCCGATCTGAAAGCCTTGCTCGAGCAGTGAATTTCGCTACACTGAACGCCATGCAAACCGCCGCTCTTTTCGCTCGTTGGCCCGCCGCACTGTTGTTGGTGCTGGTGTTGGTCGCCTGCCCCAACGACCAAGCTTGGGTTGAGGTCAAAGGCGAGCGGTTCAACGTGGCCATTGCCGATGACGACGCCAGTCGGGCCCGGGGTTTGATGTTTGTCGACAAACTTCCTGAAAACGAGGGGATGTTGTTTATTTTTCGGCGCGAAGCCCCGCGCGCTTTTTGGATGAAAAACACGCGTATCGCGCTGGATATCATCTACCTGGACGCAGACTGGACCGTGGTGGACATCATTGAAAGCGCCAAACCATGCCGCCGTCCACGGTGTCCGTCTTACCCCAGCCGCCGGCCGGCGCAATACGTGCTCGAACTCAACGGGGGCATGAGCGAGCAGCTTGGGTTGGTGGTGGGGGACGCCATCACCGTGGGCAATGTGACCCCAACGCCCCAACCCCGTTAAAACAAAGCCGACAACAACCGCCGATGACCCCACCTTTCACGCTGTTACAGATCTCAGATTGCCACCTGTTGGCCGACGCCCGTGGTGAGTATCGAGGACAACACCCCGATGATGGGCTGCAGCGCCTGATCCCGGCGATGCGCGCGTTCAAAGCCGATGGTTTGGTGTTGACCGGTGACGTGGCCGAGGACGGCTCAGCAGAGGCCTACCACCGGGCGGTTGAGTATGTGGGGGATCTGGCGCCCAAGCGCGCGGTGATTCCGGGCAACCACGATGAACCTGGGTTGATGTCGGAAGTGTTTTCAGCCGCCGGGTTTGATCAGTGCCGAGTGTGTCAGTGGGGTGGCTGGGCCATTGCGCTGCTCGACAGCACGCTTGCCAATGATCCTGCAGGCGCGTTGTCGCCTGATGAGTACCAAGTGTTGGCAAACGCCCAAGCACTGGGGTTGCCAACGGTGGTGTTGATTCATCACCCGCCGGTGTCGGTGGGCTCCCCTTGGATTGATCGTTACGCGCTAAAAGACGCCGAAGCCTTCTTCGAGGCGTTGGATCCAGCCACCGTTAAAGCCGTGGGGTTTGGGCACGTGCACCAGGTCTACAGCGAACACCATTGCGGCATTCAGTTTTTGTCCGCGCCCGCCTCTTCGGTCAATTCCCAGCCCGAGATGGCGAGGTTTACGCCCGACCCCACCGGCCCCAAAGCGCGGTGGTATCGGTTGTGGCCCGACGGTCGTTGGGCCACCGGCATCATCAGCGCCGGTTAGCTTACAGCTCAACCATTTCAAAGTCTTCTTTGCCTGCACCGCAGTCGGGGCACACCCACGACTCGGGGACATCGTCCCAACGGGTGCCAGGCGGGATGCCGTCATCGGGCGCACCGTCTTGTTCGTGGTAAACCCAACCACAAACAACACACATCCAGCTTTTGTAATCGTTGCCTTCGTTGTTGCTTTCGCTCACAGCTTATGTCCTTGTCAATGCGTGATTTGATTCAAAACCAATGCCAGCCCACATTCTAAAACAAGCCCAATGCCCGGTTGGTGAAAACACGCCTCCTCGGCTGATCTGTTTTGCGCCACGGGCCATAGAAGACACAGTCGCGCGCGTGTCATAATAGGTCAAATTTCAGTCAACGCCATGCCGCCGCACCGATGCGTGGCCGAGTTGCAACAAGGAGCCAGCATGGAGACCTACCTCACCCCTTGGAAAAAGTACGCGACGTTTTCTGGCCGTGCGCCACGCAAAGAGTTTTGGACGTTTTATTTGGTCAACACACTGGTGTTTGTTGTGTTGGCCGGGGCCATGGGCACAAGCATGTCGGCTGGGCGTGGATTGATGAGCATGCACATGATCAGTGTCGGCACACCCGCGATGATTTTTGGGTTGGCGGTGTTTGTGCCCACGCTGGCCGTGATTGTCAGACGGCTCCATGACATTGGCCGGTCGGGTGTTTGGGTGTTGCTGGGCTTTGTCCCCGTCATCGGTGGGATTGTGGTGTTGATCTTGATGTTGATGGACACACAACCTGAGGCCAATCAGTACGGCCCAAACCCCAAAACGACACCTGCTTAAAGCCCACCGAGGTCATCCCCAAACCATGGTCATCAGCCACGATCGAATCAAGCACTGGGCGATTTTATACGCCACCGCTTGGTTGCCCAAAAAAGTCCGAACCCACACCCGATATCGACTGTTTGACCGCCAGCGTCGAGGAATGCTTGACCGCGGCCAGGTGGTGATGATTCGCCACCCCAAAACAGGCTCAACCTGGCTTCGCACCTTACTCACCCAGCTTTATCACCACCGCGATGGGATTTCCCCCAAGCGGGTGTTTGTCGCCGATGAGCTTGCGCTGCAAAAAGCGGGCCTGCCGCGTTGGGTGATCTCGAATGGCTGGTATAGCCTAGAGCACTTGATCGCTGAGGCCTACGCCACCAACGACCCACTGATCCACGGCAAAAAGACCTTGGTGCTGACCCGCCACCCCGGTGATATTGTCGTCTCTTGGCACCGCCAGTACCAAAAAAGAACCAAGGCGTTCAAGCGCGAGCTGATCGAAGCCGATGTCAACCCCGATGGCCGCATCGACTGGCAGGGCATGGACCGATGGCAGTTTGTGCAAAACCCGCAACTGGGTCTGCCCGCCATTATTCGGTATTACAATTTTTGGGCAAAGACAGTCAACGCGCGCGAGGATGCGCTGCTGGTTCGCTACGAGGATTTGCGCGAGAACACCGAAGCGACTTTGCGAACAATCACCGATTTATTGGGCGAGTCGTTCAGCGATGAGGCCTACCAAAAGGCCATCGAGTTTGGCTCGGTGGACAACATGCGCCGCTTGGAAAAGGCCGGCTACTTCCAAAACGAGTCCCTGCGCCTTCGAGACGCTCAAGATGCAGACGCGTTGAAGGTCAGAAAAGCCCAAGTGGGCGGGTTTCGGGGGGATTTGTCGCCAGAACAAGCCGACTGGGTGCAAGCCCAGATTGATGCGCAGTTGGATGCCCGCCTGGGATATCACAGCGACCGCCCCAACGTATAACAGAAAGATCTAATATAATGGTGGGCTGGCGTGGGCGGTTGACGGTGGCCCAGCACATATTCAAAGGCAGGTGAATCAAATGAACCCAGCAAATCAACGCCTCACCGAGTGCCGTTTTGGCCGATGGGTGTCAATGGTGGTCTTGACAGTGGCCGCGTTGGCGACGACGCCAGCCCAAGCGCAAGCCGATTGGGTGGCGGTGGAGCGCGCCATGTTGCAAGAAGAGATCCGCCTGGATGGGCGCATCGAAGCGGTCCAGCAATCGACGGTGTCGGCCCAAATCTCTGGCACCATCACCGCCTTGCCGGTGGATGTCGATGATGTGGTCAGCCAAGGCGATGTGATTGCCCAGCTCGACGATACCGAACCCCGAGCGCAACTGGATCAAGCCCAAGCCAACCTCACCGAGGCCGAGGCCAGTCTGTTGGACGCCACCCAACGCGTCGAACGCATTCGACCGCTGGCCGAACGCGGGGTGGCCTCACAAGCCGAGCTCGACCAAGCCGAAAACCAACTCAACGCCGCCCAAGCGCGATTGGAGCGAGCCCGCGCGGCGGTCGAACAAGCCCAAGAACAGCTCTCTTATACGCGTGTGGTGGCGCCGTATGGCGGGATTGTCACCGAGCGCCACGTCGAGCTGGGCGAGACCGTCAGTCCCAGCACCCCGCTGTTGTCTGGGTTTTCTCTGGAAGCGCTTCGCGTGGTGGTCTCGATTCCACAACGCTATGCCGACCTGGCGCGCCAACAGCGCCGAGCGTTGGTGACTTTGAACGACGGTCGGGTGCTGCGCACCGACGAGATGACGTTCTTCCCCTACGCCGATACCGACACCCATGCGTTTCGCGTTCGCATGGCCTTGAGTGAAGTCGACGGCGAGTTGTTTCCTGGGATGTTGGTTCGCGTTGGTTTGCCGGTGGGTGAGCGTGAGGCCTTGTGGATTCCTGAGGAGGCCTTGGTCCGACGCGGCGAGCTTCGCGGGGTGTATGTGCTCGACGACAACGACCAGCAGCGCTTGCGCCAAATCAGAACAGGCCTTCGCCGGGATGGGCAGATCGAGGTGTTGGCTGGGTTGAGTGAGGGCGAGCGGGTTGCGCTGCGGGGTGGGCAGTGAGTTCAACGCAGCTGGGCATTTCGGGGCGCATTGCCAAGGCGTTCCAAGACTCTAGGCTGACGCCACTGCTGTCAGCCGTGGGGCTGATCTTGGGGATCTTGGTGGTGATCATCACCCCGAAAGAAGAAGAACCTCAGATTGATGTGACCATGGCCGATGTCATGGTCGCCTTCCCCGGGGCCTCGGTCCACGAGGTGGAAAGTTTGATCGCCACCCCAGGCGAACAAATCCTCGATGAGGTTGAAGGGGTGGAACACATCTACTCGGTCTCCAGAGCGGGCCAGGCGGTTTTGACGGTCGAGTTCGAGGTCGGCATTCCCCGCCAAGAAGCGTTGGTGCGTCTGTATAACCAGGTCTTTTCCAACCAAGATTGGTTCCCCGAAGGCTTGGGCGCCAGCGCCCCGGTGGTCAAACCCAAAGGCATCGACGATGTGCCGATCATGGCGCTGACCCTCTACGACCCCACCTTCCAACAAAGCGGTGAAGACCTGACGCGGTTGGCCCACGCATTGGAAGTCGAGCTCAAGCGCGTCCAGGGCACACGCGATGTCTACACCATCGGTGGCGTGCCCGATCGGGTGGACATCACCTTTGAGCCGGCGCTGGTCAATGGCTTTGGGTTGAGCCTGGATGCCGTCGCTGAAGCGATCCAACAGGCCAACACCGCCGGCACCGAGACCCAGGTGACCCAAGCCGGTGTCTCCATACCGGTGGCGCCAGGCCAACCGCTGGAAACGCTGGCCGATGTCGCCAACTTGGTGGTGGGGATACAGGATGACTCGGCCATCTTTCTAAAAGACATTGCCACCATCACCCGCGGTGGCACGGTGCCCGATCAGAGCGTCCAGCTGGGCTTCGGGCCTGCTGGCAACGGCCCGGCCGGTGAAGTGTTTCCAGCGGTGACCTTGGCCGTTGCCAAAAAACCCGGCCAGAACGCCGTGGTCATTGCCGATGCGATCAACGAGCGTCTGGAGACCTTGCGCAACCGGGTGATTCCTGACAACACCGAAGTGGTGGTGACGCGAAACTACGGCAAGACAGCCGGCGATAAATCCCGAAAGCTCATCACCGACTTGGTGATGGCCACCCTGTCGGTGATGTTGCTGGTGTTAGCGGGCATGGGTTGGCGGCAAGCCGCCATTGTCGGCTGCTCGGTCATTGTCACCTTGTTGGTGACACTGGTCTTTTCTTGGGCGTGGGGGTTCACGCTCAACCGAGTGTCATTGTTTGCACTGATCTTTGCGATCGGCATCTTGGTCGATGACGCCATTGTGATCGTCGAGAACATCTCCAGACGCTTCAAAGCCGCAGGCGGCATGAACTTAAGAGACGTCGTTCCCGCCGCGGTCGATGAGGTGGGCACGCCAACGATCATGGCGACATTGACCGTGATGGCGGCGTTGTTGCCCATGGCGTTTGTCACAGGCCTGATGGGCCCCTACATGAGCCCCATTCCCATCAACGCCTCGGCAGGCATGGTGATTTCAAACATCGTCGCTTTCGTGTTGGCCCCGTGGTTGGCGCTGCGGCTGTTAAGGCACCAACGCGAGCGCGCCGGTGGCGAAATCCCCATCGATGACAGCGCTGACGAGACCGGTTCGGCCAAAGGGGTCAACACCACCATCTTGGGTGTTTTTAAGACCGTGTTGGGCCCTTTCTTGGGCGACAAGCGCCAACCGCGGTGGTGGTTGGGTGGTGGCCTGGTCGGGGTGACGATGTTGGCGGCGTTGCTGCCGGTGTTCATGGTTGTGGTCCTGAAAATGCTGCCCTTCGATGACAAGTCCGAACTCCAAGTGGTCATCGACATGCCCGAGTCCACCCCCGTCGAGCAAACGCTTCGGGTGTTGACAGAGATGGGTGGGTATTTGGAAACCGTCGACGAGGTCACCCACTGGCAAGCCTATGCAGGCACCGCCGCACCGATTAACTTCAACGGGCTGGTGCGACAGTACTACCTGCGCCAATCACCGTGGCAAGGCGACTTGCAGGTCAATTTGATCGATGAGGGGCGAGACCGACAGTCGCATGACATTGCCTTGGCCATGCGCGGTCCATTAACCGAGATCGCAAAGCGCCATGGCGCGGCGATCAAGGTTGTTGAAGTGCCACCCGGGCCGCCGGTGCTGTCGCCGGTGGTGGCCGAGGTGTATGGCCCCAACGCGTCTACACGCCAAACCTTGGCCAATGACTTGGCCGAGCAAATGGCCACGGTCGAGGGGCTTGTTGACATTGACACCAGCGTGACAGCCCCAACGCAGCGCTGGTCTGTCAATGTCGATCGCCACCGCGCCGCGCAACTGGGGGTCAACCAAGCCCAAGTGGTGCGGGCATTGAACATGGCATTGGGCGAACAACAGGTGGACTACCTCCACGACCCCATGGCCAAACACGCCGTGGCGATTCGGTTGATCTTGAGCGAGGCCGATCAGGCGCAACGCTCGGTGCTGTCGTCAATCCCGTTGCAATCGGATCAAGGCGACACGGTGTTGTTGGGTGAGGTGGCTGATATTGAGGTCGACGATTGGCCGGGGGTGATCTATCACAAAGACCTGTTGCCGGTCACCTACGTCACCGCCGACATGGCCGGTCAAGTCGACTCGCCGTTGTATGGCATGTTTGCCATGGCCTCACGCGTGGCCGACCAACCCAACCCGCCCCAGCAGTACTACATCAACCAGCCCGATTGGCCCGACCAGGCCGCGTTGAAGTGGGATGGAGAATGGCAGATCACCTACGAGACCTTCCGCGACATGGGCATCGCCTACGCCGTGGGTGTGTTTGTGATCTTTTTGTTGTTGGTCGCGCAGTTTAGAGCCTACATCATTCCCCTGATTGTCATGGCCCCCATTCCGTTGACCTTGATTGGCATCATGCCGGGCCACGCGCTGTTGGGCAAAGAGTTCACCGCCACCAGCATGATTGGCATGATCGCCTTGGCCGGGATCATTGTTCGCAACTCGATACTGTTGGTGGTGTTTATTCGTCAGCTTGTCGAAGAAGGCAAATCACTCGAAGACGCGGTGGTGTTGGCCGGCGCTGTCAGAATCAAACCGATCGCACTGACGGCTGTCTCGGCGATGGTCGGTGCGTTGTTCATCTTGACCGACCCCATTTTCAATGGGCTGTCGATCTCGTTGATCTTTGGTTTGGCGGCCTCAACGCTGTTGACGGTGATTGCTGTGCCGCTTCTCTACTACAGCGTCGCCAAAGGGTTTGGCATTCGCTGATGGCGTGAGGTGGCTCATTGAGCCACGTCACAGTCCGCGTCAAACCGGTCATCGATTTCGACAGACGCTTCATCTTCGCCAAAGGCAAACGCCAAGCCGGTGGCTTCAAATTGGTGGGGCTTGTCATCATCGTCGTCGTCGTCATCTGAGGCGCCTGTCACCCGGTCAAGCACATGAACCTCGTTTCCCCAATGCAGCGCCATGTGCGCCGGGGCGATGCGCGCCTCGACCCGCTCACCGTCGCAATCGAAGGTTTGGGTGGTGTATGTCACCGCGCCATTGGCGTTGAGGTAGGGCATAAAAGGTGCCAGCGTGCCATCGTTTTCGGCAGGCGTGATGCCCAGCACGTGCGCCATCAACTCATACAAGTCCACCGAACGGACCGCGGGGCTTTCGCTGCCGGGCACGAACCCCGGGCCCATCATCGCGAAGCCGCCGTGCATCTCTGACAGCGCCGGATCCCAGCCGTGCATGCCGTACAACTGGAACTGGGATCGACCGGCCATGTAGGGCTTGTTGGAAATCATCCAGCCCAAATCGGCTTCAGCCAACACATCCGGCACGCGCCGATGGTCTTTGAATTGATAACGCTCGGGGATGTCCTCTTTGGCCCAGACGCGAAGATTGGGGTGGGCGTCCTCCAAGGCATCGACAATGTCATCAACCGGCATTTCCGTCGCCCAGATCTGTGTGGCAGGCCCCCAATCAGACACCCGCACCTTGGACAGGTCCAGATAATCATCGAGCATGATGTAGCGGTCAAAGTCCACCCGGCTCATGCCATGGTCTGAGGTGAGCAAGACATAAAAATCGTCCAGCACGCCACGCCCATCCAGCTCATCGAGCAAGCGGTTCAAGTGGCCATCGATCTCTTCGAGCGCCTCTTGAACAGGGGCCTCCCGTGGTCCCCAGCGGTGGCCGGCTGAATCGACGGTGCTGAAGTACAGCGTGATCAACTCAGGCCGCTCGCCTTGTGGCATGTCCACCCACTCCAGCACCTGATCGATGCGCTCTTCGTGGGGCACATCGCCGTCATACATCTTCCAGTAAGTGGGCCTGACACCCCCAATGCGGGCTTCTGAGCCTGGCCAAAAATACGTCGCGGTGGTCATGCCTTGTTTTTCGGCGGTCACCCAAATCGGCTCGCCGGCTTGGTACCAAAACCCATCGCCCACCGCCTCACGGTTGCCCAATGAGAACCGCGCATCGCGATCGGGGTCCCACATGCTGTTGGCCACCAGCCCATGGTTGCCAGGATATTTGCCAGTGACCACGCTGTAGTGCGTGGGAAACGTCTTGGTCGGAAAGACATGGTGCAAGCTGTCGACAGCCACCCCACCATCGACCAGCCGATCCAGCGCCGGGGTTTGCCCCAAATCAAAATAGTCGTGGCGAAAACCATCGATCGAGATCAGCAACACCCGCGGTTGGTCGGCCGCACCGGCGGTTGTGTTATCGGGTTGATCAGGCTGACAAGCCGCGGTCACAGACAAAACAATGAGCATCAATACAGCGCGTTGGATCATGACAGGCATCCCAATGGGTTTGAAAGACATGAATATAGTATGGCATCAATTGAGTCTGATCGATATGTCGAAAGGATGACGAATGGGTCAGTCCCTGTGGGTAAAATAGTGCGTCATGAACGCTGCGCCCACCTTGTCGGTTGAGACCAACCAATCCCATCAAATACCCCCGCTGGCGGTGTTTGATGGGGATGCGTTGGGCCTTCAGCGGCTTGGTGGTGGGGTGATCACCGAGCATTGGTGTGGCCCCAATAAGCGGTTCGAGATCCTATCGATCGAGCGTGCCCAGCCGGCCGATCAAGACCCCGCCGCCACAGTCAAAGACGCCTACCGCGAGCTCTTTGCCACCGCCCACGCCCACGGCTGGTCGGATGCGGTTCGGATCTGGCAATTTATCCCGGCGATCAACGAAGGCCATGGCGACCAAGAACGGTATCGGCGCTTTTGTGTGGGGCGCGCGTCGGCCTTGGATGAGCTGGGGCTGGTTGATCATCGAATGTGTGCCGCCACCGCGATTGGCACGCGCGATGACACGTTTCGGTTGATGGCTTTGTTTGCCAAACAGCCAGGCCGGTCCATCGAAAACCCGCGCCAGATCAGCGCGTGGCAATACCCGCGTCAATATGGCCCGATCAGCCCCGCGTTTGCGCGCGCCACCACCGTGCCGTTGAACGGTGTGGACGACACCCAAGGCTTGGGGGTGATGGTGTCTGGCACCGCCGCGGTGGTCGGCCACGCCTCGGCCTACCCGGGCAACGTGCTCGCCCAGACCGACGAGGCGATGACCAATGTGGACGCGGTCTTGGCTGAAGCCCAGCGCGTGACAGGGCACGCCATGGGGACGGTGGGCGCCAACACCGTGGTGCGCGTTTATTTAAGACAGCCCAAGGATTGGGCTGAGGTGGCCAATGCAATTGAGCAGCGTTGGCCCGATGCCGCTATCATGGGACTGCAAGGCGATGTGTGCCGGGCCGAGTTGTTGGTTGAGCTCGAAGCGTGGCACGCCATCCACCCATAAACAACAACACGTGAAGGCCTGATCTACCATGAAACTTCAGCATTCGACTTGGCCTGAAATTGAGGCCTACCTCAAAGAATCCCAGGGGATTGTTATTCCCATCGGCTCAACCGAGCAGCACGGCCCAACCGGGCTGATTGGCACCGACGCCATTTGTCCTGAGACCATTGCTGGCGGTTTGTCCGAGCAAGGCATCTTGATTGGGCCCACCCTGTCGATTGGCATGGCCCAACACCACCTGGGGTTTCCAGGGACCATCACGTTGCGGCCGAGCACCTTGATGTCGGTGATCAAAGACGTGGTGATCTCGCTTAAAGGGCACGGCTTTCGCCAGTTCTTGTTTCTCAACGGCCACGGCGGCAACACCCAAACCACGCAAGCGGCGTTTTCAGAGGTCTTTGCCGAACACAGCCTCGATCGGGAAGCCAGCGGCTTGGCGTTGAAGCTGTTGAACTGGTTCCAAGGCCCGAAAGTGCGCGCGCTGATCGATGAGCTGTACGGCTCGGCCGATGGCAACCACGCCACCCCATCAGAAATCGCCCTGACCTGGTACGCCCACCCCGATCAGATCCGCGATGTGCCGTTGAGTCCCGAACAAGCCCCCTCAGGCGAGATTAGAGACGCCAGCGATTATCGGCGCCGGTTTGCCGACGGCCGGATTGGCTCCAAGCCCCAGTTGGCCACCATCGACCACGGCCGTCAGTTCTATGAGGCGGGGGTGGCCGATGCGCTGGCGGTCTGGCAGCAGCTCACCCGAGGCTGAGCCTTTGGCTGAGACCATCTGACAGGGCGGCTCGCTCAGCCGGCGTTGTGGCGCCGCTCAAGCACTTGGAGGACCGAGTCGAGTTCAGTGCCGGCGGCTTTGAGCGCGACCAACAGGTGGTACAGCAAATCGGCCGCTTCTTCGTTGAGTTTGTCGGTGTCGTTGGCGACCGCCGCCAGCGCCACTTCAACGCCCTCCTCGCCGACTTTTTGGGCACAGCGCTCAACGCCGGCGGCCAGCAACGAGCGGGTGTAGCTGTCATCCCCCACCGCGTTGGCGCGCGTGTCGATGATCGCGGCCAGGCGGGCGAGCATCGAGCCGTGGGGGGCGTGCTCACCAAAGCACGACGCTGTCATCAAATGACACGTCGGCCCTTGGGGGTGGGCCAACACCAACAGGGTGTCTTGGTCGCAATCCAGCGCCACGTCGACCAACGTCAAGGTGTGCCCCGACGACTCGCCCTTGGTCCACAGGCGCTGTTTCGACCGAGAATAAAACGTCACCTGTCCGCTCGATAAGCTTTGCTGCAACGCCTCTGGGTTCATGTAACCGAGCATCAGCACCTGGCCATTGATGGCGTTTTGGACAACCGCAGGCAACAGCCCGTTGCCTTTGTTCCAATCGATTTGGTCGAGCCAGTCGGGTGAGTTCATGCATCATCCTTTGATAAAAATCCAGTGGGGCGAACGGCCACGGCGTTGTCCAACAAGTGCTCTTTGAGCGACGGTATTGGCAGTGTATTGGCATGGAATATCGTGGCAGCCAGCGCACCATCCACATCCGCTTGTTGGAACACATCGACAAAATGCCGCGCGTTGCCCGCCCCACCGGAGGCAATCAGCGGGACGTGACACACCGCCCGCACCGCTTTGAGCTGTTGGATGTCATACCCTGAGCGCACCCCATCGGCATCCATACAGTTCAAAACAATCTCCCCTGCCCCCAAGCGTTGAACGTCAACGACCCAATCCAGGGTCAATCGATTTGGGTTGGTCATGGCCTCCGGCCGACCGGTGTTTTGTCTCACCCACCACTGGCCGTTTTCCGTGATCGAATCAATCCCAACCACAATGCACTGCGATCCGAACGCATCCACCAACCGAGCAACCAAAGACGGATCGGCCAGCGCCGGTGAATTGATCGAAATCTTATCCGCGCCGGCCTTCAGAACGGCGCGTGCTGACGCCACCGATCGAATGCCACCGGCCACACAAAAAGGAATGTCAATCGCTTCGGCCACGCGCTCGATCCATTGCAGGTCGACGCTGCGCTTTTCTGGGCTGGCGGTGATGTCATAAAACACCAGCTCATCGGCGCTTTGGTCCCGGTAGCGCGTGGCCAACTCGACAATGTCGCCCATCACCTGGTGGTCTTTGAAACGCACACCTTTGACAACCACCCCGTCTTTGACATCCAAACAGGGAATGATGCGAACCGCGACCACTTAGCTTGCCCCCCCATCGATGCCGGGGTAGCGGCCAATCTCGTCGATCGAGACCTGGCCCTCCAGCAACGCCCGACCGACGATGCAGGCATCCACGCCTGTGGCCTGCGTGGTTTCTAAGTCGTCACTTGAACCAATGCCGCCAGAGGCTTGCACACGAAGTGTGGGGTAGCGATCCACCAAGTCACGATACAGATCCACCGCAGGACCCATCAGCAAGCCATCGCGGTCGATGTCGGTGCACAACACGTGGACAAGCCCACTGGGCATCAACAAGTCCAACAGCCGGTAAAGATCGAGTGCGCCCGGCTCCAGCCAGCCCGAAGCCCGTGGAATCCAGCGAGGCGGGTGTTGGTCGGCGTCTTTTTTGACATCCAAGCCCGCGACCAACACGTCGGCCCCAAACTGGGCCAGCCACTCGACAAAGGTCAGCGGCGCTTGAATGCACACACTCCCCACCACCACCCGCTCAGCCCCCGCTTTCAGCCGGGCTTCAATGTCGTCGGCCGATCTCACCCCGCCGCCGGTTTGGACCGGAATGGTCAGCGCCTCACACAAAGACGCGATCAGCGCCAAGTTGGCTTGGCCGCCACCCTTGGCGCTGTCGAGATCGACCACATGCAAACGCCGCGCGCCGGCGCGTTGATAAGCCAGCGCACGTTCGATGGCGTCGTCGCCATAGTCGGTGCGGCGACCATAGTCGCCCTGGGCCAAGCGCACCACCCCGCCGTCGATGAGATCAAGCGCAGGAATGAGGTTCATGTGGCCAAGAATCCTTCAATCAATTGAGCACCCGCCCGGGCCGACTTTTCTGGGTGGAACTGACAGGCGACAAAGTTGTTGTGTTGCACCACCGCAGCGAAGGCTTGACCGTGGTGGCACGCGGCCACGGTGGCGGGGTGGTCTGCTTGGACCGCGTAGCTGTGCACAAAATAAAACCAGTCGGCGTCGGTCAAGTCACGCGCCATCGCCGGCTGCGATCGCCACTTGAGCTGGTTCCAGCCCATGTGGGGCAAGCGGTGCCCTGGCGTGGGCTCAAGGGCTTTGACCGTGCCGGGGATAACGCCCAAACACTCGGTGGGCGCGCCGATGGCGGTGTCGGTGGGTTGTGGGCCCTCCTCGGAGCGATCGAACAACAACTGAAGACCCAAACACACCCCCAAAACCGGTTGGGTCAGCGCTTGGATCACCGAGACCAGTTGGGCGCTTTTGAGGGTGGCCATCGCCGCTTGGGCGGTGCCCACCCCGGGCAAGACCACGTGGCTGGCCGCTTGAATGAGCCGTCGGTCTTGGGTCAGTGTCGCTTCAGCGCCTGCGCGGTTGAACGCTTGCAGCACCGAGCCGACGTTGGCCCCACCCGAATCAATCACCGCCACTGTCATGGGCTACAGCACCCCTTTGGTCGATGGCAGGCCGCCACCGGCCTGGCGGCCCAGCGCCGGGCGAAGCGCGCGACCCAGCGCTTTAAAACACGCCTCAATTTGGTGGTGGGTGTTGTCGCCGCTGACGTCGATGTGGATGGCCGCCCGAAGCGTCTGCGCCAGCGACTGGAAAAAGTGCACCACCATCTCGGTGGGCAACGCCCCCACCCGATCGCGACCCAACTCGCCTTTAAAGACACACGCCGGTCGCCCGGACAGGTCAACCGCGGCCGTGGCCAGCGACTCATCCATCGGCACGGTGAACCCATACCGACCGATTCCGTGGCGATCGCCCAAGGCTTGATCCAGCGCTTGGCCCAACGCCAGCGCGGTGTCTTCCACCGTGTGGTGTTCGTCGATGTGGGTGTCGCCACGCGCATTGAGCTTGAGGGCGAACTGACCGTGGGCGGCCAACTGGTCGAGCATGTGATCGAAAAACCCCAACCCAGTATCGACTGTCGGTGCGGTTTGCTCGTCGAGGTTAACCCACACATCGATCTGGGTCTCGTTGGTTGTTCTTTCAACGTGGGCGGTTCTGGGGGTGTCGATCAGCGCTTGGGCGATCTCTTTCCAGCCACGCTCGCCGTCCAGCAAGAAACCACGCAGGCCCATGTTGTCAGCCAATGCCAGGTCGGTGTCGCGGTCGCCGATGACCGCGGAGTGGTGGCGATCGAGTGTCGGGTCTTGCAGGTAGTCCAACACCATCCCCACCCCAGGCTTGCGGTTGGGGGAGCCCTCGGCGGGCTTGGAGGGGTCGATGTGGATCGCATCGAACTCGATGCCTTGGGACTGGAGAATCTGCAACAACAGCGCTTGCGGCCCATCAAAGTCGGCTTGCGGGAAATCGTCGCTGCCCAACCCGTCTTGGTTGCTGACCATCACAAACCGGAAACCGGCGGCTTTGAGTTCTCGCAAAGCCGCGATCACGCCCTTGACCAAGCGAAACTTCTCGAAACTGTCGATCTGCTCATCGGCCGGCTCTTCAATGAGCGTGCCGTCGCGGTCGATAAACAATACCTTCTTAAACCCCATGCCCAAGCCCCTTGCTTTGTTGTGTCGGTGAGTAGTCGTTCAAACACGCCAGCAGCGCGGTGGTTTCTGATTCACTGCCCACCGTGATGCGGATGCACTGGTCGAGTTTGGGTTGGTGCGATTGGTCTCTGAGCTCAATGCCGCAGGCTGCGCAGTGCGCCATCACATCAGCGGCATCATCCACCTTGATCAACACAAAATTCGCCTGCCCAGGCCACAGCGCTTTGATGTGGTCCGAGCGCTCTAGGGCCTCACACAACACCACCTTGTTGGCTTTGAGCCGCTCGATTTGTTCGGCTTGCTCGGCCAACGCGGCGGGTGTTAGGGCTTTCATTGCCGCATCAACACACGGCGTGGGCAATGGGTAGGGCGCGATGATGCGCTTGAGCCAGGCAATCAGGCCTGGGTGGGCGATCACCCCGCCGACCCGCGCGCCGGCCAACCCAAACCCTTTGGATAGGGTCCTCAACACCACCACATTGGGCTGGTGTTCGATGGTGGAGACCAGGCTGGGTTGATCGCTGAACTCGCCGTAGGCTTCATCGAGCACCACCAGCCCGTGGCCTTGGACGCGCTTGGCAAACGCCAGCACCTCGATCGGCGTGAGGGTGTTGCCGGTGGGGTTGTTCGGCGAGCACAAGAAATACACCCGGCAGGGGTCGGCTTTCTCCATCGACGGCCAATCCACCGCCCAAGCGCGCTCGCCTTGGGTGAGCGCCACCTCCACCAACTCAGCGCCTTGGATCTGGGCATACAAGGCATACATCCCAAAACACGGCGGCAGTGTCATCACTCGATCGATGCCCGGTCGGACAAGCAAGCGCATCAACAAATCAATGCCCTCGTCGGAGCCGCGGGTGATCAACAGATTGTCTGGGCGCACACCCCAGTGCGCGCTTAAGGCCTCAACGAGCGCTTGCGGTTGCGGGTCGGGGTAGCGGTTGAGGGGCTGGTCCGGGTCGCTGGCCCAGGGGTTTTCGTTGGCGTTGAGCTTGATGTTGGCCACCCGGTCACCGCTGATCGAGCGCGCTGAGGCGTAGGGCTTGAGCGCTCGAAGCTCAGGGCGCACCCACGCAGCAAAATCAAAGCCTGCGGCGGTCATGACCCACCGCGCGGTTTGTTGATGCGCAGCTCAATGGCCAGCTGGTGGGCACCCAAGCCTTCGTGTTGGGCCAGCCGCGCGCCTTTGGGTCCCAAAGCCGCGATGCCCGCCACGGTGGCCTGTTGGACGGTCATGCGGCGCATGAAATCAGCGGCCGACAGGCCGGCATAGACTTTCGACCAGCCGCCGGTGGGCAGGACGTGGTTGGTGCCAGAAATATAATCCCCCAAGGCTTCCGGGGTGTTGTGGCCAACAAACACCGACCCGGCGGTGGTGATCTTGGCCACCCAATCCTCGGCCCGGTCGCTGGCCAAGATCAGGTGCTCGGGGGCATAGCGGTTGGCCACCGCCAAGGCCTGGTCGATGCTGGGCACCACCAACGCGCGGGCGTGGGTCAGGGCGGTGGTGGCGATGTCGGCGCGGGCGAGCTTGGGGAGCAAGGCATCGATCTGTCCTGCGACGGCCTCGGCCAGCGCGCGCGAGTCGGTCACCAGCAGCGCTTGTGAGTCGGGGCCGTGTTCGGCTTGCGACAACAAGTCGGCCGCCACGAATTGGGCATCGGCGCTGTCATCGGCCAGCACCATCACCTCAGAAGGGCCGGCGGGCATGTCCATCGCCGCGCCATCAATGTCCAACGACACCTGCCGCTTGGCTTCGGTGACAAAGCGGTTGCCGGGGCCAAAGATCTTGACCACCGGCGGCACCGTCTCGGTGCCGTAGGCCATGGCCGCCACGGCCTGCGCGCCACCGGCCACCAACACCTGGCTGATGCCCAGGCGTTCGGCGATCATCAACACCGCCGGATCGGCGCGGCCGTCTGCCCCGGGCGGGGTGGCCAGCACCACCTGGCGACACCCAGCGAGCCGGGCGGGGACGCCGAGCATGATCGCGGTCGATGGCAACGGGGCGCTGCCGGCGGGCACGTACAACCCCACCGCATCCAGCGCGCGCCACTGGGCCTGGCAGGTCACCCCCGGCGCGGTCTCGGTGGTGTAAGACGTCGGCAGGCCCAAGGCATGAAATTTCTCAATTGTTGCGATCGCGGTGTCAATGGCATCGATCAGGTCGTCATCGAGCTTGTTTTTGGCTTGGCTGATTTCGGTTTCGCTCGCCCACAGCGCCTCGGCGGGGTGGGCGTCAAACCGCTGGCCGAAGTCGCTGACCGCCCGATCGCCGCCGGCCCTGACCGAGGCGATGATCTGAGAGACGGTCTCGGCCAGTGCCTGGCTGCTCTCGAGCTTGGGGCGCGCCAGCAGGGCGCCCAGCCCGGTGTCGTTGGCGGCGTCATAGGCGACGTCGGTGGCGGTGAGGGTGTGGATGGCCAGGCTCATGCCAGCATCTTCTCGACCGGCAGCACCAAGATGGCCGACGCCCCGGCGGCTTTGAGGCGCTCGAGGTGTTCCCAAAACACCTGCTCGGTGCACACCGCGTGCAGCGCCACGCGGTTGGGATCGCCTTCTAAGGTCAGCAACGTTGGGGTCTCCGCGCCGGGCAGCAAGGCGGTGACCTCGGCCAGCTTGTCTTTGGGGGCGTGCATCATCACATACTTGGTCTCTTGGGCTTGGCGGACCCCTTCGATGCGGGTCAACAGCGTGTTGATCAGGGCCTCGGCCGCCTCGTCCAAGGCATTGGGGCAGCGGTACAGCCCCGCTTCACTGGTCAACACCTCATCGACCACGGCCAAGTGGTTGGCGCGAAGCGTGGTGCCGGTGGAGACCAAATCGACGATCGCCTCGGCCGAGCCCATGGACGGGGCGATTTCCACCGCGCCGTTGAGCATCACGATATCGGCTGACACCCCGTGGTTGTTGAGGTAGCGGCGGGTCAGCTGGGGATAACTGGTGGCCAAGCGCTTGCCCTCAAGGTCTTGGGCGCTGGCAATCGCGCTGTGTTCTGGTGCGGCGAGCATCAACCGGCAGCGACCAAACCCCAGCCCGACCAACGGCGCAAAGCCGTTGTTGGCCTCCAGGCCTTGTTCGAGGGCTTTTTCTTCGGCGACGTTGCCGCCGACAATGCCCAGCTGGCACACACCAGCGAGCAGCAGCCGCGGGATGTCGTCGTCTCGGACCAGCATCAGATCAATGGGCAGGGTCTCGCCAAACCAAAACAGCTTGTCTTTGCTCTTGGCGAACTTCAGGCCCGAGCGCTCGAGCAGCGCCAGCGACTCTTCAGCCAGGCGCCCCGACTTTTGGATGGCCAGTTTTAAGCGGGTCATACCAAAGGCTCGTTGGCGTTTGTGTTGGGGCGGTCATTGCGCCTGTCGGGGCGGGCCACCCGCTCCAGCGCCATCCGATAGCCGCCGTGGCCGGATTCTAAGAACCGCGCCACCCGGCCGATGGTGGTCACGCTGACCCCGGTTTGGGCGTTGATTTCTCGATACGGCAGGCCCTGTTCCAGCAATTGAGCCACCCGCCAGCGGTCCACCAGCGCCTCGAGCTCGGCGGGCGTGGTCAAGTCGCGAAGCAGCGCGCGCAGCTCATCGGCGGTCTCCATCGCCGCGAACGCCTCAGCCAGGCTGGCCCGGGCGGCGCGGTTGGCTTGGGTGTGCTCGTTGTCGAGTTGTTTCATGGCAAGGCCCCGAATGTATCAATGTAATAGCGTGATATTACACTACTACATTAGGACACGTCAAGCGTGGGCGCCCATGGATGGGGCAGCGGTGCGGCTGACCGCGGTCCAGCGATCCTGATGGGCGGTTCACAGCGGGTGTGGTGTACTGGGACCCTCATCGAACAACGAGGAGTCTGCGATGCTGTCTTTGTGCAATCTGGGTCTGTGGCGAGCGCTCACCACCACAGCCGCCGTGTTGGTGCTGTCGGGTTGTGCCCTGCTGGCGCCCAAAGAGCCGCTGCCCACCGTCGAGTCGGTGGATCTCGATCGCTACATGGGCCAGTGGTATGTGATCGCCAACATTCCCTATTTTGGTGAGCGGGGCAATGTCGCCGGTCGGGCGATCTACCGTCAGCGCGACGACGGCCGCATGGATGACATCTACATCTACAAAAAAGGCGACTTTGATGCCCCGGATGAGCGCCTAGAGGGCGTGGCGTGGGTGGTGGATGAGCGCAGCCGCGCCGAGTGGAAGGTCCGGTTCTATTGGCCGCTGAGCTTTGGGTATTACATTGTTGGCTTGGATGAGGACTACCAGTGGTCGATGGTCGGCCACCCCACCCGCAACTACGCTTGGATCATGGCGCGCGAGCCCACCATGGATGAGGCGCTGTACGCGCGCTTGTTGGCCCGGTTTGAGGCCCTCGGCTACGACGCCAGCGAGCTTCAGAAGGTCCCCCAGCTGCCCGAACAGGTCGGCGAGCCCGGTTTTCAGTGAGGCGGGTCTCGGTCAGGCCAGTCTAAGTGAGGCGAAGCTAAGCGGTGGGCGGGGTGTTGGGCTTGATCGTCCGCCGCCAGCGCATGCGAAGCGTGATCCACAACACCCCCAACAGCACCAGCGCGCCCCCGGCCAGCAGCCGCGGCCCGGGGCGATCGCCCCAAAAGATCACCCCCATCACCACCGCCAACACGGGAATCGACAGCAGCACGGGCAACAAGCGGTTGATTTCGTGGCGCTGCACCAACCAATAAAAGGTGCCGTGGCCCACAATGGAGGCCACCAGCGCCGAGTAGGCCACCCCCAGCCACACCTGCGGGTGGGCGCTGACGCTCGCTTGGATGCCCGCCACGGGTGATTCCAACCAAAACGCCAACGCCAGCAGTGGCGGGAACGCGAACAACGCATTCCACGCTTGAAAGTTCATCACCTGGATGTTTTTGAGTCGACGCATCAAAATCGTCCCCGCCCCCAGCGACACCGCTGAGGCCAACACCAACGCCAGCACATCCAGTTGCGCCAGCGAGACGGGATCAAAGCCCATCACCAATACCCCACCAAACGACAAAGCAATCCCCGATGAGGTCCGCCAGCCGATCCGCTCGCCCAAAAACAACACCGCAAACACCGTGGAGATGGGGATGTAGACCTGCATCAACAGCGCCACCGAGGAGACATCGCTCGACCGGCCCAGCGCCATAAACAAAAATGCAAAGTGCAGCGCGCCGACACACCAGCAGGTGATGATCAAGCCCAGCCACTGACCCGGGGCCGGGCGCCGAAGGAGTGGGAAGATCATCAAAAACACCAACAAAAACCGAACCATGGTGTAGGTGATGGGTTCCATGTACTGCACCGCCCACGCTGAAATGATGAAGTTGCCTGCCCAGATAAAGCAGACCATCAACAGCAAGAAAAAATGAGGCAAAGGCATAACGCGGATCCTTGATAAGGCGCCCATTGTGCCCCATTCCATGGGCCATCGAAACCCCCGGGTGGCTGGGACGTTCATGTGGTCTTCATCGATCGGCGCCATCATGCCCACATGAGCAACTTATTGAGTGGATTCGTCTTGGTGGCGGTGGCCATGACCGGCCTGTGGGCCTGGCAATTGCGCTCGCAGCGCGCCGATTGGGTGGACGCGGCGTGGGCGGCGAGCATTGGCGGTTTGGCGATTTTGTTCGCTGTGTTGGGCGATGGGGCGATTGAAAAGCGGGTTCTTGCGGTGGTTGTCGCGGGCACCTGGTCGGCCCGGCTCACCCTCCACATGGTCACCCGCCTGCTGAGTCACGACGAAGAGGACGGGCGCTATCAGGCCTTGCGCGCGCACTGGGCGCCGCGGGTCAACTTGAGAATGTGGCTGTTTTTTATGGCACAGGCCAGCGTGGCGTTTTTGTTCGCCTTGCCCGCATGGGTGGTGGCCCAAGACCCCTCAGCCACCCTCGATTGGGCGGTGTTTGCGGGTGTGGCTGTGTGGTTGATCAGTTTGGCCGGTGAGTCGCTGGCCGATCAGCAATTGGCTCGCTTTCGGGCTGACCCGGCCAACAAAGGCCAGGTGTGTGATGTCGGGCTGTGGCATTACTCCAGACACCCCAACTACTTTTTTGAGTGGCTGCACTGGTTCAGCTATCCGCTGATCGCGCTTGGGACACCCCTTGGTTGGATCGCTTGGCTGGGGCCTTTGGTGATGTTGATTTTTTTGTACCGCATCACCGGCATTCCCTACACCGAAAAACAAGCGCTCAAGTCCAGAGGCGAGCGCTACCGCGAATATCAGCGCACCACCTCACCGTTTATTCCGTGGAAGAAAAAAAGCGCCTAGTCTGAGGTGAAGATCAGCTTCGGTCGGCTGTAGAGCGTGCCCGCCACCGCCGCCAAAGCCAGCGCGGCGAGCGTGGTCGAACCCACGCACAAGGCGACCCACAGCGCATTGATTGGCTCGCCTCGAACCAACTCCAAAATCAACACGTTCTGGCTGAGCAACGGCACCAAGGTCATCCACTGCTCGGCTTTGGTGGGGTTGATCAGGATATACAAGCTGGGCAGCATCGGCACCAACACCACCATGCCCATGTAGCTTTGCGCTTCGCGATAGCTTTTTGCAAACGAGGCCAAAATAATCAGCAGTGCCGCGGCGAACAGTGCCGCCGGCGCGGTCATCAAAAACGCCCACGCCGCGACCTGAAAATCCAAGTTCAAGGTCATGTTCATGTTATCCAGGGGCAAAAAGCCCATGGCGATCACAAACGCGACCAGGCCCAGCACCAGCGTCAACAACCCAAAGGTTGTGGTGGCGGCCAATTTGCCGGCCATGATCTGCCAGCGGGGCAGGGGGTTGATCAGCAAAGGCTCCAAGGACTTTCGCTCGCGCTCCCCGGCGGTGGTGTCGGTGGCCATGTGCATCGAACCGACAAACACCATGATCAAAATAAAGTACGGCAAAAATGACAGCACCATGCCACCGCGCGCCTCAGGCGTGGACAGATCCACCGTGACGATGTTGATTGGGCGGGTCAG
Source organism: Wenzhouxiangella sp. (assembly GCA_031580925.1). Classification (GTDB taxonomy): domain Bacteria; phylum Pseudomonadota; class Gammaproteobacteria; order Xanthomonadales; family Wenzhouxiangellaceae; genus Wenzhouxiangella. The sequence continues at coordinate 112,284 of JAVLCB010000004.1, forward strand.
CTCGGGGTCCAGCCCGCGCATTTGCAGACGCAGCTGGCCAATCGTTCGCCCGTAGCCATCCAAATGGCCGCGCACCCTGGCGATGGTGGTGCCCGCATAGCGCCTGGATTGGTCGGCCAACACCTCCACCGGCGCGCTGCGCCCACTTGACCACGCCTCGGCAAACCCCTCGGGGATTCTGACAATCACCTCTTCGGTCTCGTCTTCGATGGCCGATTCGGGGTCATCCGGGGCGGGCTTGATGATCACGCCTTGGCGTTCGAGATAGCCGATCAAGTTGGGCGCGTTCGACGCCCCCACCACCGGCAACTCCAGCGCGGTTTCCAACCGCTCGCTGGTTTGGCGCTCGGCAAAGCCGAGCATCACCACCAACAGCACCGGGCCAAACAGCGGACCAAACACCAGCGTCGACAACACCACCCGCCGGTCTCGAAGGTTGTCTTTGACCTCTTTAAACCACACCGATTTCATGACAGCAAGCCCTCGTCGCTGCCGATCAACGCCACGAACGCATCTTCTAAGCTGGCCGCGCCCGAGCGTTGCAGCAGGTTCTCGGCACTGCCCTCAGCCGCCACCCGGCCGTTGGCAATGATGACGATGTGGTCGCACAACGCCGCGACCTCTTGCATGATGTGTGTCGACAGCACCACGCAGCGCCCTTGGGCTTTCAGGCTCAATAAAAATTGGCGAAGCGCTCGGGTGGTCATGACATCCAAACCGTTGGTGGGCTCGTCCAACAGCACCGTTTTCGGGTCATGAATCAGCGCCCGAGCGATCGCGACCTTGACGCGCTGGCCTTGCGAAAACCCATCGGTCTTTCGGTCAATGAACGCGTGCATGTCCAACACATCACAAAACTCAGCCACGCGCTGATCAATCAGCGCGCGGTTCAAGCCCTGCAACTGCCCGTAGTAGGCGATGTTTTCTCGTGCGGTCAGCCGATCGTACAAACCCCGAGAATCGGGCACCACCCCGATGGCGCGCTTGACCTTGAGCGGATCGGCGCTGGGGTCAATGCCATCGATCGACACCACCCCCGAATCGGGCGGCAGCAAGGTGTAGAGCATCCGAAGCGTGGTCGTCTTGCCGGCCCCATTGGGACCCAGCAGACCGGTGATCTGGCCATCTTGTGCTCGAAAACTCACCCCATCGACCGCCACCACTTGGCCTTTATTGAAGGTTTTTCGTAAAGCCTGGACATCAATCATGGGTTGGGCCCCAACAGGTCGGTGAAAAAGGGCTCATGGCCCATGGCGTCCATGCAATCGCTGTCCAAGTCATCCACGCTGGCCTCATTGATAAATTGCGCGGCGATCTTGGCCATGCACGGCATGGTCACCACAATGTGCCCGCGCCCGGCCGCCACCAAGTGGGTGCTGTTGCCAGCCAATGCATCCACTTCATCGCCATAGCTCGGTGGCGTGACAGGATCGAGCTCACCGGAGAGCAACAGCAGGGGCGTTGATCCGGTGTAGGGCGCATTGAAATCATCCGGCACGTCGGTGCTGGGCCACTTCGGGCAGACTTGGGCGTAGAGATCGCCAATGCTGTCGCCCAGCAGGGTCTGTTCGGTCTCGCTGGTGTCGGGCCACTGGGGCCAGTCCTCGGCACAGCCCACCGCGAAGTTCAGCCCCAAAGCGATGGCATCACTCATCTGCTCACTGACCATCACCGCTTGCGAGGCCAGGCGCTGCGGCCGCTCGGTGACCGCGGCCTCGTGGATCAAATACGGCAACATCATCTGACTGGCCGGGTCATAGGCCAAAAACCGCAAGGCGGTGGCCAACACGGTTCGCGAGAAGGTCATCTCCAAAGCCTCGCCTAAGCGGGGGTGGGTGATGGTGATCTTGGGCCCATCGACCCAGCTGGGGTGGGCCTGTTTGAGCGAGACAAACGCCTCATCAAGATCGGGGAATGCCTGGCGACAGGCGGTATCGTCTTGGCACGCCGCAATGATCGCCAGTAGCGCACGGTCGAGGTTGGGGCCGTGCTCGGCGCCGAGTGCCAAGCGCATGGGCACGACCCCATCGAGGGTGGCTGTGCGCACCCGCTCGGGGTGGTGTTTGAGATAGACCTGCCCCAGTCGCGTGCCGTACGAGCCGCCGATGAGGTTGATGGTCTCAAAGCCCAAGTGGGCGCGCAGCCTTTCGATGTCATTGGCCGCCTCGGTGGTGGTGTAGTGGCGCACATCGGCCGACCAGTCTTGAAGACAGGCCAAGACCTCGTCAGCGGCCAATTCAGGGGCGGGGTTCAGCCAGTCGCTGCCGTCCTCGTCGATCAGACAGTCCAGCCGGTTGGACCCACCCGTGCCGCGTTGATCCAAGAACACCAAATCACGGCGGGCATGGATGTCGCGAAGCGCGCGCGCCATGATCGGTGCCATGTCCCGGGCAGATTGACCCGGCCCGCCGGCCAAGAAGAACACCGGATCGGGCAAGCCTTGACCGTCTCGCGCCGGCAATACCGCATACGCCAGTTCGATGGTGTTGCCCTCGTCGGCCTCGAGGTTGGGGTTTTCGGGGACCGAGAGCTCGCCGCAGCGGGCCTCGGTGGTGAGTCGACCGCCGCCGGCGCTGAGCTCGCACACCGACAGCGCGTCATAGCGTTCAGCGACGGCGGGTGCTGCAAACAACACCAGGGGCACGCACCACAGACACTTGATGACCGAAAGGCGAAGATTTAGCAAGGTTTTGCCTCGTGTTGATCCGATATGTTGGACAATAGGGGCATTATGCATTGTTTACCCACCGCACACCCACAGGCCAAAAGTCATGCTCGCGCTTGAAGTCAAACAATTAAAAAAAACCTACCAAAACGGTGTGGTGGCCCTCAAAGGCATCGACCTGGAAGTCCAAGAGGGTGATTTCTTTGCACTGCTGGGCCCCAACGGCGCCGGCAAGTCGACGCTGATCGGCATCATCAGCTCATTGGTCAATGCCAGCCAAGGCGAGACCAAGGTCTTTGGCACCAGCGTGCAAAAAGACCGCTCCAAGGCGATGGCCGAAATCGGGCTGGTGCCCCAAGAGGTCAATTTCAACCAGTTCGAAAAACCCTTTGACATTGTCGTCAACCAAGCCGGCTATTACGGCGTGCCCAGGCGCGTCGCCCGCGAGCGGGCCGAACACTATTTGAAAAAGCTTGAGCTGTGGGACAAGGCGTTTTCCATGTCGCGGACACTGTCTGGGGGCATGAAGCGCCGCTTGCTGATCGCCCGGGCCATGGTCCACGAGCCGAGGCTGTTGATTTTGGATGAGCCCACCGCGGGTGTGGATATCGAAATCCGCCGCTCGATGTGGCAGTTTATTGAAGAGATCAACCGCGCGGGCACCACCGTGATCTTGACCACGCACTACCTTGAAGAGGCGGAGAACCTGTGCCGCAACATCGCCATCATTGATCACGGCGAAATCGTTGAAAACACCACGATTAAAGCGCTGTTGAGCAAGTTGGACATCGAGACCTTTGTGTTGGACTTGCGCTCACCCGTTGAGGCGTTGCCAGCCATCGATGGCATCGAATTGGTGCTGATAGACCCCCACACGGTCGAGGCCTCCATTCCTAAGTCCAGAAGTCTCAACCGCTTGTTTCGGGCACTCGAAGAAGTGGGCATGGAGGTGGTGTCGATGCGCAACAAGGTCAACCGACTCGAGGAGCTGTTCGTGCGGCTGGTGCACGCCGAAGCCGAGGCGGATGAAGTCAAAGAGGAAGCCCAATGAGCGAGAAAGTATCGGCCCGCAGTTTTTGGATTGGCTATCAAACCATCCTGATCAAAGAGATCACCCGCATCGTGCGGATCTGGGCGCAAACGGTGATTCCACCGGTGATCACCATGACGCTGTATTTCGTGATCTTCGGTGCCATCATCGGTCGCCGGGTGGGTGAGATGGGGGGCATGCCCTACATGGAGTTCATTGTGCCGGGGCTGATCATGCTGACCGTGATCACCAACAGCTACGGCAACGTGACCAGCTCATTTTTTGGTGCCAAGTTTGGCAAGCACATCGAAGAGCTGCTGATCTCACCGCTGCCGCCTTGGATTATTTTGCTTGGCTACATTTCAGGCGCGGTGATTCGCGCAATGGTCGTGGGGATGTTGGTGTGGCTGGTGGCGTCATTTTTTGCAGGCTTTCAGATGCACAACATCTGGGTCACGGTGTCGATTCTGATCTTGACCTCGGTGGCGTTTGCGTTGGGCGGGTTCATCAATGGGGTGTTTGCCCAGAAGTTTGATGATATTTCGATTATCCCCACCTTTGTGCTGCAACCCATGACTTACTTGGGCGGTGTGTTTTTCTCGGTGACGTTGCTGCCAGGGATCTGGCAGCAGGTGTCGATGGTCAACCCCATCGTCTACATGGTCAGCGCGTTTCGCTATGGCATCTTGGGCATCAGCGATGTGCCGCTGTGGATTGCTTATGCCATCATCATTGGGTTTGGCGGTGCGCTGTTTGCGATTTGTTTGTACCTGCTCAACCGCGGCGTGGGGCTTCGCACCTAAAAAAACGCCAGCGCTGGGCTGGCGTGTTGTGGCCTGGCGAAGTTAGGCTCACTTGAGTTGGATGTTGCCCATGCCACCGCCTGGGCCCATCCCGCCACCGCCCCCGGGGCCCTCTTGTCCCGGCACCACAATCGAGCTTTGCGCCTCACGTTGCATCCGCTTGAGCTCTTCCATCGCGTTTTCAATGGCTTTTTCGGCCTCGTCAGCAAAGTGACTGGCGGCCTCGCCAATGGTCTCGCCTGGCAACTCAAAGCTCAACGGCAACGCGCCGGCGGGGGTCATCACCTGGGTTGAGCCCACAAACATCGCCGCGCGCGCCGCATCGACCTCGCCGGTGGGCGTGACCGGGGTCAATTTTCGGATCTGTCCGGCGCGCTGATCCGAAAACTGCTCCTCGCGGTACAAGGCATCGGGGTCCATGCGCAACTGCTCTTTAATGGATTGTTCGTTCATGGTCAGTCTCAATCAATGGGAATAGAATCTAGTGTAGGCGATCTCGTTGACGCGTGTGTCATCAAAGGGGCGTAGGATGGACTCAATGAATGCGATCAGTCAGTTATTTCAACAACCCAAACGCTTGGCTTTCACGGTGTTGATCGCCGCGGGCGTGGCGCTGTTGGCCAATGCCTTCGCGCCGGTCACCCACGCCCAGCTGCAAGACCAAGCACAAGGCCAACCGACGGTGGTGGTGTTGAGCGTCGATGGCGCGATTGGGCCGGCCACACGCGACTACTTGGTCGCCGGCATTGAAACCGCCGAGGCCCAGAGCGCGGCCTTGGTCGTGATCGAGATGGACACCCCAGGCGGGCTGTCAGACTCGATGCGCGACATCATCAAAAAAATCCTCAACGCCGAGGTGCCTGTGGCGACTTGGGTGGGCCCGCCAGGCGCGCGCGCGGCGAGTGCGGGGACCTATATTCTCTATGCCAGCCACATCGCAGCGATGGCCCCGTCGACCAATTTGGGCGCGGCCACACCGGTTCAAATCGGCGGCGGTGGTGGTGGTGACGAACCGGCCGACTCGCCGGGCAACAGCCCCATCGAGCGACTGGCCGAGGCCTTGGGCGATAACGAACAGTCATCTGGCGATCAAGCTCAAGATCAAGCCAGTAATCAAGACCAAGCCAGTAATCAAGACCAAGCCAGTAATCAAGACCAAGCCAGTAATCAAGACCAAGCCGGTGAGCCGCCTCAGTCCGATGAGGCCACCGAGGCCGGTGACAGTGATCGGTCGCCCGATCCTGAAGCGGCCAGCGCACCCGAGCCCAGCGCCACCGAGAAAAAAGTATTGGAAGACGCGGTGGCCTATATTCAAGGCCTGGCCGAGCGCCACGGGCGAAACGCCGAATGGGCCGAGCAAGCGGTGCGCGAAGCCGTGAGCCTGACCGCCAGTGACGCGTTGGCGTTGAACGTGATCGATGTGGTCGCCGAAGACTTGCCGACGTTGCTCGAACAAATCGACGGGCGTGAGGTCAAAACCCACACCGGCAGCGAGACCTTGGCGGTGGCGGGGGCTGCCGTGGAGACCATTGAGCCGGATTGGCGCAACAAGCTGTTGAGCGTGATCACCAACCCCACGTTGGCGTATATCTTGCTGATGGTGGGGATTTATGGGTTGATCTTGGAAGGCTATAACCCTGGCGCGCTTGTGCCGGGTGTGATCGGCGGCATCAGCCTGTTGTTGGCCTTGTATGCCTTCCAGATCTTGCCGATTAACTTCGCGGGTCTGGCGCTGATGGTGTTGGGCTTTGCATTGATTGCAGTGGAGGCGTTTGTGCCTTCATTTGGCATTTTGGGGATTGGTGGCGTGATGGCAGTGGTCTTTGGTTCAGTGATTTTGATGGATTCAGGGGTGCCCGGGTTTGGCATCAACACCGGCTTGATTGTCGCCATGGCCTTGAGTGCGGCGTTTGTGTTCGCCGTGATCGTGTATCTGGTCACCCGGTCTTTGAAAAAACCCACCGTCAGTGGCACGGAGATGTTGATCGGTGAAGCCGCCGAAGTCATCAGCGACTTTGTGGACGGACACGGCCGGGTGCACTTGGACGGTGAAGATTGGCAGGCCACAGGGCCTGCGACGCTGACCTTGGGCCAACGCGCCCGCGTGGTGGGCATTGATGGACTGAAACTGAAGGTCGAGCCCATCGCGGGCGAGACCACTTAAAGCGCTTTTAGGAGCTGATGATGAGTTTGGATTTTTTATATTTTGTAACCACTGTGGTGGTCGTTTTGGTGGTGATTATCGCCAACACCATCAAGGTCTTGCGCGAGTACGAACGTGGCGTGATCTTTACCCTGGGCCGATTCTATAAAGTCAAAGGCCCTGGCTTGATCATCGTGATCCCGTTCATCCAGCAAATCGTGCGCGTCGACCTTCGAACCATCGTGATGGATGTCCCCACCCAAGACGTGATCTCGTATGACAACGTCTCTGTCAAAGTCAACGCAGTGATTTATTACCGCGTGGTTGATCCCCAAAAAGCGATCATCAACGTCGAGCGTTTCATGGACGCCACCAGTCAGTTGGCGCAAACAACATTGCGCTCAGTGCTGGGCAAGCACGAACTGGACGAAATGCTCTCCGAGCGCGACAAGCTCAACGTGGACATTCAAGAGATCTTGGATCGCCAAACCGATGCTTGGGGTGTCAAAGTCGCCAACGTCGAGATCAAGCATGTCGATCTGGATGAGTCAATGATCAGGGCCATCGCCAAACAAGCCGAGGCCGAGCGCCAGCGACGGGCGAAGGTGATCCACGCCGCCGGTGAGCAAGAAGCGGCCAAGAAGCTGGTCGAAGCCGCCGCCGAGCTGTCAGAAGCCGGGGGCGCGATGCAGCTTCGTTACATGCAAACGCTCACAGAGATTGGCGGTGAACAAAACACCACGGTGTTGTTCCCGATGCCGATTGACTTGATGGAAGGCCTGAAAAAGATCCTGCCCGACAACAAGTGACCTAATCGTCCCAGTCGGGTGACAACGAGGCCGGCGCACACAAGCGCCGGTCTTTATCCAACTGGGCGATGCGCTGGTGGTCATTCAAGCTTAAGCTGAAATCAAACACCTCAAAATTGGCGCGCGCGTGGTGCACATTCGATGTCGCCGGAATCGCCGCCACCCGGTCTTGTTCAATCAACCAGCGAAGCGCGACTTGGGCGGCGGTTTTGTCATACTGCGCGCCGATTTCCCACAGCACCGTGTCGTTGACCACGCCCGCCTTGGCCAGCGGCATGTAGGCGGTCAACACCAGGTTGTGGCGGGCGAGCACGCGCCGCAAGCGCTCTTGGCCCAGATAGACGTGGTACTCGACTTGGTTGGTCGCCAGTGCCCCGGGCCCACAAAACGCCATGGCTTGCTCGGTTTGGTCGATGTTGAAGTTGCTGATGCCAATGTGGCGGGTCAAGCCATCGGCCCGAGCGCGCATCAGGCCCTCGAGCGTGGGGTTCATGCCGTGGCCTTCGAACAGCGGCCAGTGCAGCAGCAGCAAGTCGACATAATCCGTTTGCAAGCGCTCGAGGCTTTCTTGCACCGAGGCGAGCAAGTCATCGGGGGTGTAGCGATCCACCCAGACTTTGGTGGTGATAAAGAGCTCGTCGCGTGGCACCCCGCTTTTGGCGAGGTTGCGCCCCACCTCGGCTTCATTTTTATAGATCTGGGCGGTGTCGATGTGGCGATAGCCGATATCCAAGGCCTCAGGCAACACCTCGTCGAGCTGCGAGCCGTCCAGCTCCCAGGTGCCAAACCCCAAAGCGGGCATATTCAAACCATTGGCGGCAAGGCCGGGCACATCAACCATTGGGGCGTTATCTCCATCGTTCAGGGTGAACACAAAAACCGATCGCTAAACGCCTATGGTGGCGGATCTGTCTGTGATGTCAAGGACTGAACTGGTCTTTCACACGAACGTAGTGCTGGGCGGAGTATTTCAGGGCATCCACCTCGTCTTGGCTGAGTTCCCGCGCCGCTGTGGCGGGTTGGCCGCGGTAGAGAACGCCCGAGGTCAAGTGCTTGCCCGGGCTGACCAGGCTGCCAGCCGCGACCATGACATCCGACTCAATCACCGCGCCATCGAGAACAATGGCGCCCATCCCGATCAACACCCGGTCTTTGATGGTGCAGCCGTGCAATATCGCCCCATGCCCAACGGTCACCTCGGCACCAATCACCAGCGGATGGCCCCCGGGGGTGTAGGGCCCATCGTGGGTGACGTGACAGACCACGCCGTCTTGAATGTTCGACCGATCGCCGACATCAATCGTGTTGACATCGCCACGCAGCACCGCCTGCGGCCACACCGACACGTCAACGCCCAATCGGACTTGGCCAATGACGGTGGCGGCGGGGTCAACGTAGGCCCGCTCACCCAAGTCGGGGTGGTGGTCGAGGTGGCTGCGAATGCTCATGCCCCTATTGTAGTGTCAACCTCGTTACAATAACGCCTCATCCGCCAACAACGTCACGGCCCACATGCGCGCTCATATCGAAGAATTGGTCACACAAGCTTTGGGGTATCTCAAACGAGACGGCGTGATCGAAGACGACGCCGGCATCGACATCCAAGTTGAACCGACCAAAGACCGCGCGCACGGCGATTATGCGTGCAACATCGCCATGATGCTGGCCAAATCCGCCCACATGGCACCGAAGGCCTTGGCTGAAAAAATCCTCAAGCGCTTGCCCGCCTCCAAGCGCATCAAAGACGTCCAAATCGCAGGCCCTGGGTTTTTGAACTTCTTTGCCAGCGGGCACCACCTCAAGATCGTGGTCCGCGAGATCTTGGCCAAGGGCGCAGACTATGGTCGAGCGCCCGCCAACAGCTTGCCGCCTGTCTTGGTTGAGTTTGTCAGCGCCAACCCCACCGGGCCTTTGCACGTCGGCCACGGCCGCGGGGCGGCGTATGGCGCCAGTGTTGCATCGATCCTAGAAGCCGCCGGGCACCCGGTCGAGCGCGAGTACTATGTCAACGACGATGGCCGGCAGATGGACATTCTGGCCGTGTCGGTGTGGCTTCGCTATCTGGAGCTCGCCGGCGAGCGCGTGCGCTTTCCCGACAACGCCTATCAAGGCGACTATGTCTATGACATCGCCCGCCAGGTCCGCGCGCGCCACGGCGACGACCTTCGCCACAACGCCCACGAAGTCAGCGATGGCCTGCCGGCCGATGGTGACCAAGGCGGTGATGCCGAGACACACATCGACGCGTTGATCGCCCAAACCCGGCAACTGCTTGGTGATGAGCTCTACCAGGCGGTGTTTGGCATTGCGCTTGAGGCAATGATTGAAGACATCCGCGAAGACTTGGGCGAGTTCGGTGTCCACTTCGACCGGTGGTATTCCGAGCGAAGCCTGCACACCTCAGGCGCGCTCGAGCAAGCCTTGGACCAGCTCAAAGACAAGGGCTGGCTGGAAACCCGCAACGGCGCGGTGTGGTTCAAAGCCTCTGAGCTTGGCGATGACAAAGACCGCGTGGTGGTCAGAGACAATGGGCGAAGCACCTACTTCGCCTCCGATGTGGCCTACCTTCTCGACAAACTCGAGCGCTGCGCGGGCCAAGCGCTATACATCTTCGGGGCTGACCACCACGGCTATGTCCCCCGCCTCAAAGCCGCCGCCGAGGGCTTGGGCCAAGACCCCAAGCGTTTGGACTTTCAGTTGGTGCAGTTTGCCGTGCTCTACCGCGATGGCAAGAAGCTTCAGATGTCGACCCGCTCGGGTGAGTTTGTGACGCTGCGTGACTTGCGCGACGAGGTCGGCAACGACGCGGCGCGCTATTTTTATGTCATGCGCTCGCACGAGCAGCACCTGGATTTTGATCTGGACTTGGCCAAGTCCAACGCCAATGAGAACCCCGTTTTTTATATCCAGTACGCCCACGCGCGGATCATGAGCATTTTTGCCAAGTTAGACGAGTCGGGCCAGCGCCACAACCCGCCCATCGGCGAGGCGGCCATCTCGCGGTTGGACGCCGAGCCCGAACAGATCTTGCTTCGCCAGCTCGGTCGCTACCCCGAAGTGCTTGAAAGCGCCGCCGCTCGTCGCTCGCCGCACGTGCTGGCCCACTACCTGCATGACATCGCCGGCCATTTTCATTCGTGGTACAACCACGCGCAGTTTTTGGTCGACGACGACGATCTGAGAAACGCGCGTCTGAACTTGGCCCAAGCCACCGCACAAGTGCTTCGCAACGGCTTGGACTTGATCGGGGTCAGCGCGCCGGAGTCGATGTAGTGGCCCGCCGTCAAGCCAAAAGAGCCTCGGGCGCGCCCAACTGGGTGGCCGTGGCCTTTGCTTTGGGACTGGTCTGTGGGCTGGGGTTGGCGACCTTGATTGGCCTTTTTGGCTCGAACAACGACCCAAGTCCCCCAACCGGGGTCGTGCAACAAGACAGCGGCGCGCCCCAAGAAGAAATCGCCCCGCCCCGGCGGTATGAGTTTTTCAGTGTCTTGCCCGAGGTTGAACGGGTGGTGCCAGAGCGCGAAATGGCCGAGCGCGTGGCCACCTCCGACGCCGAGCCCCAGCGCCAGTACCGACTGCAGGCTGGCTCGTTTCGTGACAACGCCGATGCCGAAACACTCAAAGCCGAGATCACGCTTTTAGGATTGAGTGCAGAGGTCCAGTCGGTTACTGTTGATGACAAGACCTGGCACCGTGTCCGGGTGGGGCCGTATGACAGCGCCCGCCAAGCCGATGGCGCCCGCCGCCGTTTGCAAGACAATGGGCTGGAGGCGTTGGTCTTGACCGAGGGCTAAAGGCCCACCACAACAAGGAGAACACCCGCATGCTTGAGTTGATCATCGCCGCCAACAGCTGGCTCAATGGCATTGTTTGGGGCCCTCCGTTCATGATTTTGCTGGTTGGCACCGGCGCCTACCTGACCTATCGGCTGGGGTTTTTCCAGTTTCGGTTTCTTCGCCACAGCTGGTCGAACAGTTTTGGTCAGATGTTCAAGCGCGACACCAAGGTCGAAGACGGGGCGATCTCGCCGTTTCAAGCCGTGGCCGCAGCGATGGCCGCCACGATTGGTGTGGGCAACATTGCCGGCGTGGCCACCGCGCTGGTGCTGGGGGGACCGGGTGCGATTTTTTGGATGTGGATGGTCGCTTTGGTCGGCATGGCCACCAAGCTCGCCGAGGCCACCCTGGGCCTCAAATACCGCCACATCGACGCCAACGGCCACGTCTCGGGCGGGGTCTTTTACTACATCGAAAAAGGCTTGGGGCCCCAGTGGCGGTGGTTGGCGGTGGCGTATGCGTTTTTCGCTGGGATCTCGGCGTTTGGCTTGGGCAACATGGTCCAATCGAACACCGTCGCCCAATCGATGGCCACCGGCTTTGGCGTGCCCAATTGGGTGACGGGGCTGGTGTTGATGGTGATGGTGGGGACAGTGACCCTGGGCGGCATCAGCCGCATCGCCACCACGGCTGAAAAAATCGTCCCGGTGATGGCTGGGGCCTACATCGTCGGCGCGCTGGGCATTTTGGCGGTGAACATCACCGAAGTGCCGGCAGCGTTCATGATGATCATTCAATACGCCTTCGAACCGGCACCCGCGGTGGGCGGGTTTGCTGGCGCCAGCGTCGCCGCGGCGATTCGTTATGGCATCGCGCGCGGGATTTTTTCCAACGAAGCCGGTTTGGGGTCGGCCTCCATCGTCCATGCCCAAGCCAGAAACACCCCGTTTCGCCAAGGGTTTTGGGGGATGTGGGAGGTGATCATCGACACCTTGTTGGTGTGCACCTTGACCGCCTTGGTGATCTTGGTCACGGGTGTGCTCGAGAGCGGTGAGAATGGCGCGGTGTTGACCACGGCCGCCTTTGAAAGCGGGCTCACCGGCCCAGGGGCGTATGTGATTATTGTTTCCATCGTCTTTTTCGCCTACACCAGCATGCTGACGTGGAATTTCTACGGCGAGAAAAGCTGGGAGTATCTGTTTGGGCAGAAAGTGGTGCTGCCTTATCGGTTGGTGTTTTTGGTCTTTGCCTTTGTTGGTGCGATTGGCGGTTTGGAATTGATTTGGGACATCGCCGATACCTTCAATGGCCTCATGGCCGCCCCGAACCTGATCGCTTTAATCTTGCTCGGTGGGGTGTTGGCGAAAGAAAAGCTCGATTATTTCAACCAGCTTCGCGACAAGGCCAAAAACCAAATCAACGACGCTTGAGGCGAATGAGGGCAGAGATGTCGCGGCTGGTTTGATCGGTCGCGACCACCTTTTCATAATCAGGAATCGCTTGCTTTAAAACGCCAGAGTCGATGCCGGCTTGGGTCGCCACGCTTTCGCAGATCTTGAGGTCTTTGACCAACAGATCAGGCGCAAACCCCACATCAAATCGGTCTTCGAGCATGGTGTGGCCGCGTTTGTCCAAAAACCAACTGCCCGCGGCACCCCCACTGAGAAGCTCAAGCATCGCCTCTTTGGGCAGGTCCAACGCCTCGAGCAAGGCCAGCGACTCGCTCACCGCCTCAGCAATTCCGGCGACCATCAGTTGGTTCACCGCTTTGCCGGCTTGCCCGCGACCGGCCGCACCCAAGTGTTGGGTGACTTTGGCATAGGCGCCTAAGACCGGCTCAACTTTTTGAAACGCCGCCCAATCGCCGCCGGCCAACACCGACAGTGTGCCTTGAATCGCGCCCTCGACCCCACCGGTCACCGGTGCATCAATGGCGCTGACGCCGACATCGGCCAGCCGCTGGGCCACGGTTTCGGCCGTTGCTGGCGCAATGGTGGAGTGGTCGATGACAATCTGGTCGGCCCGCAGGTGGCCGACGAGCTGATCGATCAGGCCAAGCACATCCTGATCGGCGGAGACACACATCACCACCACATCGACCTCACTGGCCAAGGCCACAGGGTCGGCCGCGAGCATCGTGTTTGGGTGTTGCTCAACAAACGCTTCGGCCTTGTCCGCGCTTCGATTCCACACCGCTTTCAACATGCCTTGGGCATGCAAGTGGCCGGCCATGGGCCAGCCCATGGCACCGAGTCCAATCCATCCGACAGTGGGTGTGCTCATTGATCCGTCTCCAAATAGGTGTACGACCTCAAGCCATCGACCAACAATGTCTCGAGGCGGTGGGCGTCGTCTTCGGTGAGGTTGGCGTTGGTCACCTTGGCCTGGCAAGCGGCCAACAAGTCATCGCTTGAATAGCCGACATAATCCAACAAGGCCTCGGCGGTGTCCCCTTGGCGCGGGCGGTCGAGTGTCATGCCGCTGTCGGTGAGCCAGACGTTGACGGTGTCGGTGTCGCCGAACAGGTTATGAATATCGCCCAAGGTCTCTTGGTAGGCACCCGCCATAAAAATGCCCAACAGGTACAACTCGTCGGGTTGAATGGTGTGCACGGCCAGGGTTTGTGCCAACGAACCCCGGTCGACGTAATGGTCAATCCGACCGTCCGAGTCACACGTTAAATCCTCCAACACCGCGCGGCGGTCGGGGGTCTCGTTTAAGCGGGTCAACGGCACGATGGGAAAGACCTGATCGATCGCCCAAATGTCAGGCAACGACTGAAAAATCGACAGGTTGATGAAGTACTTGTCAGACAGCAGCCAGCGGATGCGGTCTCGAAGCTGGCGGTGGCGGTCAATGTCGCCATCGAGCCGGTCGACAATGCGCCTGAGGATGGCCGCATACAACGGCTCGAGCTCAGCGCGCTCGGCCAGGTTGAGTGAGCCAGTGACAAAGCCGGCCTTGCCTTGGTCCACCCAATGCTCGGCCTCATGAAAACACTCCTCAGGGGGCATCTCATCGGCTTGGGCGAGCAGGGCATGCAGCGGGCCGAGTGCGGCCGAGTCCGACTCGCCTGGTGGCGTTGACGGTGGCGGCGGTGGGGGCGATTCTGTTGCGATGACGTCGGTCACCAACACCGCGTGGTGAGCACTCAGCGCGCGGCCCGACTCAGAATACAGGGCCGGCTCATCCACGCCGGCTGTTGTGCAGGTGGCTTTGAGGGTTTGCACAATGGTCTGAGCGTATTGATCCACGGTGTAGTTCATCGAGCAATACGACCGACTGGCGCCCCCTTCATAGTCAACGCCCAACCCCCCACCGATGTCGAGCGATCGAATCGGCATGCCTAAGCCTTTGAGCTCAACGTACAACCGACCCGCCTCTTCGGTGCCTTTGGCAATGTCACGTAAGTTCGAAATCTGCGAGCCCATGTGAAAGTGCAACAGCTCCAACCAGTGGTGCTTGTCGGCAGCGCGCGCGGTCTCGCTCAAAGCGATCAGCTGTTTGGGCGATAACCCAAACTTCGCCCGATCGCCGCCGGTGTTTTGCCACTTGCCCGCCCCCAGCGAGGCCAAGCGGGCGCGCACGCCAAGACGCGGTGTAATGCCGAGTGCGCTCGCTTCTTGCTCAATCAGGGCCCACTCGCTGATTTTTTCGATAACGATCAGGGTCTCGACACCCAACTTCAAACCCGCCAGCGCCAAGCGGATGTAGGCGCGGTCTTTGTACCCGTTGCACACAACCGGGGTCCCCGGCCGCGCCAGCGCCAAAGCGGTGATTAATTCGGGTTTCGAGCCGACCTCCAAACCCAGGCCATCCATCTGGGCAAAGGTTTGGACCACGCTGGCTTGTTGGTTGACCTTGATCGGATACAGCGCCGTGTAGCCTTTTGTGTAGCCGGTTTTGTCGATGGCGGCTTGAAAGCCGGCTTGCAGCGCGTGCGCGCGTGCTTGAAGAATCTGGGGAAAGCGCAACAAAATGGGCAGGCGCAGGCCTTCGGCTTTGGCCGCGTCAATGGCCTCGGTTAAGGCCACCGTGCCGTGTTCAAGGCGAGCCACCATCTGCCCGTCGGCGTTGATGTCGAATAAGCCCTCGGCCCACCGATCGATGGCGTAGCGGTCGCGTGCATTGGTCATGGACGCCATTGTAGCGGGCCAGCCGTCAAAGCAGTGGAGGTTTGTTTGATCGATCACAGATAAAAACTTGAACCCAGATTGTCTACAATAGGGGGCATCAAGATGCGGGTGTAGTTCAATGGTAGAACCTCAGCTTCCCAAGCTGATGACGTGGGTTCGATTCCCATCACCCGCTCCATTTCTAATAACCGTTGGATAGGGATCAGGTGAACGGTGGGGTGGATTTTTCAGTTAAGCTGAATGATCATCAGCCACCCAAAGAGATCTGACGCCTATGTTGCCCACCCAACACACCTGGTTCAGCGAGTTTTATCAGCCCGACGGCGTGGCCATTTCCTGGACCACCGAGGCACACCTGGCGCACGAAGTCACCGACTACCAGACCATTGATATCTATCAGACCACCCACTGGGGCCATTTGATGGTGATCGATGGCTGTGTGATGCTCACCAGTCGCGATAACTTTCTTTATCACGAGATGCTCGCCCACCCGGCACTGTTCTCGCACCCTGACCCCAAAAGCGTTTTGATCATCGGCGGGGGCGATTGCGGGACGCTTAAAGAGGTGCTCGCCCACCCAGGTGTCGGCCAAGCCACCCAAGTCGAGATCGATGAGCAGGTCACGCGCTTATCTGAAAAGTTTTTCCCCGAGCTGTGTGAACGAAACCAAGACCCGCGCGCACAATTGTTGTTCGCCGATGGCTTGGCCCACATCAAGTCACTCACTCCAGCCAGTGTGGATGTGATTATTGTCGACTCCACCGACCCCATCGGCCCGGCCGAGGGGCTGTTTGGGCCTCAATTCATCAAAGACTGTTATGCCGCGCTCAGCGAGGGTGGTGTGCTCGCCCAACAAAGCGAATCGCCGCTGCTGCACATGCCCTTGATTGAGGG
Source organism: Wenzhouxiangella sp. (assembly GCA_031580925.1). Taxonomy (GTDB): domain Bacteria; phylum Pseudomonadota; class Gammaproteobacteria; order Xanthomonadales; family Wenzhouxiangellaceae; genus Wenzhouxiangella. The sequence continues at coordinate 128,540 of JAVLCB010000004.1, forward strand.
GATTGTCGCCAATATGCGCGATGCGGGATTCAGCGAATCGGCCACCTTGGGCTTTCCTCAGCCGTGTTATCCCTCGGGTTGGTGGTCGGCAACGCTTGCCGTTAAAGGTGGTGCCCTCGCGGCCCCCACCCAGCAGCGCTTCGATCAAGCTCAGCTGTCGACCCGGTATTACAACCCCGCCATCCACGCCGGGGCGTTGGCCACCCAATTGGGGTGGATTGAGCGTTGAGGCGCGCTTTACTCTGGCGCTGACTCGGGGCAGGGTCCCACGCGACGCGCCGCGAGGTTCACGGCCATGGCCATGTCACCGGCTGGCGTGGTCACGGTGTTGTTAATCACCCCTTGGGCGGTGTCGCCGTTGAGTTCAATGTCGGCCTCAATGGTCAGCGCGCTGCCTTCGGGGCCCTGGCAGGCCATGGTGTAGACCATCCGGTTGGGGCTGAGCTGCTGGTCAGTCATCTCGCAAGCGTCGATGTCTTGCTGCATAAACTGCCCAGAGTCCAGGTCTTCCTGGGTCACGCAACCTTCAAACACCTGCGTTTCAGGTTCAGAGTTGCCCTCAAAGCGCAACTCATTGGTGTACTCCCAAAGCCCCGGATTGAGATTGAGTGCCGGCGATTGGGCGGTTGCGGCCTCAGATCCCAGGCCGATCAATACAACGCTCAATAAAAAACCAAAACGCATCCACATAAGCCATTCCATGACAACAAGTTTGATTGAGGCTTAGTGTAAAGCAATGAGGCCCCGAAGGGGTCGGGGCCTCATGATCCAGGCCCCAAGCTTAGAACTCGCCGCGGAGTCCGGCCACAAAGTTCCGGCCTGGCAGTGGCGCATAATCGCGAAGGTATGACGTGTGCACCCTCGCCTCATCGTCGGTGAGGTTTTTGCCTTCAACAAAAGCCGTCAGCGTGACGTCTTCGAGGTCAAAGCGGTAAGCCACCCGCGCGCTGACCAAGTCATATCCCGGGGTTTCGGGGTCACCGTGGGCGGTCTTGTCTTGATCGAAGGCGTGTTGCCAGTCGACACCCGCCCGCCATGGCCCGGCGTGCCAATCAAGCCCCAACTGCACCCGTTGCGGCGAGATTCTGGGGAGGTTCTCGCCACCGGCGCGTTTGCCGCGCACCCAATCGTGGCTGGCGTGGACATCGAAATCACCCAGCGATGTCTCGTGGATCTGCCAGCTGGCGACCACCTCGGTGCCGTAGAGGGTGGCATCGGCTTGGGTGGCCAGGCGCAGCGGGAAGCCATCGAGCATGTCGTCGGTGTCTGCCCAGTAGATGAAATCGTCGATGTCTTTATAAAACGCGTTCGCCTTGAAATCAAAATTGGCGCTGTGGCGGTGCACGCCCCAATCCCAGGCCACGCTTGTTTCTTTGTCCAACGCATCCGAGCCGCGCTCAAACGCGAATGTGGCCAAGTGTGGGCCATTGGCAAACAGCTCGCTGGCTTGCGGAGCACGCTGCGAGTACGACAAGTTCAATGTGCTTTGCCACAGATCGCTCATCTCCCAGATGGCGCCCACGCTGGATGAAAACGCGTCAAACTCGCGGTGGTCTTGGCTGAACGCGAATTGGTCATGGTGGTCATGCTCATCGTGATGGTCATGCTCGTCGCCATGCTCATCGTGGTGTTCGTGATGATCGTCGTCGGCGTGGGTCAGATCAGCGTGGATCTCGGTCTGCTCGAGGCGCGCGCCGACGCTCAGCGTGACATCCCCAAAGCGTCTTTCTTGCAATCCAAACAGCGCCAAGGACTCGGTGGTGTTGGGCGCCACGTAGGCCTCGGCACCCACAGAGTTGAAGTCTTGGTCGTCGTATTGGAGACCAAGCGCCCCCACCCAGCCGGCAAAGGGCTGGCTTTCCAGCTCAATCCGCGCTTGGGTGGTTTGGATATCAAACACGGTGCCGTGCATCTCACCGTCGTGGGCGTGGCCCTCACCGTGGTCATGGTCGTGATCATGATCATGATCGGCATGCCCTTCACCGGCGGCCATTTCAACCTCTTCGTGGTAGTAGTCGTTATAACCCATGCGAACGGTGAGGCGATTGAATCCAGGCAGTGGGTCGGTCAGACCCGCTTTGACATCGTAGCTGGTTTGTTCCATATCGATGGCGGCGAAGAATTCCTCTTCGTCGTGGCTGTCATGATCATGCCCGAGCTCGTCACCATGGTCGTCGTCATGATCGTCGCCGTGCTCGTCGTGGTCATGATCACTGTGCCCTTCCTCGCCGTGCATGTGGGGCGCAGGGATGCCGTAGTTGGTCTCATAGCGGCGAACAGAGGCGCCGATGAACCCGCGCTGGCCAATGTAACTCAGCCCAAACGTGCCTGACTGGCTCTCGACAAAGCTGTTCTCTAAAACGCCATCGGAATGGTCGTCGTGGTCGTCGTGGTCACCGTGTGCCTCGTCGTGGTGGTCGTCGTGGTGGTCGTCATGGTGGTCGTCATGATGGTCGTCGCCGTGGGGCATCGCCCGCTCGGCCATCCCGGGGATCTCGTAGTCGCTGCTGTCTCGCCAGCTGCCATCCAAGTGCCACGCCCACGAACCGCCACCGCCGTCCAAGCGCAGCACCCCGGAGGTCTCATCGGCCACGGTGTTCCCGCGGGCTTCAAAAGCGCCCGTGAGCGGCGCGACGGGGACCGCCTCCGGAATCCGGTTGTCGATCAGGTTGACCACCCCGCCAGAGGCCCCCGAGCCATACAGCAAGGTCGCCGGCCCACGCAAGATTTCGATTTGGTCGACCAGCAGGGGATCGGCGGTGACCGCGTGGTCATCGCTCGAGCTGGCCGCATCGGCGGTCGACAACCCGTCTTCCAACACCCGCACGCGCGTGCCGCCCAAGCCACGGATGATCGGCCGCCCAGAGCCTGGGCCGTAGTAGGACGATTGCACCCCCGGTTGCGAGGCCAAGGTCTCGCCCAAGGTCATGCCGCGCCGGTCGTCGAGCCGCTCGCCGGCCAACACGTCGATCGGCTGGGCCGACTCCAAGGCGGTGCGCTCCAGCGGCAGCGCTTGGACGACGATGCGCTCGAGTTCTTCTGAGTGCTTGGGCTGGGTCTCGGTGGCAGAGTCGGTGTCTGCCAGCGCCCAAGGGCTTGGCAGCAGGGCGAGGGCAATCGAGTAAGAGAGCAGGCGAGGTTTTGTCATTGCAATATCCTGTGGCATCAATCTGAAAATAGAACGTTATACTATATCATTCCAAAAGGGATGTGCAAGGCCACTGCAGTTTGCGCCCAGTCTTTGCAATGGACTCAATGGGCCATGGCCTCCAAGCCGGTCAGGCAGGTAAACTGTCCCCTTCAGCCATTCGATTGAGAGCAGGTGTTTTGTGGCAGAGTTGATACCGATATTTGGGATTGTGGCCGGTGCGATCATCGCTGTGGCGGCGTTCGCCTGGCTGTACTTTGAGTCCAAGCACAAACGCGATGCGCTGATTGAGCTCGCCCAGCGCGCCAACGACCCGCAGCAGCTTGCCGACATCGTCGACAGCCTGGAAGAGCCCCGCGCGCCCTCTGATGAAAACAGCAACAAACGAGGCGGCTTGATCACGCTGTTTGTCGGCATTGGGCTGTATCTATTGGGCTCAATCGCGTTGGGCTCGGTGTTGCAGGGCGTGGGTGCCTTGGTGGGCTTCATCGGTGCGGGGGTGTTGTTGGCCGCTTACGTGTTCCCCCGCCAACCCCGCGCATGACCGCCGCGGTTTGGAGCGAGCTGACCGCCCCGCAGTTGACCCAATGGGTTGATGAGGCGGGCGAGCGTGCGGTGGCGTGCGTGGTGCTCGGCGCCACCGAGCAGCACGGCCCGCACCTGCCGTTGGGCACCGACACCGACATCGGCTGTGGGTTGCTCGAGCACGCCTTGGACGCAGTGAGTGATGTCCCGGCGATCGTCATGCCCCCCATCACCATCGGTGCCAGCGACGAGCACGCCGCGTTTGCCGGCACCCTGTCGCTGCCGCCGTCGGTGTTGATTGAGCAGCTGCGCGCCTACGGGCAGGCCGTGGCTCGGGCGGGGATTCGGCGATTGGTGTTGGTCAACGCCCACGGCGGCAACACCGCCGTGATTGATCTGGCAGCGCTCGCTTTGCGACAAGACCTGTCGTTGTTGGTGGCCAAGGCCTACTACCCGAAGTTCGCCCCCCACCCCCAAGGCCCCGATGCCGAAGAACTCGCCACCGGGCTCCACGGCGGGCAGCTTGAGACCTCACTGATGTGTGCCTTAAGACCCCACCACGTCGACTTGGCCCAGGCCAGAAACTTCGAATTGATCCAAGCCCCTTGGGCCGGACAAGCCCCGGTGGCGTGGCTGAGCCAGGACCTCAACCCCCAAGGGGTGGTGGGGCGCGCGGGCGAGGCCAGTCAAGCCGAGGGCGAGACCTTGGTGCACCACTATGCGCGCGGTTTGGCCGATGTCATCGAGGCGCTGGCCGATCACCCGCTGCCAAGCGACTGACCGACAAAACGCCTTAGGGCAACTCCAAGACCTCATCGAGCCAGTGGCCCGAGCGTTCGGCCTTGGCGCTCAAGTAGCGCCGGTTTTGGTCGGTGACTGTGCCATACAAGCTGCCGCGGCTGGCCACCTCAATGCCCCCGGATTCAATCGCGTTGAGTTTGACGGGGTTGTTGGTCAGCAAATGAATGGTGTTGATGTCTAAGTTGGCGAGCATGTCCACCGCCACCCGGTAGCCGCGCTCGTCTTCGCCAAAGCCCAACAGCTGGTCGGCATCGACGGTGTCCAGGCCGGCGTCTTGAAGCTCATAGGCGCGAAGCTTGTTGCCCAAGCCGATGCCGCGGCCTTCTTGCGCCAAATACAGCAACACCCCACCCCCGAGCTGTTCGATCGCCTCAACGGCGTTTTGCAGTTGCTCGCCGCAATCGCAACGCAGACTGCCAAACAAATCACCGGTCAAGCACGACGAGTGCAGCCTGACCGGCACCGCATCGGGCCACTGCTCGGGCGTGCCGATGACCACCGCCACGTGCTCGCGCAACCCATCGGCTTCCCGAAACAAGATAAAGCGCGTTGTCAACGCGCGCGCCAGCGGCACGTCGGCCTCGCTGATCCGTCGGATCATGCCCGCCGACAGCGCGTGACAGTTGAGGCTGGCCTCGGTGTCGACGCTCAACAACAGGCCCGAGTCGAGCTTGGATGCAATCGACTCGGCCAGCGCGCCTTCGATGGGCGCGGTCACCGCCGCGGGCAGCAGCCACGCCCGGCGCATCAACGCCAAGGCGCCCAACTCGCTGGGTGAGGCCGCGCGCGGCGACCCAAACAGCGCGCCCAAGTCGGTGTTCGGCGCCGAGGCGGCGTGGTGGAGGCTGGCAAAATCCACCACCGCTTGGCTGTGCTCAATGGGCAGTGCGCTGGCGGCCGGTTCGCTGGTTTGATCGAGCGCGGCCAGTCGGTGTTTGGAGACCACCAACGAGGCGTGTTGGCCGTCCAACAGCTCGACCAACTGTGGGTCCACCAACTCGGTGGGGTAGACCAACGTGGTGTCGACGACCACCGGCATGCCCCGTCTTAAATCGAAGATCGCCCGTTGTATTTGATGCATAGTGCGTGATTATGACACCGATTGAAGCCCTGTAAACTAACCGACATGAGCGACAACGACGTGAACGCCGCGCCTTTGGACCCCCGCCCGGCCGACCCCGATGACCCCCAAGCGTGGCTGGCCAGGTGGCCGGCGTTGTGCGTGGTCGGCCAGGTCGGCCAAAGCCTCGATGGGCGCGTGGCAACCCCCAACGGCCACTCGCACTACATCAACGGACTCGCCTCGCGGGTGTTCTTGCATCAACTGCGCGCCGCGGTCGATGGCGTCATTGTTGGCGCGGGCACCGCGCTGGCCGATGCCCCCCAGTTGACCGTCCGCCACGCACCAGGCACCGACCCTGCGCGCGTAATTATTGATCCCCGCGGCCGCGTGCCGCTCGACAACCCGGTGTTTCGAGACGACGGCACCCAAGTGATCCGCGTGGTGGATGCCCACACCCCCACCCACGCTTGGCCCGCGCACATCGATGTACTGGCCTGGCCGATCAATGACGAGGGACTGGACCCACAGGCGTTGGTGACAGCGCTTCAAGCCCAGGGTTTGAAGCGGTTGTTGGTCGAGGGCGGGCCCACCACCTTGTCGGGGTTCATCCAAGCAAACGCTTTAAATTATGTCTATGCGATGATCGCGCCGCTGATCATTGGCTCGGGGCCGACCGGGTGGGTGATGCCAGAGATTGACCACCTCGACCAAGCCCTTCGCCTGCCCATGCGATCAATGCCGCTGGACGATGAGCTGCTCATCGAGCTCGACTTTGCCCGCCTAGACCGCGGCGGGGCATCACCGCCAACTTAGGCCGCAAACGGTCTCAGTGGCGAGCCCGCGCCACCGAGCGCCACATCAAAAGCCCCGGCGCCGCAATCAAAAAAATCAGCACCCCATAGGCCACCGACACCGCCACGCCTTGGGCGGGATCGAGGCCCAAGCCCGACCACACCCCAGCGGCCACCAGCTCACGCAACCCCCACCCCGACACCGTGACCGGCACCACCATGGCCAGCAGCAGCGCGGGCGCGACCGCCAATAAGACGGGCCACGGTTGGTCGACCCCAATCGACCACGCCGCCAACACAAACACCGCCATGTAGGTGGTGACAATGGCCAACGAACTGACCAACTGTAGACCTGCGCGGTGCGGCGGCCAAAATGCCTGACGCAGGCTGCCGGCCACCGATCCCCAAAGCGCACGGCCCGGGGTGAACTTGATCGCCACACCGACCACGGTGGCCATGGCCACCACGCCAAGGGTCACGCCCCACCGCGTGACACCGTCCATGGCGAGTTGGCCAATGGTGTCGAGCACCGGCCGCCACGCGGGCGCTTGAACCATCACCACCACAGCCACGCCCGCCAACGCCAGCTGACCAGAGAAGCGCTCGATGATGACCGCAAGCCACGCCGGGCCTTTGTGGGGGGATTGATCGGCGTGGCGCTTGGCGCGGTAGGCATCGCCCAGCACCCCACCGGGCAGGACTTGGTTGATCAAGGTGCCCAAGTAATACTCTCGAAGCGCTTGGCGATACGGCATCAACAGACCCAAACACTGGGCGGTGAACCGCCAGCGCCACGCCGACAAGGCCACCTGCACCACCCCCACCGCCAAGGCCACCAACAGCCAGCGCCCATCCAACGCCCCAACCTGTTCGATCAGCCGCTGGGGCCGAAACCAAACAAGCAAGCCGGTGAGGATAAAAAGACTAGCCAGCCACCGGCTCGGCATACAAATCCGTGTGTCCGACCTCGATGCCGATTTGGCCGTTGGCCAGATCGGTTTGCCGGGAGACAAACCACACATCAAACTCATCGGATTGGTCTGGCAACATCTCACAGGCGGCTTGGTGCCAGCCGTTGATCAACCGAAACCCCAGCGCTTTGGTGTAGGCGCTGCCGGCCAACAGTTGCCACACGCTGGTGCCGGTTTGGGTGGCGTAGCCGGCGGTTTTGAAGGCCTGCTCGGCGGCGTGGACAGCCATCGGCCCCAGCGCCGGCCCCGAGCCCAAGCCCTTGGCGCGGCTTTGGTGGGCGTTGAAGGCCCGCCGGATGATCTCATCCAAAGGGTGTTTGTTGCCGGTGATCGCCCAGTGGCCGTTGACGTTCAGCACCAACAGCGCCGCCGCTTGGATCTCCACGCACTGGTTGATTAGTCGGTCGATCCAAGGTTGGCTGGCCAAGTCCAACAGCGCCGAGGCGGTGATCAAGTCAATCGGCCAGCGTTGGTGGATGGCGGTCAGTTGCACGTGGGCCAGATCGGCCACCGCGGTGTCCACGCTACAGCGGCTCGGCAGCGCGGCGTCGAGTTGGCGCTGGGCTTCTTTGAGGAGCTTGGCGTCTTGATCGATCAAGCGCCAGTGCTGCTGCTCGCCCAGCCATTCCATCAAATACAACGCGTTGTTGCCACTGCCCGCGCCCAAATCCAGAATGTGCGCCCGGTGCCGGGTGCTCAGCCAATAGTTTGCTTCCTCGTTGAGCAAGGTGTCACGGGCTTGGTGATCCGCGCGCCGGCGAAGCGTGAGCCACTCGCTGTCAAACCACAACTCGCTCATCTGGGCCTCATTCCCAACGCCCGCTCAAAGCTCACGGGCCTTGGGGTCAAGTGTAGACAATCCCAGCGCATCAATAAACCTTTCACCGGCTTTGGCCCAACTCGCCAAGCCCGAGCGCGCCTCGAGCGCGCCGCGCATCAGCCGCTGGCGAAGCGCGCCATCATCCAACCATTGGCCCAAGGCCTCGGCCAGCGCGGCCGCATCGCCGGCCGGCACGATCAGCCCGGCGCCATCGGGCAGGGTTTGTGGCAACGCGCCCCCGTCGGTGGTGATCACCGGCAGCCCCCGGGCCAACGCCTCGGTGACCACCATCCCAAAGCCCTCGTAATACGACGGCAACACGCACAAGCTCGCCTGGTGGTAGCGCGCTGCCAGCGCGGCATCGTCCAGCTCGCCCAGCCACGGGATGCGCTCACCCAAGCCCAGACGCTCGATGCTCGCTTTGAGCGTGTTGGCGTGGGCGCGGTCGCGACCGGCGTCGCCCACCCAAGGCGAGACCCACGATCGGTCGCGCAGCCGATCGAGCGCGCGCAACAACACCTCATGGCCTTTGCGGGGGGTCAGCGAGGCCACACACAGCCAGCACTCGCGGCGCGGCGCGACGTCTTGCGCTGCCGCGGCCAGTGGCGCGGGTGCGACCCCTGGGCACACCACCGACGGGGCGGTGGTCAGGTAGTCTTGCTCGATCAACCGCTGGGCGGTGAACGCGCTGGTGACGATGACACGATCACACGCGCGCAACGCTTGGCGTTCTTGTTGCCACAGCCACCGTTGGTCGGACGCTGGCAAGCCGCGCTCATCGGCCAACGGGTGGTGCACCAACGCCACCACCCGACACGGCTGGGCCCTTGCAGCTCGGGCGCGTTCAACGACATCACCCAAGCCCCCCAGCGCCAAGCCATCGACGACAACGGTGGCGTGTGCCGGTGCTTGGGTCAGGGCGTCGAACAGGCTTTGCTTGGCCAGCGCATCCGGCAGCGGAAACGCGCCGGGCAAGCCGACCACGTCCACCGCCACGCCTTGGTCGCGGAGCGCTTGGGTGATGTGGGCGTCATACAGATAACCCCCCGTGCGCTGGTCGGGGCGGCCTGGAACAATGAAGACCAGCTCAGCCAAGCGGGGCTTACAGCGGGCCGGTGTAGGCGGCTTTGGCCAGGTGCGACTCTTCGAGGCTGACCTCGAGCTCGGTAAGCGACTTGGCGCCCTCGCCCAGCTCGCCTCGTTCGATGGCGGCTTTGAGGCGGTCAAACACCACCCGCGCCATGAACTCGGTGGTGGTGTTCATCCCCTCAAATGCCTCGATGGTGTCGAGGTTGGTGTAGTTGAACTCCGCCAAAATGGCTTTCAACGCCTCGCTGGCCAAGCCGATGTCGATCACCAGCTGGTGCTCGTCGAGTGTGGGGCGCTTGAAGGTCACATCGACCACGTAGGTCGCCCCGTGCAGGCTTTGGGCGGGGCCAAAGACCTCAGAGTGGAAGCTGTGGGCGATCATCATGTGATCGCGAACGGTCAAGGTGTACATCGATGGGGTCTCCTGCAATCAATTCTGCTGCAATGGATTTTGCTGGTTGGGCCATGGGACGCGTGCTGGCGCCACTGTAGTTCAAGCATAGTCAATGAGTTGACACAACACCCCATCGGCGCCGTCACTCAACCGCGCCATCACCGCCGGCAGGTCGGCAAACGGCGCCCGGTGGGTGATCAGCGCATCCAAGCGCGGGTCGGTCAGCATCTCAAAAGCGTGCGCCAGGCGCGATTCGTGTGTCCACACGTCTTGGCGTTCGGGGGCAATGCGGCCCACCTGGCTCGAGCGCAAGGTCAAGCGCTTGGCATGGAACGCCTCACCCAGCGGCAAGGTGACCGGGTGATCACCAAACCAACTCATCTCCACAATCCGCCCGTCTTGCGTGGCCAGGGTCAGCGCGTGTCGCAACCCCGCCTCGCTGGCGCTGGTGTGGATCACCACGTCACGCTCACCTTGGGCCTGGGCCGGCTGCGCAAACCCCACGCCCAGTTGCTCGGCCAGGCCTTGGCGGCTGGGCTGGGTGTCAACCAACTCGACAGCGTGGCCGTGTTGGTGGCACACGTGCGCGACCAAACACCCGACCACCCCCGCACCGATCACCGTGACGGTGTGGCATGGGTCCCCGCAAGCGGCTCGATCCAAGCCGGCATCGATCAGGCCGTTGACGGCGGTCTCCATGTTGGCGGTCAACACCGCCCGCTCGCTGGGCACGGCATCGGGGATGGGGTGGACGGCCGAGACCGGCACCACGTAGTGGTCTTGGTGGGGGTAGAGACAAAACACGCGCTGGTTGAGCCAGTGGCTGGGCCCATCTTGATGGTCAGCTTTGGGGGCTTGGACCACGCGGCCGACGCTGCAATAGCCGTACTTCACCGCCGCGCCAAAATCGCCCTGCTGGAAGGGTGCGCGCATGCGCGCGTGCTCGCTTTTTGGGACCCCACCACGAAACACCAGCGTCTCGGTGCCTTTCGAGATGCCGCTGAAAAGGGCCGCCACCCGCACCTCTTCGTCACCAGGCTCGGGCAGGGTCTCTTGGATCAACTGACCCTTGCCGTGGTCGGACCAAAACGCCGTTGCTTGGTTGCTCATATGCGAGATGCCCATATGCGATGATTGTGACAGATTCTGGTGGGCGTTGAGCGCGGTCAGCGCTGACCCCCAACGACTTGGTGGCATGACGTGCAGGCCATGAGGACACAGCGGTGAGATCACACACAAACACACACGCCAACCCCCACACCCCAGCCGTGCCGATGGCTGAATGGGCGCTTTGGGCGGTGGGGTGGGCTGTGGTGTTTGCGGCATGGGTGGCCGCTTGGGCGCCCCAAGGGGTGAGCCAGGGGGTCTCGTTGCTGGCCCCGTGGGCGAGTTGGCTCGTTGGCTATGGGGCGTTGTCGGTGGTGTTGCACCGCCACGCCACGCGCTGGGGTTGGGCCAGCCGGGTGACCTTGGTTCGGGCGTTGATCACCCTGTCGTTGGCGAGTTTCTTGTGGTGGCCTGAGGCTTTTCGAGCGCATGGTCTGGCGTTGGGCGTGATGGGGCTGGTGGCCTTGCTCGCCGATGGCTTGGATGGCTACTTGGCCCGCCGCCTGAACGAGGCCAGCGCGGTGGGCGCGCGGTTTGATATGGAGACCGACGCGGCGTTGATGGCGGTGCTGGCCGTGGGGGTGTGGTGGATCGACCGGGCCGGTGCGTGGGTGTTGTTGATTGGGTTGATGCGCTATGCCTTCATCATCGCCGGGCGGGTGTGGCCACGGTTGCGCGGTGAGCTCGACGCATCGATGCGCCGTAAAGTGATTTGTGTGGTGCAAGTGTCGGTGCTGTTGTTGGTGCTGCCGCCGTGGCTGTCTGCCAGCCAAGCGGCGGTGTTGCTCGGCGTGGCTTTGGCGTTGCTGGTTTATTCATTCTGGGTTGATACGCTGACCTTGTTAAAACAAAACAATTGAAAAAACAATCGTGAGGACACAGCATGAAAGCACTTGGCATGGCATTGGCCGCTTGGGCGCTCAGTTTTGTGATTGAACCGGCGAACGCCGAGCCCCAACGGTTCGAAATCGACAGCGATCACTTTTCGGTGGGGTTTTTGGTTGATCACATCGGCTACGCCCAACAGCTTGGGCAGTTCTTGGAAGGCCAGGGCGAGTTTGTCTATGACCCCGACGCCGATGAGCTCATCAGCGGCGAGGTCCGGGTGCAAGCCGACAGCGTGTTCACCAACCACCGCCGGCGCGATGGTCACCTGAGAAACGATGACTTTTTAGACGCGCGGCGTTTTGACGAGATTCGGTTTGTCGCCACCGAGTGGGCCCCCGAGACCCAAACCTTGGCCGGCGAGCTGACCTTGCTCGGCCAAACCCGCCCGGTTGAATTCCAAGCGACGGTCAATAAGCTCGACGACTACCCGTTCGGTCACGAACAACCCACCTTGGGGGTGTCGGTGCGCGGCACGATTGAGCGCAGCCAGTGGGGGATGACCTACGGCGTCGACCAGGGCATGGTCGGCGACGAGGTCACCTTGCTGATCGAGCTCGAGGCGATCCAAGACTGAGCCACGGACTGAGCCACGGACTGGACCATGGACCGCGGCGGGCCTGGGGCCCGCTTGCGGTTACAGATAGGCGTCTTGGGTGTCCATGATCGGCGCTGCCCCGGCCTCGATTTTGGCCTTGAGCGCCAAATAATCGGGCAACAGCCGGGTCATGAAAAACCGCGCGGTGTCGAGCTTGGCTTGATAGAACCCCGGTTGGGCGGGGTTGTTCGCCAACGCGGCGTGGGCTGTTGCGGCCATCTTCGCCCAGACAAACGCCATGGCGACCAGCGCGAAAAAGCGAAGGTAGTCGCTTGAGGCCGCGCCGGCTTCCATCGGGTCTTGGCTCATGCGCTTGAACACCTCTTGGGTGGTCGCTTGCAACGCTTGTTGGGCGGCATCCAACGGCTGGATGAACTCGTTCATCGCCTCGTTGTTTTGGTGCTGGGCGATCAAGGTTTGCACTGGCGTGAAAAACGCCTTGAGGTTTTCGCCTTGGTTGGCGGTGATTTTTCGCCCGACCAAGTCCAGCGCTTGCACGCCGTTGGTGCCCTCATAGATTTGGGTGATGCGCACGTCACGGACAAACTGCTCGACCCCGGTGTCGGTGACATAGCCCGCCCCACCGTGGACTTGCATGCCCAAGTTGGCGACCTCAAACCCAATGTCGGTGAAATAGGCTTTGATGACGGGGGTCATGATCGCCACCCAGTAACCGGCTTGGGTGCGCACCGCCTCATCGGGGTGGTTGAGCTCCAAGTCCAGCTCCAGCCCGGTGTAGAGCGCCAGCGCGCGTGCGCCCTCGGTCAGCGCTCGGGAGGTCAACAGCATGCGCCGCACGTCGGGGTGGACGGTGATGGGGTCGGCGGGCTTGTCGGGGTGCTTGGGCCCGGTCAACGCCCGGCCTTGGAGGCGGTCGTGGGCGAACACCCGCGCGGCTTGATACGCCGCCTCGCCCATCGCCGTGCCTTGGATGCCGGTGACCAAGCGCGCGGCGTTCATCATCGTGAACATGTAACTCAAGCCCCGGTTCTCTTCACCGATCAACTCGCCGATCGCGCCGTTGTATTGCATCTCGCAGGTGGCTGAGGACTTGATGCCCATTTTCTTTTCAATGCTTTGGCAGCGAACACCATTGGGCTCACCCAGCGAGCCGTCGGCGTTGATGTGGACCTTGGGCACCACAAACAAGCTGATGCCGCGCGTGCCCTCAGGCGCATCCGGCAGGCGGGCAAGCACCAAGTGAATGATGTTGTCCGATAAGTCATGCTCACCGGCCGAGATCCAGATCTTGGTGCCGGTGATGGCATACCGGCCATCGTCGCGCCGCTCGGCCTTGGTGCGGATCAACCCTAAGTCGGTACCGCAGTGGGGCTCGGTGAGGTTCATGGTCCCGCTCCATGCGCCACTGACCATGTTGGGCAATAGGGTTTGTTTTTGTTCTGGGGTGCCGTGGTGGTGGATGACCTCATACGCGCCCAAGGTCAGACCGGGGTAGGCGGCAAATGAGGCATTGGCGGCGTTGGTCATCTCCGAGACCGCCAGCCCCAACACACCCGGCAGGCCTTGCCCGCCGTAATCTGGATCGGCAACCAGCGCCGACCAGCCGTTGTCGTTGTAGCTGTCGTAGGCGGCTTTAAAGCCCTCGGGCAGGGTCACCTCGCCGGTGTCTTTGGCGTGCTGGCAGCCGACCTCATCGCCCAGCGCGTTCAAAGGCTGGAGCACGCCTTCGGCGAACTTGGCCGCCTCATTGAGCACCGCCTCGACGATGTCGGGGGTCATCTCGTCCATCCCTGGCACGTCTTGTGCCCGATCGAGTTCAAGAAACTCGCGGTACAAAAACAAAAAATCGTCGACGGGGGCTTTGTAGTGGGGCATGTCGGTGGCCTTTATCGGGTGGTGATTGAGAAAAATACATCAGCTGGGCGCAAATGTAGCACACGCGCTGCCACGGCTGGATGGGGATCGGCTGGGGTGTTAAAAAAAAGCCGGCACAAGGCCGGCTTTCAAATCCACGTCGAACGGGCGTGCGCCCGCGCTCAAAGATTACCGTTTCTTAGCGGCTTTCTTTTTCGCTTTTTTCTTGGTGGTTTTTTTCTTGGAGGCTTTTTTCTTGGTCGCCTTCTTTTTGGTGGCCTTCTTCTTGGCTACCTTTTTCTTGGCGACTTTCTTCTTAGCGACTTTTTTCTTGGCTTTCTTTTTGGTCGCTTTTTTCTTGGTGGCCTTTTTCTTAGTGGCCTTTTTCTTGGTTGCTTTCTTCTTGGCTACCTTTTTCTTGGCAACCTTTTTCTTAGCCACTTTTTTCTTGGCTTTCTTTTTGGTTGCTTTTTTCTTGGTGGCTTTCTTTTTGGTCGCTTTCTTCTTAGTGGCCTTTTTCTTGGCTACTTTCTTCTTAGCGACTTTTTTCTTGGCCACTTTCTTTTTGGCCGCTTTTTTCTTAGTGGCCTTTTTCTTGGTGGCTTTCTTTTTGGTTGCTTTTTTCTTAGTGGCCTTCTTCTTGGCTACCTTCTTCTTAGCTACTTTTTTCTTGGCGACTTTTTTCTTCGCCACTTTCTTTTTGGTTACTTTCTTTTTCGCAGTTTTTTTCTTAGCCGTTTTCTTGGCTGGCTTAGAAGTCTTGGCTGCGGGTTTACCAACGCCAGACCCTGCTGCTTTTTTTTCTGGATCGTTTGTTTCAGCTGCCACGATATCAATTCCTTCTGTTAACAAAAGTGTGTACACGCAACCCCTTCAATCGGGCCGCAGCCTTATAGTAAATCATTGTTAACACCGAATAAAAGGGATGCGTGCAAAAAAGTTTCACCCTCAATTTGGTGTTTATCAGGTAGAATTTGCATTGTCTTTTACCGATCGAGTTCCCAAGTGAAATACGTCGGCTTAATTTTGGTTGTGTTGTTGTTGGTCTCATGTTGCGAACAAGAGACCACCGATGAGCGCGGTTGGCCCAACGAATTGGTGTTGGGATTGGTGCCCGCGTTGGAAGCCGAGGCGTTGGTTGATAACCTCGAACCACTCGCCAATCACCTCGAAAAAGAACTCGGTATTCCGGTCAGATCGTTCGTGCCCCAAGACTACACAGGCCTCGTTGAGGCCCTGGGCGCGGGGCGTGCAGACATTGGCATGCTGCCGCCATTCGCTGCCATGCTTGGCCAGCGCCGTTATGACATCGAGCCGATTTTGATCTCTTCTCGCAAAGGTGAAGTCGGTTATCGGGCGCAGTGGTTCACCAATGACCCCAATTTATGTGAGGGGCCGGTGGAATATGACGAGTACAACTGTGATGCCAGAGAAGTGGGCCGCGAGAACCAAACCATTCGCTTTGCGCATTGCCCCGGTTCGATCGAAAGCATCCGAAACCAAACGGTGGCTTTCGTGGATCCGAGCTCCACGTCGGGATTTTTATTTCCGGTCGTCCAGCTCCAAAACAACGGCATTAACCACGAAACCGACGTCAACAGCCTGTTTGTGGGTGGCCACGACGCGGCGGTGTTGGCGGTGTATGCCGACGATGCCAAAGTCGGGGTGAGCTATGACGACGCGCGCAACATGGTCTGTCGTCAATACCCTGATGTGGGCGAGGAAGTGATTGTGTTCGAACACACCCAAATGATGCCCAACGATGGTGTGCAATTGCGACCTGGGTTGCCCGATGACCTGGTTGAGGCGATCAAGGCGGCTTTTTTGAGCTTGGCCGAGGAGCAAAAAGACCTCCCAGATGATGAGAAGGTGTTGTGGATTTTGTACGAGATCGATGGGTTTGTCCCGATGACTGACGGGCTCTACGACCCCGTGAGAGATGCTTACGAACTGATGCGTGACTAGAGAGGATCAATGAACACAGCCAAAGGCGCCATATCTTTCCAGCAAACCAATGTGGTCTACCCCAACGGGGTGGTGGGCATGAAAGACCTGAACCTGACGATTGAACCTGGGGAGTTTGTGGTGATTGTCGGCTCGTCGGGCGCGGGCAAATCAACCCTGCTGAGGGCCATCAATGGTCTGAACCGGGTGACCTCGGGCACCGTGAGCGTCAACGGCACCCCGGTCCCACAAAAAGAAGGCCGCGAGCTGCGTGAGCTTCGAAAACACGTGGGGATGATTTTTCAAGACTTTCGTTTGGTCAAGCGTTTGAGCGTGATGTCGAACGTGTTGATCGGTCGATTGGCGCACGTGGCCGGTTGGCGAACGCTGTTGAATCTTTGGCCCGAACACGACCGGGCGATCGCGATGCGGGCGTTGGAGCGGGTGGGGATCACCGAAAAAGCCTGGACCAAGGCCTCGCAATTGTCAGGGGGGCAACAGCAGCGCGTGGGGATTGCGCGCGCCCTGGCCCAAGAGCCTGCGATCATCTTGGCCGATGAGCCGGTGGCCTCACTCGATCCGGTGACCACCCACCAAATCATGCGCGATTTGGTCAGAATCAACCAAGAGCTTGGGATCACCACCTTGGTCAACCTGCACTTTTTGGATTTGGCGCGCGAGTACGGTCAGCGCATCATTGGCCTTCGAGACGGCGAGCTTGTTTATAACGGCTCAGCCCGAACGGTGACCGAGAATGACTTTAAAGACATTTATGGGCGCGAGTTCACCGACGATGATCTGTTAAACGAGGACGCCAAGCTTTGAGTGTGACACTCCCCCCGAAACCTGCCAAGAACTGGCCGCTGATTGTGGGCGCGGGTGGGTTTGTGGTGCTGATGACAATGTGGTCGGGCACCGGCATTGGGTTTTCGCTCTCGGAGTTGATCTGCAATTTCGCCAGTGGCTCAAGGTTGCTGCAAGAGTCTTGGCCACCGGATGTTGGGTTTTTCCCCCGCTTGATTGACCCGTTTATGGAGACGGTCAACATCGCCATCATCGGCACCGTTGTGGGCGGGATCATCTCGATTCCGATCGCGGTGCTGGCCGCCAGAAACTTGACCACTGGCAAGGTTGTGTGGTTTGCCGATCGCAATTTCATGAACATCTTAAGAACCCTGCCCGATCTGTTCTGGGCGATGTTATTCGCCACCGCCGTGGGCTTTGGGCCGGTGGCTGGGGCGCTGGCGCTGTCGGTGTTTACCGTGGCGGTGATCTCAAAGCTTTGGTCGGAGTCGTTGGAGTCGATCGACATGGGCCTGCCTGAGGCGGTGCGGGCGGTGGGGGGCAGCTGGCTTGAGATGATCCAATACGGGGCCTTGCCGCAAGCGCTGCAAACCTATGTGTCTTATGCGTTGTATGCCTTTGAGCTCAATGTTCGTGCTTCCATGGTGTTGGGGCTGGTGGGTGCTGGCGGCATTGGCATGATCTTGGAAAGCCAGCGGGCCAACTTTGAATACGAGCGGGTGACCATGATCATTTTGTTTGTGCTGGTGGCGGTGTTGATCATTGAGCAGTTCTCCTCGTATATCAGGAACAAGCTGGCATGAGCGCCTTGAGGCCGGACCGCCAAATCGGCTGGGCGACGTGGTCGACGCTGATCATTGCCGCGCTGTTTGTCTGGTCGCTGGTGGCGATCCAGTTTGCACCAGCCGACATGATCCAGGTGCCTGCCCAGGTCGCGCGGGTGCTGTCGTTTTTCTATCCAGCCGACATGGCCTATGGCTGGGAAAAAGTCTTGCCGGCGATTGTCGAGTCCATCCAAATCGCTTGGGTGGGCACCTTGGTTGCGGCGGTGCTGTCACTGCCCTTGGCGCTGTTGGGGGCGAGCACGTTGTTTCCGAAACTCGCCCACGGGGTGAAGTTGATCTCGGCCACAACCCGGGCGTTTCCTGAGATCTTGCTGGCGATTTATTTTGTGCCGATTGTCGGGTTGGGGCCGTTTGCCGGGGCACTGGCGATCGGGATTTCGTCGGTGGGGATGCTGACCAAGCTCGGCGCTGAGGTGGTGGAGTCGATTGACTTTGGGCCGATTGAGGCGGTGGAGGCCAGTGGGGGGTCTCGGATTGCGGCGCTTCGCTACGCGGTGGTGCCGCAGGTGTTGCCAGAGATCGTCGCGCACTGGCTGTTTCGGTTTGAGCTCAACATCCGAGCCTCGGCGGTGTTGGGGGTGGTGGGCGCTGGCGGCGTGGGCGGGGTGTTGTTGAACACGCTTCGCTACCGTCACTTTGATAAGGCCGCCGCGGTGTTGCTGTTGACCATCATTGTCGTCTTGGCGATCGATATGATCTCAGGCGAGATTCGAAGAAAGATCATCAACAGCTAGAGGGTCAATGCCGTTGTCCGCTGTGGGCTGGTGGTCTTCGCTGCTCTTTTTCCCTCGAGGCTGACTTCTGTATTGCCTGACTTCCCGCGTCGGTCGCCGTTGAGCCTTTGTGTTGGCAATTGAACAAGCGCGTCTCCCCACAGTGGCATGCCTTTTGACCAACGCTGACAGTTGCTCTGGCCCGCATCCGGTATCTTGAATTCAGATGGCGCGAACCACTTGATTGTTCACGCCAGTCACCCCTTATAATCGACATGACCATATCAGAAAAGCGACACAAAGCGTCCATACACTACTATGACCACTAAGACTTATCCACGTCTTTCCGCCTTTGCCGAGGCCCTGCAAAGCC
>JAVLCB010000050.1:0-648 GCA_031580925.1 Wenzhouxiangella sp.
GTGTGATGCTCAACCACCTCAATATCGGTTATGCCCATTATGTCGCCGGTGATTTTGAACAGGCTTTGCGATTTTATGACATGACCGCCGCCGATCTCGAATCCATTGATGACCCCTACATTGAGCGGCAGCTGATGGACAACTACGCCGATCTTTACCGAGACCAAGGCGATTATCAACAAGCCCTGGCCTACTCTGATCGGTACCAACTGCTCGACCGCCAGCTGATCAGTGCCGAGGCCAAAGCTTCGGCTGAAGAGATTCAGACCCGCTACGAGACCGAGCTCAAAGACGCCGAGCTGGCCATCCAAGCCGAACAAATCGAACGGCAGCGGGCGCAAATTCAGTTTGGCGTGGTACTGACCATCGGCGTGGTCAGCCTCCTCGCCGTGGCGGTTTTCTTTTTGAGCTTCAGAGCCCGCACGTTGCAAAGCCTGTATGAACGAAACCAAGACCTCCTCAGACAAAACGAGGTCAACCAACGCCTGGCCGACCGCCACATTCAACCGAGCAGTGAGCCCGCCAAAACACCGCCGAGCAAAGACCAAGCGACACCAAGCCTAGAGCAAGTCTTTGAGCGGGTCACCGAGGCCTTGCAGCGCGAGGCCATTTATCGAGACGCCAACCTGTCACTGAGCGATCTGGCCG
>JAVLCB010000051.1:0-639 GCA_031580925.1 Wenzhouxiangella sp.
AGCAGCAAACGCAGCAGCGTACACAATGGAATCAGCGTCTATAATTAAAGTTGTCATAGTCTGTTTCCTTTAGTAATTGCTGTTTTCCTTTGCGTCTTGACGGGGCCGAGCGCTTTGCACTTTTCTTTAGCCACTTGTCGTCAGACCTCATCCACTCTGGTTGTCGTCTTGTAGTCTTACCCATCTTTGTCCATTGAACTTGTCAAGATTTTAGAATAGTTGGTGCCCCGAGCAGGACTTGAACCTGCAACCCTCGGCTTAGAAGGCCGATGCTCTGTCCAGTTGAGCTACCGGGGCT
Organism: Wenzhouxiangella sp.; assembly: GCA_031580925.1. Lineage (GTDB taxonomy): Bacteria > Pseudomonadota > Gammaproteobacteria > Xanthomonadales > Wenzhouxiangellaceae > Wenzhouxiangella. Next base: position 299 of record JAVLCB010000051.1, read on the forward strand.
GTTGCACACTAAAACGGAATATCGTCGTTAAGCTCGTCATCGTCAGCGGCTTGGGCCGCTTGCTGATTCTGCAACTCGTTCTCTTGTTGCTTGCGAGTTTCGTCTTCTGTTACCCCGTGCTCTGCATAAGGCACAAAATACTCGCTGGCAATCCGTACTACATCAGCAGCCGCTTGGTCTAAGTCTGACTTGCTGGTCAGCGTACCTGCAACAATCTGTGCAGCGTAGCCCATTGCTGACTGACGCATAATCGCAGCCTGACGGTTATCGCCACCTGCGCTGCTTACCTGTTGAGTAGAACGTACAGCATTGCTAGTGCCAGCACCAGCACCGCTATTTCC
>JAVLCB010000052.1:0-635 GCA_031580925.1 Wenzhouxiangella sp.
CTTGAATAATCCAAGTTTCCCAGCACCCCGTTCAATCTCTAACCCGCTAATCGTGTAACCCTGCCCGTCAAAGCTTCCAGAAAATGTTGGGATTGGGGCCCAGCCTTTGCCGCCGTTCGCTAATGTGGCCCCATCTTTGACATGGTCTTCATAGCCTGACGTTGTTTGATCTAGGTCATTTTTTAAAACAAAATGGGCATCCAAGTTTTGACGAACATTATGCAAATGCTTCCAGGTTTCGATTTGGTAGGGGCTGGCCTCAGTGCCACAGCCCGCGGCATAAATAAGGGGTGATGCGGCATTGCTGGGGGTTGACCAATCCGAGACCAGGCCATCGGTTGTGATCGAGGCCACACGGTAAATGTAGCTGCTATCGGCACTGGCGTTGGTATCCACAAACGAGCGTGACGTGTCACCCGTTCCTGATGAGGCCTGTAACCAAGAGTCCCCTCCATCCGTTGAATATTCAATCTTATATTCGCTGATGGTTGAGCCATTGAGAGAAACAGGGCGGTCCCAACTTAAGACCAACGACGTCTGACACTCTGGCACGGACAAATTGATCGGCTGGGATGTGGCCCCCACAAAAGAAGCGCTGACTGGCTCGCTTCGAAATCCCGCCCCGACAGAGTTGC
>JAVLCB010000053.1:0-616 GCA_031580925.1 Wenzhouxiangella sp.
CAGAGGGCATGGTGTTGCTGATCGCGGGAGTCAGGCGTCAGATGAATCAATGTTTAATCAGGCACGGGACGGCTCGCTCGGCCTTGGGTCGGTTTGATCGGGTCAGTGACCCCATCTGACTGTCTCGCTGTGGTCCTTTGAGTGTCGACATGTGCTCGACGCCGCTTTGGAGCAAGAGCCTGACTGGCCACGAGTCAGGTGACTGGGTGGCATCGTTTCGGCAATGTGGCTTAAGAGATCAGGCGGCCGTCACCACAGACAAATCCGTGTGTGCGAAATCCTGCCCTTTAAAAAGCAGCGGATCATTGCGACTTTTTGACAGCGCATAAGAAAAGCAGTCGCCAAAGTTCAGTTGCGCCGGGTGGCCATTGCCCTTACCAAATATCTGATAGGCCTCTCGAGCCAAGCGGGCCTGTTCCTCGCTCACCGGAACCATCTTGATGGCAGCCCGTCGGATCAGGTCGTCAAACTGGTATAGCAACCCCGCTGAGCCCGCAGTATGGCAGCCGATGGAAGACTCAACCCAGTTGGCGGTGGACAGATAGACGCTGGATGAGTTGGCAATCTGTTCAATATAGAAGCGCTTGTCTGGCTCTTGATAAATGATCGCCAGCAG
>JAVLCB010000054.1:0-591 GCA_031580925.1 Wenzhouxiangella sp.
ACCTCACGGGTGACACGGTGCTCACGAACATCAACGTGTCCGGTACCACCGCGGAGATCGATCCGACCGATAAAGATCAGTTCGACCTCACCGGTGGAGTCACGGCGTTGACGTTCGAGTCGGGCTTCGCCGAGGATGATGGCACCGCAGACATCTCCTATACATCGAGCAGCAGCTTTGATCTCACCGTCCGAGGTCTTTCCGCAAACACCGATTACATCTTCGAGACCACCGGCGGCACCGTCCTTGGTGTCGGTGCCACCGATGGCTCCGGCACGATGACCATCACGCTCGATACGGTGGGCACATTTACGGGCGAGCTGCGGACGAACGATCCGCCGGCACTCAGCAACCTCTCACCAGATAACGTGACCGTCACCGAGCCGACGCAGACTCTCTCGGTGGATGTCGACGATACCTCATTCTGTTGTGCATCCGGCGATGAGGTCGAAGTGGCGTTTTTCGATGCATCCGACGATTCACAGATCGGCTCGAACCAGACAATCACCTCGGCATCCACGGTGACACAGAACACCACGCTCACCACCAACGGGCCGTTTGAGTGGTACGTCGTCGCCACGGACAAGTACG
>JAVLCB010000055.1:0-547 GCA_031580925.1 Wenzhouxiangella sp.
ACGGTTGCCGGGGTCACTGCATTGCTCGCCGCTGAAGCCGCGCTGCTGCCCTCGGCGTTGGTGGCGGTCACCGTGAAGGTGTATTCAGTGCCGTTGGTCAGGCCAGTTATCGTGCACGGGGTGGTTCCGGTGGTGCAGGTTTGGCCATCAGGCGACGAAGTCACCTCATAGCCCGTGATCACTGAACCGCCATCATCGACAGGCGCGGTCCAGGACACTGTCGCCTCAGCATCACTCGCTGTGGCGGTGACGCCAGTGGGCACGTCGGGGACGGTTGCTGGGGTCACTGCATTGCTCGCCGCTGAAGCTGCGCCCGTGCCCTCGGCGTTGGTGGCGGTCACCGTGAAGGTGTATGCCGTTCCGTTGGTCAGGCCGGTCACATTGATCTGGCCACCAGCGGCTTGCATTATTGTGCCTGTCAAGCCACCCGGGCTTGATGTTGCGGTATAGCTTATGATCTCTGCACCGCCGTTATTGACGGGTGGTGAGAATACGATGTTGGCCTGTCGATTGCCTGCAGTGACATTGTCAACAGTTGGGGCGCCCG
>JAVLCB010000056.1:0-536 GCA_031580925.1 Wenzhouxiangella sp.
ACAGCCGAACCCTTGGAACCTTCTTCAGCTCCAGGAAATGATGAGCCGACATCGAGGTGCCAAACGATTCCGTCGATAAGGACTCTTAGGAATCATTAGCCTGTTATCCCCGGCGTACCTTTTATCCGTTGAGCGATGACTTTTCCACACAAAATCACCGGATCACTATGACAAACTTACGTTCCTACTCGACTTGTAAGTCTTGTAGTCAGGCCAACTTTTACCATTACGCTCTTCAATTGGTTAATCCAATTTGAGTTGACCTTGTGTACTCCCCCGTTACTCTTTAGGAGGAGACCGCCCCAGTCAAACTACCAAGTTTACACTGTCTCTTTTAATAAAAGATTAGTTGCAAGAAAAAATAAGAGTGGTATTTCACTAACGCTTCGAAAATTTTTAATAAAAATTTTCTCTTAAGCTCCCACCTATTTCTACACATATTTTTTCTCTCAACAATGTAAAAATGTAGTAAAGGTGCACGGGGTCTTTCCGTCTTACCGCAAATAGTCTGCATCTTCACAGACAATTCAGTTTCA
>JAVLCB010000057.1:0-533 GCA_031580925.1 Wenzhouxiangella sp.
GTTCGTTAACCCCGTTTGCTGGAGCATGTTGAAATACACCCCCGTGCCAATTTCTTGAATGTTGGATGCGCGCGAAGAGACCACCACCAGCTGGGATAACGCCCAGCTCACCCGGAGTCTCAACTGATCCGGCGCACCCACAAACCGATCCACGATCTGGATGGGGACTTTCTCCCAATAGGGGTATTCGGTGGGCTTGTGGCGGCCTTGTTCGGTGAAGAAGTTGGAATAGCACATCAAATCCTCGTACTCGATCAACGAGGGTGGCCTCGCCAACTGCTCATCCACCCAGCCCTCGATGCCGAGTCTTCGAATCTCGGCCTCGTCTTCGGGGTTGGGCCCGAAGGTGGTTTGCTCAACCACCCGAGAGGCGACCCACTTGTCGATGTATTTCGGGCACGGCTCGCTGCCGACTATCCCCGCCAAGGGCTCGACACCATCGATGGTGCCCGCCTCGGCTCGATGCGCGCGGCCTTTGCGATAGGCCGCGTGTGCGTCTTGGCATGGATAGAGCGAGAGGGTCACCCCACCCC
>JAVLCB010000058.1:0-521 GCA_031580925.1 Wenzhouxiangella sp.
GTTCCTGTTGCGTTTGGCGGAGCGCAGGTTCTGCGCGTTGTTGTTCCACGAGCCGCCGAGGTTGACACGGTTGGAGCAGAAGACCGGCCATGTCTCGGTCCGCGGCCTCCCCAGAAAACCCCCTAAAGATTCGTTCTTTCCGATTTCTAATCGGTAGGTCGCAGGTTCAAGTCCTGCAGGGCCCACCATCTTCATCAGCCTGTATCAGTTCGGTCAGAATGGTTGGGCTTGGCTTGAATCAGTGTTCTTCCATGTGCTTGTTTTTTCGGATGTTTGAGCGTCCTGATATTTATCCGCATATTGCCCCCGTCTATGGTGTCGATGAGAGCGATGCGCTATACTTCCTCCAAGCTGCGCCGTAGCAGATTTGCTACAGAGCAGCCAACTGTCTAGCAAGGAAGCTCAATCATGCGTATCTGGCCCTCACTTTCAGTGCTTTTGCTGTGCCTCATGGCGCCTGTAATGACACTGGCTCAGCAAACCTTTGGCTCTGGTCTCACAACGGAGGTTGAGGTGCTTGC
>JAVLCB010000059.1:0-518 GCA_031580925.1 Wenzhouxiangella sp.
TCCTAAGGTAGCGAAATTCCTTGTCGGGTAAGTTCCGACCTGCACGAATCGTGAAACGAGTTGGGCGCTGTCTCGACCAGGTGCTCAGTGAAATTGTAACGCCGGTGAAGATGCCGGCTACCCGCAGAAGGACGGAAAGACCCTATAGACCTTAACTGTAAGCTGTCATTGGCTTTTTGATCTGCATGCTCAGCATAAGTGGGAGGCATCGAAGGCGCCCTTCAGGGGGCGCCGGAGCCGCCAGTGAGATACCACCCTTGTGCATTGGAGAGTCTAACCCCGCCGCCGTGAATCCGGCCGGGGAACAGTGTCAGCCGGTCAGTTTTACTGGGGCGGTATCCTCCCAAAGAGTAACGGAGGAGCGCGAAGGTGGGTTCAGCACGGTCGGCAACCGTGTGTCGAGTGCATAGGCATAAACCCGCCTAACTGTGAGGCCCACGAGCCGAGCAGATACGAAAGTAGGCCTAAGTGATCCGGCGGTTGAATGTGGAATTGCCGTCGCTCAACGGATAAAAGGT
>JAVLCB010000005.1:0-144318 GCA_031580925.1 Wenzhouxiangella sp.
GGCGTTATTTCTGGCGAAGCAGGCGCCCTTTTTGGCGCTCCCAGTCGCGGTCTTTTTCAGTCCGGCGCTTGTCGTGGGTTTGTTTCCCGCGGGCCACCGCGATCTCAACTTTGACCTTGCCGCGTTTCCAGTACATGGCCGTGGGGATCAAGGTGAAGCCTTTGCGTTCAACCAGCCCCACCAGCCGGTCAATCTCTTGGCGGTGCAACAGCAAAGGGCGCGTGCGCATGGGGTCGGCTGCGGTGTGGGTTGAAGTTGACACCAATGGGGTGATCAGACAGCCAAACAAATACGCCTGACCGCGTTTGATCAAGACATAGCTCTCCCCGAACTGGATCTTGCCCGCCCGCAGTGCTTTGACCTCCCAACCCTCAAGCGCTATCCCCGCCTCAACGGTCTCGTCGAGGTGGTACTCGAACCGGGCGCGCTTGTTCAGAGCGATGGTGGCTGAACCTGGCTTTGTCATGACAACCCATGCAATCAATACAACATCAAACATGATACCGCACCCACATCGATTCAAGTATCATTGCGCCATGCCAGAAGTTCATCGATTTGCATTGGTGCCCTACGCGCCCCAACAAATGTTTGATTTGGTCCAGGATGTGGCGCGCTACCCTGAGTTTTTATCGTGGATCCACAAAGCCGTGGTCCATGAGCACACCCCCACCCACCAGCACGCCACGTTGGGCCTCGCGCTGGCCGGGTTTCGGCCTGAGTTTTCGACTCAAAACACCTTAACCGCGCCTGAGCGGGTGGAGATGCAGCTGGACTCGGGCCCGTTTAAGCAGCTGTCGGGCCAATGGCGGTTTGAGCCCATGGGCTCGGGCACCCAGGTCAGTTTGGACCTGCACTTTGAGGTCGCCCGGGGGTTGCTGTCTCGGGCGTTATCGACCAGTTTTGGGCGAGTGGCTGATCGGATGGTGGATGATTTCTGTCAACGCGCCATCGAGGTCTATGGCGATGAAGGTTGAGGTGGTGGCCGGGTTTTGTGACCGGCAGGTGCTCATCGAGCTTGATCTGGCTGAAGGGGCCACCGCTTGGGAGGCCATTGAAGCCAGTGGCCTCAAAGACCAGTTGCCCAACTTGAGCATTGATCCCAACCGGGTGGGGGTGTTCGGTCGGCTGTGCCCACCCGATCGGGTGTTGCAATCTGGCGATCGGGTGGAGGTGTATCGGCCGCTGCACGCCGATCCCAAAGACATCCGCCGAGAGCTGGCCAAGATCGAGCGCGCCAAGCGCAACTCGGTGGTTTAGTACACCCGCTTAGGGTGTGGCCATGTTCTCATCATCGACCTGCTCAGCCGCGCTTTGGAGCTCCCGGAGCAACTCAGCGGTCTGTGAGTCTTGGTCGAGGTAATTGCCATCAATTGAGGCCAAGCGGTTGTTGGCAAAAATCAGCGTTAACGTCCGCGACACAAAGTCCTCACCGCGCCTGGCGTAGGTGTTGACATAATCCCAGCGGTCGGTATGAAACTGGCTTTGCACTGAAGGCGAGCCCAGCAACACTTGGACTTGGCGCTTGGTCATGCCCAATTCAAGCTGGTTGAGGTCTTCTTCTTCCAACACGTTGCCTTGCTGGATGTCTTGCTTATACACCCAGTCGGCACAGCCGGTCAGCACCAACGTCGACGCCAAAACGGCAATCACCCAAAGGCTGGTGTTTGTGGTGCGTTGGGCTGGGGTCATGGTGGAATCCTTTGCAGTCGTCATGCCAAAAGCCAATGATACAATATCGCACATGGGCAAGCAGAACAAAGATCTCAGAGAAGCCGGCTTAAAGGTCACCCAACCGCGGTTGACCATCTTGCGCTTTTTAGAAGGCGCCAGTCAAAAACACCTGACCGCCGATGAGATCTACCGTCAGCTTAACGAAGCCGGCCAAGACATTGGTCTGGCCACGGTGTATCGGGTGCTGGCGCAATTTGAGGCCGCGCAGCTGATCCACAAGCACGTGTTTGATGACGGCAGCGGCCGGCCCGCGCAGGCCTGTTTTGAGCTGGCGGTGGATGACCACCACGACCACATGGTGTGTGTCGATACCGGCGAGGTGGTGGAATTCTACGACCCCCAAATCGAGGCCCGCCAAGAAGAGATCGCCCAAGCGCACGGCTACGAGATCGTCGATCACGCCTTGGTGATGTACGTGCGCCGCAAGGGCCAGTAAAGCCCCCAGCCCCAAATGACCTCAAGTGTCAGGCCTTCAGTCGTTTTGCTCGATCAACTCTTGGGCGTGGGCCAAGCTCTTGTCCGAGCGCGCATCGCCCAGCATTCGGGCAATTTCGGTGGGGCGGTCGGCAGAACTCAACGAAACAATCGAGACCTGGGTTTGGTCGTGGTGCGACTTGGTGACTGAGAAGTGCTGATCGGCGCGCGCGGCCACTTGCGCCAAGTGGGTCACGCACAGCGCTTGTGAGCGGTTGGGTTGGGCGTGGCCCACGGCTTTCAAGAACCGACCGACGGCGTGCGCGGTCTCGCCACCGATGCCGGCATCGACCTCATCAAACACACGGGTCATGGGCTGGGATTGCTCGCCCAAGGCGAGCATGAGACTCAAGCTGATGCGCGACAACTCACCCCCTGAGGCCACTTTGGCCAGCCGCTGGGGCGCTTGGCCTGGGTTGGCGCTGAACAGAATCTCGACATCGTCCATCCCCACCGGCGTGGGTTGGCGCTCTTTTTGGGCTTGGACACTCACCTCCAAGCGGGCATGACCCATCCCCAGGGTCTGCAACGCCTCGATGACCTGCTTGGAGAGCGTTTTGGCGGCCTTTTGGCGCGCTGCACTCAAGGCTTTGGCGGCGTCTCGCCACGTGTTTTCAGCCGCGCCAATCTCGCCCATCAAGCGCTCGCGCTGGTGGTCTTGGTCTTTCATTTTTTCCAGACGCTGGCTCAAAGACTCGGTCAGGTGGGGCAGTTCGTGGGGCTTGACTTGGTGTTTTCTCGACAAGTCCAAAGCCGCCGATAAGCGCTGATTGATCGATGCCAACAGTTGTGGGTCAGCATCGGGGGTGCTGGCCAGCTGATCGATCTCCAGCGCCGCTTCGGACAGGGCAATGCTCGCCTCATCGAGCAAGGTGGCGACATTGCCCAGGCGTGGGTCGAGCTCGGCAATGGGTGTTAACGCGCCGATGGCTTGACCAATCAGCGCGCGGGCGCTGGGCGCATCGTCTTGGTCCAAACAGGCCTGGGCTTGGGCCAGGGCGTGTTGGATCTCGTCTTGGCGTTGCAACCGCTCTTGATCGGCTTCGAGTTGCTCAAACTCGCCAGGGCTCATGGCCAGGCGCTCGAGCTCGTCGACGTGGAAGGTCAGCAGCTCCAACTGGGCTGGGTCACCGACATCGGCTTCAAACTGCTCGAGCGCCAGCTTGGCGTCGTGCCAGGCCCGGTGGCTGCTGATCACCGCCTCTTTGAGCGCAGCCGGGCACTGGCCATCGAGCAGGTGTCTTTGGTGGTCGGGCTTGGACAGACGCTGGTGGGCGTGTTGGCCGTGGATCTCGACCAAGTGCTTGCCCAAATCTTGCAGCTGTGAGGCGGTGGCGGGGTGGCCGTTGATCCACGCACGCGAACCGCCACTGGCTTGGATGCTTCGCCGGATCAACACGGTGCCATCCATTTCTGCCATGGCGTTGGATTGCAGCCATTTCATGGCCGGTGAGTTGTCATCCAGCTCAAAATGGGCGCTGAGCTCGGCTTTGTCTTGGCCGCTGGCGACCACGCTGGCCTCGGCGCGCGCGCCCACCAACAGGGCCAAAGCGTCGACCAAAATCGATTTGCCGGCGCCAGTTTCGCCGGTGATCACACCAAAGCCCGCCTCAAGCTCAAGCTCGATGTGGTCAATGATGGCGAAATCACGAATGGTCAGCGCACGGAGCATGTTCGACGGATCCGTTTAACCTCAACTGGGGTGCACTTCACGGTAGCACCGAAACCGCTGGACCTGCAAACGCACAGATTGGAGTTGTAATTGCCCCAGACCAACCCCATATGATCAGTGGTTGAGCACAATTTTAAGGCACACATGTCATGAGCGATAAAAAAGATCACCAAAATTCACAGCAACCCCCTCCCTCCGCTGAACCAGAAGACACCATGGATGCCCCCATGGATGCCCCAGATGGCGCCGAATCCGAAGCACAGGCCGACGCCCATGACGGTGCCCATGACAATGCACCCAGCGACGAGGCGATGAGCGAGGCCGCTGAGACCAGTCAAGAGGCAAAGCTCAGAGAGGCCCTGCTGCGGACCCGAGCCGAGATGGACAATCTCGAAAAGCGCACCCAGCGCGAGATGGACAAGGCCAGAAAGTTCATGTTCGAGGGGGTCTTCAAAGACCTTTTGCCGGTGATTGACAGCTTGGATCAGGGCTTGGAGGCCACCGGCGGTGACGCCGAGGCTGATGAAGGCTTGGCGCTGACCCGAAAGCTGTTGCTGCAAACGCTGGAGCGCCACGGCTTGGAGGTCATCGAGCCGGTCGGTGAGCCGTTCGACCCGCAGTGGCATGAGGCGATGAGCGCCCAGCCCAGCGAGGAGTACCCGGCGCAGACGGTGTTGATGGTGATGCAAAAGGGCTACCGGCTCAATGAGCGCCTGCTGCGCCCAGCCCGGGTGATTATCTCAGCCGAGGTCGAGTGAGGGCGCCGATCGGCAGCAAAAGTTAGAAGAGCGTCTTAAAAAACTTCGAGGATAAACATTGAAATGGCCCCACGAGGCCCCAACTTGTGGATCATGCCCAACACGATTTGGATAGGACAGACAAAATTATGAGCAAAATTATCGGAATTGACTTAGGAACGACCAACTCATGTGTGGCCGTGATGGAAGGCGGTAAAACCCGCGTGATCGAAAACGCCGAGGGTGACCGGACCACGCCATCGACGGTGGCCTTTACCAAAGACGATGAGGTGCTGGTCGGTCAACCGGCCAAGCGTCAAGCGGTCACCAACCCCAGCCGCACGCTGTATGCGGTCAAGCGACTGATTGGGCGAAAGTTCAAAGAAGACGTCGTTCAAAAAGACAAAGGCTTGGTGCCCTACACCGTGATCGAAGCCGATAACGGTGACGCTTGGGTCCAGGTCGACGACAAAAAGATGGCACCGCCTGAGGTGTCGGCGCGTGTCTTAATGAAAATGAAAAAGACCGCTGAAGACTATCTGGGTGAAGAGGTCAAAGAAGCCGTCATCACGGTGCCGGCGTATTTCAATGACTCGCAGCGTCAAGCGACCAAAGACGCCGGCAAGATCGCCGGTTTGGACGTCAAGCGCATCATCAATGAGCCCACGGCCGCAGCCTTGGCGTATGGCTTGGATAAACAAGGCGGCGATCGGACGGTTGCGGTGTATGACCTGGGCGGTGGCACGTTCGATATCTCGATTATCGAAATCGCCGATGTCGACGGCGAGAAGCAGTTTGAAGTGCTGGCGACCAACGGCGACACCTTCTTGGGTGGTGAGGATTTTGACTTGCGCCTGATTAACCACTTGGCCGATGAGTTTAAGAAAGAACAAGGCGTGGATCTGCACAACGATCCGTTGGCTTTGCAGCGGCTTAGAGAAGCAGCTGAGCGAGCCAAGATCGAGTTGTCATCGGCAGAGCAAACTGAAGTGAACTTGCCCTACATCACCGCCGATGCCTCAGGGCCCAAGCACTTGGTGGTGAAAGTCACCCGGTCCAAGCTTGAATCATTGGTCGCAGACCTGATCGAGCGCTCGATCGAGCCATGCAAAGTGGCGCTGAAAGACGCGGGGTTGGATGTCGGAAAAATCAATGAAGTGATCTTGGTGGGCGGTCAAACCCGGATGCCAAAAGTCCAAAGCGCGGTGGCTGAGTTCTTCGGCCGCGAGGCCAAAAAAGACGTCAACCCCGACGAGGCGGTGGCCATGGGGGCGGCGATCCAAGGTGGGGTGTTGGCTGGAGATGTCAAAGACGTGTTGCTTTTGGATGTCACGCCACTGTCTTTGGGCATCGAGACCTTGGGCGGGGTATTCACCAAGCTCATCGAGAAAAACACCACGATCCCCACCAAAGCCTCGCAGGTGTTCTCGACGGCCGAAGACAACCAAAGTGCGGTGACGGTGCACGTGTTGCAAGGCGAGCGCGAACAAGCCGCGGCGAACAAGTCGCTGGGCCGGTTTGACCTGACGGGCATTCCCGCCGCGCCACGCGGCATGCCACAAATCGAGGTGGCGTTTGACATCGATGCCAACGGCATTTTGCATGTCTCTGCCAAAGACAAAGCCTCAGGCCAAGAGCAGCGCATTGAAATCAAAGCAGGCTCCGGGTTATCGGAAGATGAAATCGAAAAAATGGTTCAAGACGCCGAGACCCACCGCGAAGAGGATAAAAAGTTTAACGAGCTGGTGACCGCAAGAAACAGCGCCGATGGTGTGGCGCACGCAACGCGCACGGCATTGGACGAGCACGGTGACGCTGTTGATGAGGCGACCAAGACCCAAATCGAGGCCGCCTTGAGCAAAGTCGATGAAGCGATCAAAGGCGATGACAAAGACGCCATTGAGGCGGCGGCCAATGAGCTCCAGCAAGCGGCGACCGCGTTGTATCAAAAGGCAGCCGAGAAAGCGCAAGCCGAAGCCGGCGAGGGTGAGGACGCGGCCGGGTCGCAAGCGGCAGACGCCGCTGACGATGTGGTTGACGCGGAGTTCACCGAGGTCGACGACAACAACGACAACAAATGATCTTTGGCGGTCACGATCGGTGACCGCACAGGACCCATCAGGCCGTCTGCTGGTCACCACGCCAGCAGACGGCGCATTGCTTGACGATTGAGGGTGGTATGGCAGCAGATTATTACGACATCTTGGGCGTGGCGCGCGACGCCTCAGCGGATGACTTAAAAAAAGCCTACCGTCGGCTGGCCATGAAACACCACCCCGACCGCAACGACGGCGATGATGGGGCGCAAGACAAGTTCAAAGAAATCCAAAAAGCCTATGAGGTCTTAAAAGACCCCGAAAAGCGTGCCGCGTATGACCGCTACGGCGAGGCCGGTGTGTCGGGCATGGGCGGCGGCGCCGGTGCGGCTGACTTTGGTGACATCAACGACATTTTTGGGGACATCTTCGGCGATATCTTCGGCGGCGGTCGGCGGCGCCAGCGTCAGCAATCGCGCCGCGGACAAGACCTGCGCTACGAGCTGGCCATTGAGCTCGAACAGGCGGTCGCCGGCACGGTCGAAGAAATCGATGTGCCCACCTTGGGCGCGTGTCAAACCTGCAACGGTTCGGGGTCATCGTCAGGCGAGCACCAGGTGTGCAACACCTGTGGTGGGCAAGGCCAGGTGCGGATGAGCCAGGGGATCTTTTCTGTCCAACAAACCTGCCCCAACTGCGGCGGCAGTGGCCAAACCATCAAAGACCCGTGCCGGGCGTGCAATGGCTCAGGCCAGGTCAGAGAGACCCGCACCCTTGAGGTCAAGATACCGGCAGGCGTTGACACCGGCGACCGGATTCGGTTGAGCGGTGAGGGCGCGGCTGGCGGCCAAGGCGGGCCGTCGGGCGACTTGTATGTCGACATCATCGTCAACCCGCACACGCTGTTTGAGCGCGAAGGCGATGATCTTTTTTGTGAAGTGCCCATTCCAATGACCACCGCCGCGCTGGGCGGCGAACTTAAAGTGCCCACACTCACGAGCTCTGTGATCTTAAAAGTGCCCGCGGGCACGCAAAGCGGCAAGCTTTTTCGGCTGCGGGGCAAAGGGGTCCAGTCGGTGCGCTCTCGCACCGTCGGTGATCTGTTGTGCCGGGTGGCGGTGGAGACACCGGTCAACCTCAATGCAGAGCAAAAAGCGCTCTTAGAAGAGTTTCAGTCGCTGTCTGGAAAAAGCACAGGACATCACCCCGAATCGCAAGGCTGGGCTGACAAGGTCAAGGGGTTTTTTGACCGCATGGGCCTGTAAATGACCGCGGTGACGCGCGCGCTGTGGGGGCTTGGGGCGGTTTGTCTTGGCGCGGTGGTGTTGGCCACCAGCCTGATTCGCCCGGACCTGCCCGCCGAGGCGGTGCGCTCGGCCTACGCCAACCCACCCAGCGCGTTTGTGGACATCGACGGCATGGCGGTCCACATCCGCGATCAAGGCCCAGCCGATGCGCCGGCGGTGTTGCTGCTGCACGGCACCTTCTCATCACTGCACACCTGGTCGGGGTGGGTGGCCGCGCTCAAAGACAGCCACCGGGTGATCAGCATTGACCTGCCCGGGTTTGGGCTGACCGGCCCCCATCCCGACAGCGATTACTCGCTGGCGGCCACCTTGCATGTGCTCGAAAGTCTGCGCTCGCACCTTGGCCTGGAGCGCTGGGCAGTGGCGGGCAACTCCTTGGGGGCGGGGTATGCCTTGGCGTATGCCCAGCACCACCCCGACCGGGTCACGGCCGCGGGCTTGGTCGCCGGTGGTCGGATTCGTTTGAGTGAGGCCGAGTTTCAGGCGCGCCAGGCGGAGGTGGTCGAACGCCAAGCCAATGCCCGCGGCGACTCGTGGATGATCAAAGCGCTCAATGAGCCCTTGGTGCGCGCCATGCTCACCCAAATCGCGCCAAAATTTTTGGTGCGCTGGGCGCTTGAGGATGTCTACGGTGATCCTGGGCTGGTCGGCGAGGCGCTGGTTGAGCGCTACCAAGCCCTGTTGCGACGCGAGGGCAACAGAGCGGCCTTTGTGGCGCGTTTTCAATCCAAGGCTGACAACAGCCGGCATGCGGCGAAGTTGACCGAGCCGACACCACCGACGCAACTGCCCATGCCTGTGTTGATCCAATGGGGTGAACAAGACACCTGGATTGATCTTGACGTGGGCATCGATCTGGCCGCGGCGCTGCCGACATCGACATTGATCACGTATCCTTCGCTTGGCCACGTGCCCATGGAAGAAGCGCCCAAACAGACCGCGGCAGACTTCATCGCTTTTTTACGCACTGGCCAAGCCGTCCAGAATCCGGCACCATGAGCGGCATGGACAAGGCCTCGATCAACCAGCCACAAACGCCGGGTGGGGCGTGTTCGGTGATGCTCAGTGGCGCGGGTGGGGCGCTGGGTCAAGCCATTGAACGCTGCGCTCACAACGATGACCAGGTGGCCATTGTCGCGCGCTATCAACAAGCAGGTGGGTTTGTGGGCGAGCCTTTGGGCGATGTCATTATTGATGTGTCGCACCACACGCGAACGCCTGACGTGGTGGCGTTCGCGAGGCGCCACGGTTGCGCGTTGTTGATCGGCACCACGGCGTTGGATGAGGCGACACTGGAGGCGATTGGGCAGGCCGGGCAAGACATTGCGGTGTGCGTGGCCGCCAACTTCAGCCCCAGTGCTTGGGCCTTTGAGCAGATGGCCCAGTGGACCGCTGAGCACTTGCCCTCGTTTGATGTGGCGCTTCGAGAGACCCACCACGTGCACAAAAAAGACGCGCCATCGGGGACGGCACTGAGGTTACAACAGGCATTGGCACCGCACCGTGCCTCGACCATACCGATCGAGTCTGTTCGCGAAGGCGAGGTGGTGGGGCAACACGAGGTGAACTTCACGCATGGCGATGAGCGTTTGCGCTTGGTCCATGACATTACCAACCGCGATGTGTTTGCCCGGGGCGCGTTGACGTTGGCCAAAAGGCTTGTTAACCGAGCGCCGGGTCAATACACGCTCGGTGCACTGTGGGGTGAGCACCCGCGCGAATGAGGCCATCTTGTCCGGGCCATCGGGTTGTCGAGATGAGACAGATCGGGCACAATTTTGATAGATGAGACAACACCAAGCAGCCATACTTTTAGCCCACAACCAATGTCAGGCGGTGACATGACCCAACGTGCAGTTCATTCCACGCCCGAGGCAGCCACCCATGAGGTGTTCAATCAACCCCCGGTTTTGACCGACTATGATTTGTTCGCCCATGACACAGCGCTTCAGTCGGCTGTGAGCCAGTGGGCTGATGCCGACAGGGTGCAAGGCTTGCATTCGTTTGGGCAGACAGTGGGGTCTTGCCAGATGATGGCCTGGGCCGAGCAAGCCAACGCCAATCCGCCGACACTCATGACGCATGACCGATATGGGCACCGCATCGATGAGGTGCAATTTCATCCGGCCTACCACGAACTGATGGCGTTTGCGATCAGCCATGGTCTGCACGCCAGTCCTTGGACCGCCGGTGAGACGGATGCCCAGCTGACACGCGCAGCGCGTTACTACATGCACGCCCAAATTGAGGCGGCACATGGCTGTCCCATCACGATGACCTATGCAGCCATCCCGGCGTTGAAACACCAGCCCAATTTGATGGCGGAATGGGGTGACAAAATCACCGCTCATGTTTATGACCCGGTGAATCAGCCGATGGAGAAAAAGCAAGGTTTGACGGTGGGCATGGCCATGACAGAAAAGCAAGGGGGCTCGGATGTGCGCGCCAACACCACGCGGGCCCACCCGGTAAGCGCGCCTGGACCAGGACAGGCGTATGAGTTGGTTGGTCACAAGTGGTTTGTCTCTGCACCCATGAGTGATTTGTTTTTGGTGTTGGCCCAAACCCAAGAGGGGCTGGGCTGTTTCTTGTTGCCCCGTTGGCGACCCGGTGGCGATAAAAATCCCATGGAGATTCAGCAGCTCAAGAAGAAAATGGGCAATGTGGCGAACGCGTCTTGTGAGACTGAGCTTCGCGGTGCGCTGGCTTGGCTGGTGGGTGAGCCTGGTCGCGGCATTCAAACGATCATCGACATGGTGGCTGCAACGCGCTATGACTGCATGATTGGGTCGAGTGCGGGGATGCGCCAAGCCTTATCGCAGGCCATTCACCACTGTCGGTATCGGTCAGCCTTCGGGCGGCCTTTGATTGAGCAGCCCTTGATGCAAAATCTGTTGTGTGATCTCGCTTTGGAAAGTGAGGCGGCCATGTGGCTGAGTTTGCGGACGGCGCGGGCCATGGACCAACCTGACGATGAGCACGAGCGTGCATTCGCGCGATTGGCGACACCGGTGGGCAAATACTGGATCTGCAAGCGTGTGCCGACGCATGCCTATGAGGCAATGGAGGTGATTGGTGGCACGGGTGTGATGGAGACTCACGTGATGGCGCGCTTGTTTCGAGAGTCGCCAGTCAACGCCATCTGGGAAGGCAGCGGCAATATCCAATGTCTGGATATTCTGAGAATATTGGACAAAGCACCCCATGCACTGGCCGCGTGGTTCGTGGAACTTGAACTGGCTCGAGGTGAACACCGGCTTTTGGATGATCACATCAAGTCGTTAAAACAAGATTTAAAAAGCACGCAAGACTGGGTCTGGCAGGCCAGAGACCTGGCCGACCGACTGGCGGTGGGGATGCAGGCCGCGTTGATGGTGCGATTTGCGCCCCCCGCCGTGGCCGATGCCTTTTGTTGCAGTCGCCTCGGTCAACGGGGGATGCACCAGTATGGGTGCCTCAACACACGTCTCGATGCCACATCGGTGCTCGATCGCGCCTTTCCGTCGTTGAGCTGAGGGTGGGGCAGTGCTGGTTTTTGGGCCAATTTCGCGCCGCAGTCGGTGGACATGCGTGACTTTGGTGGTAAAATAGTGCGCTTGGGTGCGGGGCCATAGCTCAGCTGGGAGAGCGCTACAATGGCATTGTAGAGGTCGGCGGTTCGATCCCGCCTGGCTCCACCAAACCCTTTAAATGGTATAAAATTTGCACTTGTCCTGGGCGTTCGAAGTTTTTTGGTTTGCAACGTCCCCTTCGTCTAGAGGCCTAGGACACCGCCCTTTCACGGCGGTAACAGGGGTTCGAATCCCCTAGGGGACGCCAAGTCAAGAGAAAAGCCCGCCTCGTGCGGGCTTTTTTTTGCCAGCGCCAACCCGCCCGATCAATTGCATTGAGCTTCACGCGCTTGCAAGTAACTTAAATGAGTTGAATGGCCCTGTCCGAGGAGGCAACAACGGTGCTCTGGATGCGTCTTAAAAAAGCCACGGTCACTGTCGCGGCCATGTGTTTGATGTCAGCTTGGATCTCAGCGGCCGACGCGAGCCAAACGGCAGCACCGCCCAATCAAGAATCCAACCCAGCCGCTGAGGATGACTCGACAGCACCGGATGATACCGTGGTGGTGACGGCAACGCGTCAAGTTGATCGCGTGGACGCGGTGCCGATGTCGGTGGCGTTGATAACGGCGGCTGATTTTCAAGCGGCGCGGCAAGGGCTGGGTGTGGATGAGGCACTCAATCAAGTGCCGGGGGTGTTTTTCCAGAACCGATATAACTTCGCCCAAAACTTGCGCATCTCCACGCGCGGCTTTGGGGCGCGCTCACCGTTTGGCATCCGCGGCATTCGCATCCTCAATGATGGTTTCCCCGAGACCTTGCCCGATGGCCAAGCCCAAATCGACACCATCGATTATTTGTCGCTGGTCAATGCCGAGATCATCAAAGGACCCTCGGCGGTGTTGTATGGCAACGCCTCGGGTGGTGTGATCGCATTTGAGACCAACGATGGGCGAGGGCAAACCCCGGGTGTCGAACTGCGCCTGGATTATGGCAGCGATGGGTTTGAGCGCACATCGGTTCAAGCCGGCGGCGATTGGGACGGGTGGCACGGTTGGCTGAGCGTGTCCAGTCTTGACTTCGACGGCCAGCGGCGCCAATCGGCCACCAACAAGCGATTGTTGAACGCCCACACCGGCTTTGATTGGGGTGAGCACGCGGTGGGTGTGGCGGTCAGTGCCTTGGACCAACCCTTCGGTCAAGACCCGGGTGCGTTGACCCGTGCACAGGTGGCTGACGATCGCACGCAGGCGAGCGCACAGGCCGAGGCCTTGGATTCGGGTCAAACCGTCGACAGCAGCCGCGTGGGCATTGATTACGAGTACCGGCCCAGTGGCGTTCGACGTGCTCGGGGCTATGCCTTCACCGCAGACCGGGATTTTCGCCAGCAACTCCCCAGTTCATTTTTCCCCAGCCTGATCGCCTATCAACGTCGCTTCGATGGCTTGGGTGGCAGCATCAGCCAGGATTGGGGTGCGCATTGGCGAACGACCGTGGGCGGTGATTGGGCCCGCCAAGCCGACGACCGACAGCGCTATCGGGTGAACCGCCAAGGCCAGATCGTGGCCCAAACCCAAGACGAGGTCCAGCGCGCCACTGAAGCGGCAGGCTTTGCCCAACTGACCTTCGCCGTTGAGCCTTGGCGCGCCCTGGTGGGTGTCCGGCGCGACGAGATCAGGTTGTCCATTCGCGACGCGCAACCCAACCCATCGCCGGTGGCCAGGCGCACATTTGAGGAATGGAGTGTGATGGCGGGGCTGCTGTATCAGCTGTCAGCGCAAGCGGTGGTGTATGCCACGCGCGGTGATGCTTTTGAAAGCCCAACCTTTACCGAGATCAAAGACCTCTCGGGCGGGTCTGGTTTTGCGAACGCCTTGTCGCCGGCGAAAGCCTCATCAGATGAGCTTGGGTTTCGCTGGCAAACGCCGGCCACGCAACTGGCGGCCAGTCTCTATCAGATCAAGACCACAGATGAGATCGTGGTGGCCGATGCGTTTGATGGCGTGGATGTGTACGCCAACGCCGGCCAGACCAATCGCTGGGGCGTGGAGTTGATGGTCGAGCACGAACTCAATGCCGCTTGGGCGTGGTCATTGGCCTGGACGGGCAACCGATACCGTTTCGATGAGTTTGTGATCCAACAAAACAGCTTCGACGGCAATGCCTTGCCTGGGCTTCCCGAGCACACGCTGCACTCACAAATCACTTGGCGCGTGGACGATCGCGTGTCGCTCTATGTTGAGGCGTTGTGGGTGGATGCGGTGTTTGCCGATAACGCCAACACCGAATCGGTGCCGAGCCATGGCCTGTTGAATCTGCGCGCGCAAGGCGAGGGGCCAGTCTGGGCAGGCGGTCAATTTGGGTGGGCGGTGGGCATCAACAATGTCTTGAACGAAGACTATTTTGCCAATGTCCGCATCAATGCCAACCGAGGCGCGTACTACGAGCCCGGTCCCAAGCGCAGCGCCTATGGCAGTCTCAGCTGGCGGTTTTGAGTCCGAAATCCCTCACGGTCCAGCGCGACGATCTCAGATGGTCATCAATTGTCAATTGAGGCACACTGAGTCTTAAGTCATTCAGGCGGCGGATGCATCGGCCCAACCCGAATGGCCCACCCCTCTTTAAGTCCAGGTGCAGCCGCAGGCTTTTAAGTGAACCGACGGAGAGGGGGCCGGTTGGCGCATCGATCGGGTGTGGTCGTTGGCAGACCCACTTCGGGGTTGTCTGGGTTATCCTGCCGCTCATGGCCGCGTATTGGATCATCTTTTCTTTCATCGCACTGGGTTTGGCTTTGCAGCAGTGGCAGCGGTTGCCGTCGAGCACCGCCCAATGGCTCAACCAACTGGCCATCTACGTGTGTCTGCCTGCTTTGGTGTTGATTCATGTGCCCACCTTGGAGCCGACTCATTCGCTGTTGCCGCTGGTGGTGGTGCCGTGGGCGCTGTTGGCGGTGACTTTTTTGCTGGTGTGGCCCGTGGCACGCTGGTTTGGGTGGTCTCGTGAGGTGGTGGCGGTGCTGTTGGTGTTGCTGCCCTTGGGCAACACGTCGTTTTTGGGTTTCCCCTTGGTTGAGGCGTTGCTGGGCTCAACGGCGTTGCCGTTGGCCGTGGTGTATGACCAGTTTGGGTCTTTTTTGATGGTGTGTACCCACGTGTTGTTTGTGGTGGCTTGGTTTGGACAAGGGCCCAACCCCAGTGTTGGCCGGATGGCCAGCCAAATGCTTCGCTTTCCACCATTTGTGGCGCTGGTCATTGCGTTGGCATTCGGTCACGATTGGCTCGGGGCATGGGGGTGGGTGGCGGCTGAGCTGTTGGCTGCCGCGTTACTGCCCATTGTCACCGTGGCCATTGGCTTGAGCCTTAAGTGGCGCTTGCCTGCAGACCATTACCCGGCGTTGTTGTTTGGGGTCACTGCCAAGTTGTTGATCCTGCCTTTGGCGGCGCTGGCAATCTTGATCGCCTCCTCGCATGCGCTCGACGTTGACCCCCTCGTTGGGCGCGTGGCGTTGTTGGAAGCGGCAATGCCATCCATGATCACCGCATCTGCACTGCTGATCAGGGCCAAGCTGGCGCCCGATCTGGCCAGCGCGGTGGTGACATGGACGGTGGTCTTGTCTGTGGCCACGGTGCCTTTGTGGCACCACGTGGGTGGGTTGATCTGGGGCTAAAAGGGCGCGCTTTTCGGTGTCCTGGGGTAGGGGATCACGTCGCGGATGTTGCCCAAGCCTGTGATGTAGTTCAACAGACGCTCAAAGCCCAGCCCGAAGCCTGCGTGCGGCACGGTGCCGTAGCGCCGAAGGTCCAAAAACCACTCATAATCGTCACCCTCGAGGCCGTGTTGGGCCATGCGCTTGGCCAGCACATCCAGCCGCTCTTCGCGTTGCGAGCCGCCGATGATCTCACCAATCCCCGGTGCCAGCACATCCATGGCCGCCACCGTTTGCCCGTCGTCGTTGAGACGCATATAAAAGGCCTTGATGGCGTCGGGGTAGTTCTTGACAACCACCGGCGCTTTACAGTGCTGTTCGGTGAGAAAGCGCTCGTGTTCGGTTTGTAAGTCTGTGCCCCAAGCGACGGGGTGCTCAAACGCCTGCCCTGACTGTTGCAAGATTTCAATGGCGTCGGTGTAGTCGAGCTGAACAAAGGGTTGGTCGATGACGCTTTGTAGGCGAGTGATGGCTTCAGGTTCCACGCGTTCAGCGAAAAAGGCCATGTCGTCGGCGCAGTTGTTGAGCACATCGGCACAGACCGCCTTTAAAAACTGCTCGGCCAAAGCCGACAGGTCAGCTAAATCAGCAAAAGCCACCTCGGGTTCGACCATCCAAAACTCGGCCAGGTGTCTTGAGGTGTTGGAGTTTTCGGCGCGGAAGGTGGGCCCAAAGGTGTAGACCTTGCTCATTGCCAAACAAAACGCCTCGACATTGAGCTGGCCTGAGACCGTCAAGAAGGTCTCTCGGCCAAAAAAGTCTTCAGAGAAATCGATTTGGTTGTCCTCTGTTTTCGGCAAGTTCATCAAATCAAGCGTGCTGACGCGGAACAATTGCCCCGCGCCTTCGGCGTCTGAGGCGGTGATGATGGGCGTGCTGATCCAGCAATACCCCAACTCATCAAAAAACCGATGAATCGCTTGCGCTGCTTGGTGGCGGATTCGGGTGAGCGCACCGAAGGTGTTGGTTCTGGGCCGCAAGTGCGCCACGGTGCGCAAGAACTCATACGAGTGTTGCTTGGGTTGTATGGGGTAGGTGTCTGGATCATCGACCAGGCCCAGCACCTCGATGGCCTCAACCTGGATCTCAACGGTTTGGCCCTTGCCCTGGGATTGCACCACAGTGCCGTGGCAGCGCAGCGAGCTCCCGGAGGTCAGTTTGAGGATTTGTGTTGAGTAGTTGTCCAGGTCTTGATTCGCGACCAGCTGGATGTTGGCCAAGCACGAGCCATCATTGAGATGAATGAATGAAAACCCGGCCTTGGAGTCTCGGCGGGTTCGAACCCAACCTTCGACCGTGACAGTCTCGTTGAAGGGGTGCTCGCCGTTGAGCAGCGCCTTTACCGTGGCTTTGGGGGGGGATTGATGCGCTTGGCTGGCCATGGGGTGCTTCTTTTCCTGCGGAGTCAAAAATCGTTGTTACAATAATACTCAAGATGAGTGCCCACATGACAACCCAAGCCCAAATAGATGACGGGATTGCCCTGACCGAGGCCGCCGTGGCGCGCGTTCGTGCCTTTCTCGCCAAAGAGGGTGGGTGCGGACTGCATCTCGATGTGCGCCGCACGGGGTGTTCAGGTTGGGCCTACGAGCTCGAGATCGCCCACGAGGTCCCCTCAAACGACGAGCTCTTGATTCAGGACCAAGGCATCGATGTCTTTATCACGCCCAAAGCCTTGGGCATGATGCAAGGCACGGTGATCGATTTCGTCCAAGAGGGCTTGGTCGCTGAGTTTCGCTTCAAAAACCCCAATGTCAAAGCCGAGTGCGGCTGTGGCGAGAGTTTCACGATTCAAGACCACGCCAGCACGCCTGGCCCCTAAACGCAGGTCTGGGGCGGGTCATTTGGCTCAATTTGCACCCCAAATTCAATTGTGATCCCACCCAAGCCGCGCTATAATAGCGGGCTGGCTCAGCGATGGGCCTTCCTTGCTCCACAAGCACCCAAGGACTGGCCTTGGGGTGATTTGGGGGCTTTTAGCCGAAAGGAGAACACCATTGAGACACTATGAGATCGTTTTATTGGTCCACCCGGACCAAAGCGACCAAGTCCCGGGCATGCTCGAGCGCTATAAAAGCGTGGTCGAGGCCGGCGGCGGTCAGGTCCACCGCAGCGAAGATTGGGGTCGGTTGCAACTGGCCTACACCATCGCCAAGCTCCACAAAGCCCACTACATCATGATCAACGTGGAGTGTGGTGCCGATGTGCTTGAAGAGCTCGAAACCATTTTCGGGTTCAACGACGCCATTTTGCGCCATTTGACCGTGCGCAAAGACGACGCCGAGACCGAACCGTCGGTGATGATGAAGCGCAAAGAGAAAAAAGACGACAACGACCGCCGTCGCAGTCGCGACAGCCACGACAGTCATCATTCAGACGAGGGCTCTGAGCGTGCTGCACCAGCGCCAGACGCGGCTGATCAAGACGATCAAAGCACGGGCGGTGATGCGAGCGATGACGCGAGGGAAGACGCGAACGATGACGCGCCCAGCAGCGCGTCGATTGACAGCGACGACGGGGCCCATGATGGGGTCGAGGCCGATAATGCTGAGGCCGATGATGCCGAACGCAAGGTGGAGGGTTAAGCCATGTCCAGATTTATGAAAAGACGCAAGTTCTGCCGTTTCACTGTTGAAGGCATTGAACAGGTCGATTACAAAGACGTTGATTTGCTCAAAGATTTCGTCACCGAGACGGGCAAAGTGGTCCCCAGCCGCATCACCGGCACCAAAGCCAAGTATCAGCGGCAACTGACCACAGCCATCAAACGGGCCCGTTTTCTGGCCTTGCTGCCGTACTCGGACAGCCACTAGGAGATCGCCATCATGAAACTGATTTTGCTGGAAAACGTTTATAACCTGGGCGATTTGGGCGACACCGTGAACGTCAAGCCAGGCTTTGGCCGCAACTATTTGTTGCCACGCGGCAAGGCCATTCCGGCGACGCCCGCGAACTTGGAAAAGTTTGAGCAGCGCCGCGAGGAATTGCAGCGCCAGGCCGACGAGAAAAAAGCCCAAGCGCAGACGCGGGCCAAAGCGGTCGATGCCATCGGCCAGATTGAGTTTAAGGTGGCCGTCAGTCCCGAAGGGCGGTTGTATGGCTCGATTAACCCGCATGAGGTGGCTGAGAAGCTCAATGAGCTGGGCGTGGTCGTTGAAAAGGCTGAAGTCGATATGCCCGAAGGCCCCATTCGGACACCGGGTCAGTACCAAGCCAACTTGATCTTGCACGCCGATGTGCAAACCACGATCGCGTTGTCTGTCATTGATTCTGACGACACGGTGGCAGCGCAAGCCAACGCAGCTGAGGACGCCGCCCAAGAGCAGCCAGAAGAAGCCTCTGACTGATTTTGGCGTCAAAGGGCGATTGAATGATGGGTGCCAAGCGGTATACTGGCCCCATCGCCCTTTAACTTATCGGCTGAAATCACAGGGTGCGAAGACGTGGCCAACCCGAACGTAGCAACGCTCAAAAATACCCGGACACCGCCTCATTCCAACGAGGCGGAGCAATCGGTGTTGGGTGCGTTGATGCTCTCGGCGAACGCCTGGGACAAAGTCGCAGACCAGATTGACGTTCAAGATTTCTATCGAGAAACCCACCGTCTGATTTTCCGTGCAATATCCGAGCTGGCCCACGAGGGCCAGCCCACCGATGCGATCACCGTGACCGAGTGGTTCTCCCGCCACGGCAAGCTCGATCAAATCGACGCGGGGGCTTATGTGACCATGTTGGCCAACGAGACCCCGGGGCCGGCCAACGTGTTGGGTTATGCCCGCATCGTTCGCGAAAAATCCATCCTCCGCCAGTTGACCGACATCGGCGCGCAGATCGCCGAAGACGCGCTGGGATCCACCGGTCAGACCAGCCAAGAGCTCCTCGAGGCGGCCGAAAAGCAGATCTATGCGATCGCCGACCAAGGCGCTCACCGGAGTTCAAGTTATACCGGTATCCAGCAGATCATGGCCAAGACCATGGACCTGCTCAACGAGCTGCAAGAAAGCGATGGCGACATCACGGGCGTGCCCACCGGCTTTACCGAGCTTGATGCGCGCACCGCCGGGCTGCAACCCACCGACTTGATCATCGTCGCTGCCCGCCCATCGATGGGGAAAACCACCCTGGCGATGAACATCGCCGAGCGCGCGGCGATCCGCCACAAGGTGCCCGTGGCGATCTTCTCAATGGAGATGTCTGACACCCAATTGGTGCTGAGATTGTTCTCCTCGCTGGGCCAAATTGCCCAAGACAAGCTCCGCACGGGGAATTTGGATAACCACGATTGGGTGAACTTGAGATCGGCGATGAGCATGCTCAAAGGCGCGCAGATGTTTATCGATCAGACCCCGTCTTTGTCGCCGGTGGAGCTTAGGGCCCGGGCCCGCCGCATGAAGCGAGAGCACGGCATTGGCCTGATCGTGATCGATTACCTCCAGCTGATGAAGGTCTCTGGAAGTGCTGAAAATAGGACCAATGAAATCAGTGAGATATCACGCTCTCTTAAAGCTCTAGCGAAAGAGCTTGAGGTGCCTGTGGTCGCTTTGTCGCAGCTCAACCGCGCCTTGGAGCAGCGCCCAGACAAACGCCCGAAAATGGCTGATTTGCGAGAATCGGGCGCCATCGAGCAAGACGCGGATTTGATTTTGTTTATCTACCGCGATGAGGTCTACAACGAAGACTCGCCAGACAAAGGCAAGGCCGAGATCATTATCGGCAAACACCGAAACGGCGCCACGGGCTATTTTCCTTTGAGCTTCCAAGGCGAGTTTCTGCGGTTTCGCGATTTCACGCCCGACTTCCATGGCTTGGACGAGTAGCCCAGGCCAGTCTCCAGCCTGGGTCGGGTATGCCACGTAATACCGAAGTCACCATCGATCCCGGTGCGATTGCGCACAACCTCAAGCGCGTCCAACACTGGGCGGGCGCATCGAAGGTCATGGCCGTGGTTAAGGCCGACGCGTATGGTCACCGCATCGAAGGCTGCATCCCGGCGTTGGCGGATGCTGACTTGCTCGCCGTGGCCACCCTTGAAGAGGCCCGCGCCATCCGCCGGCTCGGCACACCCACGCCAATTCTCTTGCTTGAAGGCGTCTCCGATGCCAAAGACCTGGGCGCGGTGGACGAATTGGGCTTGGAGCTTGTTGTCCACAGTGCCTACCAACTCGACGCGCTCAAAGCCTGGGGCCGTTCGCCCGCACCGCGGCTGTGGTTAAAAATCAACACCGGCATGAACCGTTTGGGCGTTCGGCCCGAGCAGGCCAAAGCCATGCACGCTGAACTGTTGGCGGTGGACGGGGTGGAGACGGTGTGTTTGATGAGTCACTTTGCCAGTGCCGGCGGATCACACCAGACCACCGAAGACCAAATCCAGTGTTTTGATCAAGCCGTGGCTGGGCTCGAGGGCCCGCAGTGTCTGGCCAACTCAGCAGCACTGTTGACCGAGCCGTCAAGCCACAGAGACTGGGTCCGGGCGGGTTTGGTTTTGTATGGCGTCTCACCTTTGCAGGATCAAAGCGCAGCGCAGTTGGGGCTTGAACCGGCGATGCGCGTTGAGGCTGAGCTCATTGCCATCAACCCGATCCGGGCCGGCGAGCGGGTGGGGTATGGCGGTCGATTCAAGGCGAGCCAAGACATGGTGTTGGGGGTGGTGGCAATCGGTTACGGCGACGGGTACCCGCGCGCCATGAAAGATGGCGCCCCGGTGTGGATCAATGGCCAGATCGCACCGTTGGTGGGTCGGGTGTCCATGGACATGATCACCATCGATATAAGCGCGGTGGCGGATCCCAAGGTGGGTGATCTCGTTCGATTGTGGGGGCCTGGGGTGCCGGTCGAGGAAGTGGCCCGCTGGGCGGACACCATCCCCTATGAGCTGGTGTGTCGTTTAACGCGGCGTGTGCGCTACAATATGAACCCATGAATTCAAAGCTTTACATTAAAACGCACGGCTGCCAGATGAACGAGTACGACTCGGAGAAAATGGCCGATGTCTTGCGGGCATCCCACGGTTTGGAGTTGACCGATGATCCCCATCAAGCCGATGTCATTTTGATCAACACCTGCTCGATCCGGGAGAAGGCGCAAGAGAAGGTGTTTTCTCAGCTGGGCCGGTGGCGACCGATCAAAGACAAGCGGCCGGACGTGGTCATTGGCGTTGGCGGCTGTGTGGCGTCCCAAGAGGGCAAAGGGTTGCGCTCGCGCGCCCCATTTGTGGATTTGGTGTTTGGTCCGCAAACGATCCACCGCCTGCCGCAAATGCTCGATCAGGTCAGGGCTGGGGAAGGCGCGGCGATTGACGTGAGTTTCCCAGAAATCGAGAAGTTCGATCACTTGCCCCCGGTGGGCAAGAAAGGCGCCAGTGCTTTTGTCTCGGTGATGGAGGGTTGTTCAAAGTACTGCTCGTTTTGTGTCGTGCCCTACACCCGCGGCGAAGAGGTCAGCCGGCCACTGGACGATGTGATCGCGGAGGTGGTGGCGTTGGCCGAGCAAGGTGTGATCGAAATCAACCTGTTGGGTCAAAACGTGAATGCCTACCAAGGGCCCATGCACGATGGCGGGCACGCCGATCTGGGTTTACTGATTCGTTACGTGGCGCACATCGAAGGCATTGAACGCATTCGGTTCACGACCTCACACCCTGTGGAGTTCTCAGACAGTTTGATTGAGGCGTATCGCGATGTGCCGAAGCTGGCCAATTATCTGCATTTGCCGGTCCAGGCGGGTTCAGATCGGGTGTTGTCACTGATGAAGCGCGGCCACACCATATTGGAATACAAGCAAAAGATCCGAAAACTTCGACAGGTGCGCCCTGACATCGGTCTGTCGTCTGATTTTATTGTGGGTTTCCCAGGTGAGACCGCGCATGACTTTGAACAGACCATGGCGTTGGTCAAAGAACTCAACTTTGATCAGAGTTTTAGTTTCGTGTACTCGGCTCGGCCCGGCACACCGGCGGCATCGTATCCCGACAATGTCTCGTTAGAAGAAAAGAAAGGACGCCTTGAGCGGCTGCAAACACAAATCAACGCCCAAGCCCAAGCCTACTCCGAGGCCATGGTGGGCTCTGTGCAGCGCGTGGTCGTCGAAGGCCCCAGCAAGAAAAACCCCAAAGAGTTGGCTGGGCGCACCGAGAACAACCGGGTGGTCAATTTCCAAGGCCCTGAGGTGTTGGTGGGACGCATGGCTGAGGTGGTGATTGTTGAGGCGTTGCGCAACTCGCTGCGCGGTCGATTGCACGACCCGCAAAGCCAGGTGGCTTGATGGCGCCATCAGCGGGTCAGGGGAAGCCATTGCAAACCCAAACGGTCGTCTTAGAGCCTGTTAACAACGAGCGACTGGCCAACCTGTCAGGCCATCTCGATGAGCATTTGCACATCATCGAAAACCGCTTGGGCGTGGACATTGCAGCGCGAGGCGAGCTTTTCCAGCTCAAAGGCGAGCCGGGCGCGCTCGAGGCCACCGAGCGTGTTTTGCGTGAGCTTTATGCGCAGACCGATTCAGACGTGATCACGCCTGCTGCCGTGAACCTGCACTTACAAGACGCCGGGCTCAACGAGCCGGAATCTGATGTTGGTGTGGGGATTAAGACCCGGCGGGGGATGATCCGCGGGCGCGGGCCCAATCAGCGTCGGTATTTGGAAAGAATAGCCAGCCATGATGTGAGTTTTGGTGTGGGCCCGGCGGGGACGGGCAAGACCTTTCTGGCGGTGGCCTGCGCGGTGGAGGCCCTGGACTCAGAGCGCTGTCAGCGCATTGTGTTGGTGCGACCGGCCGTCGAGGCCGGTGAACGGCTGGGTTTTTTGCCAGGCGATTTGGCGCAAAAGGTTGACCCTTACCTTAGGCCATTGCACGATGCGTTGTTTGAAATGCTTGGCTTTGAGAAAGCCACTCGGTTGGCTGAACGCCACGTCATTGAGGTCGCGCCGTTGGCGTATATGCGTGGGCGCACCCTCAACGATGCCTTTGTGATTTTGGATGAGGCGCAAAACACAACCACCGAGCAGATGAAGATGTTCTTAACACGGATTGGTTTTGGCTCAAAAGCCGTCATCACCGGTGATCTGACCCAAATCGATTTGCCGCCGTCTGTTCGTTCAGGGCTCAAGGAAGCCGTCGAGCTCCTTAAGGGGGTAGAAGGCATCAGCCAGACCTATTTCGATGCGCGCGATGTGGTGCGCCACCCGATTGTGCGAAGAATCATTGAGGCCTATGACAACGCATCTTGAATTGTCTGATGGTGGTCTCTTTGAGCGCATCCAAATCGATCGAGGTGAGCAGCCAGCAACAGCCCCCGAAGAGGCCATGCTGGCTGCGTGGGCGGAGGCGGCGTTGGCCGATTGGGTGCGGCCAGTGCCGATTGATGAGCGGTTGGCGTGTGTCAGCATTCAGGTGGTGGGCGTGGACGAATCGCAAGCGCTCAACAATGAATGGCGCGGCCACAACCGACCCACCAACGTGTTGAGTTTTCCTGCCGATGTGGCGGGGTTTTTGGGTGATGTCGTGCTGTGTGCCCCCGTCATTGAGCGCGAAGCCATTGAACAAGGCAAGCCATCACGGGCGCATTGGGCGCATCTGGTGGTTCATGGGGTGTTGCATTTGCGTGGCCACGATCACGACACGCCTGACAGTGCGGCGCGCATGGAGCGCAAAGAAATTGCCATCTTGGCGCAGCTGGGTTTTAGTGATCCTTATGAGGTAGAGTGGATTGATGAGTGACGATGCAGGTGACGATCGATCGCAGTCGGTGGGCTGGTTGGAACGACTCGGTCGAGTGCTGGGCGGTGAGCCGAAAAGCCGCGAAGGTTTGGTTGAGTTGCTCAGTGAGGCCGCAAAGCAGGGCCTGATTGAGGCCGACACGCTGGCCATGCTCCAAGGGGCATTGGGGGTCGATGAGTTGCAGGTCAGAGACGTGATGATTCCGCGGTCTCACATGGTGGTGCTGCCCAAGACCGGCACCCTTGATGACATCTTGCCCTTGATCATGGACTCGGGCCACTCGCGCTTCCCGGTTGTTGGCGAGGACCGAGACGAGGTTGAGGGCATCTTGCTGGCCAAGGATCTGCTCCAGTTGGTGTCGGGTGGGCAAGCGCTCGACCTCAATGCCTTGCTGCGCCCGGCGGTGATTATCCCCGAGTCCAAGCGGCTGAATGTGTTGTTGCGCGAATTCCGTGTCAGCAAAAACCACATGGCCATTGTGGTGGACGAGTACGGGGGGACGTCGGGGTTGATCACGATTGAAGACGTGCTCGAAGAGATTGTCGGCGACATTGACGATGAGCACGATGTCGATGCTGTCGAAGACGTCCAAAAACTCGACGATGGCGGATTTTTGGTGCAAGCACTGGCCACGATTGAAGACATCAATGACCGCCTGGGCACCGCATTCAGTGATGCCGATTACGACACCATCGGCGGGTTGGTGGTGGCCCAGTTTGGTCGGGTGCCCGAGGTGGACGAGACCACGCAGTTTGGGGGCTGGGCGTTTGTTGTCAAAAGTGCAGATGAGCGGCGGCTACACGCCATGGAGATGCGGCCCGTTGACTGATTGGCGGGCCATTGCCATCGTCTGTTGGCTGAGCCTCGCTGGCTGGGCCCAAGCACAATCGACCAGTGAACCGAAAGCCCACCTGGTCACCTACGGCCAAGGCAGCGAGGTCTGGGAGTGGTTTGGCCACAACGCCCTGTGGTTGCAAGATCCCGACAAAGGCCTCAACCACACCTTCAGTTTTGGGTATTTCGATATTGAAGAAGCGGGGTTTTATCTGCGCTTTATTCAAGGCGATATGGCGTATTTTGGGACAGCGGTCCAAGCAGATCGGGAGTTTGCCTTTTATCGGCGGGCCAATCGCTCGATTCGGGTGCAAACGCTGAACCTCAACCGCGCGCAGTTTGATCGGCTGCACGGCCTGCTCGTCGGCGCGATTGAGCCTTATCCTCGCTACTACAGTTACGATTATTTCTTGGCCAACTGCTCGACATGGCTTCGGGATCTGCTCGACGACACGCTCGATGGCGCGGTGTCTGACCAGTACCAAGCCACCCCTGGCGAGCGCACGTTCCGAGCGCACACCCACGGCCAGACCCACCACCAGCCTTGGGCTCAGTTGGGGCTGATGGCCTTGCTTGGCCCCGCGGCCAATCGGCCCATCCAAGCCTGGGATGAGGCGTTTTTACCTGAAGTGTTGGCCGAACAAGTCGCCGAGGTCAGCCTCGGGGATCAGCCTTTGGTCGTTGCTGATGAGTGGTTGTACCAACCCGACGACCCGCTGGCAGCCGAGGCCGGGTCAGGGCTTTGGCGCGCACCGCTTTGGGGGGTGGTGTTCGCTGGGTTGTTGCTGTGGGGTGGGGCGCGCGGTGGCTGGGTCAGCGCCGTGACGCGGGCACTGGCGGTGCTGGCCCTGTCGGTGGGTGGTTTGGTGGTGCTTGGCATGTGGCTGTTGACCGCACACGATGTGGTCGCCCGAAACCCGGTGGTGGTGATGCTCCACCCGGTGTGGCTGGGGTTGTGGCCTGGCATGCCACGCCGCGTTCAAACGATTGCGTGGGGGCTGTGTGTCTTGATCATGGGGCTGGGCAGTTTGGGCTGGCTGGTCAGTGGGGCGTGGCCGCATCGAGACGTGCTGGTGTTTGTGTTGCCATGGGCGTTGGCGATGCTGTGGGTCACTCGCCCCAACGGATCACTCGATCGGCGCGGGGTGCCTGTGTGGGCTGGTGGGTGATGATCAACGCGCTCCTATCGACAAGCCATTGATTGAGCCGCTCATTGAGGGCGTGGTTGGTGGCCTCATCCAAGCCCGTGTTCGGCTCGTCTAGGATGACCAACTGAGGGTCTGCGAGCATCAACCGAGCCAACGCCACGCGCCTGGCTTCACCGCCGGATAAGTTGGTGGCACCTTCTTCAATCCAAGCGTCCAGGCCATCATCAAGTTGCCCGTAGCGCTCAGCCAAGCCCGCAGCGTCAAGGGCGGCAATCAGCCGTTGATCGTCGGCATCCGGGCACGCCATTTTCAAGTTATTGGCCAAGGTGTCCGAAAACAGCACTGGGTCTTGCGACAGGTAGCCGACACGCGCGCGTTGATCCACGCCGCCATTGACGTTGCCCCGTTGAATGAACACGGTGCCCGACGTGGGGCTTAACTCACCCATCAGCAGTCTGGCCAGCGTGGTCTTGCCGCAGCCACTCGGTCCGACCAACAGCACCGTCTCGCCGCGTTCAATGACCGCGCTGAATCGCTCGAGCACATCGATCTCGGTGTTGGGGTAGCGAAACGTGACGTGATCGAGACACCAGGCGTGCTCATCGGTCAGCGCCGGTGGGCGAGGGTG
Source organism: Wenzhouxiangella sp. (assembly GCA_031580925.1). Taxonomy (GTDB): domain Bacteria; phylum Pseudomonadota; class Gammaproteobacteria; order Xanthomonadales; family Wenzhouxiangellaceae; genus Wenzhouxiangella. The sequence continues at coordinate 26,540 of JAVLCB010000005.1, forward strand.
GGCCTCGGCGGTGCCCAACATTTCGATCCGTTGTCCAGCCAAACGCGTCTCGTTGAGGCGGCGCCACGCGCTGGGGATGGGTTGCCAGATCTCGGTGAGGCCCAAGATCAACAACACGATCAAGCCCAGCCAAGGACCGTCGATGCCGCCTGCGTGATACAGGTCGATGCCCAAGGCCAAGACCACAAGCAGTGTGGCTGCGCTGATGAGCATGGACAAGCCCATGCCCACGCTGTCCCAAGTCTGTGAGCGTTGTTGGGATGCGATCAAGGCATCGGACTGGTCGGCGATCTGTTGGCTTGCCTTGTCCACACGGTCCATGGCCAACACACCTTCCAGCGTGTCCAGGGTTTGTGCCAAGTCTTGTCGCAAAGTGGCCATCTGCTCGATCACCCGGCGACTGACCGCCGCCCCGCGATGGGCAATCCAGCTGGCCGAGGCGCTTTGCAACACCACCATGGCCAGCAACACAATCAAGCTCACGCTCGCATCGACCCACCAATAAAAGACCGCAGACAGGGTCAGGGTCAAGCCCCAGGCCGCAACGGTGGGGCCGATCACCCCCAAAAACAGATGATCCAATTGATTGATGTCATGGACGAAGCGATTGAGCGTTTCGCCTTGGGCCAAAGGTCTTTGCTGACTGGGGGGCAGTTTCAGCAGCTGGCCAAACAATCGGTCCCTGACATCGGCCAGCGCGCGGAAGGTGGCCTCGTGCGTCACCAGACGCTCGGCATAGCGCGATGCAGTGCGCACCACCGCGGCCATCCGGATGCCCGCCCCGGGCGTGAATATATCAAGGCCCAGCAACAGGCCCGCGCCGGCCAAAGCGCTGGCGGTGATAAACCACCCCGATAGACCCAGCAAGACCATGCCAGCAGCCAAGCTCAAGCCAATCAGCACGAGCCCTGCCAGCATCCAGCCGGGCCGTTGCAGCAACAGGCGGTGGTGCCATTTCAAGGCAGGCATCACGCGCATGGGCTTAACCTCAACCCATCGTCAATCTGCCAATGACGATCGGCCCAAGGCCGGGCCAACGCGCTGTGGCTCGCCGCAATGATGGTCATGTTGGTCTCACGGGCCAGCGAGGACAAGGTGTCCCACAGGCGCGTCTCGGTGTCGTGATCGAGCCCGGTGGTGGGCTCGTCCAAGAACAACACAGGACACCGGCTCAGCAACGCTTGGGCGATCGCCAGGCGTTGGATTTGGCCGCGCGATAGGCCCAAACCCCTCGGCCCCAGTGTGAGGTCAAGCCCGTGGGGTTGCTTGTTCACCCAAGACCACAGCCCGGCTTGGTCGAGGGCATCTGCCAAGGCTTGGTCGGGCGCCGGTCCGGCCAAGGTGAGATTGTCGCGAATGCTGCCTTCAATCAGCAGCGGGTGTTGGCCCAGCCACGCGCGCACTCGGCTGAGCTGTTGGCGCGTGAGGTCATTGATGTCGTGCTGGTTGTAGGTCACCGAACCCGACACGAGGGGGCTTAACCCCGCCAACGCGTTTAACAGCGTGGTCTTGCCCGAGCCGCTGGCGCCACTGATCAAGTGGCACTGACCGGGGACGCACTCCAGGCTGGCCTCGTCAATGAGGACTCGCCCGTTGGGCTCGGTCAGCGTCAAGCCGTTGGCCGACACGGTCACCCGCTCCAAAGGCGCGTCAATATCGGCGCGCTGGTGGGCCGGTGGGTCGGGCCTGGCTTGTGGCAGACGGTCAAGATCGACCAGCGCCTCGGCCGCGGCGAGCGCGTTGGCGCGGTCATGCCAAAATTGCCCCAGCGTTCGAAGCGGGTTGTAAAACTCTGGGGCCAGCAACAGCATAAACAAACCCCACCGCAGGGTGATGTCGCCGCTGGGGCCCAGCGTGATGAAGCCCAGCAGAGAAAATCCAATGTAGATGGCCATCACCGCGATGGCTAAGGCGCTGAAAAACTCCAACACCGCCGATGATAGAAAAGCCACGCGCAAGACGCGCATGGTGCGTTTTCGAAACGCTTGACTGAAGGTGTTGAGTTTGGTTTGTTCTTGTTCGCCAGCACCGAAGCGAACCAGCGTGGTCAAGCCGCGCACCCGGTCATAAAACATGCCACCCAAGCGGTCGAGCGCATGTTGTTGTTGCAGACTCAGTTGTTGGGCGCCCATCCCAATCAACGCCATAAACAAGGGAATAAACGGGGCACTTAAAATCAACAGCAGACCCGCCAACCAGTTGGCGGTTAGGATCGCCACGCCGATGGCGCCGGGGACAATGGCAGCGGTCATCAACTGCGGTTGGTAGCGCGCGTAGTAGGGTTCCAAGGCCTCTATTTTTTCAACCAAGGCCGTTGACAACCCCCCCACCGAATGGCGCGCCCGAAGGGCTGGGCCGGCGGTGAGGGTGCGGTGGAGCAGGTGCTGGCGAAGGCGTGTTTTTAACGAGGCCAAGCTTCGGGCCGCGTACACACCCCGACTCGTCACCACCGAGGCCCTGAGGACAAGGGCAACGGCCAGACCGAGCAACCAGCCGCCAAGCTCTGGGCGGATGGCTTGTTGTAACACCACCCGATCGAGGAGGGTGGCCAAGCAAAGCGCCTGAGCAATGATGGCCAAGGCCTCAACACTGGCCAGCGCTGCCGAGACGGCGCTCAGCCTCGGGGGTGTCAGCGACTCAAGCCAAGCCTTTGGCGTGGGCGGTGGTGTCTCCGATGGATCAATGCCCAGCGTAGCCTGCTCCTGCCTTGACTTTGCCCCTAAAGACCCAGTACGTCCATGCGGTGTAGGTGAGAATGATGGGAATCAAAAACAACACACCGATGAGCAAGAACAGCTGCGAACCCGAATCCGATGCCGCATCCCAGAAGGTATGATCAGGGGGCACCGCCAACGGCCATTGGGTGATCAACAGGCCGATGTAAAACAGCGCAAACAACAACAAAGAGCCGACAAAAGGCAGCGCCTCAGCGCGTTTTTTCAGCTGGGTGTGAATCCAAAACGCTGTCGCCATGGTCGCCGCAGGGAAGGCCCAGATCCAGTCGATCTTGTCGAACCAACGCTCGGCCGCGCGCTCGCTGGCCAATGGGGTCCAAATGCTGACGATGACAAAAAAGCCCAAAACACCCATCAACAACCACGGTGCGATTCGATACGCCCACGCTTGGGTGGTGCCTTCTGTTTTGAGGATGGTCCAGGTCACACCGAGGAGCGCATAGCCGGTGACCACGCCCAAGCCGGTCATGATGGTGAACGGTGTGAGCCAATCGAACGGCCCGCCGACGTATTGGAACTCAACGACGTTGAAGCCTTGGATGTAGGCGCCGACCACGGCCCCTTGGGCGAAAGAGGCGAGTGTCGATCCAATGAAAAAAGACCGATCCCACCAGTGGCGCGCCGCGGTGGCTTTAAAGCGAAACTCGAAGGCGATGCCGCGAAAGATCAAACCGGCCAGCAACAGGAATACACCGATGTACAGTGCCGGCAAGAACACCGCATAAATCAAAGGAAACGCAGCCAGCAAGCCCGCCCCGCCCAAAATCAGCCAGGTCTCATTGCCATCCCAAACAGGCGCCACCGAGTTCATCATTTCGTCGCGGGCATCGTCGTTGGGCGCGAACGGAAACAAGATGCCGACCCCAAGGTCGAAGCCATCCATCAAGACATACATGAACACACCCAGGCCAATGATGCCGACCCAGACCAACGTCAGATCAATCAGTCCCATGTTCGATCACCTCACTGTTGTGGTTGGGGCTCGTCGTGGCTGACCGCCGACCAAGGCCGTTTCGGTCGCGCCACCGGATCGAGCACCGCCTCATCACCCGAATCCACGGGCCCTTTGCCGATCACGATTCTTAGATAGTGCAATCCAGCGGCAAACACCACCGCGTAAACGCCGATATAGCCGATCAGCGTCGACAGCGCCATGCCACCGGTCAACGACGGGGTGACGCCCTCGCTGGCTCGCAGGAGCCCATGGATGATCCACGGTTGGCGCCCGATTTCGGTGACAAACCACCCGGCCAAAACGGCCACAAACGGCATCGGGATCATCCAGGTGAGCGCCCGAAGGACTTTGGGGGAGTCATACAAGCGCCCGCGCCACAGCAAATAGGCGCTGAGCAAGGACAGGCCGATAAACAGCACGCCCAGCCCAACCATCACCCGGAAAGACCAAAACACCGGCCCGACCGGTGGTCGGTCTTCTCTGGGGACACTCAACAGCCCAGGCACTTCCCCGTCCAGGCTGTGGGTGAGGATCAAGCTGCCCAAGTAAGGGATGCCGATTTCGAAGTGGTTGGTCTCATTGGCCGCGTCTGGGATGGCAAACAAGATCAAAGGCGCGCCTTGTTTGGTCTCCCAATGGCCTTCCATGGCCGCCACTTTCATGGGCTGGTTCTCGAAGCTGTTGAGGCCGTGCAGATCGCCCACCACCAGCTGCAACGGCGTGGTGATCGCCAGCAGCAACACGCACATTTTCAGTGCTTTTTTGCTGGTGTTGGGGTGGCGGCCTTTCAGGAGGTAGTACGCACTCACACCCGCCACCACAAAGCCCCCGGTGATAAATGACGCCAGCGCCATGTGGGCAAACCGGTATGGGAGTGATGAGTTGAAGATGGCCTCGGTCCACGAGGTCATGTGGATCATGCCCTCGCGAAGCTCAACGCCTGCAGGGGTTTGCATCCAGCTGTTGGCTGCCAAGATCCAAAAAGACGAAATGAAGGTGCCCAACGCCACCATGCAAGCGGCGAACAAGTGGATCCCCGGCGGCACCTTGGAACGCCCAAACAGCAACACCCCCAAAAACGTGGCTTCCAAGAAAAAGGCGGTCACCACCTCATAGCTCAAAATCGGCCCAAGGAAGTTGGATGCGCTATACGAAAACGCGCTCCAGTTGGTCCCAAACTGGAAGGCCATGACGATGCCCGAGACCACGCCCATGCCGAAAACAATCGCAAAGATCTTGATCCAAAACTGCGACAGGCGGGCATAAACGGGGTTTTGGGTCTTGTAGAACAGGCCTTCCAGCACCGCGATGTAGGAGGCCAGACCAATCGTAAACACCGGGAAAATCGCGTGGAATGAGACCACGAAGGCGAATTGGATTCGGGACAACAGCAGCGGATCAAGTTCCATGAACACACCCCAACAGTGCAGTTAGACTTATATTAGATAATACCAAATTACCCAGCCACGCGGGGCAAAACACGCTCAATCCATCCGGCAGGCGACAGTGGCCTCGGTGTCAGTGGTCTTGGGCCATTTGTGCCAACAGGTCGGTTTGGTGGGCCTGCTGCAATGGTTCAATCAGGGCGTCGAGCTGGCCATCCATCACGGCGTCGAGTTCATACAAGGTGAGCCCAATGCGGTGGTCGGTGATTCGGCCTTGGGGGAAGTTGTAGGTTCGGATGCGTTCGGAGCGATCACCCGAGCCGACCTGCAGTTTGCGCTCGCTGGCGATGTCTTTTTTTTGTGCCTCCACCTGGGACTGCAGCAGCTTGGCCGAAAGCAGGCTCATCGCGCGGGCTTTGTTTTTGTGCTGCGATCGTTCGTCTTGGCACTCGACAACAATCCCAGAAGGCAGGTGGGTGATGCGGATCGCCGAGTCGGTGGTGTTGACGTGCTGCCCGCCGGCACCCGATGAGCGGTAGGTGTCGATTTTGAGGTCGTTGGGGTTGATGTCAATCTCGCTGATCTCATCTATTTCGGGCAAGATGGCGACGGTGCACGCTGAGGTGTGGATTCGGCCTTGTGATTCTGTCACCGGCACCCGCTGCACGCGGTGGGTCCCCGATTCAAATTTTAAATAAGAATACGCCCCTTGGCCGATCACCCGCGCGATCACCTCTTTAAATCCGCCGGTCTCGCTTTCATGCGCCGACAGAATCTCCACCCGCCAACCCCGGCGTTCTGCATAGCGGGTGTAGACCCGAAACAAGTCGCCTGCAAACAGCGCGGCTTCTTGGCCGCCGGTGCCGGCGCGAATCTCCAAAAACAAGTTGTTGTCGTCGTTGGGGTCTTTGGGCATCAACAACCGCTGCAGTTGCCCATCCCAGTCATCGCATTGGTCCTGTGCTGCGGCCAACTCATCGCTGGCCATGGCGCGCACCTCGGGGTCATCGTCCTTGGCCAGCTCGTGGGTCTCGTCCAGGCGTTGCTGGGCCAGTTGTCGCTGTTGCCAGGCTTTGATGATGGGTTCAAGGTCGGCATACTCACGCGACAGCGACTGGAATTGGTCTCTGTCGCCAATCACATCCGGGTCTGCCAGCAAGTGCGTCAGCTCCTCAAAACGCTCTTTGAGGCGGGTCAAGCGTTGGTCCAATGAGCGGTTCATGCCGCGCGCAACTCGTGGTGTGTGTTCATGGCCCACATGATAGGCTATTTCCATGTCAGATAAGCTCCACGCGTTCGGTTTGCGGTTTTGCGATGCGCAACAGCGTCCATGGCTGTGGGCGTTTGTGTCGAGGTTGGTGTCGAGGTTGGTGTGGGCGTGGGTGGTGGTCGGATTGGGCGTTGGCAGTGTTCACGCAGGCGCATCATCCGGGCAGGATGAGACCACGAACCCAGCGCCTGACACCCCCGCCGACTGGCTGAGTCACTTGAACCCGGACGAGGCCGGCGATCACGTCCAAGCGTACCAAGACCATGTTGAGCGCGTGTTGGCCGGCGACGATGCCGCCGCGTTGCGACAACTGGCGGTGATGGCCGGTTATGCCGAGGATTGGGCGCTGGCCGGTACCGCGGCGGCGCGGTTTCGGCAACACCATGGAATCAACGAAGTGGTGGCCATAGAGATCGATGCGTGGACACGCCTGGATCGGATGGACACCGCCCAAGCGACGCTGGTGACGCTGCTCAACCAAGCCCCTTCGGCGTGGACCGGTTGGGCGCGTTTGGGCAAGGTGCTGCGCTTTATTCCAGACCAAGACAAGGCGCTGGTGTTGCTCGACCGGCTGGATCAGGCGCTGGAGTTGGGAGAGCACCGCCCGGCGTGGTTAACGGCGCGCGCGCAGGTGCTTGATCGATTGGCGCAGCCGACCCAGGCGCTTCGCACCATCGAAGCGGCGATCGAGCTGGAGATCACGCCCGACCGGGTGGCCTATGCGGTGGATCTGGCCACCGACAGCGGTGAGTTCGAGCGCGCGCTGGCTTGGGTGAAACAACTGCCCGCCGAGGCGCAGCAACGCCCTGAGTTTGGATTGGCGCACGCGCAACTTTTGATCGCGATGGACGAGCCGCAAGCCGCACTGGCGGTGTTCGAATCAACCACCCCCACAGCAGAGGTGTTGTTTCGCACCGCAGAGCTGGCCCAGGCCTTGGGTGATGCGGACCGGATCGAGGCGGTCTGGGCGCAAATGCCCACCTCGGGTGAGGCCATCTCATCAAAAGACGCCTACTACATCGGCCACACCGCGCAGCTGATGCAAAACTATGGGCAAGCCTTTGCTTGGTTTGGACGGGTTAAGGAACGCCCCTGGGCGCACGAGGCCGCACTGGCCCGTGGCCACCTGCTGTTGGAGTTTGGGCGGGCCCAAGGTTGGGGGGCGTTGACTGGGTCGCTTGATAAGGTCAGACAAGCGCTGGCCGATGTCCGTCGAGGCACCCAGGACGAGCAAGACATCCAGCACGCTTGGGCGTTGGAGATTTCGTTGCTCAAAGAGGCGGGGCAGACAGACCAAGCCATTGACAAGGTCACCGATGGGCTGTCTGCGCAACCCGACGATGAGTTTTTGTTGTACATGCGGGCGATGGTGGCCATTGGCGTCGATCGCCCTGAGTTGGCCGAGCAAGACCTCAGGCGCTTGATCCGCCTGGATCGCGACAACGCCGATGCGCTCAATGCATTGGGGTATATGCTGATCGATGAGCCACCCCGGCTGCGAGAAGCCTACCGGCTGATCCACAGGGCCTGGGAGTTGGCACCAGACAGCCCCGCCATTCTTGACTCGCTGGGCTGGGTGAATTTCCAGTTGGGGCGCGTGGACGTCGCCCATGGATTTTTGGACAAGGCCTACGCCATGCAACCCGATCCTGAGATTTTGGGACACCTGGTGGAAGTGCTCAACGCCCAAGGTCAAAGCGAAAAAGCACAAGCTTTGCTGGCCGAGGCCCGCGACACAGGGCAGGGGCGGTGAGCGAGACGTTCAAGTGGGTCCGGCAGGGGTTGATGGTGGTGTCCACGCTGATCATCACCGCCTGCGCGACCCAAAGCGAGCGACCCAGCGGTGTGGAGGTGGTGTCTACACAAGCCTGGTTTGCCGAACACCCCGTGTGGTCTGTCAGCGGCCGTGTGGCGTTGTCCGATGGCGAATCCGGTGGCCAATTAAACATCACTTGGGCCGATCGCCAAGACCACGTCGAGGTGGTGTTGCGGTCTCGTTTGGGTGGGCGTTGGTGGCGGTTGGTTTTTAATGATGAGCAGGCCCAGCTGAGCGCGCATGACCGGCCCACCGAGCGCCTGGGTGATGCCGATGAATTGGTGGCGCAGGCGACCGGTTGGCCGGTTCCAGTGACCGCCATGCACGACTGGATCAGGGGCTTGGAGGTGCCGCCAAAAAGCGCAGGTGATGCGGCGAATGGCGTCGATGACGCGATCATCAATGAGGGAGGTTGGCGCGTGGAAGTGACCGAGCACGGCTGGGTGACGGGTGCGACGGGGCAGGCGGTGCGGCTGCCCAAGCGTTTGCAGGCCGAGCGCCCACCCCACCGAATCCGGGTGGTGTTTGGTGAGTGGGAATGGGCAAAAAATCAGCCCAATGGTTAATTTGGCGTTATAATTGCGCCTGCACGGAGACAACTGGGACGTCGCCAAGTTGGTTAAGGCACGGGGTTTTGATCCCCGCATTCGCAGGTTCGAGTCCTGCCGTCCCAGCCATTTTTCCAGTTCACTCAAGCGATGGGCCAGCGTGTGACGAACTCTTCTTTGATGGTGTTTTCGGGCAATGCCAACCATCCATTGGCCGAGTCCATCGCCCACAGTTTGGGCGTGCCCATGGGCAGTGCGACCGTCGACCGGTTCAGCGACGGCGAAGTCATGGTCGAAATCACCGAAAACGTGCGCGGCCAAGACGTCTATCTGATCCAACCCACCTGTCACCCCGCCGCTGAGAATTTCATGGAATTGATCGTCATGATCGATGCCTTAAAGCGCGCGTCCGCCGCCCGCGTGACCGCGGTGATGCCGTATTTTGGTTACGCGCGTCAAGACCGCCGCTCGAAGTCGTCCCGGGTGCCGATCACCGCCAAGGTGGCGGCCCGGATGATCAGCCTGATGGGCACCGATCGGGTGGTGACACTGGACCTGCACGCCGACCAGATCCAAGGCTTTTTTGATGTGCCCGTGGACAACGTCTACGCCTCGCCGTTGATTCTGGCCGACATCTGGAAGCGCCACAACATGTCTCAAGTGGTTGTGGTCAGCCCCGACGTTGGTGGGGTGGTGCGCGCCCGGGCCATTGCCAAGCGCTTGGACACAGAGCTGGCCATCATCGATAAACGGCGGCCCCGGGCGAACGAATCCACGGTGATGAACCTCATCGGTGATGTCGAAGGCAAGGTGTGCGTGTTGGTCGATGACATGGTCGATACCGCCGGCACCTTGGCCGCCGGTGCCGATGCGTTGAAAGCCAAGGGGGCAGAGCGGGTGGTGGCGTATTGTGTTCACCCCATCCTGTCGGGCCGGGCGATCGAAAACATCGAAAACTCGAGTCTCGATGAGATTGTTGTCACAGACACCATCCCGCTCACCGAAGAGGCCAGGCACTGTGTCCGCGTTCGCCAGCTGTCGGTGGCGCAAATGCTCGCCGAGACCATCCGGCGGATGTCAGAAGGCGAGTCGGTCAGTTCGTTGTACGTGGATTGAGCGGCCGGTTGAGCGAGCACGGATCATCGAGCTTTGATCAGTGATGTGACTTCGGCTCAGGCTCAGGCTCAGGCATAACCGAGCCACACGGCAACCACCAGCGCCAGCGCGCCAGCGATCAGCAATTTGATGATCAATGGGGCGATAAACCGAAACCAGCGGTCATACGGAATCCCAGCCAAGCCAATGATCCCCATCAACACCGGGTTGGTGGGCACCACCATGTTCATGAACCCATCGCCAAACTGGAACGCCAACACGCTGACTTGGCGGCTGATCCCCACCAAATCCCCGATCGGCGCCATCAATGGCATGGTGACAAAGGCTTGACCGCTGCCTGAGGGGATAAAGAAGTTCAGGGCACTTTGGATGAACATCATTCCAACGGCGGCGGCCTCGGTGGGCCAAACCGACAACGGGCTGGCCAGCGCCCAGACAATCGTGTCGAGCACTTGACCGTCTTCGAGCAACAAAGCGATGGACCTGGCAAAGCCAATCAACAACGCGGTGCCGGCCAGTTCAGCGGCGCCTTTCGAAAACTGCTGAGCAATTGCGTCTGGCCGCAATCGGCCGATCAGCCCACCGACCATGGCCAAGGCGATGAACACGGCGCCAAGTTCGGTGAGATACCACTGGTGGGCAACAATGCCATAGACCAGTACCGCCAACGCCAAGACCATGGCACCGAGCACGGCTTGGCGAGCCCGGTTCAGGGGCGGCGGCGTTTGCGGTTGAGGGGGTTGGGCGTCGCGCACATCGGCCACCAGGCTCTGGCTGGGATCGGCCTGTACCTTTTGCGCGTAGCGCCAGATGTGATGAAAGCCAATGGCAAAAAAGGGCAGCCACAGTGCCAGACGAAAACCCATGCCCGAGCCTGGGGCCAGTTGCGCCACGTCTTGGGCAATCAGCAACGTGAAGGGGTTGATGATGGCCACCCCATAGCCGATGCCATAGCCCACCACCATGATGCCGATCGCGGTCACCGCATCCATGCGCATCGCCACACACATCGCAATCAAGATGGCTGCCAGCGGGATGTACTCTTCGGCCATGCCCAGCGTCGCTGAGGCGACCCCGAAGCTCAGCATGCCCAAGCCAATCAGCCGCCTGGGTTTGTTGCCAAAGCGCTCGACGACGCGGTGGAGGCCGGCATCGATGGCGCCGGTGTGGCGGATCACCGCCAACGCGCCACCAATGATCAGCACAAAGAAGATGATGCCTTGCGCGTCGGCCATGGCCCGTGGCACGACCGTCAGCAGTGCGGTTGGCCCCAAGGGCGTGGCGGTGTCGCTGGCTTGGTATGAACCGGCCACCACCACGTCGCGGCCGGCGTCATTGGTGGTGCGGTCGAACGCGCCCTGGGGCACCACCCAGGTCAAGCCCCAAGCCAACACCATCATGGCAAAGAGCAAGACCAGGGTGTGCGGGACTTTGGTCAACGCATGTCTCAGGCCGCGGCTTGCGCGCTCGGCCGTGGGCCTTGTCCGGCGATCTGGCGAAGCACGTAGTGCAAGATCCCACCGTGTTGGTAGTACTCGACTTCTTTGGGGGTGTCCAATCGCACGCGCGCCTCAAACTCGACTTTGTGACCATCGGCGCGGGTGGCGGTGACATTGACGGTCTTCGCCCGGCCATTGTCCAGGCCTTGGATGTCGAACACTTCGGTGCCATCGAGGCCCAACGACTCTGGCGTCTGTCCGGGCATGAAGTTCAGCGGCAACACCCCCATGCCCACCAAGTTCGAGCGGTGGATGCGCTCGAAGCTCTCGGTGATCACCGCTTTGATGCCCAGCAGTCGGGTGCCTTTGGCCGCCCAGTCGCGCGACGAACCCGAGCCGTATTCCTTGCCGGCAATCACCACCAATGGCGTGCCATCGGCTTGGTATTTCATCGCGGCATCATAAATTGGCATCACCTCATCGGTTGGGAAGTGGGTGGTCAACCCACCCTCGGTCCCTGGGGCAATCTGGTTTCGGATGCGCACATTGGCAAAGGTCCCACGCATCATCACCTGGTGGTTGCCCCGTCTTGAGCCATACGAATTGAAATCCGATGGGCTCACGCCGTGCGATTGCAGGTAATGCCCCGCCGGTGAGTCGGGCGCGATGGCGCCGGCCGGCGAGATGTGGTCGGTGGTCACCGAGTCACCGAGCTTGGCGAGAACGCGCGCGCCTTTTATGTCGTCGATCTGGGGCAGGCTCATGTCCATGCCCTCAAAGTAAGGCGGGTTTTGGACGTAGGTGGAGTCATCGTCCCACGCGAACATCTCACCGGTGGGGGTGTCCATGCTCTTCCACCGATCGTCGCCTTCAAAGACGCTGGCGTAGTTGTCTTTAAACATCTCGCTGGAGACGTTGTCTTCGATAAAGTGCTGCAGCTCGATTGGATCAGGCCAGATGTCTTTGAGATAAACCGCGTTGCCATCGCTGTCGTGACCCAAGGGGTCATTGACCAAGTCGGCATCCATCCGTCCTGCAATGGCATAGGCAACCACCAAAGGCGGTGAGGCCAGGTAGTTCATTTTGACTTCGGGGTGGATGCGGCCTTCAAAGTTGCGGTTGCCCGACAGCACAGACACCGCAATCAGGTCGTTGTCGTGGACTGCTTTTTGGATGGGCTCGGGCAGGGGGCCTGAGTTGCCGATGCAGGTGGTGCAGCCGTAGCCGACGGTGTAAAAACCCAGCCCTTCCAAGTCATCGAGCAAGCCCGCCGCGCCCAAGTAGTCGGTGACCACTTTTGATCCAGGCGCCAAAGAGGTCTTCACCCACGGTTTGACTTGCAAGCCTTTGGCCAAGGCGTTGCGTGCGAGCAAGCCCGCGCCGAGCATCACCGCGGGGTTTGAGGTGTTGGTGCAGCTGGTGATCGCGGCGATGACAATGGCGCCGTCGGAAAGATCAAACTGCTGGCCTTGATAATCCACCGTGGCGCGACCTTCAGAACCGGTGCGCTCTTCGATGAGTTTGTTGGCATGCTGGGTGTACTCATCGGCCGCATGGCTCAAAAGCACACGGTCTTGTGGACGTTTGGGCCCGGCAATTGAGGGCACCACATCGTTCAAGCTCAGCTCAATGATTTCGGTGTAGATGGGGTCTTCATCGCCATCCTCGCGCCACAACCCTTGGGCTTTGGCGTACGCCTCGACCAAGGCCAAGCGCTGCTCATCGCGACCCGACAAGGTCAGATAGCGGATGGTCTCTGCATCGATGGGGAAGATCGCGCAGGTGGAGCCAAACTCTGGGGACATGTTGCCAATCGTGGCCCGATCGGCCAACGGCAGTTTGCTCAAGCCGTCGCCAAAGAACTCCACAAATTTCCCCACCACACCGCGTTCGCGCAGGATGTCGGTGATGGTGAGTACCAAGTCGGTGGCCGTTGTGCCCTCGGGCAGTTGCCCGGTCAGCTTAAAGCCGATCACTTGTGGCACGAGCATGGAGATGGGTTGGCCGAGCATTGCAGCTTCGGCTTCGATGCCACCCACGCCCCAACCCAAGATGCCCAGGCCATTGATCATGGTGGTGTGTGAGTCGGTGCCGACGATGGTGTCGGGCCACGCCATCAAGGTGTTCTCATCGCCCTCGGCTGGGGTGTCGCCAAAGACCACGCGCGACAGGTGCTCGAGGTTGACTTGGTGGACAATGCCGGTGTTGGGGGGCACCACTTTAAAGTTGTCGAGCGCGCCTTGGCCCCAACGCAAGAACGCATACCGCTCTTTGTTGCGCTCAAATTCAATCCGGTTGTTCAGATCGAGCGCCTCGGCTCGACCGTAGGCATCGACCTGCACCGAGTGGTCGATCACCAACTCGGCCGGCGAGAGGGGGTTAATGCGGTTGGCATCGCCACCCAATTGTTTCATGGCATCGCGCATCGCGGCCAAGTCAACGATCGCAGGCACCCCGGTGAAATCTTGCAACACCACGCGCGCCGGCACAAACCCAATCTCTTGCGAGGGCTCTGCTTGGGGGTCCCAGTTGGCCAGGGCTTTGATGTCTTCGGCGGTGGTGTTGAGGCCATCTTCTTGGCGAAGCTGGTTTTCGAGCAGGATTTTCAGTGAGTAGGGCAATCGCTCGACTTGAGGGATTTGGGAGGCCAATGTCTTGAGGCTATAAAACCCATATTGTTGGCCATTGACTTGGAAGTGATCGAAGCAGCCCAAGGCGTCGCGCATGTTGTTATCTCCAGTGTGCTCACTTAACGGTGATGTCGAGGGTTTGATTTTATCACGCGGGGGCGGGGGGTATTCAAATCAGTCGCTCGGCGACTTTCACCATCGCCTTGCGGTCGGCCAACAAACGCCATTGGTTGCCCCCCAGTTGGCGCCACAAGAACACCGAGCGGATCCCAGCGAGCAGCAAAGCGCGGATCAACGCGACCTTGTCGTCGTTTTTCAAGATGGTCGGCGAGCCTTGGACACGGATCCGAAAGCTCAGTGTCGAGATGTGGTTTTGATAGGCGTCGGCCAGCTGCGATGTGACGCTGGGATCCAAGGCCTCGTCGCTGTTGGCCCAGGCGGTTTGCACCAACCCAATGGCCTCACCCAATGCGGCTTGGCGCTTGGGCTGGCGCATCACCCGGCCGCCCAACTTGAGCAGCGCCAGCGCGTGGTGCAGGGTCTGAATCTCGGTGCTTTGCGCGCGCCGCCCGAGTGTTTCGGTCAGCAACGACAGCCCCAATCGAAGCCCGGACAGCCCCCCAAAGACCGATTCGGTGTCCACGGGCGCGGTTTGAAACACGCTGCCCAAACTTGCTTGGGCCGCTTGTTGGCTGCACTGGCCGCTGTGTGAGACCTGGCGGACCAATTCAGCGGCCTGCATCACCCCAGCCAGTGCTAAGGTGCGGTCTTTGAGTTGAGCGTTGCCAGATCCCCTCATGCCGTCATCTGAGTGTCGAGCATGGCGGCGGGTTTGGGGGCATTGGTGGCGCTGATCACCGCGCCACCCAAGCACCGCTCGCCTTGGTACAAGACCAGCGATTGGCCTGGGGTGGCCGCGCGTTGGGCATCGTCAAACACCACCGTGATGCACTCGCCATCGATGGCGGTGATCTGGGCGGGTTGGTCGGCTTGCCGGTAACGAATCTTGGCGGTTAAGGCCGCACCCACCACCGGTGGCGTGCCGGCAATCCAGTGGGGCTGGTGTGCTTGGATGCGCGTGCTCATCAGCATCGGGTGGTGGCTGTCTTGAGCGGCGTAGAGGGTGTTGGTTTTGATGTCTTTTTCCACCACAAACCAAGGCGCTTCGGGGTGGTGTTTCAACCCACCGATGGCCAAGCCCTTGCGCTGTCCTAGGGTGTAGTGCATCAAGCCGGTGTGGGTGCCCACCTCGCTGCCATCGTCGACACAAATGATCGGCCCGGGTTGGCCGGTGAGGTAATCGTCGATGAAGTCATCAAAGCGCCGCTCGCCAATAAAACAGATCCCGGTGGAGTCTTTTTTGCTCGCCACCGGCAGATGGGCGTCGTGGGCCAGTTGGCGAACCTCGTCTTTGGTCAACTCGCCCAGTGGGAAGCGCGCTTTTTGAAGTTGCGCTTGATCCAGGCCATATAAGAAATAACTTTGGTCTTTGTTGTGATCGACGCCTTTCAACAGCGCAACAGAGCCATCGTCGAGCACGCGACGGCGCGCGTAGTGCCCGGTGGCGATGCACTCAGCCCCAAGCTCGACGGCGTGGTCAAGAAAGGCTTTGAATTTAATTTCGCGGTTGCACAAAATATCGGGGTTGGGCGTTCGGCCCGCGCGCAACTCAGCCAAAAAGGCCTCAAAGACATTTTCCCAATACTCGGTGGCGAAGTTTCTGGCATAAAACTCAATGCCCAGCTGCTCGGCCACCGACCGAGCGTCAGCGGCATCGACTTCAGCCGAGCAACCGTCGTTGTGGTCGTCGCCTTCCCAGTTTTTCATGAACATGGCCGCGATCGACTCGCCTTGGCGTTGCAACAGCCAGGCGGTGGTTGCAGAATCGACACCCCCGGACAGGGCCACCATGGTCAATGCGCTCATCGGTTTAGTTTAGCGGATTGGGTGTGTGTGTTCGTGTCGATGCCGCCAAACAGCGCCCGATTCATTAAATCGACAAAGCGTTGCGCTTGTGGCGAGAGGTAGGCGCCTTTGCGCATCACCACGCCATAGCTTCGGGCGGGGAAAAATTCACTCATGTCGCGAACCACCAGCCGTTCGCGGTCGGCTTCGGTGATGCAGATCGAGGTCACGATCGACACCCCCATCCCCAACGACACGTAGCGCTTGATGACCTCCCAACCGCCGATTTCTAAGTTGACCCGGTAGGGCAGGTTGTGGCGTTGGAACACCAAGTCAATCAGCTGATAGGTGGTGCGGCGTCGGGGCGGCAAGATCAATCCATGCGGGCTGATGTCGGGCAGGCCGATCGATTGGCGTCTCGCCAGTGGGTGGTCGGGGGCGGCAATCAACACCGGCTTGAAGTGATAGATCGGCCGGTAGTCAATATCGGCGGGCACATCGACCATCGAGCCGACGGCAAAGTCGACCTCAGATTGGCGGATTCTTTTCAAGCCCTCGGTGCCACCGACGTGTTTGAGCTCTGTGGTGATCCCCGGGTGCAAGCGGCGAAACCGCATCAACAACGGCGGCAACAGGTGCATGATGGTCGACTCACCGGCGGCGATCCGCACCTGGCCGGTCTCCAGCGAGCCGTACAGGCGGCTGAACTCATCGGGCAGGGCGTCGAGTTGTTCAAGCAGGGGCTGGCCCAGTTGCAATAAGGCCTGACCGGCTGGCGTGAGCCGCAGTTGGGGGCCGTTGCGTTCAAACAAGGTCTGGCCCAGCGCGTCTTCCAGGGCGCGGATTTGTTGGCTGATCGACGGTTGGCTGAGATACAACGCGCGCGCCGCCGCTGAGACGCTGCCGGTGTGCGCGGTCTGGATGAACGCGCGTAAATGTTTGGGCAGGTTGCCTTTGTACATCGCCGGATCAGTGTATCAGTATTGGAAAAACCAATGATAAATATCGAAAGATTTGATTTGATAAATACCGCCGGTCACGGCTAGTCTAACCCCACCGATCGTGGCGACACCCAAGGGAGGCCCCATGAAATCCAAATCAACCCAGCAACCCGGCCATTGGGCCGATGGCTCACCCGCTGTCACCTTTCAGCCGGACGTGCCCAGTCACGCCAAGCCGTTGTTCCCCGATCCATTGCGGGCGCTGTTGGGCGCCTTGACCCAACGCCACCGCGGTGCGGTGGACGCGCTGCTGTCGGCTCGCCGCGAGAAACAAGCGCGTTGGAACGCGGGCTCGCTGCCCGACTTTGACCCCGACACCCAAGCCATTCGCGATGGCGACTGGCAGGTTGAGCCCATCCCCGAGCCGCTTCGCGATCGTCGGGTGGAGATCACCGGCCCGGTGGAGCGCAAGATGATCATCAACGCCCTCAATTCGGGCGCGCGCGTCTTTATGGCGGACTTTGAAGACTCCTCATCGCCGAGCTGGGCCAACATGGTGGCCGGGCAGGTGAACCTCAAAGACGCCGTTGACGGCACGATCGAGTTGACCACCGAGGCGGGCAAGCACTACCGGCTCAACGATGAGGTGGCGACGTTGATTGTCAGGCCCCGCGGCTGGCACCTGGATGAAGCGCACGCCACCGTGGATGGCCGCGCCGTCCCAGCGGGCATTTTCGATGCCGCCGTGTATGTCTACAACAACGCCGAGACGCTGATCGGCCAAGGGCTGGGCCCGTATCTGTATCTGCCCAAGCTCGAGTCTTGGCGCGAAGCGCAGTTGTGGGAGGCGGTGCTCACCGACATCGAAAAAGCGCTGGGTCTCCACCCCGGCACCATCAAGGTGACGGTGTTGATCGAGACGTTGCCGGCGGTGTTTCAGATGGATGAGATCTTGCACGCCTTGAAAAGCCGCATCGTTGGGCTCAACTGCGGTCGCTGGGATTATATTTTCAGCTATATCAAGTGCTTGCAGTCCCATCCTGACAGAGTCTTACCCGACCGCGCGCAGGTCACCATGGGCGTGCCGTTTCTGAAAGCCTACGCTGAGCTGCTGATCCAAACCTGCCACCGCCGCGGCGCGTTTGCGATGGGCGGGATGGCCGCGCAGATCCCGATCAAAGGCGACGAACAAGCCAACGCCAACGCCATTGAAAAGGTCCGCCTCGACAAAGAGCGCGAGGCGCGCGCCGGCCACGATGGCACCTGGGTCGCCCACCCTGGGTTGTTGACGGTGGCCTACGATGTGTTCAATCAATACATTGAAAAACGCAACCAACTCAAGGTCTTGCGAGAAGATGTGAAGGTGTCACAAGAAGACCTGCTTGCACCCTGCGAGGGCACCATCACCGAAGCCGGTGTGCGCGGCAACCTGTCGGTGGCGCTGGGCTACATGGCCGCTTGGTTCCGCGGCCAAGGCTGCGTGCCCATCAACCACTTGATGGAAGACGCCGCCACCGCCGAGATTGCCCGCGCCCAGGTTTGGCAATGGATTCACCACCCCAACACCCGCCTGGATGACGGCCGCGTGTTGGACGCTGGCTTGGCCCGCCAATGGCTGGCCGAGGAGGTCGACAAGGTCAAATCGCACGTCGGCGAGGCGGCGTTTGAGTCGGACGGCCACGCCCAGGCGGCGGCGCTGATCGAGGAGGTGGTGTTTGCCGACACATTTATCGAGTTTCTGACGTTGCCGGGGTACCCACACCTGGTCGACAACCACTAAACAAGGGGAAGGAGAGAGGCATGAACGACGTCAATGGCATCATCGAAATGGAAAAAGATTGGCTGGAAAACCCGCGCTGGCGGGGCGTGGAGCGGCCCTACGATGCCGCTGAGGTGGCCAAACTTCGCGGCAGTCTGCATGTCGAGTACACGCTGGCCCGGCGCGGGGCGGACAAGCTTTGGAAGTCGATGCACGAGCTCGATTATGTCAATGCCTTGGGGGCGTTGACGGGCAACCAGGCCATGCAACAGGTCAAAGCCGGCCTGAATGCCATCTACCTGTCGGGCTGGCAGGTGGCGGCGGACGCGAACCTGGCCGGGCAGATGTACCCCGACCAAAGCCTGTACCCGGCTGATTCGGTGCCATCGGTGGTGCGGCGAATCAACAACGCCTTGATGCGCCAAGACCAAATCCAGTCGGTGGAGGGGCAAGGCTCGGTGGATTGGTTCGCACCGATCGTGGCCGACGCCGAGGCCGGTTTCGGTGGCGTGTTGAACGCGCACGAGCTGATGAAAGACATGATCGCCGCTGGTGCGGCCGGGGTGCACTTTGAAGACCAGTTGGCGTCGGCGAAAAAATGCGGGCACATGGGCGGCAAGGTCTTGGTGCCCACCCAAGAGGCCATCCAAAAGCTGGTGGCGGCGCGCCTGGCGGCCGACATTTGTGGGGTGCCGACGCTGTTGGTCGCCCGAACCGATGCCATGGCGGCTGACCTATTGACCTCCGATGTTGATGAGCGCGATCAAGCGTTTGTCACCGGTGAGCGCACCGTTGAGGGCTTTTATCGGGTCAAGCCTGGGCTTGATCAGGCGATTTCGCGTGGCCTGGCCTACGCCCCGGTCGCTGATTTGATCTGGTGTGAGACCGCCACGCCTGACCTTGACCAAGCCAAGACCTTCGCCGAAGCCATTCGTGGCGAGTACCCCGACAAACTGTTGGCCTACAACTGCTCGCCGAGTTTCAATTGGCGGAAAAATCTGAGCGATGATGAGATCGCGCGTTTCCAAAACGAACTGGGCGCGATGGGCTATAAGTTCCAATTCATCACGCTGGCTGGGTTCCACGCCCTCAACCACTCGATGTTCCAGTTGGCGCGCGGCTACAAACACAGCCAGATGAGCGCTTATGTGGAGTTGCAAGAAGCCGAGTTTGCCGCCGAAAGCCAAGGCTACACCGCCACCCGCCACCAGCGCGAGGTCGGCACTGGCTACTTCGATCAGATCACGCAACTGATCAGCGCCGGCGAATCCTCATTGTCTGCGCTGTCGGGCTCGACAGAGGAAGACCAGTTCAAAGGCTAGTGCTCACTTGAAATCGCCCCACCTGTGCCACAATCTATTGGAGTCATGGCACGCGATAACAGACAGGGTGATCACAGCATGCGAATGAGCGATGATCGATCGGCGGACGACCCAAAGATCGATTCCGATGAAGGTTTGGCACTGGAAGAGCAGGGGCCGGCGCTCAAGCGCCCGTCCATGTATCGGGTGGTCATCCTCAACGACGACTACACGCCGATGGCGTTTGTGGTTGAGGTGCTCAAGCGCTTTTTTGGATTGAGCGAAGACCAGGCGACCAGCGTGATGCTGCATGTGCACACGCGCGGTCGCGGTGTCGCCGGTGTCTACACCCATGAAATCGCCGAGACCAAAGTGGCCATGGTCAATGATTTTGCGCGCGAGCACGAACACCCCTTGCAATCAACGCTGGAACCAGCAGAAGGCTGAGGCATGTTTTCTAAAGAACTGGAGATCTCCATATCGCAGGCGTATCACAGCGCCCGCACCCGCCGCCATGAGTTTTTGACCGTTGAGCATTTGTTGCTGGCGTTGCTGGACAACCCATCGGCCAAAGAAGTGCTGGATGCATTGGGTGCCGACATCAGCGCTTTGGGGTTTGAGTTGACGGCCATTTTGGATGAGACCACGCCGATTTTGGCCGAGGGTGACCAGCGCGACACCCAGCCGACGATCAGTTTCCAGCGGGTCTTGCAACGCGCCTTGTACCACGTCCAATCGGCCGAGCGCTCGGAGGTGTTGGGGGCGAATGTGTTGGTGGCGATTTTCGCCGAGAAGGACTCCCACGCGGTCTATGCGCTGGCCCAACAAGACATTGTGCGCTTGGATGTGGTCAACTACATCTCGCATGGACTTCGCCGCGAGGAGGCGCCAGACGCCGAGGGCCAGGCAGACCCCGCCCAAGCCAGTGACGGTGAGTCAGACAACTCACCGTTGGCACAGTTTGCCGTTGATCTCAACGAGCGCGCCCGGCAAGACCGCATCGACCCGCTGATTGGCCGCGCCGATGAGATTGAGCGAACGGTGCAAATTTTGTGCCGGCGCCGGAAGAACAACCCGTTGTTTGTGGGCGATTCTGGGGTGGGCAAGACCGCCTTGGCCGAGGGTTTGGCTCGCCGGATCGTCGAGGGCGATGTGCCCGCGATTTTAGAAGACGCCCAGATCTTTTCGTTGGACTTGGGGGCGCTGTTGGCCGGGACCAAGTACCGGGGTGATTTTGAAAAACGCCTCAAAGGCGTTTTGAAAGACCTCCAAAAGCGCGACAAAGCCATCTTGTTTATCGACGAGATCCACACCATCATTGGTGCCGGTGCGGCCTCGGGTGGGGTGATGGATGCCTCAAACCTGATCAAGCCGGTGTTGGCCAACGGTGAGCTTCGTTGCATTGGCTCGACCACCTTCGATGAGTTCCGCTCGGTGTTTGAAAAAGACCGGGCTTTGGCGCGGCGCTTCCAAAAAGTCGATGTCGATGAGCCATCGGTGGCCGATACCGTAGAGATCCTCAACGGCCTCAAGCACCGATTTGAGTCGCACCACGGCATTGCCTACGATGCCCAAGCCCTGCAGGCGGCCGCTGAGCTGTCAGCGCGTCATTTGAACGACCGCAAACTCCCCGACAAAGCCATTGACGTGATCGACGAGGCCGGCGCCAAGGAGCGCTTGAAACCCGCCGATCAGCAAGCGGATGTGATCGGTGAGCTGGAGATCGAACAAGTCATCGCCAAGATGGCCAAGATCCCCTCACGGCAGGTGTCTCGGTCTGACCGCGATGCGTTAAAAACACTCAACCGCGATTTGAGCATGGTGGTGTTTGGCCAAGACGATGCCATCGAGACGTTGAGCGCGGCGATCAAGATGTCCCGGTCTGGTTTGGGTGATCGCGACCGACCGATTGGCAGTTTCTTGTTTGCAGGCCCCACCGGGGTGGGCAAGACCGAAGTCACGCGGCAATTGGCGCTGACGCTGGGCATTGAGCTTGTCCGGTTTGATATGTCGGAATACATGGAAGCCCACACCGTCTCCAGGTTGGTGGGCGCACCACCCGGGTATGTGGGGTTTGACCGAGGCGGGTTGCTGACCGAAGCGGTCTCACAAAACCCGCACGCGGTGATCTTGCTCGATGAGATTGAAAAAGCCCACCCCGATGTCTACAACATCTTGTTGCAGATCATGGACCACGGCAAGCTCACCGACGCCAATGGTCGCTCGGCTGATTTTCGCAACGTCATCTTGGTGATGACCTCAAACGCCGGTGCCGCGCAGGTCAATAAGCGCAGCATTGGCTTTAAGCCTGGGGATCAAAGCCCTGAGATGATGGAAGCCATTCGGCGTCAATTCACACCCGAGTTTCGCAACCGGCTCGATGCCGTTATTCAGTTCAAGTCGCTGCCGTTTGAGGTGATTTTGCAGGTGGTCGATAAGTTCTTGTTGGAGCTTGAAAATCAGCTGGCTGACCGTGGTGTGACGCTGGATGTCGATCAATCGGCCCGGCATTGGCTGGCCGAGATCGGGTTCGACGATCAAATGGGCGCGCGGCCGATGAAGCGGATCATCCAAGACCGCATCAAGCGACCCCTGGCCGATGCGTTGCTGTTTGGTGAGTTGGCCGACGGCGGCGGTGTGGTGACAGTCACCCGGGCGGGTGATGCCGAGTCGCTTGATATTGAGATTGCCGCCGAACCCAAAGACGCCAGTCACGATGCCTCATCGACCGAGGCCTCAGCTGAGGGGTTGTCCTAACCCCGACGATCTTAAGATCACCTCAAGCCCAGCGACAGACGAGGCTGTGGGTGTTACTTCATGCGGTAGGTGATGCGGCCTTTGGTGAGGTCGTAGGGGGTCATTTCCACCTTGACGCGGTCACCGGTCAGGATGCGGATGTAGTTTTTGCGCATGCGCCCGGAGATGTGGGCGGTGATGGTGTGGCCATTGTCCAGCTCAACGCGGAACATGGTATTGGGCAGCGAGTCGAGCACTTTGCCCTCCATCTCGATGTGGTCGTCTTTTGCCATTGGGGTCCTTTTGCGGAATTGTTAAAACGGCGTTATTGTGCCACAGTTTGGGTGAACCCGCCATCGCAGCGGTTGCAGCGTCACCACGCCAAGCCACGGTTGGGTGGAAACCCTCTACAATGAATTGATGGTCGACAGCGGAGACAACAAACCATGCTAGAAGGCTTTGCCATTGGGTTGGCATTTGTGTGTGGGCTGTTGGTGCGCTCGGTTGGCTTGCCGCCTTTGGTGGGGTTTTTGCTGGCCGGGTTTGGGCTCAATTACATCGGCAGTGAGTTTGGGGTGTTGCCTGAGTTCACCGGAGATGTGCTCCACTATGTCGCCCATTGGGGTGTGTTGCTGCTGCTGTTCAGCGTCGGCTTGAAGCTTCGAGTCGGTCAGATCACCCAATCGCATGTGCTCAGCGGTGGGCTGATTCACTTTGTCATTTCGGTGGCCATTTTCTCTGCTGGGTTGGTGGTGTTTTCTTCGCTGGGGTGGTCAAAGGCGCTGCTGTTGGGGTGTGCCTTGGCGTTTTCGAGCACCGTTCTGGCGGCCAAGATTTTGGAGGGCAAACGCGAATTGGCCTCGTTCCATGGCCGGACCGCCATCGGCATCTTGATCATTCAAGACCTGCTGGCACTTTTGGTGTTGAGCACCTGGGGTGGGCAAACGCCTTCGATCTATGCGCTCGCTGTGCTGCTGTTGCCGTTGCTCCGTCCGATCTTCTATTGGCTGCTGGATGCCTCTGGGCACGATGAGTTGCTGGTGTTGATGGGGATGCTGTTGGCTTTGGTGGTCGGCGGCTTGGGCTTTTCCAGTGTCGGGTTGTCTTCTGAGCTGGGGGCGCTGGCAATGGGCATGATGCTGGCCAATCACCCGCGCTCGGGCGAGGTCTCTGAGTCGCTGTGGGGGCTCAAGGAGCTGTTCTTGGTGGGGTTTTTCCTCCAGATCGGGATGTCGGGGCTGCCGTCGGGGGCCGATTGGCTGTTTGCTTCCATTTTTGTGTTGGTGTTGCCGCTCAAAGGCCTGCTGTTTTATGCGATCTTGACCTTGTTCCACTTGAGGGCGCGCAATGCGTTCTTGGGGGCATTGAGCCTGACCGCCTACAGCGAGTTTGGCTTGATCGTGGCCGCGGGTGTGCCGATGCTTGACGAGTTTTTGGTGCCGCTGGCCCTGACCGTGGCGCTGTCGTTTGTCGTCGCCGCGCCATTGAATCGCTCAGCACACACACTGTTCGAGCGGTTTGAGGGGGTGTTGTGTCGGTGGCAGACCCAAAAGACCCACCCCGATGAGATCTCCCCGGATCTGTCTCAGTCAAAGGTGATTGTTTTTGGCATGGGGCGGACAGGGCAGGCGGCGTATGACATGCTCGCCGGCGGGGTGTCTGAGATAGCCGGTATTGATTCTGACCCCTACCAGGTCGAGCGCCACCAAGGCGAGGGCCGGCACGTGGTCTTGGCTGACGCGGAAGACGCCGATTTTTGGTCGTCGGTGCGGCTGGACGCGCTGGAGGCTGCGATCTTGGCGGTGGATCACATCGATGCCAAGCTGATCGCGACGCGTAAACTGCGACAGCGCGGCTTTCAAGGCCCCATCATCACCCACGCCATGTATGCCGAGCAGGCCGAAATGGTTCGTGAGGCGGGGGCAGACCGGACGTATTTGACTTTGCAAGAGGCCGGGTCGAGTCTGGCGGGCCATGCGATCGAGTGCTTGCAGCGGCGATCGGGTCAGGGGACCGGTGGGCGACCGCTGGCTGTAGATGACCAGGGGACTTGACATCAAAGGCGGTCGGGATAAAATGGAGCGCTGAACTTGTTGCGGACGTTCAAGCGGGAATAGCTCAGTTGGTAGAGCACAACCTTGCCAAGGTTGGGGTCGCGAGTTCGAGTCTCGTTTCCCGCTCCATATTTGATCAGCCTCGGTTTCGGCCGGGGCTTTTTTATACGGGTTTTAGCCCGCGGCGACTCTCAGGCCGCGGCTTTGTTTCGTCCAGTCCGTTTCATCGGGCGTTGGGTTACAATTCAGTTCACCAAGGCTAGATGGCAGAGTGGTGATGCAGCGGCCTGCAAAGCCGTGTACCCCGGTTCGATTCCGGGTCTAGCCTCCAACCCCATTCAGCCCGGGTGGCGGAACAGGTAGACGCAAGGGACTTAAAATCCCTCGAAGGAAACTTCGTGCCGGTTCGATTCCGGCCCCGGGCACCACCTCATCGACAAGTTTGTGCCAATGTTGAGCCGTGTGACGACCTGCTCAAGACCATCTATTCAGGTGTGATTCAGTCACGAGCGTCACGCTGCCCTCTGATTCGTTTTGATCTTGGCCGGTGCGTGCGCAGTGTGTGAGGGGTGGCGTGTCCATGCGCCAGCCTTGAGGCCATTGCCATGATGTTCATCAGCGTCTGATACACTGTGTGGACGTTGTTGGAATGACACACAGGAGAAGGCGCATGTGGTTAAGAATTAAGCAATTTTTCGCACTGAGAGAAAGCAAAGACCTGAGTGAGCATCGCTGCGAGACCACCCAGTACGAAGACCTTTGCCAGTAATACCCGAAGCGACCACCGGTGGTCAGTCGCGCCGTGAACGGGGGTGGCGTGAGCTCTAGCTGCTCGGCGCCAACTCCATCACGGCAGCAATCATGGCGCGCGTGCCCACGGTCACGCTCTCGCGTGGCGCGATCTTAAACAACGGCGAGTGGTGCGATGGCACGGCCGGCCCGCCATCGGCTGCCGCGTCAAATGCTGCCTGCGGGGTGCCACCAACGGCAAAGTAGTAGCCCGGCACGCCGGTGTCTTCTGACACAAAATAAGCAAAGTCCTCTGCACCCATGCCACGCTGCTCAAATGGCGGCGTCGCGTCTTCACCAAAGGTCTCGCGCATCACGCCGTTGAGTCGGCGGGCAAGCTGGGGGTCGTTGTAAGTGACTGGAGTGCCCTCGCTGACCGTGACTTGCGGCAGCATGTCCTCAGGCAAGCCGTGCGCCCGCCCCACGTTCACAGCAACGCGCTCAATGGCGGCCAACACCTGCTCGCGCACGCGCTCGTCGTTCGCGCGCACCGTCAGCTGCAGATCGGCTCGATCGGAGATGATGTTGTGTTTGGACCCGGCATGAAAAGCCCCCACCGTGATCACGCTGGGCGACAGCGGCATCACTTCTCGACTGATGATGGATTGCAAAGCGGTGACGATCTGCGAGCCAATGTAGACCGGGTCACGTCCCGCGTGTGGGCTGGCGCCATGCGCGCCGATGCCGGGAACCATAATATCAACAGAGTCCGCACTGGAGTATTGGATGCCTTCGGATGCCGTGACCACGCCGGTGGGAATGCCAGAGGCGACGTGGAAAGCCAGCGCGTAGTCGGGTTTGCCGAAGCGCTCATACAAGCCGTCTTCGATCATGGCCTTGGCGCCACCCACCCGCTCTTCGGCGGGCTGGACGACAAACATCAGCGTGCCAGACCACGCATCGCGCGACGCCATCAAGCGCCGGGCGGTGCCCACCATCGAGGTGATGTGTACATCATGCCCGCAGGCATGCATCACCGGGTATTCGACCCCGTCTTGGCCCACTTGCGTGGCGCTGGAGGCGTACTCGAGCCCGGATTTCTCCTCGATTGGCAAGCCGTCCATGTCCGCTCGCAGCAAGATCAAAGGGCCATCGCCGTTGCGCACCATCCCAACAACCCCGGTACCACCGACATTCTCGGTGACCTCCAACCCGGCTTGGCGAAGCTCGTCGGCCATGCGGGCGGCTGTGTTGGTCTCCAAGAAGGACAGTTCGGGATTTTCGTGGAAGTGGATGAACAACTCCTCGAGGTGGGCATCGTAATCGGCTTCAATGGCTGATGCGATCTGGGCATCGTCTGCCTTTGCTGATGTGATCAGCACCAAGGTGCCAAGGATTAGTGCGGTGGCTGTTTTGCGTATCAAATTCATCGACTCCCTCCAAAATGTTTGGCTCAGGTCCCTCGAGCCTGTCGATGGCGCGTCCATCGGACTGTGTCAGTTGCTGGGAGTATTCCGTTACACCCCAACCCGCCTTGATTGAGCCCGTGCTCGTAATATGACCCGAACTGCAAAGCATTGTCAATCTTGGCTCAATCTGGGGCGAGGCGGTTTGGGGTCCAACCAGGTCACAGGATGGGCTATCAATTCCATACATTCTTCGCATCACCCATGTCCGGGTCATCAGGCCAGGCGAGAAGGCGAGGTGGTAAAATGGGGGTTGATCAGCCCTTAACCTCACGTGGCCCAAAGCCACCTTTCAATGGAATGCGAGCACAACCAATGAATCACTGGATCACCCCGCGAATCAATCGCCTGGTGTGCCTTGTCGGGCGCACGACAGTCTCAATCGTATGCCTCAGCCTCAGCGTGTGGGCCGTTGCTGGATTGGCCCCGCCAGCCCATGCGGCTGAGCAAGCCAATAATTCACAACAGACAACACAGCCAGATCGCGAGGCGATGCTTCTAGACCGCACCCGCCAATTGATTTTTGAGGGCCGTCGGTCTGGCGAGGGGTATTGGAACCGGGCAGGAGACAAGATTGTCTTCCAAAGCGAGCGCGAAGATGACAACCCCTTCTACCAAATCTATACGCTGGATTTTAATACCGGCGACATCGAATTGATCAGTCCTGGCGCAGGCAAAACGACATGCGCTTACTTTAACTGGGCCGATGAGTCAGAGATCTTGTTCTCTTCGACACACGAAGACCCCCAGGCCGAACAAAAGATGCAAGAAGAGATCGATTTTCGTGCCTCCGGCGAGTCTCGAAAGTACGCTTGGGACTATGACCCGAACATGCATTTGTTTGTCCAAAACACAGACACAGGCGAGGTTCGCCAATTGACCGACGCGTTTGGATACGACGCAGAAGGGTCATTTTCGCCAGATGGTGAGCACATTGCCTTCGCATCCACCCGCTCGGCCTACGAGGGCGAGTTGAGCCCAGAAGAGCAGGCCATCCTCGAGCGCGATGTGTCTTACTTTGGTGAGATCTACATCATGAAAGCCGATGGCTCCGATCTCAAGCGTTTGACCCACACCCCAGGGTACGACGGTGGGCCCTTTTTCAGCCCCGATGGCGAGCGCATTGTCTGGCGCCGCTTTGATGAAAAAGGGTTGTCGGCCGAAGTTTTTAGCATGAACATCGACGGCACCGACCAGCGCCAAATCACTGACCTTGGCGCGATGAGCTGGGCGCCGTTTTATCACCCCTCTGGCGAATACATCATTTTTGCCACCAATAAGTTGGGGTTTGCGAACTTCGAACTTTATATTGTCGACGCCCAAGGCACCAAAGAGCCCCAGCGGGTGACCACCACCGATGGCTTTGATGGTTTGCCGGTGTTCTCGCCTGAGGGTGAGCGTTTGCTGTGGACCTCGACGCGCACCAGCAACGGGCAGTCGCAATTGTTCTTATCACAATGGGACCACGAGGCGGCACGCGAACTGTTGGCGTCTGCACCCCGACGTTCCAGCGCTGAGACAGAGGCCTCAACCGGGGTGGGCCTCAATGCCCCTGCAGTGGGCGAGGCTGAGATCTCGGCCGATGAGCTCGAAGCCAAGGTGCGGTTTTTGGCAAGTGAGGCGCTTGAAGGCCGCATGACCGGCAGTGATGGCCTCAAAATCGCTGCCGATCAGGCCGTTGCTTGGTTTGAGGCCTTGGGGCTTGAGCCCGTGGGTGAGTCAGGGCTTCGCCACGGTTTTGATTTTGTGCGTTCGGTC
The DNA here is from genome assembly GCA_031580925.1 of Wenzhouxiangella sp. Lineage (GTDB taxonomy): Bacteria > Pseudomonadota > Gammaproteobacteria > Xanthomonadales > Wenzhouxiangellaceae > Wenzhouxiangella. The sequence goes on from JAVLCB010000005.1 coordinate 55,083, forward strand.
GAGTTGGGGGACGCGGCTGACAACCGGTTGCGGCGTCGTGACGCACAAGGCGACAACGACTATGGCGTGCGTCAAGACTACATGCCGCTGGCTTTCAGTGCCAATGGGTCGGTCGAGGCGGAGGTGGTGTTTGCAGGTCATGGCTTGACCACCCCAGATGATTTCGCCGTTGAGATCGATGACTACGCCAGCATTGATGTCGACGGCAAGCTGGTGCTGGTGCTCGGTGGCACCCCGGCGCACTTGAGTGAGGAAGACACCCAAGCGCTGGCACAAGTGGCCACACCGCGCTTTAAAGCGGTGCGTGCCGCGCGGGCAGGGGCTTCGGGGATCATCTTTATCGATGATGACGCCCAGCCCGATGGGTATGGCGAGCTGGGCCGGGAGGCGATGCTCCAGCAGGCCGGGATTTTGGCGGCTCGGGTGCAACCGGCGGTGGCCAACGAGTGGCTGATCGCGGCAGGTCTTGAGGGCTTGGATGCCGTGCGCGAGGCGTTTGCGGCCCACAACCCGCACGCGAGTACCAGCCAAGCCTTGGGTGTGGAACTGGCGCTGGCCGTTGCGCTCAACAAGGTCGAACAAACCGATGTCAATGTGATTGGTCAGATCAAGGCCCAACAGGCTGCACACACCATTGTGATTGGTGCGCACTTGGATCATCTGGGTTTTGGGGAGGTGAACTCGCTGGCCACCGGTCAAGCGCGGGGTCAAGTTCATGCTGGCGCCGATGACAATGCCTCAGGCAGCGCGGTGGTCGTCGAACTGGCCGAGTACTTTGCGCGGTTGGAGGCCGATGCACCGGGCACGTTGGGGGCGAATTTGGTGTTTGCGTTGTGGAGTGGTGAGGAGCTTGGGTTGATTGGCTCATCGGCGTTTTTGGATTCAAACGTGCTCGATACGGAGTCTGTATCGGCTTATTTGAACTTTGACATGGTCGGTATGCTGGAAGACAACGCGCTCATCGTGCAGGGCCTGGGCTCGTCATCAGACTGGGCGGGCTATCTCGAGCGCAACAACATCATGGCGGGGTTTGACTTGACGCTTTTAGAAGACCCTTATGTGCCCACCGACGCGATGGCTTTTTACTTGGCCGACATTCCGATTCTGGCGTTTTTTACCGGTCTGCATGAGCACTATCACCGCCCCAGCGACCAAGCCGATAACCTCAATTACGATGGTTTGGCGCGCATTGCGACATTCGGACAGACGGTGGTTGATGACTTGCACGTTGCCGAGCCGGTGGGTTTTGAGAGCGTGGCCATGTCGTCGTCGCAAATGGCGGCCGGTCGTGGCTTTTCTGTCACGCTGGGCACGATTCCCGACTATGCCAGTGAAGGCGAGGGGGTCCAACTGAGCGGGGTGCGTGACGGTTCGCCCGCCCAGCTGGCAGGCATTCAGGCCGACGATGTGATCGTTGGGCTGGCTGGCGAGTCCATCGGTGATTTGTATGACTACACAGCCATCTTGGGTGATTTAGAGGTGGGCGTCAGTGTTGATATCATGGTGATGCGCTCAGGCGAGCGTCTGACGTTGAGCATCACACCGGCTGCCCGCTAAGCGCGGGCGCCATCAATCGGTCACTGGCCACCGGCCATTGAGCATCGACCGCAGGGGCTTTATGAAAATACAATTGAACTCAGAAGTCGATCGGCTCCAATCTGTCTTGGTGCACACCCCAGGCGTTGAGATGGAGAACATGACGCCGACCTCAGCGGGCGATGTGCTGTATGACGATATCTTGAGCTTGCCGTTGGCCTTGAAAGAGCACGTCCAGCTGACTGGGGTGTTGGATCAAGTGGCGGAGGTGTATCAGCTCAAAACCCTGTTGGCCGATGTGTTGACCGAAGCCCCCGTTAAGCAAGCGCTTTTAGAAGAGATTGTGTCGTTGTATCGGTGTCCCGATTATCTGGATCGCCTGTTGCCGTTGGCGCCCCAATCATTGGCATCACAGCTGATCGAAGGCACGCCCAAGGTCACGACCAGTCTGGAGCGGTTTTTAGACCCATCGCCTTACGTGATCCCGCCGTTGCCCAATACGTTTTTTACACGCGATGCGACGATGTGCCTGAACGATCGGATCATCATCGGCTCGATGGCCTATCGTGCGCGCGTGGCTGAGTCGTTGCTGCTCAAAGCCATCTTCAACCACCACCCCAAAATTCAAGGCAATGGCTTTTATTTTGACGGCACCGTTCACCAAGACTCGCAGATCACCATCGAGGGCGGGGATCTTTTGGTGGTTCGAGAAGACGTGGTGTTGATCGGCTACAGCGAGCGCACGTCGGTGGCTGCCATCGATCACTTGATGAAAGCCATCGCCAGCCAAGGGCCGGTCCGCCACTTTGTGGTGGTGGAAATACCCAAGTCCAGGGCGACGATCCATTTGGATATGCTGTTCACCTTGGTCGATCATGACCGCTGTGTGGTGTTCCCACCAATGATCGAAGGCACCCACTCAGCGCCGGCCTACCACTGTGTGTTTGACGAGGGCAACCTCAATGACATCCACGCCATTACAGAATACCCCCACGTGTTGGCAGCCATGAAGGCTGTTGGCATTGATTTAGAGCCAATCTCGTGTGGGGGCGAACAACGGTTTCACCAAGAGCGCGAACAGTGGGCCAGTGGGGCGAACTTTTTTACCTTCGCACCTGGTCAGGTGTTGGGGTATGCGCACAACGAGCACACCATCGCCGCCATGCAAGCGGCGGGGTTCAATGTTGCTCAGGCCCAAGAGGTGATCAAAGGCAAGCGGGTCATCGACCCCAACGAGAAGATCCTCATCACCATGGATGGCGCTGAGCTCAGCCGTGGGGGTGGGGGCTGTCGGTGCATGACGATGCCGTTGGCGCGCCACTGATCGTCCCCGCTTACCGACAAACGGCTTATCGACAAACGGCTTATCGACAAACGGCTTATCGACAAACGGCTTATCGACAAACGGCTTATCGACAAAACGGCCAGATTTGGTACCAGCGTCTGCAGTGGAACTCCTGTTGGCAGGTTTGCAGCTGCCCCCGGTACTGGGCGGCGCGTCGCTCGACTTTGCGCGCGATGGCTTGAAGGGTATTTTTTCGCTGCCAAGAGCCGCGTTGATACCCCCCGTGCCCCTCGTGATAGGCCAGATAGAGGTTATACGCGTCATCTTTTCGTAAGTTCAAGCGTCGGTTGCTGACATCGTTATACCAACCGATAAAATCAACCGCATCAGAGAAGCTGGACCGCCGGGCAAACATTTGGTTGGTGGCGTCCATGTAATCTTGCCAAGCCGGGTCCTGGGCCTGGGCATAGCCTTTGGCCGAGGAGGGACGACGCCACGGAATAAACCCCAGCAGCCGGGTTCTTTCTGGGCGAACTCCGGCGCGGAACGATGACTCTTGCTGGACAAACGCCATTTGCACCCAAATGGGGGTGCCCCAGCGCTTTTGTGAGTCCAAGGTGTGGTCGTACCAGTTGGGGTACTGGCGAAAGATTTGGCACAGGTTGTCTTGCTGCTTGGGTGGGGTGGCCGCACACGCGGTCAAAACAAGGGCAAGTGCGACCAAAGACAGCGTCTTTTGGGCGACTCGAATCACGCTTTGCTGGCTCACACAACGATCCCCCACCTATTGACGACCACCTCAGTTCAATAGATTGCCCGAATTCAGGACAATTCTCAAGCCCAAACCGGCGATGCGCTCTTTGCCCGTGGCGTCCCGATCCAGCTGACGCACACCCCCATGGACCGAGACCATGTTGTGCAGCTGATAGCGCGCCGCGAGCGCAAAATACTCCCCATCGTTGACGCCATCGTCGTCGCTGAACAAGCCCGCGTTGGCATTGAGCTGCCAATCGCCTGTTTTGTAGGTGCCGGCCAGGAACGTGAAATTCCCATTTTCCAGGCCTTGCCCACGCCGTTCGTGCATCACCGCAGCGCTCCAGCGGTCCTCGCTGTAGCGCGCGCCGAGTTTGAGGGCATCACGATCCTCGGGGCCGCCCTCGTAGCCACTGGCATCCAAATACGCGCCGATCAATTCAATCGGGCCGGCGGGCAGACTGACGGCGGCAGAGACCAAGTGGTCATCGTCGTTGGTGTCATCGGCGGCGACGGTATCATCCAAAGACGTCATCAGCCGAACCGCCACTGAGCCGAAGGTTTGACGGTAAGTCAGCGAGCGGTCGAATTGGGCACCGTGTCCAAACGCGCCGCCCGAACGGCCACCGTTGCCCCGGGCTTGTAAGAAGGTCCCATTGAGTGGATCCCAACCCAGGCCTGAGGCTTTGTATGCGGTTTGGATGCGTCCGGCTGACAACTCACCCATTGGCGTGTCAATGCCGGCATAGACTTGCCGGTTTCTTGGGTCGCCGTCTTTGAGGCCTTCGGCATCGATGTTGAAGCCCACGCGGACAAACGCGCGGGTTTGTTCGCTGATGGCATGGCTGCCGTTGATGAAAAACCCACCCCAATTGAGCGTGTTCGGTCGACCCGCGCCCCAGCCGTCGGTGACCTCAAAGCCATCGGTGCCGGCGGCATCGGCGGCGCTGCCATCCACATAGACAAGCTCGGGTTGGACCCTGAGCAAAAGACTGAACTGGCTGTCTTGAGCGCTCGACTGAGCCAACGATGGCGCGGCGCAAAGCAAAGAAAAGGCCCCAAGCACAGGGGCCATAAGACGGGGTTTCAAACGCACTGTCATATCCTTTTAATGCATCAACACAAAATCAATTTATGATTTTACCAAGCTGGTCAGCGGTAAAGACAAAATAAACCCAGCCACACCGACCCCAAACGACATGGCGGCCAGCAACACCCAATCAATGGCGCGAATGAAATCACCAAACTGGGATTGAGTCAGCGCTGGGCCACTGATAAACGCGGCCACCATCGCCACCACCCCCACGACCAGCGCCAAGCGACGCGCTTTGGGGTGAGCAAACGCGCCTTTTGTTAGTCCGTAGATGGCTGCAATCACGTCAACCACAACCAACGCGATCAAAAAAGGGATCAGTGGACGAAAGGTCTCCAACAACACGGCAAGAATGCCGACAAGTGAAAAGGCCATACATTTCTCCTAATAATTCAGTGTACCGAGTTATACCCGGCCACGCAGCATGGCGTTGTAGGCCGAGTGCAGCATGCGGTCTTTCAGCATCCAAGGGAACCAGTGTTTCTCGTAGGGATTGACGAATGGGAAAGAGGGCACCATGCCAAGCTGGTAGTCAAACTCAACCAAAATCGCCTCGCCTTTGCGCGTCACCAACGGACACGAGGTATAGCCGGTGTACTGGGCAGAGAACTCGCGCTCAGCGATTGAAGACACCAGATTGGCCACAGCCACCGGGACTTGTGCTTTGACGCTGGCCGCTGTTTTGCCGATGGGTGTGCCGACACAATCCCCTGAGCCAAAGACATTGGCAAATTTGGGGTGTTGCAGGGTGTATTGGTCCACCTCCATCCAGTGGCCTGCAGAAAATGGCCCGGTCTGCCAGGCCAGTTCAGAATTGGCCAACGGCTCTGGCGACTGCATGGGCGGCACGACGTGGATGAAGTCGTAGTCCATGCGTTCATTGCCATTGGGCGTGGCGAACGTGGCGCGCTTGAGCTCGGGTTCAATCCCCACCAAGGGGTGGTCCCACCGCAAGGTGATTCCGCGGCTTGGGAATTCTTCTTTCAAAAACGCGTTGATGTCGGGCTGTGAAAACAACCCTTGGCCGGGGGGCGTGTAGTACAGCTCGCCCCGAGCACGGGTGCCTTTGCGCTCGAACAGATCCTCGGTGAGCATGGTGACTTTTAAAGGCGCGCCAGCGCACTTAACGGGTCCTTTGGGCCGCGTGAACAGTCCCACGCCGCCAGAGTCGGTGAATTGATCGATCATTTGCCAAGTGCGATTGGCGTAGTCGGGTTTGTCGTAGACGCAACCAATCCCCATTTGCCCGATCAGCTCCGGCGACATGCCCTCGATCGCATCGTAATTGACTTGCAGGCCGGTGGTGACCATCAAATAGTCGTAGTCGATGCGCTGTCCGGCGTCAGTGACCACCGCATTGGCGTTGGGGTCAAACTCGGCCACACGCGCTTTAACCCAGTTGATGCCCTCAGGCATGTAGCGAGCATTCTCATCCATCACTTTCTGGGGCTTCCAGATGCCGGTGGCCACCAAGGTCAGGCCGGGTTGATAGATGTGCTCGACCCGCGAGTCAATGATGGTGATCTTGGCGCCCGTCAGATCGCGCGAGAGGCGATTGGCGGCATCCAAACCCGCCGCACCGGCACCGACAATCACGATGTGTGCGTTGGTCTTGACAGCCGCCTGGGCCGATGGGGTGGTGAGCACGGCCCCACCAGCGGTGGCGGCCAAGCCCAGACCGCTCGCTTGCAAGAATTTGCGCCGAGCGCTGTTGATGTGGTTTTTGTTCTGACCCATGGTGTCTCCTCGCCCGGCGGGCTGGTTTCAACATTCACATTATCTTCACGCAGGGCCCCAGTGTATAAGTTTTGTTGCATGTACGCAAATCGCCCCCCATTGAGCGCTTGGGGCTGACGCGATCCGCCGTTGGGCGCGATGGGCGAGTTAGAGCAGTGTGCGGGTCTTGATCGTGGCTGGGATGGCGCGCAGGGCCTGGATCAGCGGCGTGGGGTTGTCGGTTTCGATGTCCATGACCACATAGCCAATCTCGCCTTGGGTTTGCAGGTACTGGGCGGCGATGTTGATGGCCTGATCAGAGATGGCGGTGTTGATGGCGTGCAATACCCCAGGCTCATTGCGGTGGATGTGCATGATCCGTTGCGTGCCGGCGTGGTCGGGCAGGGCCACTTCAGGAAAGTTCACCGCGCCCATTGTCGATCCATTGTCGGAGTAGCGGATCAGTTTTTCAGTCACATCGCGGGCAATGTTCTTTTGGGCCTCTTGGGTGCTGCCACCGATGTGCGGGGTGAGCAAGACATTGTGGAGTCCGCGCAGGGGGTTTTCAAACGCCTGCTCACTGCTTTTGGGCTCCATTGGAAACACATCAATGGCTGCCGAGGCGACGTGTCCTTCCGTCAGTGATGCTTTCAGCGCATCCAGATCGACCACCCGGCCTCGCGAGGCATTGATCAAGTGAGCACCCGGGCGCAGCCTTTTGAGGTTGTCTGGGTTGATCAGGTGCTCTGTTTCAGGGGTATCGGGCACATGCAAGCTGACCACATCGGACTGGCTGAGCAGTTCATCCAAAGACGCGGCGGGTTGGGCGTTGCCCAGCGGCAATTTGGAGACGATGTCGAAGTAGTTGACCTGCATCCCCAAGCCTTCGGCCAGGATGCCCAATTGGGTGCCGATGTGGCCGTAGCCAACGATGCCCAGACGTTTGCCCCGGACCTCGTGCGAGTGGGCAGCGGTTTTCAACCAGTGGCCTTGGTGCGCGGCGGCGTTTTTTTCTGGTATGCCTCGCATCAACATGATGATCTCGGCCAACACCAACTCAGCCACCGAGCGGGTGTTGGCATACGGGGCGTTGAACACAGGCACACCACACTGGGCGGCATGGGCGAGGTCGATTTGGTCTGTGCCGATACAAAAACAGCCGATGCCGGTCAATTTCTTGGCATGCGACAGCACCGCTTGGGTCAGCTGGGTGCGTGAGCGGATGCCGAGAAAATGAACATCTTCGATGCGTTTGGCCAGCGTCTGGGCATCCACCGCACCATCAATCCGATCGATGTTGGTGTAGCCGGCCCGATGCAGCAAGGCATCGGCTTCGGCGTGCACGCCTTCGAGCAGCAAGAATTGGATTTTCTCTTTGGCCAGCGACAAGCTCATGGGCAGACTCAAGGTTTCGGGGGTCACGCCAATATTATGGCAGGTCGACCGAGCGCTGGGCGATCGCATCACCCGTTGGCCAACAAAATTCGGTATATTGATCCCACGTCGGCCCAAAAGTGCCTGCGTATCGCCCCAGAGCTTCGGTCACCGATGTGTGGCTGGCTCTCACATTGTTGTTTGTAAGGATACGATCACATGACTCGACCCAACCCCTTGATGTTTGCTGCAACGGCCGTTGTGGCCTTTGCACTGAGCTGCTCTGCCGCGCTCGCCGATGGCATGACCTTGGACGACATTGCCAAGCTTGAACAAATCGGCCAAGTGGCCATCAGCCCAACCCATAACACGACAGCGGTCACCAAGATTGTGCCGCGCCGGGTGGGGGTGGATGACGATGGCCGCGCTTGGAGTGAGCTTCACATCATCGATGCCGATGGGGTGATGCACCCCTACATCACCGGTCAGGTCAATGTCTCATCCATTGGCTGGACCCCCGACGGGCAAACCATCACCTTTGTGGCCAAACGCGAGGGCGATGAGCACGCGCGGCTGTATGGCATCTCCACCCATGGTGGTGAAGCGCGGGTGTTGGCTGAACCAAATGGTCCCGTGCGCGGCTACAGCTTCTCCCCCGATGGCGAGCAGGTTGCCATGGTGATTGCGCCGCCCGAGCCTGACGAGGTCAGTGAGCTGAAAGATCAAGGCTTCAGCCAGATCATTTTCGAAGAGCAGTGGCGCGCCAACGTGCTGGTCATCCAAACGCTGGGCGGAGAAGAAAAAACGCTGGAGATTGACGGCTCGGTCCAGCAGGTCCAGTGGTCGCCCGCGGGTGATCGGTTGGCGATTTCGGTGACGCCTCGGCAGTTGGTTGACGACACCTTGATGTTCCAAAAAATCCGCATCATCACCCCTGATGGCGACTTGATTGGCCGCGTGGACAACCCGGGCAAACTCGGTGCCATGGCCTGGAGCCCATCGGGGGAGCACTTGGCGTTTTTGGGCACCACCGTGGTGCGTGACCCCAGAGAAGGCCGGCTGTTGGTGGCGGGCCAAGACGGGGGTGAGTTCGTTGAGTTGATGCCGGGCTTAGAAGGCCACATTTGGCACCTCGACTGGCGTGGTGATGAGATTGCGTTTGTCAGTTTCGAGGGGGTCGAGACCCGGCTGGGCACCATTGCCCCCAACGGCGAGAATCGCCAGACCGTGGCGCAAGTTCGCGATCTGGTGTTTGGGGATTTGAGTGTCAATGACAATGGCGATGTGGCGTTGGTGGCCTCGCGGCCGAGTCACCCTCGTGAGGTGTATCATCTGCACGCCGACGCGCCGACGCCGGAGCGGCTGACAAACAGCAACCCTTGGCTGGCCGATGTCGCGCTGGCGCGCCAAAGCGTGGTGACGTACGAAGCCCGCGATGGGTTGCGTTTGGAGGGGCTGTTGATTTGGCCGTTGGATTATGATGCCGATGAGCGCTATCCCTTGATTCTCGCGGTTCACGGTGGGCCTGAGGCGCATTACTCGAACGGTTGGATCACCAGTTACGCGCTGCCCGGTCAAGTGGCGGCGGCGGAGGGGTATTTCATGTTCTACCCCAACTACCGCGGCTCGACGGGGCGCGGGGTGGAGTTCACCTTGAGTTCTCAAGGCGCACCCGCGGCCGAAGAGTTCAGTGATTTGATTGATGGCGTGGATCATCTGATCGAGCAAGGGTGGGTCGACGGTGAGCGCGTGGGCATCACCGGGGGGTCTTATGGTGGTTACGCGACGGCTTGGGGCGCGACGTATTACACCGAACGCTTTGCCGCGGCGGTGATGAACGTTGGTTTGTCTGACAAGATTGCGATGTTGGGGACCTCTGACATCGCCCAAGAACTCTACCTGGTCCACTACCTGACTTGGCCTTGGGAGGATTGGGATCTGTACCGCGAGGCCAGCCCGATTTATTACGCCGATCAAGCGCAGACACCGATCTTGATCATGCATGGGGCGGCCGATCCTCGGGTGGACCCGACCCAGTCAAGAATCCTGTACCGGTATCTGGTGTTGCAAGACGATCCACCGCCAGCGCGGTTGGTGCTCTACCCAGGCGAGGGGCATGGCAACCAACGGGCCGCTTCGCGGTGGGATTACAGCCTTCGGCTGATGCGTTGGATGAACCACTACCTGAAAGGGCCAGGCGGCGAGCCACCACCCCATGCCATCGACTATGGTCTGGATGCTGATGGCGATTGAGGTCGATGATGTGGGGCCGCTTTTGGAGCGGCTCAACCAATCATCAAAAAATACCCTGATGGCGACGCTTGGCATCGTCTACACCGATGCCGGGGCGGGGTTTTTGGAGGCGACCATGCCCGTCAACCCCAATGTCCACCAGCCCATGGGGATCTTGCACGGCGGGGCCACCGCGGCTTTGGCTGAGTCTGTGGGAAGCGCGGCCTCTGCGCTGCTGCTGGATCTCAAAACGCATTATCCGGTGGGTTTGGAGCTGTCGATCAACCACATTCGGTCGTTGCAGTCTGGGGTGGTGCGGGCACGGGCCAACATTGTTCATCAAGGGCGGACCACCCACCTTTGGAACATCGCCATTCACGATGAGGCCAAGCGCCAAATTGCTTGGGCGCGGTTGAGCATGATGGTGCTGGCCCGAGCCGGCGAGAAGAATTAAGGCGTGGCGTTGGGCCGTGTTTTGAAGCGGACTTTCAGCCGCTGATCCAGCGCAAAGACACGCGCGTCCAATGTCTGCAGGTCTTGGTCGTTGTCGATGATGTCGGTGGCCAGCAAACGCCGTTGAGCGCGAGAGGCTTGGGCATCAAGCATCTGCTGGGCCAGTGTCTCATCGATCCCATCGCGGCGAACCAACCGCGCCAGCTGCGCCGATTCTGGCGCATCGACCACGACAACGGCATCGGGCTTCAATAGGGTGGGGTTTTCTGCGAACAAAGGGATGACCACCACGGCATAGTCGCAGGCGCTTTGTGGGATCTCGGCCAGCTGGTTGTTGACCTCGGCCATGATCAAAGGATGCAGGAGCGACTCGAGCACTTTTCGCTGGGCGGGGTCGGCAAACACGATGTGTCGCAGCTTCGCTCGATCAAGCACAGCGGCGGGACCGCCATTGCCATTGCCGTCGCCATCTGCACCGCCACCTGCGGTGAGGATCGCATCGCCCCAGTGTTGTCTGATGGCCTCGAAGCCGGGTTGACCGGGTTGTGTCACGGACCGAGCGATCACATCCGTATCCACCACGCAGGCGCCCAATTGGGCCAAGCCTTCAGAGACCGCGGTCTTGCCGCTGGCAACGCCGCCAGTCAAAACCACGACCGGCACCCTCACGCCGCTTGTCTGAGTCAATTGCTCGCAGGAAAGATGCGATACACCGCGCCACTGGGTGCATCGGTGAGCACATAGACATTCTCATCGGGGCCCACACGAACGTCGCGGATTCGCCCGAGCTCACCCCGGAGGATCTCTTCTTGGTGCACCACCTGACCGTTTTCGAAGACAATGCGGCGGAGTTGTTCGGTGCGAAGGCCACCGGCCAAGAAATTGCCTTGCCACTGGCCAAAGTGGTCGCTCTTTAATTGGACGAGGCCAGACGGTGCCAAGCCCGGCGTCCAGTCAATCCACGGGTTGACCATGTCGGGGTGGGCGCGCTGGCCATCGGCAAACTGCTCTTCGGTGCGATAGTCGCGGCCCAACGAGACCACCGGCCAGCCGTAGTTGTTGCCCGCCTCGATGAGGTTAAGCTCATCGCCGCCGCGTGGTCCGTGTTCAGTGGCCCAGATCGCGCCCGTGTCAGGATCAACGATCAGGCCTTGGATGTTTCGGTTGCCGTAGCTGTAGATTTCTGGCTGGGCATCGGCGGTGTCCACAAATGGATTGTCGTTGGCAGGCTCACCGTGTTCGGTCAGTCGCAGCAAGGCGCCGGCGTGGTCATTGAGGTCTTGCGCGCGTGGGGGCTCGCTGCCGCGATCGCCGATGCTCATGAGCAATGTGCCGTCAGGCATCCACGCCAGCTTGGAGCCATAGTGCCGGCCGGGTTGGCTGTAGCGGTTTTGGACAAAAATGTCTTCGACCGCGACCAGTTCACCGTTAACCAAAAAGCCTCGTGCCAACGCGGTGGCTGTATTGTTTGAGCCTTCGGGGTCTTGTTTAGAGTAGGTCAGGTAGACGATTCTGTTGTCTTCGAAATTGGGGTGGGGCAACACCTCGAGCAGACCACCTTGGTTGACCGCACTGACTTCCGGGGTATTGGGGACTGGTGTGACCTCGCCTTCGGGTGTGATGTGGTTCAGCCGACCACGACGCTCGGTCACCAGCATCGAGCCATCGGGCAAGAACGCCAAAGACCAGGGGTGTTCCAATCCAGTGGCCACGGGTTCAAAGCCAATGGTCTGATACTCCGTCCGGCTGGTGGTCTGGGCTTGGGTGGTGCTGGCCAAGAACCCAACCAACAGTCCAATTGTGATGATACGTTGCGGTTTGTGCATGGTGTGCCCTCGATTGTACTCTGGTGTCATTGTACGTCTAAAGACGCGGGGAGTCGAAGCGCTCAAAGACGAGAGGGTAACGATCATAAGTTCAACAAATGTGAAGCGTTGCAGGTGTTGAGCTTGATCGAGGTAGTCTGGCCAGCAGCACGGGAGAGATAAAGATGATAACGACAATGGTGATCGATGAAGCCCCTTTGTTGCGCGCTGCATTGCAGCACGCGATTGAGGCGCATCCTCAATTTGCGGTGGTGGCTCAGGGGAAAGTTGATGTGTCTGCCCTCGCTTCGGTACGCCAACACAAGCCTGTTATTGTGGTGATGCATTTGGATGCGGGCCTCAGCCAAAGCTTGCAATTGGTGGATCGGCTGCGAAAAAGTCACCCCGAGATTTCGGTATTGGGCCTGATGGGGCAAGTGGACCACCCCATTTTGCGCCGTTTGTTGGAGGTTGGCGTTCGGGGGTTGTTGAGCAAGAAGGCCTCAGAAGATCAGTTGCACAGCATGCTGATTCAGTTGGCTCGAGGCGAGCGTGCCATCAGTCCAGACATCGCCCAACACTTGGCGATGTCGACACTGCCGAGTGAGGTCAGCTCACCCTTTGAGACGCTCACCACTCGGGAGTTGGAGGTGGGTTTATCACTCATCGAAGGCGAGCGCATGCCGGCGATTGCGCACCGGCTCAATGTCAGCCCAAAAACCGTGGCGACATACAAATACCGCATTTACGAAAAGCTGAACCTGGATACCGAGGTCGCGCTTTTGAAGATGGCGGTGCGCCACGGGCTGGTCGATCTCGACCCGCCCGTGACCCAATCCAACCTGTTTTAGTCTTTGCTCGGCGCTGAGTTGTCCTCAGGCTGGGGCTTGGGCTCAGGCTTGGGCTCAGGCTTGGGCTCAGGCTTGGGCTCAGGCTTGGGCTCAGGCTTGGGCTCAGGCTTGGATTCAGGCTTGGATTCAGGCTTGGATTCAGGCTGTGTCGGGATTCGATACAGGCCATCTTCGCCTTTGACCGGCGTGGCAAGGTCAGACGAGCCGGCGTGTGTGGGCTTTGATGAGTCACCACTGCCAGGTTCAGTCGACGACTGAGGCGATGGCGAACTGGCCGAAGACAGCGGCAGGTCACCTTGTTCTTGACGCGCCTCTGTGGCTTGGTTCTCAGCCCGTTGACGGCGCTTTTTGCCCCCTCTGCGTCGACGTTTTTTCTTCGGCGCGCCACCAGCGTCTGCGCTTGCAGGGGTTTGCTCGCTGGGTTGTTGGTCATTTGGTTTGTCGGACTTATTGACCGAGCTTTTCTTTTTCGCATTGCGTGTTTTCTTCTTGCCGGCCTTCTTGCCTTGGCCACCCCTTTGACGGTTCTTGTCATCGCGTTGTGTGGGTTTGCCTTGTCCACGGGACTGGCTTTCTGATCTGCGCTGATTGGATTGCGGGCGCTGTTTGGTGCGCTCACTGGAGGCGTCTGTGGACGAGCCAGAAAACAGGGACTTCAGCCATGCAAAGAACCCAGTGCCTGCGCGGCTGGTGCCGGGGGCTGGGCCTGCCGGGCGGATGCCGCTGACCGCCGCTTGGTCGACAGGTTTCGGTGCGGGTATCGGGTCTTGTGTCTTCGAGGTGTTGAGCTCAGCGCTTTCGGTTTGTGCCAACTCATAGCTCGTGCCCTCGATCTCGTCGTTGGGGCGCACCCGCTGGATCTCAAAGCGCGGGGTTTCCAGGTGTGAGTTGGCCACCACGGTGATCGGCACGTCGGTGCGCTTTTCAAGCTCGGCCATGGCGTCGCGTTTTTCGTTGAGCAGAAAGTTCGCCACCGAGACCGGAGCTTGAACGATGACGCGCCTGGTCTGTTCTTTCATCGACTCTTCTTCAGCCAAACGCAGGATCGACAGCGCCAAGGATTCAATCGAGCGAATCGAGCCGTAACCGTCGCACCTGGGGCAGGTGATGTAGCTCGATTCGCCCAACGACGGCCGGAGTCTTTGCCGCGACATTTCCAACAAGCCAAACCGCGAAATTCGCCCAATTTGCACGCGGGCTTTGTCAATGCGCATCGCCTCGCGAAGGCGGTTTTCGACTTTGCGCTGAGCGTCTTTGCTGAGCATGTCGATAAAATCAATCACAATCAGCCCGCCCAGGTCTCGAATGCGCAATTGCCGGGCAATTTCGTCGGCAGCTTCGAGGTTGGTTTGCAGCGCTGTTTCTTCGATATCGGACCCTTTTGTGGCGCGCGCTGAGTTGATGTCGATCGACAGCAAGGCCTCGGTGTGGTCAATGACCACCGCGCCGCCAGAGGGCAGCTGCACCTCTCGTGAGAAGGCCGACTCGATCTGGCTTTCAATCTGATAGCGCGAAAACAGTGGGGTGTCGTCTGAGTATTGCTTGAGCTTTTTCAGGTGCTGGGGCATCACCTGCTGCATGAACTCTTGGCCTTCGTTGAAGACCTTCTCGTCATCAATGAGAATCTCACCAATGTCATCGCGCAAGTAGTCTCGCAACGCCCGAATCATTAAGCTCGATTCTTGATAAATCAAAAACGGCGCTTGACGGCTTTTGGCGGCCTCGCACACGGCATTCCAAACCTGCAACAAATAATCCAAGTCCCACTGCAGGTCTTCGGTTTCTCGCCCAACACCGGCTGTGCGCACAATCAGTCCCATGCCATCGGGGATGGTGACTTGTTGCAAAGTGTCCAGCAGCTCTTTTCGCTCGTCGCGGGTGATCTGGCGTGACACACCACCGGCTTTGGGGTTGTTGGGCATCAGCACCAGGTAACGCCCGGCCAGGCTGATGTAGGTGGTCAGTGCAGCCCCTTTGGTGCCTCGCTCTTCTTTGTCGACTTGAACGATGACTTCTTGGCCAGAGCGCACGGCGTCTTTGATGTCAACGCGCTCACCGGCATCAAATTTCTTCTGGGCTGCGGCATTGAAATACTCTTTGGCGATTTCTTTCATCGACAAAAAGCCATGACGTTCGGAGCCAAACTCGACAAAGCACGCATCCAAGCTGGGCTCAACGCGGGTGATTTTGCCTTTGTAAATGTTTGATTTTTTCTGCGCCTGATTCGGGAGCTCGATGTCCAGATCTTGCAGGTTTTGCCCATCGGCAATGGCCACGCGGACCTCTTCAGGTTGAGTGGCGTTGATTAGCATGCGTTTCATGGGTGACTTGTCCTCCAGTCAGCCGGCAAGATGAACGCCAAGGACAAGTGTTCCAAAGACTGGCCAGGATCCAAAGACCCCAAACCATGTGATCGCGTGATGCCGATTGTCGGCACCACTGGCCCGGTCTGGGCCAAAGCCCACCCCGTGCATTGTGTTTGTCGCGCCACGCCAAGGGCGTATCGATCGCGCTGTTTGATCTGTCTTAAAAAACTTGTTCCGCTTCATGTCGATGTCGCTTCGACAAAGCGTTCATCGGGCGGCGAGTGCTGCTCACCGGCCGGATTGTGTTTTATTCTGTTAATGTCTCAACAACCCAAGTCCATTCAGGCGACCCGGTTGTCGTTGGGGCCAGCCACCCCAGCCATCAGTGGCTGTCGGGTGGGGCCGGTTTCGGGGCTGAGACGAGACCAGCTCGACTCAATCCATGTAATCTGTCAAACCCGTTGCAGCGGTGGGCAAGTGGATTTTTTTGAAAATCAACCGCTTGCACACACGCGCCACAACCGACGCATAATATCATTATTTGGACATTTTTGCTCGGTCGCGGCGTTTGTGAGCATCTCAAATCAGGAGTTAACAGCATGTTAGGTGGGGTCCGCCACGAGGTCATTGAGGCCAACCACGCCGGTCAGCGGCTGGATAATTTCATGATGGGACTGCCCGAAAAGCCCCCCCGAGGCTTGGTTTATCGCCTGATTCGGACCGGTCAGGTGCGCATCAACGGCAAACGCGCCAAGCCCATGGCCAAGCTTGCCATGGGTGACGATGTCCGCATTCCGCCGTTGGAGCCGGCCGGCCAGCGCTCAGCCCCGAATGAGCGCACGCGGAAGAAATGGGGCGATTGGGTGGCTGGCTGGACGCTGGTGGAGACCGATGGCTGGCTGGCGATCAATAAACCGGCCGGATTGGCGATGCACGCAGGCTCTGGGGTGGATGTGGGATTGATTGACATGATCCAGGCCAACCAGCCCCATTGGCAACTCGTCCATCGCCTGGATCGAGCGACCAGCGGTGTGGTGTTGGTGGCCAAGACCCGCCAGGAGCTGATTCGTTTGCAAGACCTGTGGCGCGATCGGTTGGTGGACAAGCGGTATTTGGCGCTGCTCGAAGGCGAGATCAGCGAATCGCAAACCATTGTCGATCAACCGCTCAAAAAGATCCGTGACCACAGCGGCCAACACCGCGTGGTCCCCGATCCACAGGGCCAGACCGCGAAAACGACGTTTATCGTGCAGGCCAGATATGTCGGCTACACCCATGTCGAGGCGGTGATTGAGACCGGGCGCATGCACCAGATCCGGGCCCACGCCAAAGCGATCGGGCATGCGGTGGTGGGTGATGAACGCTACAATGAATCCCAACCCCCTGCGAGTTTGAAGCGATTGTTCTTACATGCCCACCAATTGACGCTCCCAGCCCCGGATGCGTGCACACTGATCGCCCCTTTGCCGGTGGAGCTGGTGCAGTGTCTTGACCGGCTGGATCAGGCCTAGCCCATGTTCCAGCCCGTTGCCCTGTACATCGGCCTTCGCTACTTGCGCGCCAAGCGCCGAAACCACTTTATTTCCTTCATTTCATTGATTTCAATGGCGGGCATTGCGTTGGGCGTGATGACGTTGATCACTGTGTTGAGTGTCATGAATGGCTTCGAAAAAGAATTGCGAGAGCGGCTTTTGGGGATGGTCTCGCACGCCACCATCCAAGACATCGATGGGCCGTTGGCCCAGTGGCCGCAGATTCTAGACCAAGTCCAAGCCCACCCCGAGGTGGTTGCCAGCGCACCCTATGTTGAACAAGAGACCCTCATCGATGGCCGACGCACCGCTGGGGCGTTGATCCGCGGCATCGATCCAGGCCCAGAGGCTGGTGTGTCAGACCTGGCCGAGCAGATGATCATGGGTGAGCTTGATGACTTGAACAGTGGCGAGTGGGGCATTGTCTTGGGTGTGGGCTTGGCCGGCCGTTTGGGGGTGGGGCCTGGCGATGAGGTGACGGTGTTCGCCCCCCAGATCCGCGCAACCCCCGCCGGCGTGATTCCCCAAGTTCGCCGCTTTACAGTCACTGGGTTGTTTGAGGCGGGGGTCCATGAGTACGACACGGCGGTGGCGATGATGCACTACACCGATGCCCAGCGGCTGTTTCGACTTCAAGACGGCGTCAGTGGCATCCGCCTGAAATTGACCGACATGATGCGCGCACCGGCCGTGTCACGCCAAATTGGTGAAAGCCTCCCTGGGCTATATCAGGTGCGTGATTGGACCCAGCAAAACGCCAATTTCTTTCGGGCGGTGCAAACAGAAAAAACCGTGATGTTCATTATTCTGTCGCTGATCATCGCGGTGGCGGCGTTCAATATCATCTCGACTTTGGTGATGGTGGTCACCGACAAGCAAGCCGACATTGCCATCTTAAAGACCATGGGGCTCGATCCGGGCCGCATTCGCCAAGTGTTTATGATTCAAGGCTCGTTGATTGGGGTGATTGGCACGGCGGTGGGTGTGGTGGCCGGCATTGCACTGGCGCTGAACGTGCAAGACGTGGTGGCCATGGTCGAGCGTCTTTTGGCCGTTGAGTTTTTATCGGCTGAGGTGTACTACATCTCGGATTTGCCCTCTGAGTTGCTGTTGAGCGATGTGGTTCGGTTTGCTGGGTTGGCTTTGCTGCTGTCGCTGTTGTCGACCATTTACCCGGCGTGGCGCGCGGCCAACACCGACGCGGTGGAGGCGCTTCGCTATGAGTGATGTGTCGGCCGTTGTGCGGCTTGAGAATGTGGTCAAGACCTTTCACCAGGGCCCTGTTGAGATTCCGGTGTTGCAAGGGGTGAGTTTGGCGATTGAGCCCTCGCAGCGGGTGGCGATCGTTGGGGCATCCGGTGCGGGCAAGAGCACACTGCTTCATCTGATGGGCGGCTTGGATAAGCCCACCGGCGGGGTGGTGAAGGTGCACGATGAATCGCTGGCGGGTCAAAGCGAGGCGGCGTTGGCCGCCATTCGCAACCGCTCGCTGGGGTTTGTCTATCAGTTTCACCACCTGTTGGCCGAGTTCAGTGCGCTTGAGAATGTCGCCATGCCCCTGTTGATTCGAGGCGAATCCGCTCAAGCCGCGCGTGCGGCCGCAAAGACGTTGTTGGCCGAAGTGGGGTTGGCTGAGCGGTTGCACCACAAGCCTGGAGAAATGTCGGGTGGTGAGCGTCAGCGCGCGGCGGTGGCCAGAGCCATGGTCACCCGGCCCAGCTGCTTATTGGCCGATGAGCCCACCGGCAATTTGGATGAGCACAATTCAGCCCACATTTATGAGCTGATGCTCAAGCTCAATGTGGACTACCAAACCGCGCTGGTGGTGGTCACCCACGACCGCGCCTTGGCCCGCAAAATGGATCGTTGCCTTGAGATGCGCAACGGAGTACTCGTCGAGCTGAGTTGACATGCCGCACCAAGCAATCCTCGCCTTCGTTGCAGGTATTGCTTTAATGGCGTGGTCTCCAACGCTGCCACCCACCGGGTGGCTTTGGGGCCTGGCCGGGTTGGGCGTGACAGCCCTCATTCACCACCGGTCGCGCTTGGCCTGTTTTTGCTTTGGGTTGTGCTGGTGCGCGGTGGTTGCCCAGCAAGCCATCGACGCGCGTTGGCCGCACGAGCGCGCCGGCGAAGTCCAGCTCATCGAAGGCACCGTGGTGGGCTTGCCCGAGTGGTCGGACCAAACGCTTAAGTTTCGCTTAAAGACCCAAGACCCCAACGCCCCCAAACTGATTGAAGCGCGTTGGTATCGGGCCCGCGAGCATATTCAACCGGGCGACATCTGGCGCTTGCCGTTGGCGCTTTATCCCCCCACCGGTCGGCTGAACTTTTCTGGGTTTGACTACGAGCGGTATTTGTTGACCGAGGGCATCCACGCCACCGCCCGTGTTCGATCGGGGGCATCTCACCCCCCACCGCAATACCTGGGCGCGCAACGCCATGGCATGGCGGCGGTGCATCGACTTCGCCAGCGCCTGGCAGAGCACATCCAAGCCACCACCACCGATTTGGACGTCGCCGCTTTAAAACGCGCCTTGCTGCTGGGGGATCGAAGCGCGATCAGCGACAAGGTCCGCCACGTGTTGCAAGACACCGGCACCGCGCACCTGCTGGCGATTTCAGGCTTGCACGTGGGGATGATGGCGGGGTTGGGTGCGTTGGTGGGTGTGGTCATTTGGGGTGGGTGTGTGGTGCTGGGGATTCGGGTTGGCCGCACGCCGATGGCGTTGGCGGTGGGGTGGTTGTTTGCGTTGGGGTATGCCGCACTGGCGGGGTTCAGTTTGCCGACCCAGCGGGCGTTGATCATGCTCAGCGTGGCGATGTTGGCCACGCTGGCCCGGCGACGGACCTCGCCTGTGGATGGGCTGTTGTTGGCGCTGTTGGTGGTGTTGTTGATTGATCCGTTGGGGGTGTTGAGCGCGGGGTTGTGGCTGTCGTTCGGCGCCGTGGCGTTTTTGATCTGGGGGTTTGGGTGGCGCACGGCAACATCGAAGCGCTACTCGGCAGGGCGTGGGTTGCTGCGCGCCCAGTGGTTGGTGATGGTGGGGCTGTTGCCTTTGTCTGTTGGGATTTTTGGGCAGTGGGTGCCGGGGGCGTTCGTGGCCAACCTCGCCGCGATTCCATGGGTGAGCGCGGTGGTGTTGCCATCGACCCTGCTGTCGACGGGCTTGAGCCTTGCTGGAGTGGGGGTGGTCGGGCTTGCACACTGGAGTGATCAGTCATTGGCGGTGTTGTTGAGGGCGTTGGGCGCGCTGAATGACACGGGGCTGTCGGCAATGCCCATGCCCGCGGTGTCGGTGTTGATGATGGCGGCGGGCTTGGTGGGCGCGGCGTGGTTATTGGCGCCAGCGGGGTGGATGGGGCGGGGCGTGGGTGGGGCGTTGTTGGTGGCTGCGGTTTTGGTGCCCAAAGGCGCGGGGCAAGACAACGCGGTGAGCTTAACGGTCTTTGATGTCGGCTCTGGGCTGGCGGCGGTGGTTGAACAGGATGCCTACCGGTTGTTGTTTGATACCGGCCCAGGCGACGGCGCGGGGCAAGACACGCTCGGCGGGCTGTTGGCCCAACAGGCCAGGCGTGACCATGAGCCGCCAGCGCGGCGGGTGTTTGATGACGTGGTGTTGTCTTGGGACCACCGAGGGTACCGCGGGGGGTTGGGCTCGCTCCTTGATCAGGCGTGGGTGGGCCGCGTTCACCAAAGCTTTGATGCTGTCGATGACCAGGCGCCCAGCGTCGCCTCGGTGCAACGCTGCCAACGCGGAACCACCTGGTCAACGGGCGACTTGCACTTTGAGTTTGTCCACCCGGGCCCGTATTTGCCGGATCTGGGTGGCAACAGCACCTGCGTGTTGTCGATTCGTCACCCACAGGGCAGGGTGTTGCTCGTCTCGGGTCTTGATGCCGTCGGCGAGGCGCACGTTTTGCAGATGCACGAGGCGATCGGCGCTGATACGCTGGTGGTGGCGCGCTCCGGGCACGCCGAGGCCACCTCCGATGCTTGGCTCGATGCCCTCAACCCAGCGCGGGCGGTGATCTCCGTGGGGTTGAACGACCGCCACCGGCGACCAGACCCTGCGGTTGTCGAGCGGTTGGCCAAACGCGGGGTTGATCTGTATCAGACCAGCCACTGCGGTGCGGTGGCCATCACCTGGACCCGCGATGCTGACGCACCGCGCATTGACACGGCGGTGGGGCAGCGGCGACGGTTTTGGCACAGCGCGCGCAATTGTTGAGGGTGGGCCTTGGCGGTATGATGCAGGTTTGGGCAGGCACGAGGATGGATGGCGAATGTGGGATGTGATTGTGGCGGGCGGTTGGCTGATGGTGCCTTTGGGCTTGTGCTCGGTGCTGGCGCTGGCCATTGTGCTGGAGCGCGCCTATGCGCTTCGGTTTGAGCGGGTGCTCCCCGAGCACGCTTTGGCACAGGCTCGCCAGTCCATCAAACAACCCACTGCGGGGCACGACCATAGCGCGCGGTTGACAGACGACTCCCCTCTGGGTCAGGTGTTGGGCGTTGTCATCGATAAGCGCCACCTCGATGATGCGGCGTGGCGTTCAGCGATCGAAGACAAAGGCCGGGAGGTCGTGCACTCGCTGGAGCGGTATCTCAACGCCTTGGGCACCATTGCCGGCATCACGCCGTTGCTGGGGCTGCTGGGCACCGTCATTGGCATGATCAAGGTGTTTCAGACCATACAATTGCAAGGCGCAGGCCAAGCGCAGCTGTTGGCGGGTGGGATTTCCGAAGCGCTGGTCACCACAGCAACGGGGTTGAGCATCGCCATCCCGAGCTATTTCTTCTATCGCTACTTCAAAGCCCGCATCACTGCCCTGTCGTTGGGGCTTGAGCGCGCAACGCAAGCCTTGATTGAAGACATCCAAGACGCATGAAGTTTCAATCCACCGACGCCGAACAGCCCGAGATCAATCTGACCGCATTGATCGATGTGGTGTTTTTGTTGCTGATCTTTTTTATGGTCTCAACCACCTTTGATCGCCAGCAGGTGTTGCCCATCACGCTGCCCGCGGCCAGTGAAGGTGAGCGCCAGTCACAGGCCCAGGTCTTTGAGATCACCCTGACCCAAGGCGGGGCGGTGGACACCGAACAATGGTCGGGGCGTGTGGACGACCCAAAGCTGACAGCCGTGCTGCGTGAGTGGCACACCAGCCAACCCGATGGCGCGGTGATCATCTACGCCGATACCGCAGTCAGCCATGGAGACGTGGTCGGTTTGATGGATCAAGTCGCCCAAGCGGATATCCAGTCGGTTCAACTGGCAACCCGTTACAATCAAGATTAGTTTGTATTGGCTGTATCCATGACCGCATCCGCTTCTGTTGCTCGCTCCATTTATCGTCGATTGATTGGGCGAATGCTCCAATACAAGGCGATTTTTGGCTTGTCGATTGTTGCAGTGGCCCTCGATGCCGCCGGGCAAGGCTTGTTTTTTTATTTGCTGCGCCCGCTGATTGATGAAACGATCGTCTCCCCCGACCCGGTGCTCAACTGGTGGCTGCCGGGCTTGGTGATGGGGGCGGTTGTGCTTCGGATTGTGGGCAATTTTGGGGGCGTGTTCGGCATGGAGTGGGTCGGCCGACGCTTGATCGCCGACATGCGCCAAGATGTGTTCTCACGCTACATGCAACTGCCCAGCGCCTACTTCGATCAGCACCCGCCAGGGCAGATGATCTCAGCGATCAGCTACAACGCCGAACAGGTCGCACAAGGCGCGACCACGGCATTGATTGGCGCTGTCCGCGACACCCTCACGGTGGTGGCCTTGCTTGCCGTGATGGTGATTCAGTCGTGGCGGCTGACATTGGCCATGCTGCTGTTGGCGCCGGTGATTTTGCTGGTCGTGGGCGTGATCAGTTTGCGTTTTAGAAAGTTATCGACCTCGATCCAAGACTCGATGGGGGATGTGACCCACCTGACTGAAGAAGCGGTCCAAGGCCACGAGGTGATTAAGGTCTATGGGGGTCAGGATTATGAAGCCAAGCGTTTTTGTGAGCAAACCGAGGCGAACCGCAAATTGCACTTGCGCCTGTCGGCCACCCAGTTGCTGTCATCGTCATTGATACAGCTGGCCGCCGGTGGCGCGGTGGTGGTGCTGTTGACCTTGGCGGTGAGCGATTGGCTTCAAGACACCATCAGCGCTGGCATCTTCATGTCGGTGTTGGCCGCGATGGTGGCGTGCATCCCCCCACTGAAACGCTTGACCCGCTTGCACGTGGTGATCGAAAAAGCGGTGGCAGCTGCGACCAGTTTGTTTGGCATTCTCGACACCGACACCGAGCCCAATCGGGGCCAGCACCGCCCCGCGACGATGGCTGGCCACGTGGTCTTTAAAGACGTCTCGTTTGTCTACCCAGGTCAGCAAACGCCCGTGCTTCGCGGTGTCAGCTTTGAGCTTCAACCCGGGACAATGACAGCGGTGGTGGGTCGGTCGGGGTCGGGGAAAAGCACACTCATGAAGCTCATCCCGCGCTTTTACTCGGCCCACGGCGATGTTTTGATCGATGGGGTGGATGTCGAGGCCTACGAGCTGGCCTCGTTGCGCGCCAACTTGGCGTTTGTCAGCCAACAGGTGGTGTTGTTCAATGACACCATCGCCGCCAACATCGGCTACGCTCACCGGGGGGAGGCCTCGCTGGAGGCCATCGAGCGGGCGGCGGCGAATGCGTATGCCATGGAGTTCATCGAACGCCTGCCGGAGGGGTTGCACACCGTTCTTGGTCCGGGCGGGGTCAGTTTATCGGGCGGTCAGCGCCAGCGCATCGCCATTGCCCGCGCGTTTTTAAAAGACGCCCCGATCGTGCTGTTGGATGAAGCCACCTCGGCGTTGGATGCCGAGTCTCAACAGTGGGTGCACAAGGCCTTGGAAAAGTTAACCGCCGATCGCACCGCGCTGGTGATCGCGCACCAACTCAAGACCGTGCAACGGGCCGACCAGGTGTTGGTGCTCGACCAAGGCGAGTTGGTCGAGACCGGCACCCATGCGTCGTTGATGGCCAAAGAAACCGGCTTGTATCGGCACCTGTATCACTTGCAATTTGATGACACAGGCAATGCATAGAGCGAGAATCGAACGCCATCTCAATGACATTTGGTATGGGCGCCAACCGGTCCCTGCCACGCTCGACTGGCTCAGCACCCTCCATGGGTGGTGGGCACGCAGGCGCACCCAACCGCCGGTATCGACAGGCTCCATTCCTGTGATCGTGGTGGGCAATCTGGTGGCGGGCGGTGCAGGCAAGACCCCCGTTGTGCGGGCCTTGGGTGACGCGCTCAGACAGGCGGGCCACCGCGTTGTGGTGGTGGCGCGCGGCTATGGAGCGCGCTCGCGCCACGCGCGCCCTCGGTGGGTGGATGAACACACCTTGCCATCGGCTGTGGGCGACGAGCCGTGTATGCTGGCCCAGATGGCCGGTCTTGAGGTCGTGGTTTGTGCCGACCGCGCGCGCGCGGTGGCCGCTGCAATTGACGCCGGCGCCGATGTGGTGATCAGCGACGATGGCTTGCAAAATCAGGGGCTGGCCCGAAGTTATTCGGTGTGTGTGGTTGATGGCACCCGAGGCTTTGGCAATGAGCGCTTGCTGCCGGCAGGGCCCCTGCGACAACCCCTGAGCCGCCTGTCCGACTTTGACCGGGTGGTGGTCAAAGGCGGCGAGTTTGTGCCCGATGTTGCCCACACCCGTTTTGAGTTGCGCCCCGAGGCGCTGACCCAGTTGGCGACTGGCGAGCGCGTGGCGATGGATGCATGGCTCGGCCGGTCTGTTCGTGCGGTGTGTGGGATTGCCCACCCGGCGGGGTTTCAGGCCACGCTTGAGGCATTGGGCATGGTGGTGCGGCTGGTGGCCTTGCCCGATCACCATCGATACCGGCCCAGCGACTTGACCGGCTTGCCCACAGATGGCCCCATTGTTGTCACTGAAAAAGATGCGGTGAAAATTCGGGCCTTGGCGCTCCCCAAGACAACGCTCGAGCGGGTGTTTGTGTTGTCGGTGACAGCCGCGCTTGAATCTTGTGTGCTCTCCAGTGTCCTCGCTCATGTTCAACGGATAAAACATCATGACTGAATTTCGTGTTCTGATCCCTTCGCGGTTGGCGTCTCAAAGACTCGATCAAAAAGCCTTGGTGGACATCCATGGCCAACCGTTGGTGGCACGCGTGTGGGGCTGTGCGCAACGTGCAAAGCCCAAAAGTGTCCACGTGGTCACCGACAGCACAGCGATTGCAACCGCCATTGAGGCGGTGGGTGGATCGGTGGTGATGACCTCACCTGCGCATCAGTCGGGGACCGACCGACTGGCAGAGGCGGTGGGCCAGTTGGGGCTGGATGACGATGAGATCATCGTCAACCTGCAAGGCGACGAGCCGCTGATGCCCGCCGAGTGCATGATCCAAGTGGCCACGCTGTTGGCCAGTGATCCCGCGGCTGCCATGGCGACCTTATACGAGCCCATCGAAGACCTCTGCCAATGGCAAGACCCTGACGTTGTTAAATTGATCGTGTCTGATGCGGGCCATGCGCTGTGTTTTTCGCGAGCGCCCATCCCGCATCCACAACGCGGCGATTGGCCCGAGCATGCGGCTTTGCGCCACGTGGGGCTGTACGCCTATCGCGTCGGCGCCCTCAAAGCGTGGGTGGATTTGGTCCCCAGCGCGATTGAGGCCGTTGAGAAACTCGAGCAGTGGCGCGCGTTGAGCGCGGGCTGGTCGATTGTTTGTGCACAGGCGGTCAGCCCCATCCCGGCAGGCGTTGACAACCCCGCCGATGTTGAGCGCGTGAGGTCGCAGTGGCCGGCTTGATGGTGCCTTCTGTGTTGCTGGTGTGTTTGGGCAACATTTGTCGAAGCCCGATCGCCGAGGGGCTGTTTGCGCACCACGCCGAGCGGGCGGGGCTCGATGTGGTCATTGATTCGGCAGGCTGCGCGGGCTTTCATGTCAACAAACCCCCCGATCCCCGAGCGATCGCCACCGCCGCGGCCCAATCGATTGACATCGCCCACCTCAAAGCACGCCAAGTCGCGGTGGCTGATTTTTATCGCTTTGGCGAGATCTATGCCATGGATGAGACCAATCTGGCTGAGCTACAAAGCCTCAAGCCCGCTGATGCCACCGCCAAGCTTGGCCTTGTGATGTCGATGATTGATGGGGCACAGACCCCTGGGCGGTCTGTCCCCGATCCGTATTACGGCGGCCAGGGTGGTTTCGATCAAGTCTTTGAGATGCTCGATCAGGCCGCGGCAAGCTGGGCGCGCCGCCAGTCTTTAACCGCTGGGGAGGATTGATGCCAGCGTTTGATGGAAAAGCCTTTGCCAAGAGCCTAAGCACCGACCCGGGTGTGTATTTGATGCGCGACGATCAAGGCCAGGTCTTGTATGTCGGCAAGGCAAAGAACCTGCAAAGACGTGTGGCCAGTTACTTCAATGGGCAAGACAAAGGCCCGCGCATTAATTTGATGATCAAAAAAATCGCTGCCATGGAGGTGTCGCTCACCCGGACAGAGACTGAAGCGTTGCTGTTGGAAAACGAGTGGATCAAGGCATTTAAGCCTCGTTTTAACATCAACCTTCGAGACGACAAAAGCTATCCTTGGATTCGGTTGAGTGTCGATCATCCATACCCTTTGGTGAGTTTTTATCGAGGCCAACGCCGGCAAAAGGGTGAGTTTTATGGTCCGTATTCGTCGATCCACGCGGTTCGTCAATCGCTCAATCAGATCTATAAACTTTTCAAGTTGCGCCAGTGCCGAGACTCTGTTTTCGAAAACCGCACGCGACCGTGTCTGCAATACCAAATCAACCGCTGCTCGGCGCCTTGCGTGGGCTACATTTCCAAGGCGGCGTATCAGCGCGATGTGGATGCCGCCAAAGCATTGCTTAAAGGCGAAGACGACCGCGTTATCCAGTACATGATTGAGCGCATGACAGAAGCCAGCGAGGGGCAAGATTACGAGCAGGCGGCTGTGTTCCGCGACCACATTCAATCCTTGCAAGCGGTGCGCAGTCACCAATACGTCATCGGCCAGCAGACCGATGTGGATGTGATTGGCTTGTTCATCCAATCGGGCTCGGTGGCGGTGCACGTGGTGTCTTTTCGAAATGGCCGAAACGTCGGTGGGCGGACCTTCTTCCCCACCAATGTGCGACCCGATGATGCGGCCGCTGCCGTGTTGGCGGCGTTTTTGGGCCAGTACTACCAAGACCACCGGCCGCCCAGAGAGCTGATTGTGCCGACCCAGCCGGATGAGGCCAGCCTGTGGGTGGATGCATTGAGCCAGCAGCGCGGCACAAAAGTGGACATCAAATCAAAGCTCAGGGGCGAGCGCCGGCAGTGGCTTGAGTCTGCAATGCGCAACGCCGAGGATGCCTTGCGCCGGCGACTGGCTCAAAAGGATCAGTGGGGGCAGGGGTTGGATGCTTTGGTTGAGTTGCTTCAATTGTCCGACCGGCCTGAGCGGATGGAGTGTTTTGATATCAGCCACTCCAGTGGTCAAGACACCATGGGCTCTTGCGTGGTGTTTGGTCCCGATGGCCCGATTAAACGCGATTATCGGTTATATGGCATCAATGATGCACCCGCCGGCGATGATTACGCGGCCATGGCGGAGGTGCTCAAGCGCCGCTACCAACGCGCCCTCAAGACCGATCAAACTTTGCCTGACCTGATCGTTGTCGACGGCGGCAAGGGGCAACTGAGCCAAGCCCAGGCGGTCATGGCTGAGCTGGGCATCACCGAGGTCACCTTGCTGGGCATGGCCAAAGGCCCCGGGCGGCGCGCGGGGCACGAGCGGTTGATTTTGGGAGAGCGAGAGGTGGTGCCCGGGCCCCACCACGGGGCCTCGCATGTTTTGCAACAAATCCGCGATGAGGCGCACCGGTTTGCGGTCAGTGGCCACCGCCGGCGCCGGCAAAAGACCGCGCATCAGTCGGTGCTGGATCAAGTCGAGGGGATTGGCCCGACAAAACGAAAGCGCTTGTTGCAACACTTCGGTGGTCAAGAGGGCCTGATCAATGCCAGCGTCGAGGACTTGACCCGGGTCACTGGCATCAGCCAGGCGTTGGCTGAGCGGTTGCATGAAACGCTGCACACGCAACCTGCCAAAGCGGCCAAGGCCCCAGCAAAAACATCGTCTGGCGACTGATGCGGGTCAATCAAAGACTATAATAGCGCATCGAGCACCGATTTCTGGGGAGCGTTTGGCGCATGCACATCACCATACCCACCATTTTGACGCTGGCCCGCATTGGTTTGATTCCTGTGCTGGTGGTGGCGTTTTATCTGCCCGTGTCAGGCGCCAACCAAGTGGCGGTGGGGGTGTTTGTGTTTGCCGCGTTGACCGACTGGGCCGATGGCTGGATCGCCAGGCGGTTTGAGATGTCGTCTCGGTTGGGTGCCTTTTTGGATCCGGTGGCCGATAAGTTGATGGTGGCTGTTGCTTTGGTGTTGATCGTCCAAGCCAGTCCCAATATGTTCTTGGCCCTGTCTGCAGCCATCATCATTGGCCGCGAAATCACCGTATCGGCGCTTCGCGAATGGATGGCCTCGATTGGTGAGAGCGCGCGTGTCCAAGTCCTTTGGATTGGCAAAGTCAAAACCGTCGCACAGATGGTCGCGATTGGGTTTTGTTTATACCGTGAGCCTTTATTTTCGTTGCCGATTTTGCTCATTGGCGAGGGCTTGCTGGTGGTGGCGGCGATTCTCACCTTGGTGTCAATGACCATGTACCTCAAAGCGGCTTGGCCGGCTTTGCAATCAAACCAATAACCACAGACTGGATGAGTTGTTATGAATGATCCCACGATACAGACCGCCTCGATGGCAGACCGAGCCGATCGGCACCGATTGTATGAGGCGAGTGTGCAAGACACCGAGTCTGAGTTGGAGTTTGTCGCCGAAACGTTCCAAGCGTTGACCGGCCGTCCGCTTCGGTTGTTGCGCGAGGATTTTTGTGGCACCGCCAATACCGCATGCGACTGGGTTCGCCAGCATCCGGCCAACCGCGCGCTTGCTGTGGACCTTGACCAGAGCGTGCTTGAGTGGGGCAGGCGCAACCACTTGTCTGGCCTGGACGCTGATGCGCGTTCGCGGATTGATGTCGTGCACGCCGACGTGATGGCGATATCAGAGCCGAAAGCCGATGCGATCATCGCGATGAATTTCAGCTACTACCTGTTCAAGACCCGTGAGCAGTTAAAGGCCTACTTCAAGCACTGCTTGCATAACTTGGTCGATGATGGGGTGCTGATCATGGACTCATTCGGTGGTTTTGAGGCGCACCGTGAGCTCGAAGAGAGCACCGAGTATGATGATTTTACTTACGTGTGGGATCAGCACCACTTTGACCCCATCACCCACGACACCATCTGCCAAATCCATTTTGAGTTCCCCGATGGGTCGACGCTGCGACGGGCGTTTGAATACCATTGGCGGTTGTGGACGCTTCCAGAGATTCAAGAGCTTCTCCATGAGGCCGGTTTCAACGATGTCGGCGTGTATTGGGAGGGCACCGACGAAGAGACTGGTGAGGGCGATGGGGTTTACACACGCCAAGCCCACGGGGAGGCGGACGCGGGCTGGATTGCCTACATTGTGGCCCGCCAAACATCACACAGTGAGGAGACAGCACGATGAGTGGCGTGAGGATTGAACGCGACAGCATGGGCGAGTTGGAGGTTCCAGAGGATGCGCTGTGGGGCGCACAGACCCAGCGCGCCGTGAACAACTTCCCCATCAGTGGTCAGGGCATGCCGCGGCCTTTTATTCAAGCCCTGGGGCGGGTGAAGAAAGCTTGCGCCAGCGCCAATGTGTCGCTGGGCCTGATGCCCGAGGCACTCGGTGAGGCGATTCAGGCGGCCTGCGATGAGGTGATTGCTGGGGCCGTCGACGACCACTTTCCCGTGGATGTGTACCAAACCGGATCGGGCACCAGTTCAAACATGAACGCCAATGAGGTCATTGCCCATTTGGTCGCCAAGCGCCACCCTGATTTGGAAGTCCACCCCAACGATCACATCAACATGAGCCAAAGCTCCAACGATGTCATCCCCACCACCATCCAAGTCAGTGCCAGTTTGGTCACAGCCGAGCACCTGTTGCCCGCCTTAAAACACCTCCATCAGGTGCTCAAAGCGCGGGCGGATGAGTTGGCCTCGGTGACCAAGACCGGGCGGACGCATTTGATGGATGCCATGCCGATCACGCTGGGCCAAGAGCTCGAGACTTGGGCCAGCCAGGTCGAGCGGTCCATCGAACGGCTCACCAGCGCGTTGGAGCGCCTTCGTCATCTGCCCCAGGGCGGTACCGCGGTGGGCACGGGCATCAATGCCCCAGCTGAGTTTGGCGCCGAGGTGGCCAGCGCGCTGGTTGAGCAGACAGGCTTTGAGTTTGTGGCTGCTGAGAACCCGTTTGAGGGCATCTCCAGCCTGGATGGCGTGGTCGAGTTGTCGGGTCAGTTGAAGACCTTGGCGGTCGCTTTGATGAAGATTGGCAATGATCTTCGCTGGATGAACTCAGGCCCACTGGCGGGCTTGGGTGAGATTGAGTTGATGCCGCTGCAACCGGGAAGCTCAATCATGCCCGGCAAAGTCAACCCGGTGATTCCAGAGGCGGTGTGCATGGTCGCTGCCCGTGTCATTGGCAATGACACGACGATCACCGTCGCTGGGCAGTCGGGCAACTTTCAACTGAACGTGATGTTGCCCGTTGCCGGGGCCACGATTCTAGACAGCCTCAATATCCTCGGTAACGTGGCGCGCTTGCTGGCCGACAAAGCGATCAATGGTTTCACCGTGCGCCAAGACAACCTCGATGAGGCGTTGGCCAAAAACCCCATTTTGGTCACTGCCTTGAACAGGGTGATTGGCTATGAAAAAGGTGCTGCGTGTGCGAAGAAAGCCTATCAAGAGGGCCGGCCCATTGTCGATGTCGCCGAAGAGATGACCGATCTGTCGCGCGAAGAGCTCGAGGCGTTGCTCGATCCTTTGAAGTTGACCCAAGGCGGCATTGCCTGATACCGGCTTTGCAATTGGCCAAGCTTTTGACTGGGCCAAGCTTTTGACTGGGCCAAGAATTGGAGCGGGACTTGAAATCGCTCAAGACAGGACCCATCTGTTGTCATGAGGGCGCCGATAGGGCCCTTGACACTTAACCACTTATTGCTTCAAAGGAGAATAAGATTATGACAACATTTGATTTGACACCCTTATACCGGTCTGCCATTGGCTTCGATCGACTCGCGGACATGCTGACCAGTGCCGCTCGGAGCGATGCCAACACCGGCTATCCCCCCTACAACATCGAAGCGCTTGGCGAGGACCAATACCGCATTACCATGGCGGTGGCTGGTTTCACCGAACAAGAGCTCAGCATTGAGACCGAACGCAACACGCTGACTGTCTCTGGTCGCCACGCCGAGGAAGGTGAGGCCGATCAAGAGCCTCATTACCTGTATCGTGGCATCGCGACCCGGGCTTTCGAGCGGCGGTTCCAATTGGCCGACCACGTCGAGGTTCGAAACGCCCATCTGGAAAATGGGTTGTTGCACATCGAACTCAAACGCGAGTTGCCCGAGCAGATGAAGCCTCGAAAAATCAGCATTGGCACCAACCCGCTGATTGACGAGCCCAAGGCAGACCAAGCCGCCTAAGCCGGGCGGTCTTTTCGGCGAGACGAGTTGGGGTGTCCACGGGCACCCCAACTTGTGTAGGATATGGCCATGGAAAGCACGGTCACCCACCCGCAGCGGTTTAGAGCCTTATATTCCCTCTACCAATGGACGATTTATCTGCCGGTGTGCATTCTGGCCACTGTCATTAGCGCACTTTTTGCAGTGCCGATCGGCTATTTCATCTCCCCCAGATGGGCCAACCTCCACATTGCGGTGTCGTGGGCGAGGTTGCTCACGCGCTTGAGCGGTGCCCGAGTGGTCGTCACAGGCGCTGACCACGTTCAACCCGGTCAGTCGTATGTTGTTGTGGCCAACCACCAAAGCGCGTTCGATATCCCGGTGATCTATGGCTACAGCGGTTTGGATTTGCGCTGGGTCATGAAAGCCGAGATCAAGTGGATCCCATTCGTTGCTGCGGGGTGTCGGGCGATTGGTCATGTCTTTGTTGAGCGGGGCAACACCCAACAATCCACCCAAGCCATCAATCAAGCGGTGTCAAGACTGATGCCCGGGACGGGCGTGTTGTTCTTTCCAGAAGGCACCCGGAGTCTGGACGGGGCGTTGTTGCCCTTTAAAAAAGGCGCTTTTCGATTGGCTCAAGATCAAAAGCTGCCCGTGCTGCCGGTCACTGTAAAACACACCCGCGATGTCTTGCCGCCAAAAAAGTGGACCATCTCGCCGCGCACAGTTGAGCTTGAGTTTCACCCACCGATCCCACCCGAGCAGGGCGATGAACACCTCACCGAGCTGATGGTGAAGGCCAGATCAGCGATCGAGCATGGGCTGTTGTGAGCTGATATGCTCGAGGTGCCCGATCCCGAATACACCAGCTCAAAACGCGCCCAAGCCAATTTCAAACTGGCCTTTGTGGTCAGCAGCGTTGTTGTGGCGTTATTGTGGTGTGTCTATGGGTTGAACCACCTGCTGGCGGTTGACTTGCTTCGTTTTGGCTTGTCGCCTCGGCAAGGCTGGGGGCTTTTGGGTGTTCTCGCTACGCCACTGCTGCACGCCTCGATTGAGCACTTGATCTCCAACACACTGCCTTTGTGGGTGGGGTTAACGTTGATGCTTTATCTTTTCCCAAACGCCAGCGTGCGCGCATTGCCTCTCATTTATCTTGGCAGTGGCGTGTTGGCCTGGGTATTTGCCAGAGAGGCGCTGCACATTGGCGCCAGTGGCGTGGTGTATGGGATTTTGGGGTTTTTGTTTGTATCGGGTTTGCTGCGTCGTGATCTTCGTTCCATGGGCGTGTCGCTGATGATTGCGTTTGTCTATGGCTCGATCATCTGGGGGTTGGTGCCGATCAACAATCAGATGAGCTGGGAGCTGCACGTCGCCGGCTCGGTGATGGGCGTGTTGATGGCTTGGCGGCTCAAGGCCTGGGATCGACCACCCATGAAGGTTTATGACTGGGAGCGCTTTGATGACGAGCCACCGTCAGGTTAGGGCCACGCATTGTCGCTGCGGTGTCGTCACCAATCCAGGTCACTGACCACGGCACGAACGTCCCCCCAATCACCAGGGGCTTGGCGGGGGTGAGCGGGTGGCCGATCAATGCCGCGTTTCAAAATCTCTAAAAACCGAGTTCTGTCGAGGTCAATCGCGCCCAGCCGGACAAGGTGGGGGTTGTGCACTTGGCTGTCGACCAAGTCAAATGACCAGCCTTTCAAAATGTTTAAAAGGCACCCCAATGCCGCTTTTGAGGCGTTGGTCTTGCGGTGAAACTTGGATTCTGCACAAAACACACGACCCACAGCCAAGCCATACAACCCGCCGATCAGCTCATCCCCGGCCCAGATTTCGATGCTGTGCGCCCAGCCCAAGGCGTGGAGTTGATTGAAAGACTGGATCATGGCCGGCGTGATCCATGTGCCAGGCTCGCCTTGGCGTGGCTCAGCACAGGCACGGATGACGGTGTCAAACGCTTGATCAAAACTCATCACCCACCGGCTGTGACGCAGCTGTCGGGTGAGGCGACGGGGCAGCTTGTGGGTGGCCAGATCAAACACCATCCGTGGATCAGGCGACCACCATAGACACGGACCACCCTCCTCGTACCAAGGGAAGATCCCTTGCCGGTACGCACTCAACAAACGCGTGGGCTCACAATCACCACCCCAGGCCAGCAGCCCGTCGGGGTGGGTACACAGACGGGGGTCTGGAAAGGCGCTGATCCTGTCACCCTCGGCGGTATTGATGTGGAAAACATCAGCTTGTGACATCGTCACCCATGTCTTGGTAGGGGTTCATGGATTCGAGCTCGGCTCGGTAGTTGTCTAGCGCGCGCTTTTCTTGCTGCAGGTAGTCGCTGATGCCGCGGTTGAGTTCTGGGATCGCAAACCAGTGATACGAGTGGGTTTGTTGGGGCATGAACCCTCGCTTGATTTTGTGTTCTCCTTGCGCGCCCGGTTCAAACCATTCCAGTCCATGCTCGATGCAATAGTCAATGCCTTGGTAGTAGCACACTTCAAAATGAACATCGCGCACCTCAACCAAGCTCCCCCAATAGCGCCCATACAGGCGCCGATCATCCCGAAAAAAAATGGCACAGGCCAGTGGCTTGTTGTCTTGGGCTGCAATACACAACAAAAACTGCTCGCCGAAAGCCCGGGCGGCTTGGGTGAAAAAGCCCAAGCTCAGTGCTGGGTGGTTGCCATAGCGGTGGTGGGTGATGGCATAACACTGGTGTGCCAAAGCCAATTGCAAATCGTTCGCTTCCAAGCCGCTGACCCACTGATACGTCCAGCCAGCCTGGTTGGCTTTTTTGCGCTCAGCGCGGATGTTTTTGCGCGGTTTGCGTTTGAGTTGACCCATAAAGTCATCGAAGGTCTGGTACCCGCGGTTGTGCCAATGAAATTGCCAATCAAACCGATGGAGCCATTGGCTTTGTGACAGCACCTCGCCGTCGAGGACAGCACAAAAATTGATGCCGGCGTTGGTGAGTTGATGCGCACGGCAATACCCCTCAATATCGGCCAAGGCCTGCTGCATGGCCGCGGGGCGTCGGTCTGTCAGGCTCAGCCGCTCGCCGGTGACCGGCGAAAACGGCGCGGCGATCAACAGCTTTGGATACCACGGGATGCCCGCACGCTGGGCCGCGCGTCCCCACATCCAGTCGAACACAAACTCACCGTGTGAGTGGTCTTTGAGGTAGGCCGGCGCATCGAGCTCGGCCACAGGGCGCCAGCCGGTGGCCTCGCCCACACAGCCTTGGTCAATCAGCGCTTGCCTGAAGCGCTCATCGACAAAGGGGGATAAGGGCGTGGGCATTGCTGTGCGTCACCTGAGCCTGATGCCGCATGAATGGTCAGTGGGCATCGGGTTTGGGGTCGGACTTGAGCTTGGGGTCGACGGCAGGGTCCATGGGTGGCTCGGGCCGCGTTGCGCGCGCATTTTTAAAGGCCTTTGCAAGCTGTGTGATGCGCTCTTTATCGCGTTGGTCTCGGCTGACTTTCTCGGCCAAGTTTTCGATCTTGTGTTGTAAAGCGAGGGGCACGGCCTGACCGGTCGTTTCCAGTTGGTCGATGGTGGCGAGCAGTTTGCGGCGTTGGCGTGGCTCGATGAACTTGGTCCACAGCGCGCCGTGGACACGCAAAACCTTGTAGACCAGATCAAAAAAGACGGCTAAAAAGCCAAGCACCAAGATCTTGCCCAGCGCTTCAGCCAACCAGCCGGGCAGCAGCTTAAACTGCCACGGCGTGCCGTTTTTGTAATAGTCTTCTGCCGTGGTGTTGCGGGGCAGCTGTCCGTCGGAAAAATTGGGAAATTCATCGACAATGCCGCTGGCAGACGCGCCCCCAAACCGATCCTCCAAGTGCTTGGTGATGGCCAACACCGCCGCGTCGGGCAACCCTTGATGGGCCACCACCGTCACTGGCAAGCCGACCGTATCCAAGGGTCTGGGCGGACTGGGCCGCTTGAGGTCGAACACGCCCGGTGGAATGGTCATTTGTTGGACGTAATCGAGTTGGTTGGCCAAAGCCGCTGTGTTGGGCAGCGCGAGCATCGTCAAGTCAGGGTCGGTGCTCAATTCTTGGACCAAGGGTGTGTCCACCGGAAACAACAGCCCCAAAGCGTCTGTTTGGCCACCGCGAAGCGACGCGATGCCTTCGGCAATGGGCCCATATTGGCGCTCAACGTTTAGGCCATAGGCGTCGAAGACATCGCCTGCCAGCTGATCGAAGCCGCTGCCTTGGACTTGCATCCACACCGACCGCCCTTGAAGCTGGGAGACGGTCAGGTCATCGGTCATGTCATCGGTCAGGTCACTTCTCACAAACAGCAGCAGCGGCTCGAGCACGATGGAGCCCAACGAGGTGACCGACGGGTGGCTGTTTGTGTCGAGCGCTTGGGCGACAAAGCCGACGTTGACCGGGTGGTCGGCGTTTTCGACATTGTCGACAATCGTCAGGGTGTCGTTACGCGAGCGAAGCTCGACATCGAAGCCTTGCGCACTGAGGTCTTCCGCCAGAGCCTGTCCCGTTTGGTAGAAAAAACCCGCGCTGGGGCCTGCTTCGATCACAACCGGGCGGTTGTTGGGTGAGATGGCGATCAAATA
Source organism: Wenzhouxiangella sp. (assembly GCA_031580925.1). Classification (GTDB taxonomy): domain Bacteria; phylum Pseudomonadota; class Gammaproteobacteria; order Xanthomonadales; family Wenzhouxiangellaceae; genus Wenzhouxiangella. Next base: position 91,252 of record JAVLCB010000005.1, read on the forward strand.
CACCAACGCCCCAAGGGTCAGGGCGAGAACAAAGCGCAGACCAAAGCGAAGCGCTTGCGCCATCATGCCCACTTACAGATCCAGGCTGTCGAGGAACTTCTCGGCATCCAACGCGGCCATGCACCCGAACCCGGCGGAGGTGATCGCCTGACGGTAGACATGATCGGCCACATCACCGGCGGCAAAGACCCCTGGGATGCTTGTCTGGGTGGCCATGCCCGCTTGGCCCGATTGGATCTCGATGTAGCCATCGTGCATCGTCAGTTGGTTCTGAAAAAGCTGGGTGTTGGGGTCGTGGCCGATGGCCACAAAGACCGCGTCGAGATCGATCTTTTGGGTGCTGTCATCTTCGGTCGAGCGAATGACCATGCCCGTGACCCCGTCGTCATCGCCGATCACCTCATCGAGGACATGGTGCCAGGCAAACCGCACGCGGCCTTCAGCCTCTCTGGCAAACAAACGCTCTTGGAGGATTTTTTCAGCGCGAAGCTCGTCGCGGCGGTGGACCAAGGTGACGTGGCTGGCGATGTTGGACAAATAGAGGGCCTCTTCCACGGCGGTATTGCCTCCACCGATCACAGCCACCGGCTTGTCCCGGTAGAAAAAGCCATCACACGTGGCACACGCCGACACCCCGCGGCCCAAAAAAGCCTGTTCTGAGGGCAGGCCGAGGTAGCGGGCCGAGGCCCCGGTGGCAATGATCAGCGCATCGGCCGAGTATTGACCACTGTCGCCGGTGAGGGTGAACGGGCGGGCCGACAGGTCAGCGGTGTGGATATGATCAAAAATAACCTCAGTATCAAATGCTTGGGCGTGCTTTAGCATGCGATCCATCAACTCCGGCCCTTGCAGGTCTGGGTAGTCCCCAGGCCAATTTTCGACATCGGTGGTGGTGGTCAATTGGCCACCTTGCTGGATGCCTGTGATCAATGTCGGGTTGAGGTTGGCGCGCGCGGCATAGACAGCGGCGGTGTAGCCGGCGGGGCCGGATCCAAGGATGAGCAATGGGCAATGTTGGGTGTCAGCCATGTATAATTTTCCAATTGGGCGAGCGGGCCTGTGGCAAGTCGTTAAAGGAGTAGATCCATGCGCATCGGTATTCCGAGCGAGACCAAAACGCTAGAGGGCCGGGTGGCTTTGGTTCCCTTCGCCTGTGGTGACCTTGTCAAAGCAGGCCACGAGGTTTTTATACAATCTGGCGCCGGCCTGAAAAGCGGTTTTGGTGACGCTGATTTTAGCAAGGTTGGGGTGACGGTGGTGCCGGATGCGGCCACCTTGTTCGAAAAAGCCGAGCTGGTGGTCAAGGTCAAAGAGCCGATTGCCGGGGACTTGGCGCATCTGCGGGCCGACCACCGGCTGTTTTGCTACCTCCACTTGGCCGCCGAGCCCGAATTGACCACCGCACTGACCGACATTGGACTGACGGCCGTGGCGTTTGAGACGGTTGAAGACAGCGACGGCAGTTTGCCCCTATTGGCGCCGATGAGCATCATCGCCGGGCGCATTGCCACCCAAGTGGGCACCCACTTGCTCCACCAACCCCAAGGCGGGCGGGGCGTGCTGCTGGGTGGCTTGGGCGGCGCTGAACGCGGCCACGTCGTGGTCTTGGGCGCCGGTGCCGCCGGTGGCCATGCCGCCAGTCTCGCCGCGGCGGGTGGTGCGCGGGTGACCGTCTTTGATAAACGCCCCGACCGCTTGGAGGCGATGATGGCCACGGGGGCGAACATTTCTGCGCTGTACCCCTACAGCGACGCGGTCGCCGAGGCCGTCGCGCACGCCGATTTGGTGATTGGGGCGGTGCTGGTGACCGGCGCGCGCGCGCCGCACGTGCTGACTCGGCCCATGATTGAGGCCATGCCGAGTGGCAGCGTGGTGATTGATATCTCCGTTGATCAAGGGGGCTGTTTTGAGACCACGCGGCCGACAACCTATCAAGACCCGACGTATGTGGTGGATGGGGTCACCCATTTTGCGGTGACCAACATGCCCGGGGCGGTGCCCAGAACGGCCTCGCAAGCGTTGTCCGCGGCCATCTTGCCTTATGTCTTAAAAATGGCCGAGCCCAGTTGGGAGCACCACGAGGCCCTGCATAAAGGCGTCAATGTCCGCTCGGGTCAGGTGATCCATCCTGCGCTGTTGGCGGCCTAGTCAATGACTGCGCGCCGCACTCAACCCCAACCGGTGGTCGATGAATCGCGGGCGATGTTGATCAGGCGTCTGGCCGAGGCGCTGTTTTTGGTGTTGCTGGTCGTGGCCGTTTATCTGATGCTGGCCCTGCTCAGCCACTCGGGCAACGACCCGGGTTGGTCGCAAAGCGCGAGCCCATCGACGGTGTCCAACATCGGCGGGCCGTTTGGGGCCTGGATCTCGGATGTGTTTTTATTGCTGTTTGGCCACATGGCCTACGCCGCCCCGGTGTTGTTGGCCGTTGGCAGCGCGCGGGTGTTGCAAGAAAAAAGTGCACCAGCGACCTTGATGGAGTGGGGGATACGCTCGGGCGGGCTGCTGCTGGTGATCTTTGCAGGCTGCATTTTGTTTCACATGCAAGGCGGGGGGACGCTGGCCCAAAGCGGCGGGGTGCTGGGTTCAATGTTGGGCCAGCCCATGGTCGGGGCGCTGGGCCACACCGGCACCATTTTGCTCAATTTTGCCTTTTTCTTGGCGGGGGTGACGTTGTTCACGGGCCTGTCTTGGCTGGTGGTGATTGAAAAACTGGGTCATTTTGTCATGCACGGCGCCAAAGAAAGCGCGCGCTGGACGGCGCGGGCGCGCGACTGGGCGGCGGGGCGTCGAGCACGCGCCGAGCGGGTGGTGGTTCGTAAGAAAGACACGCAAAAACGCAAAAACCGGGTCGAGCCCAAGATTGAAAAGCGCGTCGAACCTGAGATCAACCCCAGAGAGGAATTCAAGACCGCCCAGCAGACCTTGTTTAAGAATCTCCCCGAGGGCGGCGTCCCGCCATTGGAGCTTTTGGACGAGCCGGCCGAGCGTCAAGTGGGTTATTCAGAAGAGACCCTCAAGGCCATGAGTCGCCAAGTGGAGCTTAAATTGTCTGACTTTGGGGTCGAGGTGGAGGTCGTGGAAGTCCACCCAGGGCCGGTGATCACGCGTTTCGAGCTGCAACCGGCCCCGGGGGTGAAGGGCGCTCAAATCTCGAACCTGGCCACCGATTTGGCTCGCGGCTTGAGCGTGGTCGCGGTCCGGGTGGTGGATGTGATCCCTGGCAAGAGTGTCATCGGCCTGGAGATCCCCAACGAAAACCGCGAGATGGTTACCCTTCGAGAGATTCTGGCCTCGGAGGTCTACCAAAAGTCCAACTCACCGCTGACGCTCGGTTTGGGCAAGAGCATTTCCGGCAGTCCAATGGTGGGTGATGTGGGCAAGATGCCCCACCTGCTGGTCGCAGGCACCACAGGCTCGGGGAAGTCGGTGGCACTGAACGCGATGATTTTGAGTTTGCTTTACAAAGCCACGCCCGATGAGGTTCGTCTGATCATGGTGGATCCGAAAATGCTCGAGCTGTCGGTCTATGAGGGCATTGGGCACTTGTTGACGCCGGTGGTCACCGACATGAAAGAAGCGGCCAATGCGCTTCGGTGGTGCGTGGCCGAGATGGAGCGACGCTACAGTTTGATGTCGGCGTTGGGCGTTCGAAACCTGGCTGGATACAACCGCAAGGTCAAAGAAGCCAAAGACAAAGGATCGCCGCTCAAGCATCCCGGGATAGATCCTGAGCACCTGCCGCCCGGCACCGAGGTTCCCACCCTTGAGCCCATGCCTTATATTGTGGTGGTGGTCGACGAGTTTGCCGATATGATGATGATTGTCGGCAAAAAGATCGAGCAGCTCATCGCCCGTTTGGCACAAAAAGCACGGGCGTCTGGCATTCACTTGATTTTGGCCACCCAGCGGCCATCGGTGGATGTCATCACCGGTCTGATCAAAGCCAACATTCCCACCCGAATCGCCTTTCAAGTCTCGGCCAAGGTGGATTCTCGGACCATTCTCGATCGCGGCGGTGCTGAGCAACTGCTCGGTCATGGGGACATGCTCTACCTGCCACCGGGGTCTGGTTTGACCGAGCGAATCCATGGGGCGTTTGTCGATGATGAAGAGGTCCACAAAGTCGTCGAGTGGCTTCGCAAGCAAGGCGAGCCCGATTACTTGGAGGAGGTGTTGGCCGAGACGCAATCGACCGCTGACGGCCAAAGCATCGGATTGACAGGACTCCCCGAGCCCGGCGAGACCGGATCGTCTGAAGATGAGCTCTACGACCGCGCGGTGGCGTATGTGTTGGAGAGTCGAAGGGCGTCGATTTCCAGTGTGCAGCGCCACCTCCGTGTCGGCTACAACCGCGCCGCGCGCTTGATCGAAGAAATGGAGCAACAAGGCGTGGTCAGCCCGCCCGAGCACAACGGCCAACGCGAAGTCCTCGCGCCGGCGCCACCCAAGGATTGACGGATGCTCAAACCCACCATCCAAACTGTTTTCGGGGCCTGTCTGGCCGGGCTGATGGTGACCGTCAGCGCGAGTGCTGCGCCAACCAATGCCTTAGACCAGCTCGAGGCATTCAGTGGCACCACACAAGCCTTGCAAGCCACGTTTGAACAGGTCACCCGCGACCGGGATGGGTATGTGATTGATCGGGCCACAGGGGTCTTTTCTTTTAACGCCCCCAACCAGTTTCGCTGGGCCTACGCCGAGCCATTCGAGGAGGTGATTGTCGGCGATGGGTCGTTGCTGTGGCATTACGATCCAAACCTCGAGCAGGTCACGGTGCGCGAACAGCCCAAAGCGGCCGACTCACCGGTGTTGGTGTTGACCAACTTCGAGTTAATGCAAGAAGGCTATGACATCGCCTTGGGCGAGGACGACAGCCGGCTCGAGCTGACGCCGAAAACAGCCCCGGCCGATATTGCGCGGGCGTGGGTGGTCTTTGCCGATGGCCAACCTCGAGTGGTGGGTTGGGAGGATGGGTTCTCACAAACCACGCGCATTGAGTTTCAGGGCCTTGAGACCAACACCGGCCTCGACGGCGAGCTGTTTGAGTTCAGCCCACCGCCGGGTGTGGATGTGTTGGAGGGGCTTTAACCCCACCGCCAGGGGTTGGCCGCGGCGGTCGCCTTACTTGCCGTCGGGCTTGTAGAACAAACGCCGCAACCGGCCGGCGAGGGTGTCGGCGTTGACCACAATAATAAAGACCTTCCGGAGCCGATCTTCGGGGCATTGCAGCGATTTGACGCCGTGCCAAGAATTGCCCTGGCGTTGGAACAACAGTGAGCGGTTGCCCATGGTATCGGCGGTCCAACTGCGGTCAAAGTCATCGAAATCTGGCGCGCTCGAGGTCTTAAACCGACCATGGTCGTCCAAGATCATGGTCTCACCACCCCAGCTTCGATCCCAGTCTTGTTCGGTGTTGAAATAAAAGATGTGCGAGCCAATCTTGCGTTTGGCGTCGCAATGCGGTGAGACCGATGCGCCGCGAGGCGCGTAGTGCCAGTGATAGGTCAGCGTGAAGCGGCTGGTCTTAAACAACCGCGCCAACCATTCTTGATAGACCGGCCCGTTGAGTTCAGCGATAAACTGGTGCCACAGCGGGTGGATGTCCAGGCCCTCGTGGTACTCCAAGGCGTAGCGGTCGTGGGGCTTTTGGCCATGCGAGCGCTTGCGACCAAAGCTTGCTTTCATGATGTCGGTCGGTGGCATGTTGTCGCGAAGCTCGTTGAACGCCTCGCGGGTCAGTATCGCCTCAGGGTTGATCCAAGGATAGGGATCGGCCCGTTGAAATGTCTCAGGGGCGATCTGGTCGAGCGTTTGGCGGTTCAAGACAAAGGGTACGGTGGTGCTCATCTCAATCCTCTGTTGTCGGTGAAGTGGGTGCTTGGCTCAATGATAACCGAGCCACAATGCGGTCGATGTCAACATCAATGGCCATGCCTGCCGTGTGGCGCTGGTCGGGCCATGTCTTGTCCAAAGGCTCGGCCAGACCCTGGTCAAACAGCGAGCGATGCAAGGCGGCAAGGTCGCGTGGCGGCAACACCCAATGGCGCTCGAGCGCCCGTGCACACAAGTATTGTAGCCCCTGCTGCGGGCGGATCGAACCGCGGCGATTATAGCGTGGCCGCGTCGCGCGCTCGGCCACCCACTGGGAGAAACGATCAAACAACCGCTTGGGCGGTCTTTCAGGCCAAAACACCGCAAACGGCTTGCCTGCGGCGGCGGCATCGGCCAGTATCGATTCGCTTTCACCGGTGACCACCAACGCTCGCGCTTTGGCCAAGGCCAACGTGTAGGGGTTGGTCGGGTCATCGGCTTGCCAGTGGTAGGTCAGGGCAGGCTGGCTCATCGCCTGGACGAGTGCCTTGGCCAAACGCCCGGTGCGTCTTGAGGTCACGATTAACACGGGTGCTGAGCTTTGGGCCGCCCATTGGTCGAGGTGGCCGGCCAGCGCGTGCATGTCTTGGTCGGTGTAGGCAAACGACTTGGTGTTACCGCCGAGGAGGCAGGCCACGTTGTCATCGGCGTCCAGCCAGTCCTGCCAAGGGCCAGTGTCGACGGGTCTGGATGGGCTTGGGGTGTTCAGTGGCAGCGGCGTGGTGATGCGGTTGGGGTGTGGGGGCAGCCCAAAGTGAGCACACTGCACAATCACCCCGCCATGGATCGGTGCAGGACCGCTCTTGCGGCCGGCCAACACGATCCGAAGGTGGGGGTGTCTTTGTTGGTGCGCCCTGGCCAAGCGCGTGGCCATCCAGCCGCCGGCCACGACCACCGCTGCATCGCGTGGCAACTCAGGCTTTGGCGCAGCGCCCAGCCAGCGACTGAGGACAAACCGCCACTCGGGCAGGTCGATGTTGATCTCGCGATGCTCACGCCCTAAGCGGTCCGCCAATGCTTTGGCAATGGTCTGCGTCTGTGCGTTGTGGCCGGGCTTTCGGTGCAGCAGGCTGACCACAACACCGTCGTGTGCCAGGCCACCGAAATGAACGCTGGGTCGTGACAGTGGTGAGGCTTGATGGGTCAGTTGCCAGCGGCAGCCACCCCGCCATCGTGAGACCAGTTCGAGGTGTTCCAGCCAAAAGGCCAGCGAGCGACGAAACCCACCGCGGCCATGCGCGATGGGTTCTTTGATGTGGAGCTCGACACTTGGACTCGCCGCCAGCAAGCGATCAAGCACCCAAAGCACATCTTGATCGGGGACGTGCTCGAGCAATGCCCTGACAACAATGGGCGCAGCAGCACGGGGCCCGGGTTTTGGGCCCAGGTATTGAAGAAGGTGCGCGGTGTCTTCTTTTGAGGTCAGATACAAGTTAACCTCGGGCCAATGCCGCGAGGGTCGGGTGGCGTTGAAGGGCAGAAATTCCGCTGCATTCGCGTCCTTTTCCAGATCAGGCCACAGTGACTCGGTGGGGTTGTCGAAGTACACCAACTGGCCGGGAAAGGGTCGCCAGGGCTGGGTGTGTAGGGTGGTAAAGTGCACCAGCTTTGAGTGCTTGGGGTCGTATTCTTTATCGCGGGCATTCCAGCCATCATCCAAATCACCCCACAGGTCTTTCGCGCGCGCCATGGCCTCGAGCTGCTTGCGATTTTTTTGGCGGACTGTCGTTTCTGTCCAAACACTGCGCATGCGCTCACAATCGATCAACATGACCGACGTGTCGCGGTCGTTGATGGACAAAAACCCCTTGTCTTCCATCGCCAAGTCAAAAAGCTCAGCAGGATCGGTGAGATAGATTTGGTCGGCGTCGTTGTAGATGGCCCGACCTTCGAACCCACAAAACGCCGGGATGGCGAATCGGTAGTTGGTGAAGCCTGTCAGCCAAAAGCCGCGACTGAATCCAGTGAGGTCGCGCATTAAATAAATTTCGTAACTGCGGGCGGGGTCGCGGTGTTTTTCCACCGACCATAAAAAGGCGCGTTCTGCGCGGAACTGGTGGCGCTCTGAGCCCAAATAAATCCGCACCGGTGGCTTCGTGCTGGGCGTTGTGCCGGGTCGTGGCCCCAACAAAATCCGATCCGGCCTTGTTTCGGTGGCCGGCGGGCGAGTGCGGCTAAAGCGCGCGGGGCTTAACCCCCCAAGGATGCGTTGGGCAAGCAAGGCCATGGGATCAATGGACTCCTGTGTGGGTTTCGCAAAAGGGGTGTTTAGACCAACGGCGCTGGTGCCATGACCACCATTGGGGGTGTTGAAGAATGTGTTGTTCCATCAACTGGATCAGCCCAGAATTCAGTTGATTTATGGTACCTGAATCGCCCGGCCACATGGGCGTTTGAAATTCAAATTGCCAAGCCACATCAACCCCTGTTAACAACACTGGGACCAACGGCGCACCGGTTTTCAACGCCAATTGAGCCGGCCCGGTGGGGAGCTGGAAGGGCTTGTCCAAAAACCGATCGCAGGCGCTTTGTGTTTTGAGGCCTTGGTCGGCCAAGATAAACAGCATCTCGCCGCGCTTGAGGACTTTGAGCATGGCCCGAAGCCCCCCATCGGGGCCGTCTGTGCCAATGGCTGAGGCCACCAAGCGCTCAAGGCCTTCACGGAAAAACCCTCGAGGAATTTTGTTTGATTCTCGATACACCACATGGGTGGGCGCGACCTGGGCGTTGAGGTGAGCCGCCAGCGCGACGCCATTGCCCATGTGCATTCCCACCAATACAACGCCCAGACCGGGCGCCTGGGCTGTGGCGAGTCTGTCCAGCCCGTCCACGCGCACCGGCGGCATCAACGCCTTGGGGTCGCGTTGGCTGGCGTACAGCGCCAGGATTTCGAGCAAAGCGCGATCGTTTGTTTGGTAGGCGGTGTGAAGTAAAGCGGCGGGGTCTTGTTGCAAGCGAGGCATCACTCGACGCTCACCCAAGCGCGCCAGGTCAGTGATGAGGCGCTGCCTTAAGCGCGCGCGGGCAACATAATCCAACCGACCCAAGCGCTCGCCCCAAGTTCTGAGGCGAGCTGGCCCACCCGTGGCGCCAAGGCGAGCTGTGGTTTTCAGGGCATGAAAACCCAAGCGTCGCAGCCGGCGCTTGAGGTTCATTGGCGTTGCCCACCCAGCAGCTTGATGTGTTGGTCGGCGATATCGATCATGGGCCGGTCGTGGCTGACAGCCAGCAGCGTCAGTTGGCCTTTGAGCTGATCAACGGTCTCAATGATCGCCTGTTCTGAGCTGGCATCCAGATTGCTTGTGGCCTCATCCAAGATCAAAAGCTTGGGTTGTTGAATCAGCGCGCGGGCGATGGCCAGGCGTTGCCTTTGACCACCCGACAACCGCCCGCCGCGCTCGCCCAGTGGGGTGTGGATGCCGTGTTCGAGTTGTTCAATGAAGTGCTCGGCGTTGGCCATGCGCAAGGCCGCGTGCGCATCGGCCTCGGTCAACGTGTCATCGCCCAACGTGAGGTTATAAAACACGCTCTCATTGACCAACAGGGCTTCTTGGGGAACGTAGCCAATCAGGCGACGCCACTGTCGCTGGTCGAGGTCGTTGATCGGCTGCCCATCGACCAGAATCTCACCCGATGTCGGCTGCAATAAGCCCGCCACCAAGTCGATCACGGTGGTCTTGCCTGACCCCGATGGCCCTGTGACGACGGTCAGCTGGTGGGCTGGGATGGCAAAGTTCAAGCCTTCCAAGGTGGGCGTTTGGTCGTATTGAAAGGCCACGTCTTGAAAGACAATGCCGTCATCCAATGTCGGGGTCTGTTGGCCTTGGCTGGGCTCTCGTTGTGTCAACGCCAAGTCTGTGGTCTCTTGCAAGGACCAATACGCGCTTTCGCTGATGGCGATGTGTTGATAGGCGCGCTGAGCTTTGGCCAGGTGGTTGATGGCGCGCGCGATCAAGAAGATCATCACCACCACCGTGGCCATGTTCATGCCCATCTTGACAACGAAAAAGAAAAAGCCGACCGCCACCAGTATCGCCAACAAGGGCTCTTGCAAGGCAATGAGGGCCGCTTTGGAAAACACTTGGCTTTTTAGCGCGGTCTTGAGGTCTTTGGTTTGTGCCGACATCAGCGCATCGATGTGGCCTTCACGCGCCATTGCTTTTAAAGGTTTGATCGCCCCGAGTTGGTCGGTCATCACCGACAGCAATTGCTTGAGCAACGAGGTTTGATCGCGACCGGCGCGGCCAGCCACCGCAATCAAGGTGTGCAACAAGCCCAACAGCGCCCCGCCACATATCAAGGCCATCAGGGTGGCTTGCCAAGAAATCAGCATGGCCAATGCGCCGAATATCAACGCATTGATAAATTGGGTGGCCATCACCGCGCCGTGGTAAAACCCCTCAGAGGCCCGCTGCGCTTCGGTGGCCAATGCGTTGGACAGCCGGCCCACTGGCTGACTGATGTAGTAGCGCCACTGGCTGTTGGTGATCGCGCGGATGAGGTTGAGTCTCAGGTCGGTGGCGACGTGGGCCACCGTGTAGCCCACTTGCCGGTTGGCCAGCAAAACAAACACCGCCTTGACCGCAATCAGGCCGACACCCAAGCCCAGCAACACCGCGGTGTCTGGGGTGAGTCCCAGTGATTCAGTGAAAGACAGCGCCAGCTGTTCGGGCAAAGAAGGGTCTTGTGTCTCGCCTGTGGCGAGGTTGAGCATGGACAACAGCATCGACAGCCCCAAGCCATCGAGGATGCTGGCCACGACCAAAGCGACAATCACCACAACGCTGCGGCTGGGGTAGGCGCGGACAAAATGCTTGAGCATCGGCCAGGCCCCGTGTGCTTGAGTGGTCATCGAAAGCCCCCTTGTCGCCACAAACGCCACGCCAGCGACACCCCGCCCATGCGCGGGTGTTGGCGCATCCAGTCTGAAACCTCCACTTGGACGCCGCTGTGGCGTTGGACCTTCCAGGCGATGTAATCGATGCCCTGGCTGACCGTGCTGGCGGCTTTGATGAGTCTGGCCATGTTCATTAGTTTGCCCGTTATCTTGCGAGCGCGCCAGCGTTGGCGAATGCCCCAGCGCGCCAAGCCTTGTGCGTGAGGTTGTTCCTGAAGCGCTTGAAAACTCTCCCGCCAGTAGTGCGTATTTTTGTCGACCAAGGCCACGGCGTGGCTGGCCGGTTCGGGGCGAAGCTCGCAGCCATAGGTGTGTTGCAACCCGGCCGCCCAAAACGCCAGCGCTTCTTTGGGGAGGGCGTTGAGGGCGGCAATGTTGTGATGGAACGTGGCCAGTGCGGCGTGCTGCATGTCGACCAACCAGCGTGCACTGGCCTCGGTTTTGGCATACAACCGCGTGATTGGTTGGCTAAACCGCGCCCAGAAGTAGTGGTCCCACCTCGCGCGCACCTTGCGCTCAAGCCCGGCTTGGCTGATTAAGGCATATTTTGTTTTAAGCCCACCGCATTGAGCAAAATAGACATTGGGCGGCAGCCACGCGTTGGCCCAGCATGAGAGTGTGTTTGAATGGGCGCGGCGGTAGTGATCGATCACCACGCACAGATCAACCAAGCCATCACCCGGGTTGGTCTGATCGCGGCACGACCCATACAAAAAAATGGCAACCACGGCCTCGCCGTAGCGTGATCGAATCAAATCAACCAGCGGCTCAAGGTCAGGGGTTCGGTCGCTGGGCTGCTGGCTGGACTCGATGAGGTGGGACAAGGTGCTCATGAGCTCACGAAACAGAAATAGGGACCGGCGGTCACCTCGGTGGGTTGGGCTGGATCCAAGGTGTACTCTTGGCCATCGACGCACACCGGCCCCAGCCCTTCGATGGTCACGGCAGCGCTCATGCCAGAGAAGTAGCCATTGTCGACAGACAAGCCCGTTGATGGCCGGCCTTGTAACAGCTTGGGCAGGTGCCACCAAAAATGGCGCGCATCGCGACACACCGCGGTCAGCTTGACCGCGCCATGGCCGCGCTTTTGGTATGGGTGGATGCGAACCTGTGACTCATCTAGGGTGGTCATCACCAACAGCCGCACCCGGCCGCTCATCGCGCCCTGCGCATCGGATCGAAGGGTCAGGGAGGGGCTTTTGTAGTGCACCCGGCGCAACAACCCCAGAACGCTCAACTGCAACAGTCGCCACACGGTGGAATACCGGCCTTGCCGGAGTCGGCCGCGGCCACTGGTGCGGTATTGGTGGCAATCGCGGATGACATGATCGACCAGAGCGCCGCCAACAAAAAAACCGTAGATCCCAGGTTGGTCTTGCTGCGATAATTTGAGCACGGGCGTGTGGGTGAGCGACAAACTCTCCGGGCGGGTGAGGGCGCGCTCAATGATCGCCACCGCTCGAGATTGCGTGCCCAAGTGGGTGGCGATGTAATTCGTCCGACCGCCACCGAGCATGACAATCGGCGGTGAGGTGGCATTGGGGTGTTGGCTGGCCAGCAGTGACACCGTCGCTTGTAGCGTCCCATCACCGCCCACGACAATGATCAGATCAACGCCTCTGGCCAAGGCCTGATTGAGCAGGGGTTCAATTTCTTGTGGGCCATAAACCACTTGCGGATTAAGCCCCAAAGCTTTGGTTTTTTGGCGGAGTTTGGAAAAAGCGCCCGGCAGGGACAACCGAAAGCTTAATGGGTTGACCAACAACAACACATGGTCAGGGCGGACTGGTCCAAGGGTGGCCACAAAGCTGATCCATCAACCCTGGTGTTCAGCGCGCCAGGCGTCAATGGCCGAGTCTTTGCGCCGAATTTTTGATGCGCTTTTCAACAGATCCCACACAACCACAAAATAATTGCTGTGGTTGGCCACAGCATACGGCGAGTGCGCGCCAAAATGCGCCATCAAGCGCCGGTGGGCTTGGCCGAGGTTGTGGTGGGCCCAGCCGGGAAACAAGTGGTACAGGACGTGATAGCGAAGCCCCACCAGGTCGCTGAGCTGGGCATGCGCCTCACGGATCCAGCCCTTCTCAGCCTCGGCGTCCATGGTGCCAGGTGGGGGGCTTGTGGCTTGCTCAGTCGGGTTCATAACGCACCATTATACCTGTAAATCCAATGATGAAAACACCTGAGCCTTATGCGCTGATCGCTTGTTTTTGTTGGGTTTTTACCGCGGTTAAAGCCTCGATAATGGCATCCATGTCTTCATCGGTGTGCGCGGCACTCAACGACAGTCTCAACAGACACAGGCCCGCCGGCGTGGCTGGGGGAATCATCAAGTTGGCGTACACACCCGAGGCCAGCAGCTGCTGCCAGTGGGCCAACGCCGTGGCCTTGTCTGGCAAAATCAACGCCGCGACAGGGCCGGGTTGGTCCGATCCCAAGGTGTAGCCCAAGTCATTGGCTGCTGCATACAACCGGGTCATGTTCTTGTGCAGTTGCCGGCGAAGGTCTTGGCCGGAGTAGAGCAGTTTCAGCGCCGCGCGTGTGCCGGCGATCACCGCAGGCGAGGGCGAGGCGGTGAAGATGTAGGGCCGGCTGGCCAAGCGCATCAGCTCGGCCTGGGGGTGGGGGCTGACACAAAAACCCCCGATGCCGGCCAAGCTTTTGGAGAACGTGCCGACAATAAAGTCCACCTCATCGAGCAGGCCCATGTGCTCGGTCAAGCCCAGGCCGTGCTCGCCAAAAACGCCAAACGAGTGCGCCTCATCGACCAACAGCCAAGCGCCGTGGCGGTTTTTGATGTCCACAAACTCAGCCAGTGGTGGCTGGTCACCCAGCATCGAGTATAGGCCTTCCACCACCACCAAGGTGTTTTTTGCCTCATCGCCCAAGCGCGCCAGTTTGCGGTCGAGGTTGGCCGGGTCGTTGTGTCGGAATGTGATGGTCTGGGCTTTGCTCATGGCGCAACCATCAAAGATGCTGGCGTGGCTGTCGGCGTCTATCAGCAGCGTTTCGCCAGTGCCCACGATCGATGACAGCACACCGACATTGGCTTGATAGCCGGTGGAAAACACCATCGCCGAGGGCCAATTGAACGCCGCGGCCAGGTCGCATTCCAGCTGGCCGTGGTCGAGGTAACTGCCGTTGGCCATTCTTGAGCCGGTGGTGCCAGACCCCAGTGTGTCCAACGCATGTTTGGCGCTGTTGATGACATCGGGGTGAAAGGTCAGCCCGAGGTAGTTGTTGGTGCCGGCAAGAATCACCTCTTGCCCATTGACGGTGCCGCGGGTTGGAGACGAGATGTCCTCAAACGGGGTCGCCACTGGGGCAGGCCCATCAAAGTCCAAGGCGCGGCGCGATTGGGCCAGCAGTTCGAATTTGTCAAAAAGGCTCATAATGAAATCCCAGTGGCTTCGGGTGGATCAGGTCTTTTGGACGAGCTCGACCAGCCGCTCGGCCAGTTGGTTGAGCGTGTGCGCATCGGCCAACACATCAACAGGCACCGACACATCCAGATGGTCTTCGATCTCCATAACAAGATTCATGATCTGAATGGAATCAAGGCCGGCGGTGGCGCTTAAGGCCACGTCCCAATCGAGGGTGGGATGCTCTGGCAACGCGGCATCCAATGCCTCGTTGATTGCTCTGTTGACCTTCTCCCGCAACTCATCCATCAGCGCGCTCCTTTCATCTCATCGGATAGAGTATCACCAAGGCGTCGACGCGGTGACCAGCCAGGCAGCCAGGCCGCATCGTGCCGTCGGCAGACCCAATCATCGTGTCGAAGCTCCCCGAGCTTGTCTGGGTTGAACACAGGCGTTTGACCGCGCACCCGCCCACCCAGAGCGCTTAACTGTGCCGCCGCACTCAAAGCGGTCTGCGGCAGGCGAACAAAGCGCGCGGGGCGGTGTGTCAGGCTTTGCGACACCGCCGCCAAGTCTTGCCAGCCATAGCCTCGATCCGGGCCGCGCTGGTGGCCATCATCGAGCTCGATGCAGCGCCCCGCGGCGGCGGCGAACACCTCAGAATCAACCAACAGCGCCAAAGCCTGGCTCAAGTCGCTGACGTGAAGCAATGAAAATCGGGCGTGGGCGGCACCGAAACACGGCACCCAGCCGCGCTTGAGCATCTGCCACAGCGGGCGCATCGCTTTGTCATCGGCCCCATACACCGCTGGCGGTCGCACCACGGTCCAGTCCAAGCCACTGCTGCGCACGATGGCCTCACCGGCCCACTTGCTGGCGGCGTAGTTTGACAGTGTGGGCACGCGGGCGGCCAAGCTGGAGACATGCACAAAACGCGCCTTGGGGGCTTGGGCGCGGGTGGCAGCAACCAGTTGCGTTGTGCCGGCCGCGTTGCTCTTCAAGTAGTCGGCGCGCGTTTTGGCGGCCGTGGCACCGGCCAAGTGAATAACGGCATCAGCCCCTTCAACCAGCGCCTCGAGGCTGGATCGGTCTTCTAGACAGCCGTGGGTGCAGTCAATGCCTGGGGCGTCAAGCGGTCTTCGGCCCGACCGCGACAGCACCCGAACGCGGTGGCCGAGCGTCGACAGGGTCGTGAGCAGGTGTTGGCCGATAAAGCCGCTGGCGCCGGTGACGACAACCTGGGCCACAGCAGCCAGTGGCCTCTTAAGGACTGACATCGGCCGCCGGGGCCGAAACGGTGCCTTTGTCAAGGAGTGCTTTGGGCAGCGCGCCGGTGTCTTCAAGCGCATTGCGTTTGATGAAATCGAGGCGTGCGCCCGAGCGAGACAACTTGCCTGAAGAGGTCCGGGGCAGGGTGTGCAGTGGCACCAGCTCGATTAAGCAGGCGATGCCAAACTCCGATTGGATCCGGTCTTTGAGCCGCTCGATCAACCGCGCTTGAACAAAGGCATCGGTTTGCCGGCACTGGACCACCAACACCGCCACCTCACTGCCTTGTTCGCTCGGGATAGAAAACGCCGAGGCGTCTTCGGGGCGGACTTCGGGTTGTTGCTCGGCGATGTATTCCAAATCCTGTGGCCAGATGTTGCGGCCGTTGATGACCAACAGGTCCTTGGCACGCCCGGTAATGAACAGGGCATCACCCGCTCGGTAGCCGACATCGCCGGTGTTCAGCCAGCCGTCAGCGCTCAGTGCAAGCTCGGTGGCTTCGGGGTTATTGGCATAGCCGGCCATCACGCTGGGGCCTTTCAAGAAAATCACCCCGCACTGGCGCTCATCGACCACCTGACCCTGCTCGTCTCTGATTTCGACAAGGTATTCAGGCAAAGGCCGGCCGCAATTGACAAACTCATTGACCCGGCCATCGGCGTCCGCCGCGTCGACGGCTTTGGCGTGCTTGGTTTGGGCCAAGATGTCGGCATCGACATAATCAATCTCCAGGCCTTGGGTCAGCGGTGCGAAGGACACCGCCAAAGAGCACTCGGCCATGCCGTAGCATGGCATGAACGCAGTGGACGAAAAGGCCGATGGGGCGAGGCGTTCGGCGAAGGTGTTCAGCCAGCCCGAGCGGATCATCTCAGCGCCCACGCCCGCCACGCGCCAACACGCCAAATCGAAGCGATCCAGGTCACCATCGCGCAATCGCCGCGCGCACAGCGCGTAGCCAAACGGCGGGCTGAATGAGATGGTGGCTTGGTTGGCCGAGACAATGCTCAACCACAACCTTGGCCGCATGGCAAACTCGCGCGTGCCGAGGTAGTCCACAGACAACTGCGAGACCACAGGCCCCAGAATCAATCCCACCAAACCCATGTCGTGATAAAACGGCAACCACGACATGAACCGATCGCCGCGGCGGATCTGCACGCCGTATTGCAAAATGCCGGCGAGGTTATTGAGCACCGCCCGCTGGGTGATCATGGTGCCGCGGGGAAAGCGCGTGCTCCCTGAGGTGTATTGCAAATACGCCAACTCATCGGGCTTGGGGGGTTCGGGGAGCTCATCGGCTGTGGGCATGGCCATGAAGTCATCCAAGGTCCCCGCGGCAATCAGGTCATGACGGGCGGCGGCCTCTTGCAAGAAGTGAACATACTCAGGCGGGGCAAACGCCACTTGCGCCTGGCAGTCTTCAAGCATCATCGACAGGTGTTCAACAAACGCCTCGTGACCCCCCAAATGCACCGCAGCCGGCAGTGGCACAGGCACCAAGCCGGCGTATTGGCAAGCAAAAAAGAAGGTCAAAAAATCGGGGTGGGTGTCGGCGACCAACGCGACGGTGGCGCCTCGTTGCAAGCCCAGCTGGTGCAAGCGCCCGGCCAGTGCCAGCGCTTGATCTCGCAGCGCGCCGTAGCTTGTGGTCGTGGCAAGCTCACCGCGGCCACTGTAGAAGTTCACCCCGGTGGTGCCCTTGGCGGCATAGTCCAGCGCCTCGGCGAGACTCTGGAAGCCAGATGTTTTCAGCGGCAATGAGTTTTTGGTCGGCGTTGGCTGCTGCATCAAAACGACAATTCCCTGCTTGAGTGTCCCGCGCTGAAGCTTTTTCCAGGTCCAGAACTTGGATCGGTTTTAAATTGTGGTTGTGGCCCGTCTTTGTTCTCTTGACCGCAATCGTGTGTGTTGCGATTTGGTCACTGAATCGTCAAACTAGCGCGTATTATAAGGGCCTGGCGCAATAATGAAAACCTTATGACAAACTCGATATTCTAGCAAATTCCCAAAAATCAGGTATTTTGGGGATGAACCCACGCCCGCTCAGCCACCGACAAAGGCCCCGCAAACCGATGATCAACCGTGCCGATGTGACTGTCCAGCCTGTCGAGAATCGTCAACAATGGCGGGCATTTCACGGCTTTCCCAAGCGCATTTATGCCACCGATCCGGCCTGGGTCCAACCGCTCAACCAGACCATTTCGGCCCGCTGGCGCCGGCAACGCCCATGGTTTGAGCACGCCCAAGTCAAGGCTTGGTTGGCAATGCGCGCTGGCGAGGTGGTGGGCACGATCTCGGCTCAGGTCGATGACCGCGCGCTGGACCCGACCACAGGGCGGGTGGGGTATTTCGGCCAATTCGAAGCCATTGATGATGCCGCTGTCGCACGCGCGCTGGTTAACGAGGCCAGTGCGTGGCTTAAACGGCGCGACTGCGACTGGGTCAGCGGGCCATTCGATCTCCACATCAACGAAATGTGTGGGCTGTTGGTCGATGGCTTTGACACGCCACCGATGATCATGATGCCCCACCACCCGCGTTACTACGCCCCGTTGCTCAAAGCATCGGGTCTTCATGAGGAAATGGCGCTGTTGGCCTACCGGGTCAACCCCGACTTCGAGCCACCGAAAGTCATGGCGCGCTTGCAACAGCGCGAGGGGGCGCGCATTGAGCTTCGATCGATTGATCGATCGCGCTACGCCGAAGAGCTCGAGTTGCTTCGTGGCTTGTTTAATGATGCCTGGCAAGACAATTGGCGGTTTGTGCCCTTCTCCAGCGAGGAGTTCGCCGCCCTGGGCAAAGAGCTTCGCCCGATTCTCAACCCCCAATACACCGCCATTGCATTCGTTGATGGCGCGCCGGCGGGATTTATTATCGCCTTGCCCAACCTCAACGAAATCACCCGCACGTTTCAGGGTCGGTTGTGGCCGTTGAATGCATTGAAGCTGATGCGCGCGTTGGCAGGCCAGGGCTTCACCACCGCTCGGGTGCCTTTGATGGGGGTGAGCCAGCGCTTCCACAAAACCCCGATGGGGGCGTTGGTGGCCTTTTCGATGATCGACGCCATTCGCCACCCGCTGCACCACAATGGCGTGCGCAACGTGGAGATGTCTTGGATCTTAGAGACCAACGAGGGCATGAATGGCTTGATTGAGGCCATCGGTGGCGAGCGCTACAAGACCTACCAAATGTATGGGATGGGGTTGGAATAACGTCCAATGACCGAGCCCGAACGCAACGTGACTGTGTGCATCTTGGCAGGCGATCGGACGATTGACGATCCGTTGTGCCAATCGCAAGGCGTGCCGGGCAAGGCCCTGGTCTCACTCGCCGGTGAGCCTTTGTTGGCGCATGTGCTCAAAGCGGTTCAAGCGTGGCCGAGGCTTGGCCGGATTGCGTTGGTCGCGCCCCACACACCCGAACACCAGCGCGTGGTCGAGTCGGTCTTGCAACCCGACGTGGCCCTCGATTGGCACCCACCCGCAAAACGGCTGCCGGCCTCAATTCGTAGCGTGTGGGTTGACCAACCGCCAGGCCAGGTGGGTGTGATCGTCACCGCGGACCACGCCTTGTTGCAACCGGCGTGGCTCGAGCAGGTCCACCGAGCGGTGGCAGGGGCGGCGGAGGTGGCGGTGGGTTTGGCCGAATACGACACGGTGATGGCTGAGTTCCCGGGCAGTCGGCGAACCCGGTATCGGTTTTTTGATGGTTCAATCTGCGGGGGCAACGTGTTTGCCTTTCAAACGCCCCAAATCTTAAGCGTGTTGGATCTGTGGCAACGGATGGAAGCCGAGCGCAAGAAGCCTTGGAAGGTGCTCTCGCTTTTGGGGCCTGGGCACGTTCTGGCCTACCTGACTGGCCGATTGACGCTGGCGAAAGCCTTTGCCAGGTTATCGGCCCAAACCGGGGTGCGGGTTGAGCCGGTGGTGATCGACGATGGCGCGGTGGCGGTCGATGTCGATTCCGTCGCCGATTTGGCTTTGGCTGAACAGGCCTTGTTGAGACGCCGTCAAGCGGGTGGGTCGTGTTGATCGAGCGGTATTTGGCCCGCGCGCTCCTCAAGCCGGTCTGGGGGGTGTTGTTGTTTTTGGTCGTGGTGGTGGCGGTGTTTTATTCGGCGCGTTTGCTGGGCCAAGCCGCCACAGAGAACCTGCCTGTCCAAGCGGTGCTGACGATGGCCGGTCTTCGCTTGGTGTTGTATTTGGATGTGTTGATCCCCGTGGCCGTTTTGCTTGGGGCGGTGATTGGCTTGGGGCGGGTGCACCAGGCCAATGAGTTGGTTGCGCTGCACGCAGCGGGGTTGAGTCGGTTTCAGATGTTTCGAACGCTGGGCGTGTGGCTTGTTGGGTTGGTGTTGGTGGTGGCCGCCTTGTCGATGTGGGTCAGGCCCTGGGGCTATGGCGTTTTTTATGGGGTTGAAGCCCAGCTGGCTGAGCGTTTGGACATCACGCGCATTGAACCCGGACGGTTTCAGGTCGGCGATGAGCAGTGGTTGATTTATGCACAAACCCGCCAAGGCATGACCTTGTATGACGTCTTCGTCCACCAGCGAACCGCCACCAGCAAAACGGTGTTCACCGCCGATGAGATGACCCAGACACTCGAACCCGATGGGCTGATTCGTTTGGTGTTTAGGGGCAATATCACCAGCCACACCTTGCCCCAAGCCAGTCAGCCCAACCCCAGTGACGATTTGATTAGCGGGTTTGATGAGTTGACGGTGGTCGTTGAACCAACACCGATCGCTGAACGCCAAAAAATACGCCGAGCCATGCCAATGACGCGCTTGGCCGATGCCCAAGCGCCCATCGAGATTGCAGAATGGCAGTGGCGGTGGGTGAGTCCGCTGTCGGTGGTGGTGATGGCCTTGAGCGCGCTGGTGTTGGTCTCACAAAAACCGCGCGGACACCGCGCTTGGGCCTTGCTTTTGGCGTTGGTGATCGCGACGGTGTATTTCAGTGCCGTGGGTGTGTTGGTCAACTGGGTTGAAAAGGGCTTGCTGTCACCGTTTCCTGGGGTCTTTATCGCCCCTGGGGTGGTTTTTCTTTGGGTGCTGGGCATGGGCCTGGGCCGCCAGCTGAGGTGGCTCAGATGAGCGTGTTGCAAGGCTATGTCATGCGCAACGTGGTCAACGCCTACGGTCTGGCGGGGTTCGGCATTGCTGCTTTGTTTTGGTTGTTGGAGCTGTTAGAGCGCTTAGAGTCAGGCGTCGATGGGGTGTGGGCGGTGGCGTATGTGGCGATTGAGTCGGCTCTGAGCGTGCCCGAAGCGGTGATTGATTTGTTGCCGGTGATCGCCGTGCTGGCCACGGCCATTGCCATGGGCCGACTGCAAACGCTGTCTGAGCTCAACATCATGCGCGTGTCGGGCGTATCGATCTGGCGGTTGGCGGGGTTGGCGATGGTGCCGGGGCTGGTGATTGCCATGCTGGGCTTGGCGGTGCTGCAGTGGGGCTTGCCGAATCTTTACCAACAGCCTGAGCGCATTGTGGGTGCCTCACTGGGTGAGAGTGGTTTGTGGCATCCCGAACACGGCTTGTGGCTGCGCCAAGACGACCAGTTTTTGAACGTGGCCGATCTTGAGTTGGGGCGCTTCCCTGTGGACATTGACATCTACCGATTTGCAACAGACGGCGAGATGGTCGAACACATTTCTGCACGGCGGGGTTTGGTGCAAGCCGATGGCGAGTGGCTGTTGTCCGATGTCATCACCACCCAATACCAACCGACTTTTGAACGGGTCGAATCGGCGAGCGTGCTGTGGTCGTCATTTCTGTCCGAGCGGCAATTGGGGTTGTTGTTGAACCCACCGGCGAGTTTGTCGTTGACCGATTTGTGGCAATACGTCGCGGGCTTGAAATCGCGCGACCAACCCCACGCTGAATTCGAGTTGGTGCTGTGGCAGCGCTTGGGGCTCCCGCTGGCGTGCGTGGCGATGATTTTGGCGGCGATGGCGACCGCGGCGGTGCCACTTAAAAGTCGTGTGATTGGGGTGCGGATTGTCGGCGCGTTGGTGCTGGGGCTGAGTTTTCAGCTGCTGACCGAACTGGGTGCTTACTTGGGTCTGTTGCTCAGTTGGCCGGCGGTCCCCGTGGCGTTGGGGCCGCCGGCGGCACTGATCTTGTTATCCATTTGGCTGGTGGCCAAAGCGCGGTAGTGCGCTTGGCGTGACCGTGGGCGTGACGGTGTCTGTCAGCCTTGGCGTTGGACCCAGGCGTTGCACCAGCCCTTTTTGGCCACCTGCTTGCCGGGGAAGATGCCGCAGTTCATCCAGTCGGCGGTGACATCGCCTTGCGCCAGTTGGCAATTGGCGCACTGTTGGCCGGCCTCGTAGCGCGCCCACACGTCTTGGTCGACATCATCGAAGTGCTCGACATAGCCCAGCGCTTTGGCCTGTGGGCTTTCGGGGTCGAGCGCGTTGTCTTGGGCCCAAGCGCTGCCTTGGCTTTTCAGCGCAAAGGTCGGCGCCAACAGCGCCAGCGAACCGGCACCGGCGATCTTAAAAATGTTTCGGCGTGAGCATTTGGTCATGGTCTTGACTCCTTGGGTGATAACTTGGTTTTAGTTTATCACTGGCGTTGATAGCAAAGCCCTATGGAATCTATTCAACTTCCCCCCGGTGGGTGGCTGCGGTTTTGGCCCGACTTCTTTGAGCCCGCCCAAGCCGATGCCCACATGGCCGCCCTGAGCGAGGACTTGGCGTGGTCGCAACAAAGCATCCGCATGTTCGGCCGCGAGGTGCCACAACCGAGGTTGACCGCGTTTTACGGGCAAGGCGAGATCGAATACCGCTACTCTGGGCTGACTTGGCGGGCGTTGCCTTGGTCAGGGGCACTGGCGACACTGGCCGAGACGGTGTCAGAACACGCCGGGCAGGCATTCAACTCGGTGTTGTGCAACCTCTACAGAGATGGGCAAGACTCGATGGGTTGGCACGCCGATGATGAGCCGGCGCTGGGACAAAACCCGGTGATCGCATCGGTCAGTTTCGGGCAAAGCCGGCGGTTTGACCTCAAGCCCAAGGCCAAGGCCAAGGCCAATGCCGTTTCAGCCGACGACCCGGTTCGGTTGGTGTTGGCGCATGGCAGCCTGTTGATCATGGGCGGGGCGACCCAGCACCACTGGGTGCATCAGATTCCAAAAACGCGCAAAGCGCTCGAGCCCAGAATCAACCTGACGTTTCGCTGGATTGATCCGAGTTAGCTTGGTCGTTGCTTTGCTCGTTCATTTGCTCGGCCATCAGCGCATCGACCTGCGCTTTGGCTTGATCTAAGTGCGTTTGGCACTGTTTGACCAAACGCACGCCTTTTTCAAAATCCTCCAGCGCCTTGGCCAGCGGCATGTCGCCGGCTTCCAAGGTTTTAACCAAACCTTCAAGGTCTGCCATGGCTTTTTCAAAATCGACGTCTTTGCTCATGCTGACAGTCTAGCGGATTCAGGTCTCGGATGGCGGCGCGCGCCGCCAACTCAACCCCCCTTGAAGGCACGCGCTTTGCCAGCGCTGTCCACAGGCGATGAGACGCCCATCGAGCCACAGCCTGGGCCACCAATCGCGCCGCCACGGCGGGACGTGGGCGTTGGACATCAGCGAGCGGATGTGTCGTGTCACGGGGGGATCACCCAGCGCCATGGTCTCGCCAGGTTGGCCCGAGCGCACGCTAAAGTTGATGGGGCGTTCAGACGCGGCGGCGAACCGCTCGAGCGTCTCCGGCTGTAATTCCAGTTGCCCCAACGGCCCGGGCAAGTCCAGTGGCGCCTGGCCCGACCAACTCAGCTCGTATGAGTCTAAGGCTTGGCGCTCATCGGCTGGGCTTGGTTCCAGCCACAGGCAGCCTTGGTAGTGATACACGCTGGCCTGAGGCCAGTGCAGTGCCGGCAAGCGATCGTCTTGGGCCGTGGCCACTTGTTCGACAAACGAGGCCAAGCGTTTGCCCGGTGGAGTGGGCAGGTCGTTGTCCACGCACCACTGGCGAATCAACTCGGCTTGATGGAACGCACTCAGCTCAGGCCAGGTCTCGGTGCTGAGTTGGTGGGGCGTTTGCAGCTGGCTTTTCACATCGTCGCTGAGATAACGGGCCAAGGTGGCGGCGACCTGCTGGTTCAACGCAGCGCTTTGGTTGAGCGCCGCCACCGCGCTTGGGAACCGCGCCACGAGCAACGGCATAATGCTTGAGCGAATGTAGTTTCGGTCCAGGCTTAAGGCATCGTTTGTGGGGTCTTCGATCGAGGGCAGGCCATGCGCGTCTAAGTGAGCGCAGATGTCTTGTTTCGACCAAGACAACAGCGGTCGAATCAGCCGCCCGGGACCAAAGGCTCGTTCGGCCCGAATCCCACCCAGCCCGACCGTCGAGGCGCGTCGCAAAAGCCGCAACAGCAGTGTTTCGGCCACGTCGTTGGCGTGGTGCGCGGTGACCAACGTATCGCCAGGACCCATGTGCTGTTTGAGCGCTTGGTAGCGCGCCGCGCGTGCGGTCGCCTCGATGTTGCTGGTCGCATCCAGCGCCAGCGATTCAATCTTGCAATCAATGCCCAGCTGTTTGGCGATGCGCCCGGCTCGCCGAGCGCGCGCGCTCGAGCCCGGGTCGAGACCATGGTCGATGTGCAGGCACACGAGCCGGGCCCGGCCCAATTCGGTGGCCAACAGGTGGGCCAGACACACAGAATCCGGCCCCCCGCTGAAAGCAATAACAACGCGGCCCTTTGCAGGGATCAGGTCACTGGGTTTGGATGGACCCATGCGACATCAGACGATCAAAGCGGGTCTTCAGGCGTTCGTCGTCGGTCATTTTGTGCAACGCTTTGAGCTGCGCTTCCAAAGTCTCTCGGAGTTTCAACGCCACCGCGTCGAGATCGCGGTGGGCGCCACCCAAGGGCTCTTTGATGACCTTATCGATCAACCCCAGTTGCTCCAGGCGGGTGGCGGTCAGGCCCATCGCGCCGGCGGCGTCTTTGGCGCGGGCGGCGTCTTTCCACAAGATGGAGGCACACCCTTCAGGTGAGATCACCGAGTAGATGCTGTATTCGAGCATGTTGACCCGATCACCAACGCCAATGGCCAACGCCCCGCCGGAGCCGCCCTCACCGATCACCGTACAGATGATGGGCACAGACAACCTCGACATCACCGCCAAGTTGCGGGCAATCGCCTCCGATTGGCCGCGCTCTTCAGCGCCCACGCCGGGGTAGGCCCCGGGGGTGTCGATAAAGGTCACGATGGGCAGCTTAAACCGCTCTGCCATCTGCATCAGGCGCATCGCTTTGCGGTAACCCTCGGGCCGGGGCATGCCGAAATTGTGAAAGACTTTGTCTTTGGTGCTTCGGCCCTTTTGGTGGCCGATGACCATCACCGATTGCTCACCCAGCTTGGCCAGTCCACCGACAATGGCCTTGTCATCGGCGTATTGGCGATCCCCATGCAAAAGCTGGACCTCATCAAACAACTTGGGCAGGTAATCGAAGGTGTAGGGGCGTTGTGGGTGTCGAGCCAGCTGGGTGATCTGCCAGTCGGTCAGGGCAGAAAAAATCCGCTGGGTTTGTTCTTGACACTTGCTTTCAAGCTTGGCGATCTCATCGTCCAGGTTGAAGTCAGACTCCGGTGTCAGTCCCCGAAGCTCTTCAATCTTGGCTTCCAGCTCGGCGATGGGTTGCTCAAAATCCAGGTAATTGGCGGGCATGGCTTACATCTTTTGGGGTTGCCAGTGGACCATCCAGTATACCCCTCGACGCGATCACAGGGAAACCGGGCCGGGGGGAATCGCCTCGACAGACCAGTGGCCAAGCACCCAAGTCCATTGGGCCGATAGGCTCAAACAACCCGATGGGGGCTCGTGGCCCAGTGCCCGAAGCGCCAGGCGAAAGCACTCGGCGGTGTTGTGGCGCATGATCGGGTCAGCGCCGTCTGACTTGGACAGCTTGCGGCCATTGGCATCGACCACCACCGGCAAGTGCAAATAGGCCGGCGGGGGCGCGCCGATCGCCTCGTAGACCAGCCACTGGCGGCCCACCGAAGACATGAGGTCGTGGCCGCGAACAACTTCGGTGATGGCTTGGGCGTGGTCATCGGCGACCACCGCCAGCTGGTAAGCCACCAGCCCATCGCCGCGGCGAATCACAAAATCCCCCACATCGCGGTGGGGGCATTGGCGCTGATGGCCCTGCAAAAGATCATAAAACTCAATGTCTTGCGGGTATGTTTTCAAGCGGATTGAGCGCTCTTGTTTGCCGGCGGGCAAACCCAACCGACAGGTGCCGGGGTAGCGCTTGGCGCCTTGCAGGTCTTTGTTGGTGCAGCCACACGGGTAGGCCTTGCCGGCGCATTTGAGCCGATCAATCAGGGCGTGGTGGGTGGCCTGGCGGTGGCTTTGATAGACGATGGGGCCTTGTGAGATCAGGCCAAAGGCCTTGAGGGTCTCGATTTGGGCTTGGGCGGCGCCGGCGACTTCGCGCGGTGGGTCGATGTCTTCGATGCGGATCAGCCAGGTGCCGTTTTGGCTCATCGCCCGCAAAAATCCCCCCAGCGCGGTGGTCAATGAGCCGAAGTGAAGCGGGCCGGTGGGCGAGGGCGCAAAGCGGGTCACATAGGGCATCGGGGACTTGTCTTGAGCGCGCATGTGCCCCATATTAACCTCATCGATAGCAATGGGCTGATTGCGAGCATGAGGAGTGTGTCGTGTTAAAACGTGTGGGTTTGTTCATCCTGACCAACTTGGCGGTGCTGTTGGTCTTGAACTTTGTGTTGCTGTTGATCGAGCCGTGGTTGACAGCGCAGGGCATCAGCGTTGAAAACGCCGCGATTTGGATCATCGCTTTGGTGTTTGGGATGGGCGGGGCCTTGGTGTCACTGGCGTTGTCTAAAACCATGGCGTTGCGCTCGACTGGGGCGAAGGTCATCAAAACCCCACAAAACGATCGCGAGCGGTGGCTTGTGGAGGTGGTCACCCGCCAAGCCAAAGAGATGGGGGTGGGGACGCCCGACATGGCGATCTACCAGGCCCCCGAACCGAATGCATTCGCCACCGGGGCCAGCCGAAACCGCGCGTTGGTGGCGGTCTCGACGGGACTTTTGGATGCCATGTCCCCCAACGAGGTCGAGGCGGTGATCGGCCACGAGATGGCGCACGTGGCCAACGGCGACATGATCACCCTGACCTTGCTGCAAGGCGTGCTCAACACCTTTGTGCTGGTGTTGTCGCGGGTGTTGGGCCAAATGATTGACCGGGCGGTGTTCAAGTCCAACCGCGGGTATGGGCCGGGGTATTTCATTTCGGTGTTGGTGCTGCAAATGATCTTGGGCATTTTTGCGAGCATGATTGTCATGGCGTTTTCAAGGTGGCGCGAATACCGGGCCGATTCGGGTGGCGCGCGCCTGGCCGGTCGCGCCAACATGATCTCGGCGTTGCAAACACTGGGCCGTGTCAGCGGCCGCGCGGACTTGCCCGAGTCGGTCGAGGCGTTTGGCATCCGCGGTCGCGTCGGTGGCGGGCTCAAGGCCTTGTTGATGTCGCACCCGCCAATTGAGAAGAGAATTCGGGCCTTGGAAATGGGCGGCTGATGCAGCGACCACCGCAAAGGGGGTTGCGCGTGTCGCCCATTCAGGCTCAGAGAATGGGCACCTTGTAGGGTCGTCCGGCGACCTCTTCGACGAACTTGGGCACCAGGTAGCCACTCAACCGGCAGCGCAGGGCCTCCATCAGCGCCAAGCCGTCAGCCGCGCTCACATCAAAGTGTGCCGCGCCGTCGACCCGATCGAGCCGGTGCAAGTAATACGGCAGCGCCCCGGCGGCAAAACTTCGCTCCATTAAATCAACCAACGCCTCAATGCTGTCGTTGATCCCGCGCAACAACACGGCTTGGTTGAACAGTGTGGTGCCGGTGGTCGCGATTCTTGCCAGGGCTTCATCGACGGTGCGATCAAACTCCTGGGCGTGGTTGGCGTGAACCACCATCACCACCGGCCAGGGCAGCTTGGATAACCATGCCATCAACGACGGCGTGATCCGATCGGGCAACACAATCGGCAAGCGGGTGTGGATGCGCAGTCGTTTGATGTGGCCGATGGTGGCCAACTGATCGGTCAATGCCTTGAGTCGGTCGGTGGCCAGCATCAACGGATCACCCCCTGACAAAATCACTTCTTCAATGCTTGGGGTGTTGGCAATGTGATCGATGGCGTCTTGGCTGAAGGCCCCTGAGGCGTGTTCGCTTGAATAGGGGAAGTGCTGACGAAAACAATACCGACAGTGCACCGCGCAAGCGCCGGTGGAGATCAGCAACGCACGGCCCTGGTATTTGTGCAGCAACCCTCGGGCCACCTTGGCGGCTTGATCGCCGACCGGGTCGGTGGCAAAGCCGGGGGTGTTGTTGGCCTCCAGCCGGGTGGGCAAAACCTGTTGTAACAGGGGGTCATCCCAATCGTTGTGGCGCATGCGATCGACAAAGGCTTGAGGCACGCGCATGGGGAAGGGCGAGCTGGCCCAGGCCCCCTCATCGTCTAAGCCCAGGTGGTCCAACAGCGCTTGGGGTGTGGTGAAGGCGGCCTTGAGCTGACCTCGCCAGTGGGTTTGGGCTACACTTACACGTTTAAGTTCGCAAGAATCCATTGCGATAGTCTAACGGCGCCAGGGAGTACGTATGGCCACCTACAGCACAAATGAGTTTAAGTCGGGGTTGAAGATCTTATTGGACGGTGAGCCCCACAACATCGTCGAAAATGAGTTTGTGAAGCCCGGCAAAGGCCAAGCCTTCAACCGCGTGCGGGTCAAAAACCTCAAAACAGGCCGCACCATTGAAAAGACATTCAAGTCCAACGAGACCGTTGAGGCGGCCGACGTCTTTGAAAAGGAAGTCCAATACCTCTACAGCGACGGTGAGTTTTGGCACTTCATGGACACCGACAGCTTTGAGCAACTCACCGCTGGCAAAGAGGCGATGGGGGATGCCGATCAGTGGTTCAAAGAAGAAGACATGTGCCAAGTCACGTTGTGGAACGGCGAACCCATTACCGTGCTGCCGCCAAACTTTGTCGAATTGAAGATTGTTGAGACCGATCCGGGGTTGCGCGGCGACACCTCTGGGAGTGGCGGCAAGCCCGCCACCCTCGAAACTGGTGCGGTGGTGCGTGTTCCATTGTTCGTGCAAGAAGGTGAGATCATCCGCGTGGACACGCGAAACGCAGAGTATGTCTCGCGCGTGACCAAATGAGCCAGCCGACTGACTGCCAGGCGTTGCTGGCCAAGTACGTGGTGCCGGTGGTGCCTGAGAATGTCTTGCTCGAAGACACCGCGGTCATTGTCGAAGACGGCCGAATTATTGATGTCATCGATGTCAGCGCGGTGGGTGAGCGCTACCCCAACGCCACCATTCAAAGCTTGCCCCACCATGCATTGATGCCTGGCCTGGTCAACGCCCACGGCCACAGCCCGATGGTGTTGATGCGCGGCTTGGCTGATGACTTGCCGCTGATGGATTGGCTCCAAAACCACATCTGGCCGGCCGAGCAGGCCTTTGCCAGCGAGGCGTTTGTGCGCGCCGGCAGCGAGCTGGCGGCCGTGGAGATGCTCCAAGGCGGCACCACCTGTTTTAATGACAACTACTTTTTCCCCAACATCACCGCCGAGGTGGTGGAGGCTGCGGGCATGCGCGCTTTGCTTGGCTTGCCGGTGATGAATGTGCCCACCATCTGGGCCGATGATGAGGCCGGCTACATCCAACGGGGTTTGGAGGTGATCGAGCGCCAGCCCAAGCATGAGCGCATCGGCTGGGCGTGGGCGCCGCATGCGCCATACACCGTCACCGACGAGAGCTTCACCAAGCTTGGCGAGCTCACCGAGGCGATGGACATGCGCCTTCATCTGCACCTGTTGGAGGCGGCCGGTGAAATCGAACAAAGCATGCAAAGCCACGGCGAGCACCCCATCGACCGGCTGATGCGCTTGGGCTTGTATAACGATCGGTTGATTGCTGCGCACATGACCCAGTTGACGCCCGAACAGATCGAGCAGACCGCGCGGTTTGGCGTGCACGTTCTGCATTGCCCCGCCGCCAACATGAAATTGGCCAGTGGGTTTTGTCCGGTCGATGCGCTGGACACAGCCGGGGTGAACATCGCCATTGGCACCGACGGGGCAGCGAGCAACAACCGTTTGGACATGTTCGCCGAGATGCGCCTGGCCAGCTTGAACGCCAAAGGCCACAGCCTCAACCCACAAGCCGCACCCGCGGCCCGATCGCTGTCCATGGCCACCATTCAAGGCGCGCGCGCGTTGGGCCTTGACGACACCATCGGCTCGGTGGAAGTGGGCAAGTCGGCGGACTTGATTGCGGTGGATTTGAGCGATGCTGGCACCACACCGATCCACAATGTGATTTCGCATTTGGTCTATGTGGTCGGGCGCCACCAGGTCAGCGATGTTTGGGTGGCCGGCCAGCCGGTGGTCCAAGGCGGCCAGGTGACCACCCTGGACGTGCCCGCGATCAAGGCAAACGCCCAACAGTGGGCTGATAAGATGCACGCTTGAGGGAATGGGTCATTTGTGAGCAATGGGTCATTCGTGAGCAATGGGCGAATCAATTGGTGAGCAAGCAATGAGTGGCGAACACAGCAACGCCGATCAAGCCGAGATGGCGAAATTCGATGCCATGGCAGCGCAGTGGTGGGACCCCGACGGTGAGTGTCGGCCGTTGCATGACATCAACCCCGCGCGCCTGGATTGGATCAGCCAACGCGTTGAGCTGAACCAAGCCCGCGTATTGGATGTGGGCTGTGGCGGCGGGTTGTTGGCTGAAGGGCTGGCTCAACGAGGCGCACAAGTCACCGGCATCGACTTGGCCAAGCGGGCGTTGCAAGTCGCGTCCATGCACGCCGAGGCTCAAGGCTTGGCGATTGACTATCGGTTGACTTCCGCCGAGGCACTGGTCGACCAAGCGCCGGCTCACTTTGATGCGGTGTGTTGCTTGGAGGCCTTAGAACACGTCCCCAATCCCCAATCAATGGTGCAGGCGTGTTTCGATCTGGCCTGTCCGGGCGGGTCGGTTTTTTTCAGCACCATCAACCGCCACCCGGTGGCCTGGGCCGGTGCGATCGTCGGTGCAGAGCGGGTGTTGGGGTTGTTGCCCAAAGGCACGCATCGCTACGAGCGCCTGATCCAGCCGGCGGAGTTGGCGCAGATGGCGCGCCAAGCCGGCGGGGTGGTCGACGAGATCACCGGTTTGAGCTACAACCCATTGTCTCGGACCGTGAAAATGGGCACGCGGCCGTGGATCAACTACTTTGTGCACGCCACCAAGCCCCTTTGACCCTGCCAATGCGCCACCAGTGATGGACGAGTCCAGTGAGGGATAAACCCAGCGCCGTGCTGTTTGATCTGGACGGGACCTTGGTCGATACCGCCCCGGACTTGGTGGCAGCATTGAGTGCGATGCGCGATCATTTCAATCTATCGCCATTGGCGCACCGCGACTGGTCGGCCCAGGTGGCACAAGGCGGCCGCGCCTTGGTCACGGCCGCGCTCAATGACGCGCCCGCCGT
Organism: Wenzhouxiangella sp.; assembly: GCA_031580925.1. Lineage (GTDB taxonomy): Bacteria > Pseudomonadota > Gammaproteobacteria > Xanthomonadales > Wenzhouxiangellaceae > Wenzhouxiangella. The sequence continues at coordinate 122,182 of JAVLCB010000005.1, forward strand.
TGATCAAGATCAGGCGCTGGCGTATTTCTTGGCGCACTATGAGGCTCATTTGTTTGAACACTCAACGCTCTATCCGGGCATGGTCTCGTTGCTCGATGAGTTGGCTGAACACGGTTACCGGCTCGGTGTGGTCACCAACAAACGTCACGCGCTGGCGGTGCCCTTATTGGCACAAGCTCAGTTGGCGACGCATTTCGATGTGGTGGTCGGCGGCGACAGCACCCCACATCCCAAACCGCGGCCCGAACCGGTGACGGCTGCGTGCGACCAACTGGGGGTCGCGCCTGCCTTCACCGTGATGATTGGTGATGATCGGCGAGATGTGGAAGCCGCGACCCGCGCGGGCGCCGGCGCGCTGATTGCCGGATGGGGGTATGGCGCGCCATTGATCGATGAGGCGCTGCGCGCCACCACGGCTTGGGTCGATCGACCCGATCAGGTTGGCTCGGCGCTGCAACGGCTGGGTGCATAACCGCAATGGATCCGGTGGTGTGGTGCCAAGAGCGTTTATGGGTTCCCCACAACCCCATCAGCGCCAGTTTGTTGTTCGTCGACAAAGACCAACAGGGCCCAATCTTGGCGCTTCGCGCGGTGCACAGCGAACTGGCCCAAATCACCGAGTTGGCTCGCGAGCCCGGCTTGGCGCAGGCCAAACTCAATTGGTGGCGCGAGGCGCTTTTGCAAGAGCACACCCACCCCGCGTTGGAAGCCCTGGAGGCAGTCAACGTGCGAGACCAAGTCTCGCTGGCGGGCATGATGGCGTTGTGCGATGCAGTCGAAGCCAGTCTGGACGCGCCCCGATACGAGACCATCGGCCACGCCTGGGACGCGTATCGCGGGCTGGGCGGGCTCGCACTTGAGTTGGAGGTCGGGATGCTCAGTGGCGAGTCGTTGGCCAGTGATGTGGTGGCCGACCTGCACGATTTGGGCGCGGCCGGCTATTGGCTTCGCCAGGTCCGAGACCTCAGCGCCGATGCCCGCCAAGGCCGGTGGTTTGTGCCCTTGGAGGTCCAGGCCCAATACCAAATCAGCCGCCAACAGGTCATCGATGGGGCGGTGGGGCCGAACTGGGGTGGGTTTATTGAGGGGTTGGTGGGTGTGGCCAGCGAGCGTTTGATTGATGCCAAAGCACGGCTGGCCGAGCGAGCAACACCGGCCATGGCGCACGCGCTGATCATGGCGGCGTTGGATGAACGGCTGGCAAAGCAGCTGACCCGCGCACCGTCGAGGGTGCTCACAGAACGCGTCTTGCCCGGCCACTTTGGCAATGTGTGGGCGGCTTGGCGGCAAGCGCGGCGGTATCGGGCGCTGGTGCGCTAAGCCCGATCCCCTCTGTCTGGATCAATCATCGCCGGCAATAACGCGGGGCCCACGGCCGGCGGTTTTTTCATAGACGCCTTTTTCGACTTTCTTGTACTGGGTGAAGCCAGCTTTTTCGATGTTTTCGCGGCTGAGTGTGGGCGTGCCTTTGGCTGGCACGTTGACAGCGGAGATCACCTTGGACACGCGCGCTTGGCAGTGCGGGCAATGCTCGACAGCTGCGGCATCCAGTTTTTGCAACACCACCAAGCCCGACTGACAATGGCTGCAGCCGGGCCCATCCACACAGCGGTATTCATAAAACGGCATGGCGCCATCATAGCGCAGCCCACTCGGGCAATGACAGTACAATGGGTGGTGGGTGTATTGATATGGTCAACTGAGCAATGACAAAGCAATCGGTGTGGGTGGTGACAGGTGCAGCGGGCACGTTGGGACAAGCCTTGGTTCAGCGTGTGCTTGAAGGCGGTGATGAGTGTGTGGCCATTGACCGTGACCTCAAAGGCCTTGAGGCGCTGTCTGATTTGATGCAGGCCCAAGGACACCAGCCGCCGGTGATTCATCCCATCGACCTGGTGGGTGCGACCTTGCAAGACCTCCAAGACACCGCCGCGGCGATTGGCGAGGCGGTCGGTGAGATCAACCACCTGGTCCACGCGGCGGGGTCTTTTAAAGCGCTGCGGCCACTGTTGCACCAACCGCCCGACGAGTGGTTGGCGCTCACCCAGTTGGGCATCCATGCACCGCTGTTTCTCACCCAAAGCCTGTTGGAGCGGTTTTCAGGCCAGGCCCATGATTCCATCGTTTGGGTGATCGACTCAACGCCCTTGGCGCAGCCGGCGCATTGGGGCGGGTATGGCTTGGTTCAGCAGGCCAAAGCCTGGATGGCCAAGACACTCGAGCTCGAGCTGGGCCCCAAGGGGCCACGGGTGATCAGTTGGCAGCCCGAGACGTTTTATAGCCCCATCAGCGCACAAGCGTGGCCGGCTCGAGGGCAACACGATTTTGCCGAGTTGGCGCCACAGATTGAGGCGTTGATGTCGATGGTCAACAATTAAAGCGGACCGACGTACTTGGCCAACACTGAATCTGGACAACACCGAATTGAGACAACGCTGCACCAAGACAACAGCCCAACACGGCCGTCAGGAGAACAGACCATGAGTGATGATTTGTTTATCAAGATCATTGACCGCGACATTCCCGCCGACATTGTCTATGAAGACGATGAGATCTTGGCGTTTAAAGACATCCAACCGCAAGCGCCCACCCACATCTTGATTATCCCCAAACGCCGGATCGCCACCCTCAATGACTTAACGCCTGATGACGCGCCCTTGATCGGTCGCATGGTCCTGGTGGCCCAAGACATCGCGCGCTCGGCGGGCCTTGATGAGGCGGGGTATCGGTTGGTGTTCAATTGCAACGAAGGCGGCGGGCAGTCGGTCTATCACATCCACATGCACCTGCTGGGTGGTCGGCAAATGACCTGGCCGCCGGGCTAGGGATCGACAACCACGGGGCTGACTTTTACTAGCACGCCCAACGTGGGGTGATCGAAATACACCCACTGCTCGGTCTCCATCACCTGGCGGGCGTCGATTTTTTCAACCGAATACCCCACCGGATACAGCCAAGACAAACGCAACGGCCCCTTGGCAAGAGCTCTGGGCGTGTGTTTGACCAACTCGACCTCGGCGCGCAAAAACTGCCCCATCGACAGGCGCAATTGGCCATCGATGAGCGTTTGCTTGGCGGCGTGGTTGGGCACCGGCCAGGGGGGCTGGGCGCCACCGGGGGCTTGCAAAGGGCCAATGCGAACGGCCTGAGCGTCGTGGTTGCGACCCAAAGGCTGGTGCCAGCTGTGGGCCGAGACCACGCGATGCGTTGGCGCGCGCGTCAAGCGTTCCACCGCCCGGCGCACGGTGGTGGGGTGGTTGATCGGTTGTTCCCAAAGCAGGGGATAATGGAGGATAGGTTCAGGCACATCCAGCCGTGGTGGCGGGCCAACCAACGGCGAAGCCGCCTCCACCAGTGCTCGGTCCACCAACCAATCCAGCCACTCAGACACCGGTCTGGGGGCGGCCTTGGCCGCGTGTGCGATTGACCGCGCGCGCTGGGCTTGGGCGTGGGCGTTCAACGAAAAAGTCAGGCGGCGTGCTTGATCAAAGCGGGTCAAGCCGGTTTGAGCATGCGTTTGAACTTGGCTTTGGGCAGACGGCGAGCGGTGTTCAAACACAATGACATCCACCCGGTGGATCGCATCAAACGCCGGCCAATTCGATTGGCCGTGGGCGGTGGCCAGCCCACACAAGCCAATCAAGCCCAACAGCCGTGGCCAGCGAGCGGTGAGCGCACTCATGCCGCCGCCTCTTGTCCCAGCCCCAAGCGCGACAAGATGTCATCGGCCAAAGCAACACGTTCTGAATAGTCTTCGAACGTCCCTTTGATCCGCAGGCGGTTTGGGGCGGGCAGTTCGTAGGTGTGGGCTTCGTGCTGGATCATGCGCAAGAACTCATCAATTTTGATGTCGGGTTTGTCGACAAACTCCACCCGACCGCCGTGGGGTCCGATTTCCAGTCGCTCGATGCCCATCGGGCGCGCGGCCAGTCGCAACCGCGCGGCGGTAAACAACGCCTTGATGGGTTCGGGCAACAGGCCAAATCGATCGATCATCTCCACCTCGAGATCATACAACGCGGCCTCATCGTTGGCTTGGGTGATTCTTTTATACAGCACCAAGCGCTGGTGGATGTCGGGCAAATACGCCTCGGGAATGCGCGCCTCGGTGTGGAGATCAATGTCAGAGCTCGTCGCCAAGGGCTGTTCCAAGTCCGGTTCTTGGCCTGACTTCAACGCGCTCACCGCCCGATTCAACAAATCAGAATACAAAGAAAACCCAATCGCCTCGATTTGGCCGGATTGGTCTTCGCCCAACAACTGGCCCGCACCGCGGATCTCCAAGTCGTGGCTGGCCAAGCTGAACCCCGCGCCCAGGTCTTCCATCGAAGCGATCGCCTCGAGACGCTTGCGCGCATCTTTGGTGAGGCTCTTCCAATGGGGCGTGATCAGGTAGGCGAACGCCAAATGGTGCGAGCGTCCAACCCGGCCACGCAATTGGTGGAGCTGAGCCAGACCAAACTTGTCGGCTCGGTTGATGATGATGGTGTTGGCTGTGGGCACATCAATGCCGTTTTCGATGATGGTGCTGCACACCAACAGATTGATCTTGCGGGCATAGAAATCGCGCATGGTGCGCTCCATCAGCGCCGCGGGCATTTGCCCGTGCGCCATGCCGATGGTGGCTTGCGGAAACAACGCTTCAAGATCGCGCACGGTTTTTTCCATGGTCTTGACTTCGTTGTGCAGGTAATACACCTGACCACCGCGTTGGAATTCTCGAGCGACCGCGTCTTTGATCGTGTCGGTGTCCCACTGATGAACAAACGTCTTCACCGCCAAGCGCGCCTGGGGTGGGGTGGCGATGATCGACAATTCGCGAAGCCCTGCCATGGTCATGTTGAGTGTGCGCGGGATCGGGGTGGCGGTGAGCGTCAACAGGTTGACCTCTGCTCGCAATGCCTTGAGGCGTTCTTTTTGTTTGACGCCAAAGCGCTGCTCTTCATCGATGACCACCAAGTGAAGGTTTTTGAAAGCCACATCCGTTTGCAACAACCGGTGCGTGCCAATCACAATATCGACGGTGCCGTCTTTGAGACCATCCAAGGTCTTTTGAGTGCTGGCGCCGGTGCGCGACAGCAACGCCACGTTCACCGGCCAATCGGCAAAGCGGTTGGCAAACTGGCGGTGGTGTTGCTCAGCCAGCAAGGTGGTGGGGGCCAAGATGGCCACCTGCGCGCCTGTTTGCGCCACCACAAACGCCGCACGCAACGCCACCTCTGTTTTCCCAAACCCCACATCACCACACACCACCCGATCCATGGGTTGGTCGGAGGCCAGATCGTCGAGGGTCGCCTCGATGGCTTGCAGCTGGTCTTCGGTTTCGTCGTATTCAAACCCCGCAGCAAAGCGCGCATACAGCCCCGCATCGACTTCGATCGGCAGGTTGGTGCGCGCGGCCCGCCGCGCTTGCAGGTTTAAAAGCTCAGCGGCGACATCGCGCGCCTGCTTGGCCGCCTTTTGCTTGGCTTTTTTCCACTGCTCAGAGCCCAATCGATGCAAGCTGACCGCATCGGGGTCTTGCCCGGTGTAGCGGCTGACCAAGTCAAGGTCGGTCACCGGCACATACAACACATCCCCGTCGGCGTACTCCAAGGTCAGAAACTCACCCACGTGGTCGCTGGTCTTTAACACCTCCAAGCCCCGATAGCGGCCAATGCCGTGATCAAGGTGGACGATCAGCGCGCCTGCTTGCAAGTCCATCAGGCTCTTGATCAAGGCTTCAGGGTCTTGGCCACTGCGTTTTTTGGCGCGCCGGGTGCGGGTGTGGTCGGGGAAGCATTCGGCCTCTGAGAGCACCACGATGCCATCGTGTGGCAAGGCCACCCCGCCGGTGAGGGCCATGGTGGTGACATTGAGACGCGCGGTGCCACTGCGAAATGCCACCCAGCTGTCGACCGATTCAAACTCAGCGCGCACACTGTAAAGCGCTCGGGTGATTAACTCGCGCCTGGCGGGCGTGTCGGCAGCAATCAACACCCGGCCGGGCAGGTGGTTGAGCTTTTCCAATGCGTGATCGGGCTTGGCCAGATCAATCACCGGCGGTGATGGCGCGACCGGGTCTTGGGTCGGCGTTTGCGAGACCGTGATCACGGCGCGCTCGCGCAACTGGGTGAGCAGTTCATCGGCCGATAAAAACAACTCATCGGGTTGCAACACCGGCCTTTCAATATCGTGGGCGCGTTGATCAAAGCGCTGGTGGATTTGTTGGCTGTACTCGTAGGCGGCTTTATCCAGTCCAGCCAACACCACCACCCGACTGGGTTGGGGCAGGTAGTCGAGCAAGGTGTCGGTGTGGTCGAAAAAAAGCGGCAAGTACTGCTCAAGGCCTGGGCTTTGTATCGCTTGAGCGACATCTTGATAGGGCACGGCCTGTCGCAAGTCAACATCAAAGCGCAGTCGGAAGTTTTTCTTAAAGCGGTTTCGCCCAGCCTCATCGAAGGGGTATTCGCGCGCGGGCATCAACGCAAAGCCATCGATCTTTTCGATCGAGCGCTGGGAGTCGGGATCAAAGACGCGAATCGAGTCGATGTCTTCATCGAACAATTCAATGCGATAGGGCTTGTTGGCCGACCCCATGGGCCACAGGTCAAGCACCGAACCGCGCTGGGCGAACTGGCCCGGTTGCCAGACTTGATCCGAGCTCAGGTAGCCGGCGTTGAGAAGGCGCTCGCGAAACTCAGCCAACGCGATGGTCTCGCCGACCCGAAGCGCGAGCCCCGTGGCCGCCAGCCACGTGGTGGGTGGCAGGCGGTGGATCAGGCTGGTCAGAGGCGCCAACACCACGCCGGTGGCCATCTCGGGCAAGCGCTTGAGCACATCGAGCCGGCGGGAAATGAGGTCAGGGTGGGGCGAGTACAGATCGTAAGGCAGCACCTCCCAGTCGGGGAACAGCTCGACGTTGACCTCGCCAAGCGCGCTCAAATCATCGCGCAGATACCGCGCGGTATAGCCGTCGGGCACCGCCACCAGCACAGGTCCCCCGGCGCGCTTGGCGCAGGACTGGATGGCCAAAGCCAAGCCCAGCCCACTGAGCTGAGGCCATGTCTCAAGCTGGCCTGGCTGACTTTTGGGCGGATTTAAGACGCTGAAAGCATTCACTGGGCAAAGTTTACCCAATTGCTTGTCAAAACGGACGCGAAACTGGGATAATATAGGGCTTGGCTTTTAAAAAGTTTCTCGAACATTGTTTCGTGATGACTTGGGCGATTAGCTCAGTTGGTTAGAGCGCTGTCTTGACATGGCAGAGGTCACTGGTTCAAATCCAGTATCGCCCACCAATCGTTTCCAACAAAAACGCGGATCTCATGCCACAAATCACCCTGCCAGATGGCAGCCAAAAGCAGTTTGACGAAGCGGTCACCATCGGCCAAGTCGCCGAGTCGATCGGGCCGGGGCTGGCCAAGTCCGCACTCGCCGGTGAAATCGACGGCGAGGTCTTTGATCTGAGCCACGCCATCGATCACGACGCCCACGTTCGCATCCTGACCCCAAAAGACGAGCAGGGGCTTTATTTGATCCGCCACTCCACCGCCCACTTGATGGCGCAAGCGGTGCAGCGGTTGTTCCCCGGCACACAAGTCACCATCGGGCCTGTCATTGACAATGGCTTTTATTATGACTTTGCCCGAGACGAGTCCTTCAAACCAGAAGATCTAGACGCGATTGAAGCGCAGATGCAAAAGATCGTCTCCGAGGACCTGGCCATCGAGCGCGACGTGATGGCCCGCGATGAGGCGGTGGCGTTTTTCAAGTCCTTAGGCGAGGACTACAAAGCCGAAATCATCGCCTCAATCCCAGACGATGAGGCCCTATCGACCTACAGGCAAGGCGAGTTTATCGATCTGTGTCGGGGGCCACACGTGCCCTCAACGGGTCGGCTGGGGGCGTTTAAGCTGACCAAATTGGCCGGTGCTTACTGGCGGGGGGATTCCAATAACGCGATGCTGCAGCGCATTTATGGCACCGCGTGGCCCGATAAAAAATCACTCAAAGCCTACCTTCAGCGCTTGGAAGAGGCCGAAAAACGCGACCACCGCAAGCTCGGCAAGCAGCTTGATTTGTTTCAGTTTCAAGAAGAAGCGCCTGGGGCGGTGTTTTGGCACCCCAAAGGGTGGCGGTTGTTTAGAACCTTGGTGGAGTATGTCCGCGAACGTCAAGACGAGGCCGGCTACATCGAAGTCAACACCCCCGATGTGATGGATCGGGCGTTGTGGGAGACCTCAGGCCACTGGCAAAACTACCGCGAACACATGTTCACCACGCAAACCGAAGACGAGCGGGTGTTTGCCCTCAAGCCGATGAACTGTCCTGGGTCGTTGGCGCTTTACAAGCAAGGCTTGAAAAGCTATCGCGACCTGCCGATTCGGATGTCTGAATTTGGCAAAGTTCACCGCTACGAGCCCTCCGGCGCGCTGCATGGCTTGATGCGTGTTCGCCACTTCACCCAAGACGATGCCCATATTTATTGCACCGAAGAGCAGATGGAAGACGAGTGTCGTGCGGTCATTGAGTTGAACCTGTCGGTCTATCGCCAATTCGGGTTTGACGATGTGCGCTTGAAGTTCGCCGACCGGCCGGCCGATCGAATTGGCGATGATGCCACTTGGGACAAGCTCGAAGGCGCGCTGATTGGGGCGCTTGACAGCATGGGCTTGGAATACACCCACAACCCAGGCGAGGGTGCGTTTTACGGGCCCAAGATCGAGTTTGTGCTGCGCGATGCCATTGGCCGCGATTGGCAGTGCGGGACCTTGCAGGTTGATCTCAACTTGCCCGAGCGCTTTGATGCCAGTTACCGAACCGCCGATGGTGGGGAGAAGCGCCCGGTGTTGCTCCACCGCGCGTTGCTGGGGTCTTTGGAGCGCTTCACGGGCATTGTGCTGGAGCACTATGCCGGACGTCTGCCACTGTGGCTCGCCCCGGTGCATGCCGTGGTGATGACCATCACCGACAGCCAAGCGGCCTACGTTGATTCTGTCGCTGAGCGGCTTCGAGCCTGCGGGTTGGCGGTGGAGACCGACCAGCGCAACGAGAAGATTGGGTATAAAATACGCGAGCACACGCTGTCAAAGGTCCCGTATCTGCTGGTGGCAGGGGCGCGCGAGCAAGACAACGATCAGATCGCCGTGCGGTTGGTCGATGGCACGGACTTGGGCTCAATGTCGGTCGATGCCCTGTGTCAAAAAATGCAACACGAGCTCGCATCGCGCGCGCTGATGCCTGATAATGCCGACAGTGGCGAGCAGGCCACGCCCGATACTCGGACTGATACTCGGACTGATACTCGGACCAATACTCGGGCACAATCGAATTCATGAACAGCTAGGAGCAGCACCCATCGCAAGTGAAAAACATACCCGGCGCAATGAAGACATTGTCGCCCGTGAGATTCGAGTCGTCGGACCCGACGGTGAGCAAATTGGACTGATGCGCGTGCCCGAGGCGTTGGAAAAGGCCCAGGGTCTTGGCCTCGACCTGGTCGAAATCGCGCCCCAAGCCGAGCCACCGGTGTGTCGAATCATGGATTGGGGCAAATACCGGTTCGAGTTGGCCAAAAAAGGCCAAGCGGCGCGCAAAAAGCAAAAGCAAATCCAAATCAAAGAAATCAAGTTCCGCCCTGGGACCGATGAGCACGACTACCAGGTCAAAATGCGCAACCTCAACCGCTTCATCGAAGAGGGCAACAAGGTCAAGGTGACGTTGCGGTTTAGGGGTCGGGAAATGGCCCACCAAGAGCTGGGGCGTGACCTTTTAAAGCGCATTGAGACAGAAATGGCCGACGAGACCACCGTCGAGCAATTCCCCCGGGTGGAGGGCCGCCAAATGGTGATGATGCTCGCGCCCAAAAAAATCTAGCTTCCCGTCCAAATCGGCGCTATAATGGCCGGCTTGAGTCCTTGTTACAGCCGTAATAAAGCGCGGGTTCATTGGCAATGAATCAGCCGCTGTAACGGGGTCAGTCCCAACTTCGACATGGAGTTACGTTATGCCAAAGCTGAAATCAAACCGCGGCGCTGCCAAGCGTTTTCGGGCCACAGGCAGTGGCCGAATCAAACGCAAAAGAGCGTTCCACAGCCACATCCTCACCAAAAAAGACACCAAACGCAAACGCCGGTTGCGTTCGACTGTATTGGTGTCTAAGGCGGATGAAAAATCAATCCGTCAAATGTTGCCGCATCTTTGATGCGATTGCGATTTAAGGAGAGGACTCATGGCTAGAATCAAACGTGGTGTGGTGGCGCGTCGCCGCCATCGGAAAATCTTAAACCAAGCCAAAGGCTACTACGGCGCCCGGCGCAAGATCTATCGGGTGGCCAAACAGGCGGTCATCAAGGCCGGCCAATACGCTTACCGCGATCGGCGCCAACGCAAACGCGATTTTCGTCGCTTGTGGATTGCCCGGATCAATGCGGGTGCGCGCACCCACGGTCTGTCGTACAGCCGCTTTATGAATGGCCTCAAACGCGCCGAGATCACGGTCGATCGCAAGATGCTTGCTGATTTGGCGGTCAACGATAAGGCCGCGTTCAAAGCACTGGCAGAGAAAGCGCAAGCGCACTTGTCGTAACGCTGGGCGCTGACAGACCCAGTATGGACACCCAAGCGCGTCAAGCCTTGTTGGACCAAGCCCTGGCTGAGGTGGCCCAGGCCACTGACGTGGCGGGGCTTGAGGCTGTCCGCATCGCCTACCTGGGCAAAAAAGGCCCCCTCACAGCCGCCCTCAAAGCCTTGGGTCAACTGTCCCCAGAAGACAGAAAGACCCAAGGGGCGGCCATCAATGCGGCCAAAGCGGAACTGGTTGAGGCGCTCAATGAGCGCGAGCAGACGTTGCGCCGCTCAGCGCTTGACGCGCAACTGCGCGCAGAACAAGTCGATGTCACCTTGCCGGGTCGGACGGGGTTTGTCGGCGGGCCGCACCCGGTCACGCGCACCATGGACCGGATCTTGGGGCTGTTCTCGCAGCTGGGGTTCGATGTGGCCGAGGGCCCCGAAATCGAGACCGACTTTTATAACTTCGAGGCGCTCAATTTCCCCGCTCACCACCCAGCGCGTGCCATGCACGATACGTTTTATTTGCCCGACGGTCGGCTGCTTCGAACCCACACCTCGCCTGTCCAGATTCGCGTCATGGAGCACCTCGCGCCACCGCTTCGCATCATTGCCCCAGGCCGGGTGTTTCGCGCAGACTCAGACCAAACCCACACGCCCCAGTTTCATCAAGTTGAGGGCTTGGTGGTCGACACCGACATCAGTTTTGCTGACCTTAAAGGGCTGTTGGCCGAGTTTGTTAATGCGTTTTTTGAAGCCGAGCTCGAGATTCGGCTGCGCCCGTCGTACTTCCCATTCACAGAGCCCTCGGCTGAGGTGGACGTGCGCTGGCACGACAGCGAAGGCAATCCCGGCGGCTGGCTGGAGGTGCTGGGGTGCGGGATGGTCCACCCCAACGTCTTAACCCAGTGTGGCATCGACCCCAACACCCACACCGGCTATGCGTTTGGTCTGGGCGTCGAGCGGTTTGCCATGCTCCGCTACCAAGTCGATGACCTTCGGTTGTTCTACGACAACGACCTTCGCTTTTTGTCTCAGTTCAGATGACGGGTAGACGATCGCCATGAAACTGTCTTATCAATGGCTCAAAGAATGGGTGGCGTTTGATGCCAGCCCGGCGTCTTTGGCCGAGCAGCTGACCCGCGGCGGGCTGGAAGTTGACGCCATTGAACACTTGGGCGAGGGCCTCGAGGGTGTCGTCGTGGCCGAAATCGAACACGCCGAACCCCACCCCAATGCCGATCGGCTTCGGGTGTGCCAAGTCAAAGGCGACAGCGAACCGCGCACCATCGTCTGTGGTGCCCCCAACGCCCGAGCCGGGCTGAGAGCGCCGCTGGCGACGCTGGGCGCCACGCTCCCCAACGGCATGACCATCAAACGAGCCAAGCTTCGTGGCGTCGGCTCTGAGGGGATGCTGTGCGCCGCTTCCGAACTTGGTTTGGCCGATGACGAGGCCGCCAGCGCCGGGTTAATGGAACTGGCCGCCGACGCCCCAATCGGTGAGCCATTGACTGCCTATCTCAATCTCGATGATGCGGTCTTGGATGTGGATCTCACGCCCAACCGAGCCGATTGCCTATCGATTCAGGGCATGGCCCGCGAAGTGGCAGCGCTTTTGAAAGGGCGCTTTAGCCCGCCGAGTTTTGATGAGGCCAAGGTTGTGAGCGAGGCCACGGTGCCCATCGCCGTCAGCGCCCCCGAAGACTGCCCTGTCTACTTGGCTCGGGTCATATCGAAAGTGGATGTCAACCAAGCCAGTCCGTTGTGGATGCAAGAGCGGTTGCGCCGGGCGGGCGTTCGTCCAATCTCTGTGGTGGTGGATGTCACCAACTACGTCATGCTCGAGCTGGGCCAACCCATGCACGCGTTTGACGCCGAGGCCTTGGCCGGTGGCATCGAGGTGCGCCGGGCCCAACCGGCCGAGTCATTGACGCTGCTCGATGGCCAGACGATTGAGCTCGATCAAGAGTGTTTGGTGATCGCCGATCACGCACACGCCGTGGCACTGGCCGGGGTGATGGGCGGGGCAGACTCGGCGGTGGGTGAGGGCACCGAGACCATTGTCTTGGAGTCGGCGTGGTTTGATCCAGCCGTGGTCGCTGGTCGGGCAAGGCGCTTTGGTTTGCACACCGAATCTTCGCATCGGTTCGAGCGGGGTGTTGATCCAACCTTGCAAGCACACGCACTGGAACGGGCGACCGCGCTGATCGTCGAGATTGCCGGTGGCGAGCCGGGCCCAAGACTTGAGGCGTGTGCCCCAGACCATCGCCCGGGCACGGCCACGGTCGAGCTGAGCGTTGGGCATGTCAACCGGGTACTCGGCACAGCATTGACGCTGGAGGCGGTCCAAGCGGCCCTCGAGGCGCTGGCGATGACCTGCCAACGACGCGGTGACGATGTCTTGCACGTCGAGCCGCTGCCAGCGCGGCGCGACATTGCCACGGCGGTGGATTTGATCGAGGAGGTGGCGCGCATGGTCGGCTACGACGCGCTGCCGGCCAAACCGCCATCTGGCGCGCTCAAGCTCAAAAGCCCCCCAGAAGATCGGGTGCCGTTGCACGCGCTTCGCCAGTCGTTGATGGGGCGCGGCTTCCAGGAAGTCATGGGCTGGAGCTTTGTGGCCGCCGACCGGACCGCACCCGACGGTGAGCCGATCGCGGGGCTGGCGTTGGCCAACCCGTTAAGCCAGGACCAAGGCAAGCTCCGCGCCAGTTTATTGCCCAGCCTGCTGGACATTGCCCAGCGAAATCGCGCCCGGGGCCGCCAAGACATGCGGCTGTTTGAAATCGGGCGTGTCTACCACCCAGACAATGAGTCCAACCGCTTGGGTCTTTTGATGATGGGCCAAGCCACGCCCGAGCACTTTGACCAGCCCGGCAGGCCGCTGGACTTTTTTGATCTCAAAGGCGAGCTCGAACAGCTGCTGTTGCGGCACGGCTTGGGGGATGTCACCTTCCAGCCCGAGCCCGACTCGGCGTGGTTGCACCCCGGCCAAAGCGCCCAAATCCTGCAATCAAATCGCCCGATTGGCTGGCTGGGGCGGCTTCATCCCCACGCGGCCGAGGCGCTGGATCTGAAGGGCAACACCTTGGTGGCGGAGGTTGAACTGGCCGACTGGTGCCAAGGCGCCAAGCCCCAACACCGGCCGGTGTCGAGATACCCCGCCTCGCGGCGCGACTTGGCCTTGCTGGTGCCGGACACAGTGGCCGCAGGCGCCGTGCTGGATGAGGCCAGTCAAGCCGGTGGCGAGGTGCTCGAGCAGGTGGTGTTGTTTGACCTGTACCAAGGCAGTGGGGTTGAAAAAGGCTTCAAAAGTTTGGGTATAGGCTTGATTATTCGCGATAATTCGCGCACTCTTACAGATGACGATGTGGACGCTGTCACCCAACGGGTGCTGTCGCGGTTGAGCGATGCGTTCGAGGCAAGACTGAGAGGGTAGGGACGATGACCTTAACCAAGGCTGAATTGGCGAGCATGTTGTTTGATCAGGTGGGGCTGAACAAACGCGAGGCCAAAGATTTTGTGGACGCTTGGTTTGAAACCATCACCCGGGCACTGGAATCGGGTGAGGACGTCAAGCTGTCAGGGTTTGGCAACTTTCAGTTGCGCGATAAAAATGAGCGGCCAGGACGTAACCCAAAAACAGGCGAAGAGATCCCCATCTCCGCACGCCGAGTGGTGACGTTCAAACCTGGGCAGAAACTACGATCAAGAGTTGAGGCATATGCTGGACCGAAGGAGTAATCAAGAGCTGCCGGCCATCCCGGCGAAGCGTTATTTCACCATTGGGGAAGTCAGCGAGCTGTGCGCCGTCAAGCCCCATGTGTTGCGGTATTGGGAACAAGAGTTTCCTCAGCTCAAGCCCGTCAAAAGACGGGGCAACCGCCGCTATTATCAACGCCACGATGTGTTGATGATCCGCCAAATCCGCTCACTGCTGCACGAGCAAGGCTTCACCATTGTGGGTGCCAGACAGCAGCTCGACGGCGAGCACAGTCAAAGCGACGCCACCCGCAGCCAGCAATTGGCCAAGCAGCTGCGCGTCGAACTGGAAGATGTCCTCCAGCTGTTGCGGCGCTAGCCTGTTGTGCGGCTTGGTGACATTTGACAGTAACATGACACTTCTAACGTAAAATAGTCAGTTCAACGCGTCGGAGCGTAGCGCAGCCTGGTAGCGCACCACAATGGGGTTGTGGGGGTCGGGAGTTCGAATCTCCCCGCTCCGACCATTTTGACTGACAGGACACAAAACGTATGGCTTCTTCCCAGAACGTGATTTCAATGCCCGATGTGGCCAGCCACGCTGAGACAGCGGTGCGCGGCCAGCTCGATTGGGTGGGCATGAACGACATTGAGCTGCCCATTGAGCTCGCCTCGGGCGCGAGTGGCGCCATCTCAGCGCAAGCCAAGGTCAACGCCTTTGTCGACTTGGCCCAGCCCGACAAGCGTGGCATTCACATGTCGCGGCTGTATTTGCATCTGGACCAGCGGTTGTCACAACAGACCGTGACCCCAGCATTGCTGGAGGCCACGCTCGATGACTTTTTGGCATCGCACAGCGATTTGAGCACGCGCGCCATGGTTCGGCTGAACTTCGACTACTTGGTTCGCCGTCCGTCGTTGATCAGCGACAACACCGGCTGGAAGAAATACCCGTTCAGCTTGATCGCCAGTTTGGATGAGAATGGCTACGCGTTTGAGATGTCTTTCCAGGTTGTCTATTCATCAACGTGCCCATGCTCGGCCGCCTTGTCGCGTCAACTGATCCAGCAGCAGTTCGAGAAAGACTTCGATAAAAGCGCCTCGCTTGATTACGCCGAGGTGCTGGCGTGGTTGGGCAGCGAGCAAGGCATTGTCGCCACCCCCCACAGTCAACGCTCATCGGCGGATGTGCGCTTAAAGCTCAGCCAAGGCAGTGAGTCGTGTGCGTTCGATGCGATGATCGACATCATCGAGGGCGCGTTGAAGACCCCAGTGCAGGCGGCGGTGAAGCGCGAGGACGAGCAAGCATTTGCTCTTCTAAACGGCCAAAACCTGATGTTTGTTGAGGACTCCGCCCGGCGCTTACAAAACGCCTTGAGCGAGGTGGCCAACGTCGATGACTTCTGGGCGCGCTGCCGTCACTTCGAAAGCCTGCACCCCCACGATGCCGTGGCGATCATCACCAAAGGCGTTGAAAACGGTTACAAGCCGATTGATGGTCATCCCTCGGGTTGGAAGCTGTAGTTGACTGGCGTGACCGAGCAGGGGTGTTGAAGACGGCGAGTGGTGACTGATACTTGGGGGCTGACGATCGAGCGCTGCACCAAGGTGCCATACCCGTCGCCAGATTGCGTCGTTAGCGCCGTGTATCGATGCCGCTGGCTGGCTTCTCAGCGCCGCGGCGAAAAGCCGCCTGAATCTCGGGACTTGTCCAGCCGATCGCTTGCGTGTCTGAATCGGCCCAAGCCTGACCCAACACCCGATCGCTGTCGGCGTTGGAGACCACCAGGCGAAGCCTGAGCCCATCCCCCAGATACACCCGATCCAGCGCCACCGCCAGCCCGATGGGCATGCCGGCGGCATCACGCA
This sequence comes from Wenzhouxiangella sp., assembly GCA_031580925.1. Taxonomy (GTDB): domain Bacteria; phylum Pseudomonadota; class Gammaproteobacteria; order Xanthomonadales; family Wenzhouxiangellaceae; genus Wenzhouxiangella. The sequence continues at coordinate 138,304 of JAVLCB010000005.1, forward strand.
GCGCGCGGCGGCGCCCATCCGTGGTCAGCGCCATTGGTTCCGACACCCGCCACGCATCGCCATCCAACACACCCACCGTGCCGGTGTAGCGCGTGGTGGCGATGAATTCGGTGATTTGGGGTGGGGGCGGTGTCTCGGTGTCGGTGGATGGCACCAACCGATCGGCGACGCGGATGCGCTGGCCGTCAAAAGCGATTTCTTTGATCAACGATGTGGGCGCTTGGTCGGGCCCAAACTGACAGGTGGACGCGTCGGTGCGCCCCAACAGACTGGGTTGGCCGTTGTCGCTCCGCGCGATTTGCCAGCGAAGCGGGCAGCGCGTTGCCCCTTGGGCATCGGCACTGAGCGGGGCAAACGTGCTCTCGAGGCGGTCGCCGACGGCAGCCACCCGGATCACAAACCGCCGCGCATCGGCGGCCTCATCGACGGGGTGCTGCGTCCACACAAAGACCCGCTCATTGTCGCTGGCGTCTTGGGCGGTAATTGTCAGTTGCAATGGGTCTTCAGTGGGGCTGGCATACCGCCCCAGCCATTGGTCAAACACCGCCAACGGCGGTGAGGGGGGATCGGTCGCATCGCCTTGTGGGTCGGCCCGCTCGGTTCGAGGGGCCGTGGCGCAGGCGCCCACCACCAGTGTGGCCACGACCACTTGTACCACCCGCGCCCACTGGCCTGGGGCGTGGGAGGACTTCGGCACACGGCGGGCGGATGCACTCATTGCGGTGGCACCAACAAACCGGCGTCGACGCGCACATCGCGCCAGCTGACCCGCCAATCCAAGTGCGGCCCCGTTGCCCGGCCGGACGCCCCCACGGTGCCCAGCCGCTCACCTTGAGTGACGGATTGGCCGTCATCGACATCGATTTGGTCCAGATGCAAAAACGCCGACATCACCCCGTGGCCGTGGTCGACAAACAGCGTGCCGCCACTGAAGTACATGTCCTCGTGCACCAGCACCACTTGCCCATCGGCCGGTGAGACCACCGGCGTGCCGGTCCTGGCGGCGATGTCGATGCCCCAGTGCGGTGCCCGCGGTTCGCCGTTGAGGATGCGCTGTGACCCATAGACGCCCGTGATGGGGCCTTTGACAGGCCACACGAAGGGCTGGGCAAAACCGGTGTGGTCGCTGATGATCTGGCGGGCCTGGCGCGCTTGGGCCGCCTCGGCGCGGATTCTGGCCAGCGTCTCGGCCGGTGGGGTGACCATGTCTTGGTCCAATCCATCGATCCGTTGGACTTGAAACTCGCGCTTTTTCGGGGTGAGCGTGGTGGTGGCTTGCCGACCATCGCGCCAGCGGGCGTCCACCTGCACCGGCTCGCTGGCGTCCTTGCCAAGCCCCAATACAAATTGCCCAGCGTCGGTCACCGGCACGGGCTCGCCATCGACCGAGACGTCCACCAGCCCATCGCTTTGGCCCACCACCAAAGCGCCTTGGCGCGGTTCGGCGTGCCAATCAATGGGCGAGGGGTCGTCTTGTGCGCTGACGGCCCCAGCGAACCAACCCAACACCAGCACACACACCAACCCCCAAGTTCGTACGCGACGATCGCCTTGCGGGTGAGGGTGGGTGGTTGGGGTGGGCCCAGTCATCATCAATCGGCGCTTTGTGAGGCCGCTTGCAAGCGAAGCGTCTGCCCTGGTCGCAAGACGCTTTCGGGGCTTAAGTCGTTGTGCTCGATCAAGTCAATCAGCGGGATTCGGTGGCGGCGGGCAATCGCCCACAGAGAGTCGCCTGTTTGCACCACATAGCGGGTGGGTGGCGATCCAACCCCTTGTCCGGGTCGAGACTCAGACTCCAAGACAACACTCAGTCGCTGGCCAGGCTTGATGAGGTGGGCTTGTCCGAGGTTGTTCCAACGCTTGAGCTCGTCGATGCTGACCCGATAGCGACGGGCGATCACCCACAGGCTTTCGCCTGGACGCACGCGGTGCTCGATGCGTTTGGCGGGCACCAAGCGCGACTGCAACAGCGCCAATTCTTGGTAGCGATCGTTGTAGTCTTGGGCTTTGTCAGCGCTGATGGCGGTTGGAATCTCGAGCCGTTGCCCCACCCGGATCAGATCAGAGTCCAAGCCGTTGTGGGTCTTGAGCGCTTGGGCGGTGGTGTTGTGGCGCGCGGCCAAGGTCGATAAGGTATCGCCCGCGCTCACCGACACGCTTTGATAGCGGACAAACGCGGTGTGGGGTGTGGTGCGCAACACCTCACGGGCGCGCTCGGCCAACTCAATCGGCACAATCAAGTGATGCGGCCCTGTCGGTGAGGTGATGTGCTGGTTTAGGCCGGGGTTGAGTGCCAGCAACTCATCCATCGTCAACCCGATTTGGCTGGCAAACAACACCACATCGGTGGGGCCAGGCAACTCGATTCTTTCGACCAACGGTTCAACGGGCCATCGGGGCAGTGTCAGGCCATAGCTTTGTGCGTTTTCAAACAAACACGCCAAGCCATGAAGCTTGGGGATGTAGGCTTTTGTCTCGCGGGGCAACGACAACGACCGCCAGTCCGTGGCGCGGTTGGCGCGGCGGTTTCTTGCCATGGCGCGGGCCACCCGCCCTTGGCCACCATTGTAGGCGGCCAACGCCAGGTTCCAGTCACCGTCAAAGCGTGTGCTGAGCTCATCGAGATAACCCAGCGCTGCGCGGGTGGCGACATACACATCGCGCCGACCGTCGTAGTGGTCATTGATCTGGATGCCGTGGCCAAGTGCTGTGGCCGAGACAAACTGCCAGGTGCCCGCCGCCCGTCCATGGGAGTAGGCAAACGGGTCGTAGGCGCTTTCCACCACCGGCAGCAAAGCCAACTCGCCAGGCAGCTCGCGCCGCTCGAGCTCGCTGACAATGTCATACAACCACGGTTGCGCGCGGCCCATCACGCGCTCCATGTACTCCGGCCGCTCGGCAAACCAGCTCGCCCAGGCTTCGGCTTGGGGAAAATCTTGGCACTGGGCAAACTCGAACCGGTCGATGGCGCGCGACCACAGGTCGTCAGGATCGGTGGGGGTGGCCGTTTTGCGGGTGGCGCTCAAGCGCTGGGTCGCCCGCTCGATAACAGAAAAGGGATCGTCCAACTCCGCGCGCAGATAATACGGCGGCGGCGGGGTCAAAGGCGCGCGATCGGCGGTTTGCACCCAGCTGGGCATGGTCGCACAGCCCGACAGCACCCACACCAGCAAAGCGGCCACCCACCCACGGCGGTGTGGTGCCGCGTTAAGGTCGGGGCTGGGCTTTGGGTCGGGTTTTCGGTTGGGCTTTGGGTTGTTGGCAAAAAACAATGGCGAAAGAACCTCAAATCGGCGCTACAATGGCACCCTCTATAATCAATTCACGTATTGTACTGCAGGACACTTAAAACCGTTGACAAAACCCACCCCCGATGACATTACCCCCCAAACCGTCCGAGACGCCCTAAGACACGCCCACCGACCCCTGACCCGACGCGCGCTGTCAGAGCACTTTGGCCTCACCAAAGCCCAATCAGACCAACAGCTTAAACCCATCTTGGTCGAGCTGACACGCACCGGTGAGGTGATCCGCAACCGCCGAGCGGCGTATGGCCTCGCTCAGGAGATGAATCTCATCAAAGGCCAGGTCTCGGCCCACCCCGATGGGTTTGGGTTTGTCGTCCCCGAACAAGGCGAGGCGGGGGATTTGTATTTGTCGCCTAAACAGATGCGCCAAGTCATGCACGGTGATCAAGTGATGGCCTCGGTGGTCGGCGTGGATCGCCGCGGCCGGCGCGAGGGCGCGGTGGTCGAAGTCGTCGAGCGCGCCCACGAGCAGGTGGTGGGCCGGCTGGTCATTGACGCCGGTCTGGCCAGCGTGGTGCCCGACGACCCCAGACTCACCCAAGACATTTTGATCCCGTTGGATCGGTTGCACGAGGCCAGCCCCGGTCAGATTGTGGTCGCGCGCATCACCCAGCCACCCAGCACGCGCCGCTCGGCCATGGCGGAAGTGGTGCAAGTGCTCGGTCAGGCTGATGAGCCAGGGATTGCCACCGACATTGCCATTGCCTCGCATCAACTGCCGTTTGAGTTTCCCCAAGCCGTGCTCGATGAAGCGAGCCGGTGGGGGGATGCCATCGACCCCGCGCTCGCCGATCAGCGACGCGACTTGCGACAGGTCCCATTGATCACCATCGACGGCGCCGACGCCAGAGACTTTGACGACGCGGTGTTCGCCGAGCCATTGGACAAGGGCGGCTACCGGGTGATGGTCTGCATCGCCGATGTGGCCGAGTATGTCGCCACCCAAGCCGAGCTCGATGTCGAGGCCCAAAAGCGGGGCACCTCGGTGTATTTCCCCGACCGGGTCGTGCCGATGCTGCCCGAACAACTGTCGAATGGCTTGTGCTCGTTGGTCCCGCAACAAGACCGCTTGTGCGTGTGTTGCGAAATGCGACTGGACGACAAAGGCAAGGTGATTTCCACGCGCTTTAGCGAGGCGGTGATGCGCTCGCACGCGCGCCTGACCTACCGACAAGTCCACCAGATGGTCGTGGCCGGTGATGCCGAGCTCAATGAGCGCTTTGCCCATGTCAGATCACAACTCGATGCCTTATTTGAAGTGTATCGAAAGCTATCGAAAAAGCGCGCCCAACGCGGTGCGTTGGATTTTGATTCTGATCAAGTCTATTTTGAGTTCGGTGAAGACGGCCAGGTCACTGATATTCGCCCTCAATCGCGCAACGATGCGCACCGACTGATCGAAGAGCTGATGATTTTGGCCAATGTGGAGGCCGCCAAGTTTGTCCGGCGTCAAGACCTTCCCATGCTCTATCGGGTCCATGAGCCACCCCAAGAGCGAAAACTCGAAGCGCTCGAGGGGTTTTTGAAAGCCGAAGGCATTCGCAAAAACTGGAAAGACACCCCAGAACCCAGCCAGTTTGCTGCACTGCAACAGCGCGTCAAAGGCACCGCCAGCGACCATTTGTTGAACGCGGTGTTGCTGCGTTCACTCAGTTTGGCGGTGTACTCGCCCGACAACAATGGCCACTTTGGTCTGGCGTTGACAGAGTATGCCCACTTCACGTCCCCCATTCGCCGCTACCCGGATTTGTTGTTGCACCGCGCGATCAAGCACGCTGTTCGCAAAATGAACCCCGACCAATTTCCGATCTCATCAGCGGCCATGGCAGAATTCGGGCGGCGGTGTTCATTCACCGAGCGGCGCGCCGAAGAAGCCTCGCGGGATGTCGATGAGCGTTTGAAGTGCCAGTTCATGATGAGACACTTGGGCGACACGTTCGAAGGGGTGATCACCGGCGTGGTGGGGTTTGGTTTGTTTGTCGAGCTCTTGGACAAGGGCGTCAGTGGCTTGGTGCACATCACCGCTTTGCCCGAAGACTACTATGACTTTGACGCCACCTCCCACCGGTTGATCGGCAAGAAACAACGCCGGGTGTTTCGACTGGCCGAGCGCATCAACGTCAAAGTACTTGGCGTGAACCTCGAAGAGCGCAAGATCGACTTTGAGTGGGTCAGCGATGAAACGTGAGTTGATCGGCGGGGTCCACGCCATCGAAGCGCTCATCGAGCACGCGCCTGAGCGGATCATTCGCCTGTGGGCCAAGCCGGGTGCGGGCCGCGTCGATGAGGTGGTGGCCGCCGCGCGCGGCTCGGGCATCGCCGTCGAGTCGTGCGACGAGGCCGCGCTGGATCGGCGCTTGCCCGATGTCGTGCACCAAGGCCTGGTCGCTGAGTTCACGCCCAAACCGCCTTGGGATGAGCACGCCCTTGTCGAGCGGGTCAGCCAAGCCGATGCGCCATTGGTGGTGATGCTCGACGGGGTCCAAGACCCCCACAACCTGGGCGCCATCCTGCGCTCGGCGGCCGCCTGCGGCGCGTTGGCGGTGGTGACCACCAAAGACCGCGCCTCGGGCCTGACCCCCGCGGCCCGCAAAGCCTCTGCCGGGGCCAGCGAATGGCTGCCCACGGCGGTGGTCACCAACCTATCGAGAACCTTGGAGACCTTAAAAAAAGCAGGGCTTTGGTCGATTGGGTTGGAGATGAGCGC
>JAVLCB010000060.1:0-517 GCA_031580925.1 Wenzhouxiangella sp.
GCAACAGCAGATCAAGTGCAATAATGGCCGCTAGTGGCAGCAGAATCGGCCGAAAAAGCTCTAGGACTACTGCCAGAATACCAATCAGTGAAAATTCCATGATGTTTGCTCCTCTATACCCGACCGCGCAGCATGGCGTTGTAGGCAGCGTGGATCATCCGCTCTTTTAAAAACCACGGTGCCCACTGGGGCTCGAAGGGATTAAGAAAATCAAACGAAGGCGTCATCTCAAGGCTAAAGTCAAACTCCACCAACATCGCCTGGCCTTTTTCAGTAATCAAGGGGCAAGAGGTGTAACCGTTCCACGCCGAGGGCAGTTCAACTTCTTGAATCGCTGCGACGAGATTATCGGCAACCACAGGTGCCTGCGCTTTGACGCTGGCCGCTGTTTTGCCGACTGGCGTACCGATGACGTCACCGGCCCCAAAAATGTTGGGGTAGCGTTGGTGCTGAAGGCTGTATTGATCAACTTCTAGCCAGCCCTCAAAGCTGCCATCCTGCCAGCCTAGATCGCCGT
>JAVLCB010000061.1:0-508 GCA_031580925.1 Wenzhouxiangella sp.
TACCAGCCGACGCATTGGCCACAAAGTTGGAGCCGTTAAAAAGACCTGCAGACACCTCTCCGTCTGTTTCTATTGTTATTCCAAAGCGATTATCACTGCTCGGTATGTGGTTTTCCGGGCTAATGCTCGCGATCGCACCGGCTGACTTTCAATATCACGACACCTACTTTGTGGTCGCGCATTTTCACTATGTGCTAGTGACTGGCGCGGTGTTTTCTATATTAGCCGCAGCATATTATTGGTTACCCAAATGGACAGGCACAATGTATTCAGAAAAACTAGGTCAGATACATTTTTGGTTAAGCACCATTTTTGTTAATGTGTTGTTTTTCCCGCAGCACTTTCTAGGCCTTGCCGGCATGCCCAGAAGAATTCCCGATTATTCTGTGCAATTTGCGGATTGGAACATGATAAGTTCTATAGGCGGATTCGGCTTCGGAATTGCTCAACTGCTGTTTCTCTATATTGTATGGCAGTCAATTAGAGGCACAAACAATGCAGATGCAAG
>JAVLCB010000062.1:0-500 GCA_031580925.1 Wenzhouxiangella sp.
GGGATATCTCCCGCGACGCGCCATACTTTGGTTTTGAAATTCCGAACGCGCCGGGCAAATATTTCTACGTCTGGCTGGACGCACCGATTGGCTACATGGGTTCTTTCAAGAATCTGTGCGACAAGCGCGGCGACAGCGTAAGCTTCGATGAATACTGGAAGAAAGACTCCACCGCCGAGCTGTACCACTTCATCGGTAAAGATATCGTTTACTTCCACAGCCTGTTCTGGCCTGCCATGCTGGAAGGCAGCAACTTCCGCAAGCCGACCAACCTGTTTGTTCATGGCTATGTGACGGTGAACGGCGCGAAGATGTCCAAGTCTCGCGGCACCTTTATTAAAGCCAGCACCTGGCTGAATCATTTTGACGCTGACAGCCTGCGTTACTACTACACTGCGAAACTCTCTTCGCGCATTGATGATATCGATCTCAACCTGGAGGATTTCGTTCAGCGCGTGAATGCCGATATCGTTAACAAAGTGGTTAACCTGGCCTCCCGT
>JAVLCB010000006.1:0-128814 GCA_031580925.1 Wenzhouxiangella sp.
CAATGCCGTGGGGCAAATTTGGCCTCAGGGCCATTGGGAAGACGTGCTGATTGTTGATTTCAACATGCTCATCCCGCCAAAGCGAATCGAAGTCAGGATATTTCTCGCCTGGATAGTAATATCTGCACCTCTAGCGACACCGGATAAGATAGTTGCACGGGACAAGTCACTTCAGAGACAGGCAGTATGCGGACCTCTGCGCCAATTGACCGCCGGCAACATTTGACATCCTGCATCCATCTCTGTGATTTGATTGCAGCCCTCGCCTCCTCTCATCTGGCCCTCACCCACAACCGGGTGTGCCTGGGCCTGTGTGCTAGACTTTTTATTTGGCGCCGATCAACTGGGAGTTCTTTCATGCGCACCAACCTTGGGTTGTTACTTGGATTTTCACTGAGCCTCGTGCTCGCTTCATCATGGGTCTCAACAGCGGCATACGCCACAGATTCAACGCTGCAATCTGAAGATCTGTTCGACTTGCAATACGTCCGCGATGTCGAGATCTCACCCGATGGTGAGCGCATCGTTTATGCCCGCGCCATCCACGACATCATGTGCGACTGCGTGCGCTCCAATCTTTGGTTGGTGGGTGCCAACGGCGAAGGCCACCAACCCCTGTTGTCCGGACGTGGCAACTACACCTCACCGCGCTTTTCGCCCTCGGGCGACCGGCTGGCCTATGTGGCTAAAGATGAGGCGGGCACCACTCAATTGTTCGTGCGCTGGATGGCCTCAGGCCACACGGCCATGATCAGCAATTTGGTCGAGTCACCCTCATCCATGGCCTGGTCACCCGATGGCACCTCCATTGCCTTTACCATGCACGTGCCCGCCGAGAAACCCTCGCTCGCCCCACCCCCAGCCAAGCCCGATGATGCCAACTGGGCCGAGCCACCTGTCATCATCGACAGCGTGGTCTACCGCTTCGATGGCCGCGGGTATTTAGATCCTGGGTTTCGCCATGTCTTTGTGGTGCCTGCCGATGGGGGTGCCGCACGCCAAATCACCACCGGTGAGTTCAATCACAACGGCCCGCTGGCTTGGTTGCCCGATGGCAGTGGCATCGTTTTTTCCGCCAACCGTGACGACAACTGGCAATACGAGCTCACCGAAAGTGATTTATATCAAGCCGACATAAACGGTGGCGAGCTTATCCAACTGACCGACCTCCCCGGCCAACAAAGCGCACCAGCGGTCTCGCCCGATGGTCAAACCATCGCGTTTGAACACGACGACCACCAAGGCCGCCAATACACCATCAACAGCCTGGGCCTCATCGATATCGATGGCAGCAATCTCCGGGTGATCGGTGAAGACCTGGACCGCTCCATCGAACAACCCCAGTGGGCCAATGATGGCGCCTCGCTTTATTTCCACTACACCGATCGGGGCTGGCGAAAAGTCGGGCGCATTGACCTGGCAGGCAACATCGACACCGTGATCGACACTTTAAATGGCACCACCGTCGGCCGGCCGTATGTCAGCGGCGATTACTCGGTGGCCAACGACGGCAGCATCGCCTACACGCTTGGGACTGAGAAAGCGCCAGCCGATGTTTGGGTGCAGCCCAGCACCGGCGAGCCCACGCAGCTGACCCAGCTCAACGCCAACCTCTTGGACCAGCGCCAATTGGGTGAGGTCCACGAGATTGTCTACAACTCGTCTGTCGATGGCACCGAAATCCAAGGGTGGTATTTGACACCCCCCAACTTTGATCCAAACAAGGCCTACCCACTGGTCTTAGAAATTCACGGCGGGCCGCATTTGGCGTATGGTCCCCATTTCTCTGCCGAGATGCAGCGCATGGCCGCCGAGGGCTATGTGGTGTTTTATGACAACCACCGTGGCTCGTCGGGCTATGGGCGCGACTTTGGCATGCTGTTGGAGTACAAATACTCATCGGAGGAAGATTTCGGGGACCACATGTCCGGCGTCGATGCAATGATCGATCGAGGCTTCGTTGACCCCGACCGACTCTACATCACCGGCGGATCGGCCGGCGGCATCGCCACCGCCTACGCCATTGGTCTGACCGATCGCTTTAAAGCCGCGGCCGTGGCCAAACCCGTGATCAATTGGATTTCGAAAACGCTCACCGGCGATTACTACCCTGGACAAATCAAGCACCAGTTCCCGGGCCTGCCGTGGGACGAGTTCGAGCACTACTGGGAGCGATCACCACTGTCGCTGGTGGGGAATGTCACCACCCCCACTTTGCTGATCACCGGTGAAGAGGACTTCAGAACGCCGATGTCTGAGACCGAGCAGTACTACCAAGCCCTCAAACTGGCGCGCGTTGAAACCGTGATGGTTCGACTGCCCGGCACATCGCACGGCATCGCCAGTCGACCGTCGAGGCTGATTGCCAAGATTGACAACATTTTGGCGTGGTTTGACCGCTACCCAGCCGAAGAAGAATAAAACGCGTCAGCCGCCCTCGGCATTGGGCCGGGGGTGGCCGCGCTCATCACCCTCGGCTTGGCCATCGCCATGCCCATCGCCATGGCCATCTTTGTGGTCCGCGTCGCGGCCATCGGCATCGGGCTGCAATGAGACGCGGTGCCCGATGTGTTTTAGTCGGACTTCGCCATCACCCACCTTGGGCATTTGGCTTTGGGCCACTCGGTCTTCCACCAATTGCTCCGCGCCTTGGCTGAGGTGGTCAAACACCGCTTTGTAGCTGTCGGTCAAGCGATTAATCAGTTCAGCCGTTTCCACAAAATGATCATTGACTTCCCCACGAAACTTGGCGTGCTCGGCTTCGAGCGCTTTCACTGAGCGGCCGGCTTTCTCCAAGCGGTGGGCGCGCCACCACAACACCACCCCCACCAACGCGCCGCCGATCAAGACACCCAAGCCCAACCCCATCCAAAAACTTGCCGCGCTGTCGATCATTCCATCCTCATGCGTTTGTGATCAATGGCAAAAGGATAACAACTTTCTCATGTGCTTCTGGCGGAATTTGGCTACACTGAGCCACTGTCCACCCGGCCGCACATCAGGCGCTCTCCCATGACCGATCAAGACCCAAGCCAGACCACCCCAGACACCGCCATCTCAGACACCGGCGCGACTGCGCTGCCCGCGTCTGTGCAAGCGCTGATTGGCGACGAACCGGTGGCGGTGGTGCGCGCCGACCACACCGAATACGTGTTGCTGGGCACAGCCCATGTCTCACACACCAGCGCTGAAGTGGTCGAGCGTTTGGTTGGGTCGGGCTATTTTGATGCCGTGGCCATCGAGTTGTGCTCGCCCCGTTATGAAGCGCTCACCCAAAATAACCGCTGGCGGGACATGGACCTGTTTGCCGTGTTGCGCGACGGCAAAGCCGGCATGATGATGGCCTCGCTGGCGCTGTCGGCCTATCAACGCCGGATTGCTGAGCAATTGGGCATTGAGCCTGGCGCGGAAATGAAAGTCGCGGTCGCGGCAGCCAACACCCGCGAGTTGCCCATCCACCTCATCGACCGCGACATCGGCATCACGCTTCGCCGGGCCAGCGCGCATTTGGGTTGGTGGCGTCGCTGGGTGATGCTCAACGGGCTGTTTTTTTCGATGTTCTCCAAAGAAGAGGTCACCGCTGAGGAAATCGAAAGCCTCAAACAGGGGGATCTGTTGGACCAAACATTTTCGCAGTTTGCCGAAGCCAGCCCCGAACTATACGAGGGCCTGATTGCAGAGCGCGACCGCTATATGGCCGCCAAGCTTCAGTTGACCGATCAAGACACACACAGCGCAGACGACCCCCACAAGGTGTTGGCGGTGATTGGTGCAGGCCACCTCACCGGCACCGAGACCGCCCTAAGAAGCGATGCCCCACCCCAGGCCACGATTGATGCATTGGAGTATGCGCCACCCAAGTCATCGATTTGGAAAGTGATCCCTTGGGTGGTGTTGATTTTGGTGGTGTCTGGGTTTGGCCTGGGATTCTCACGCTCGCCCGAGCTGGGTTGGGCGTTGGTGGCCACGTGGGTGTTGATCAACGGCAGCCTGTCAGCGGTCGGTGCCGCGTTGGCGCGCGCTCATCCACTGACGGTGCTCACCGCCTTGATCGCCGCGCCGTTGACCTCCTTAAACCCCACCGTGGGCGCGGGCATGGTCACCGGTGCCGTGGAGGCCTGGCTTCGAAAGCCCACCGTCGGTGATTTTGATGCGCTGAGAGACGATGCCATGACCCTCAAAGGGTGGTACCACAACAGGATCTCGCGGGTGTTTTTGGTGTTTTTCTTATCCAATCTGGGCTCGGCGGCCGGCACTTGGATTGCTGGGTTTTCTATGGTGTCTCAGCTAAGCGGAGGATCTTGAAGTCCAAAAACGCATAGCTGATGCCAATGATGGGAACCAGCAGAGCAAAAAATGCATACGGCGCATATTCGATCGGGCTCACCCCCAACACCCCAAACATAAACACCGCGCAGGTGTTCCAAGGGATCAGCACAGAGGTGATGGTGCCGCCGTTTTCCAAACTTCTCGACAACACCCTGGGATCCAAGCCCCTGGCGGCGTATTCGGCTTTGAACATGCGCCCAGGCAGCACCAAGGCAATGTATTGATCGGCGGTCAGGATGTTGGTCGAAAAAGCGGTCAAGATGGTGGTGGTGATCAATGAGGCGGTGGTCTTGATCAAGCCAAGCAGTGCGGTCAACACCCGACGAAGCAGGCCGGTTTGCTCCATCACGCCACCAAAGGTCATCGCACAAATCACCAGCCAGACGGTGTTGAGCATCGACGACATCCCACCCCCACTGAGAAGGTCATCGAGGGTCTCGTTGCCACTGCTGACCGTGGTGCCATCCGACAGCGCCAGCCACACCGCCTGCAAACCCGACAGCAGGCCATCGCCGCCGGTGGCCATTGCCGCCACCCGCTCGGGCTGAAAGATCAGCGCCCACACCGCCCCCAGCAACGCACCGGCGAAAATGCTGGGCAACGCGGGCTGGCCAAGCGCGGCCAAGACAAACAAAAAGCCCAATGGAATCAACATCAAGGGGCTGATATTGAACAACTGGTTGAGGTCTTGTTGCATCTGAATCAGCGTTTGCCCCGTGGTCGAGACATCGGCCGACAGGCCCAGCACCGCGTACGCGATCAAAGCCAACGCCAAAGCGGGCACCGACACCCACAGCATATAGCGCATGTGGGCAAACAGCTCGCTGCCGCTGACCGCGGGTGCCAAGTTGGTGGTGTCGGACAGCGGCGACATCTTGTCGCCAAAGTAGGCCCCTGAGACCACCGCGCCCGCGGCGATGGGCAGCGACAGCTCCAAGCCGGCGGCAATGCCCATCAAGGCCACACCGATGGTGGCGGCCGTGGTCCAAGAACTGCCAATCGAGACCGCCACCACCGCGCACATCAAGCAGCTGGCGGCATAAAACCAACTGGGATCAAGCAGCTCGAGGCCATAGTAGATCATGGTGGGGACAATCCCCGCCAACAACCAGGTGCCCACCAGCGCGCCAACGGTCAAGATGATCAAAATCGCGCCCAGCGCCACCGAGATGCCCTGGACGATGCCCTCTTGCAGGTAAGACCAGCTCAAGCCGTTATAAAGCCCCACCAACACCGCCACGGCCGCGGCAATCAACAGCGCAATTTGGTTGGGGCCATACGAGGAGCTGTCGCCAAACAACGCCACCGAGGTCGCCAGCATGACGATCAAAAAGCCAATCGGCAGACACGCTTGGATCAGATTGGGGGCAGTGGCGCGGTTTTCGGCAGAACTCGACATCCGCCTATCTTATACCATCCCAAATCTGGCACAATGAGGTTTAAAGATTGTGTGAGTGAACACCCCAAAAGACTGCTGACCCATGCCTGTCCAAGCCCACCCACTGCCCCCCACCCCACCGAGCGCATGAGCCAGCCCCGCTTTGTCCACCTGCGTGTCCACACCGAATACGCCTTAGAAGACGGCATTGTCCGCATCAATGAACTGATCGATCGGGCCGGCGAGCTGGGCATGCCCGCGGTGGCCATCACCGACTGGTCTAACCTGTTTGGCTGGGTGAAGTTCTACCGGCGCGCACTCTCGCAAGGCATCAAACCGATTTGTGGGGCGGATTTGTTGATCCAAGACCCCGACCTGGCCGATGAGATCGGTGTGGTGACGGTGTTGGTGCAAAACACCCAAGGCTATCTCAACCTCTGCCAGCTGATCTCCAAAAGCTTTCTCGAGGGCCGCAACGCCCACGGCCGGCCGGTGATCCACCTGACCTGGCTGATGCGCCACAGCGAGGGCTTGATGTGCTTGCTGGGTCAAGATTCGGTCATCGGGCAAGCGATCAAGCACAACAACGCCGACCTGGCCACAGCGCAATTAAAAACCTACCAGGCGCAGTTTGGTGACCGGCTCTACATCGCCATCGAGCGGCTGGGCCGAGAGACCGAGCGACACCTTGAGCCGCACATGCTCAAGCTGGCCATCGACCACCAGGTGCCCATTGTCGCAAGCAATGACGTGCGTTTTTTGCACGAACAAGACTACTTCGCCCACGAGGCTCGGGTGTGCATTCACCAAGGCCGGCTGCTGGACGACAAACGCCGATCCCGAGCCTTTGTGGACCAGCAATACTTCAAAAGCCCCGACGAGATGGCCAGCGCCTTTGCTGATTTGCCCGTGGCGCTGGACAACACCGTGGAATTGGCCAAGCGGTGCAACTTTGAAATGCGTTTGGGTGAATATGCCCTGCCGGCGTTCCCCGTGCCCGAGGGCCAAACCGAGGTTGACTTCCTCACCGACCGAGCCCAACAGGGTCTTAAAGCCCGACTCGAACGCCACGGCTTGGCGCCCGATGTGTCCCGCGAGGACTATGACCAGCGCCTAACCCACGAGTTGGGGGTGATTGTCTCGATGGGGTTTGCCGGTTATTTTTTGATCGTCGCCGATTTCATTGCCTGGGCGCGCAACAACGACGTGCCCGTTGGACCCGGGCGCGGTTCGGGCGCAGGCTCAGTGGTGGGCTGGTCGTTGGGCATCACCGACGTGGACCCGCTGCGCTATGACTTGCTGTTCGAGCGCTTCCTCAACCCAGACCGGGTCTCGATGCCCGACTTTGATATCGACTTTTGTGTGGAAGGCCGCGACCGGGTGATCGACTATGTGGCCCAAACCTACGGCCGCGACCAGGTCAGTCAAATCATCACCTACGGCACGATGGCGGCCAAGGCGGTGGTCAGAGATTGCGGGCGGGTGCTGGGGTACAACTATGGCTTTGTCGACTCAATTGCCAAGCTGATCCCCGCCCGGCCCGACATGACCTTGGAAAAAGCCTTCGAAGAAGAGCCTGAATTGACCCAGCGCTACGACAGCGAAGAAGACACCCGCTCGATCATTGACTTGGCCCGCTCGCTCGAGGGCTTGGCTCGAAACGCCGGCAAGCACGCTGGGGGCTTGGTGATCGCGCCGTCGGCGTTGACCAACTTCACCCCGCTGTACACCGAACCCGACGGCAGCTCGGTGCTGACGCAATACGACAAAAATGACGTCGAGGCGGTGGGTTTGGTGAAGTTCGACTTTTTGGGCTTGCGAAACCTCACCATCATCGATTGGGCACTGAAAGCGGTCAACGCCAACCGCGGCGAGCAAAACAAGCCGCCGATCGTGTTGGATGATATCCCACTCGATGATGCGGCCTCATTCAAAACCCTGCAAAAGGCGCACACCACCGCCGTGTTCCAGCTCGAATCGGCGGGCATGAAAGAGTTGCTTCGAAAACTCAAGCCCGATGCGTTTGACGACATCGTTGCCGCTGTTGCGCTGTATCGGCCGGGGCCTTTGGATGCGGGGATGGTCGATGAATACATCAACAGAAAACACGGCAAAACGTCGGTCAAGTACCCCCACCCTTTGACCGAGCCCATTCTCAAACCGACCTATGGGGTGATCTTGTATCAAGAACAGGTCATGCAAATCGCGCAAGACTTGGCCGGCTACAGTTTGGGTCAGGCCGATATCCTTCGCCGCGCCATGGGCAAGAAAAACGTCGACGAAATGGAACGCCAGCGCGCTGGGTTTGTGGCGGGTGCCCAAGACAATGGATTGCCAGCCAAACAAGCCGAGTCCATCTTTGATTTGATGGAGACCTTTGCCCGCTATGGCTTTAACAAATCCCACTCGGTGGCCTATGCCTTGATCGCGTACCAAACCGCTTGGCTGAAAACCCATTACCCGGCTGAGTTTATGGCGGCGGTGTTGAGCGCTGATCTCGACAAGACCGACAAAATCGCGATGCTCATCGATGACTGCAAAACCATGGGCTTGGATGTCTTGCCACCCGATATCAACGCCTCCCATCACCACTTCAAGGTTGAAAACGGCCACATCCGCTATGGCTTGGGCGCGATCAAAGGCGTGGGCTTGGGCGCGATCGAAAACTTAATCGAGGCGCGGCAGCGGTTGGGGCGCATCGAGGACTTGGATGGCTTGTGCGCAGAAATCGACATGGGCAAGGTCAACAAACGAACCTTGGAGGGCTTGATCAAAGCCGGTGCCATGGACCCGCTCAACGACAACCGCGCTGAGCTGATGCACCGATTGGCCGACGCCATATCGCGGGCCGAACAAATCCAAAAAGACCGCGCCGCAGGCCAAGCCAGCCTGTTTGGGCTGGCCCCCGACCCTGCCGGGCACACCGCCACCGAGCAGGTTGACCACGCCGCCTCGAGCACACCAATGATGCCCACGTGGACACCGCTGCAGCGGCTCAAAGCCGAGCGTGAGGCGCTGGGGTTGTTTTTGTCAGGCCACCCCATGGACGAGGTGCGCGATGAGGTTGCGGCCTTCACCACCACGACCATGGACGCGCTCGCCCAGTCGGTGAGCGCTCCAGCACCCACGCAAGGCGAAGATGGCCAACAGGCGGCGCGCTTCGGCCGACAGCGGGGCGTGGAGATGACGCTGGCTGGCATTGTCATGGCCATGCAAAAACGCATTGGACGCGGCCATTTTCTGACCCTCGACGATGGCACCGGGCGCGTGGAAGTGGCGGTGTTTGAAAAACTGTTTGCCCAGGTGGGCCACCGCCTGGCCGTTGATGCGGTGTTGGTGATCAAAGGCCGCGTTGAGGTCGATGAGTACCGCGGTGGCTATCGAATGGTGGCCGATGAGATCATGGACCTCGATGAGGCGCGCGGGCACTTCGCGCGCGGGCTGGAGATCCAAGTCAACGGCAACACCTCGTTGTTGGATGTCAACCTCGCCGCGGCGCTGCAACCTTACCGGCGGGGACACACACCAGTGATCCTGCGTTATCAAAACACCCAAGCCCAAGCCTTGGTCAAACTCGGTGAGGACTGGCAGGTGGCCCCGTCGGCGGAACTCTTGGCAGCGGTCAATGCCATCGACGGCATCGACACCGCGAGGCTGCGCTACTGAGCCTGGGCTTTCCTCAGCCTGTCACCGACAAATGGTTCAGCACGTTGGCCACCTGCGCCATCCCGCCTGCCAACGCCTGGTGCAGCGCCGCCATTGAGATGGGCTCGGTCGACAGGCCCGCCGCTGGGTTGGCAATCACACACAAACACGCGCAATCCATACCCGCCTCGCGCGCCAAGGCCACTTCGGGCATGCCCGTCATGCCCACGACATCGCAGCCATCGCGCTTGAGGCGCTGGATCTCGGCGGCCGTTTCCAACCTGGGGCCTTGGGTGGCACCATAGCAGCCACTCAAGTGAAGGCCCACGCCCGCCGCTTGTGCCGCTCGGATCAAGGCGGTGCGCGTCCCTCCATCGAAAGGTTGAGCGAACTCGATGTGCTCAAGCGGGTACTCGGCGCCGTCGCTGAAGGTGTGGTCACGGCCCCAGGTGTAGTCGATGATCTGATCGACCAACACCAGATCACCGATCTCAAAGTCTGGATAGATCCCGCCAACGGCGTTGATGGCGATCAGGTGTTGGACGCCGGCGTCTTTGAGCGCTTGGATGTTCGCGCGGTAGTTGACCCGGTGCGGGGGAATCCGGTGGGGCTCGCCGTGGCGGGCGATCATCCAAGCGTGTTCAGACTGGCGGGCCTGCCCCACGGTGACCTCGGCCAACGCCGACGAGGGCGACCCCCACGGCGTGTCAACCACGTACTGCGCGTTGGCCGGCAGCAGCGACAGCGCCCCCGTGCCACCCATCAGCCCCACTCGGTGGGGGGTCAACGCCGTTGCTCTCATGACACACTCCAAATGCTGTCCAATTGCCGCCACAGGCCATCCAGGTCCATCCCAAACCCAAACACATACTCATCGGGCACGCTCAGCGCGGCATCATCCAGCCAGTCTCGGGGCAGCCCGCGGTTGTGTTGCTTGATCACGGCCGCGACCGTGATGACCTCGTCGGCCCCGACACCCAGAAGGTGCGACTTGACCTGTGACATGGTCTCGCCTTCATCAAAGATATCATCCACCAACACCACCACACCGCTGATGGATTCTGGCGACCGAACCCACTTGAGGTCTTGACCGGTGCGCTGCTCTCGGTACCGCGTGGCGTGGACATAGTCCATTTTCAAAGGCAAAGCCAAGCGCTTGGCCAGCTCGCTGGCCGGGATCATCCCGCCGTTCATCAACGCCATCAAGGTCACCTCCCCGGCACCGGCCAACCGCGCCGACAGACGTTGGCCTTGGGCATCCAGTGCGGCTTGGATGGTGGTGTTGTCCAAAAGCTTGGTGGCGTTGTCAGGCCATTGGGCGTGGGGCGTCATTGTGGGCTGTGTCCTTCAGTGGCGACCAATGCATCCATCTGGTCGAGTTTCAATGTGCGTGTCGGGAAGGCAATCTCAGCGCCGTGACGCTCTATGATCGCCCCCACTTTGAGCAACACATCCTCGCGCACGCGGTGATACTCCTGCCATTCGCGTGTTTGGGTAAAGCAATAGATCATGATATCCAACGACGAGGCGCCATAGGCATTGAAATGAACCATCAAGGTTTGGTCTGTCGCGATGTCGGGGTGGGTCTGCAGCATCTGGCGAATATCGGCCACGATCGGCTCAATCAGTGCTTGATCGTCATAGCGAATCCCCACCTGGTCAAAAATCCGCCGGTGGGTCATGCGAGAGGGGTTTTCCAAGGTCACGGTGGCGAAGGTGGCGTTGGGCACATACATCGGGCGCTTATCGAACTTTCGCACCGTGGTGACGCGCCAGCCGATGGCCTCGACGGTCCCCTCGATGTCTTTATCGGGTGAACGAATCCAGTCGCCCACCGAAAACGGCCGGTCCATAAACACCATCAAGCCGCCAAAAAAATTGGCCAGCAGCTCGCGGGCCGCCAAGCCCACGGCGATGCCACTCACCCCACCGGCGGCCAAAAACCCTGAAATGGGAATCTCTAAAATACTGAGCGTGGTCAACACCCCGGTCAGCACCACCGCGATGCGCACGACGCGCCCCAGCACCGAGAGGGTGGTGATGTCATAGGCTTTGTTCTTGCGTTGTCGCTGATCAACAAAGGCCCGCTCAAAGCCTGTGGTCAAACGCACACCAAACCAGGTCCCGGCCAGCACCAACCCAAGCTGACCAATGGCGTTCAAAAGCGCAGGCTCGAACCCAAAGGCGTCGGTGTTCGGGCTGATCACGCGCGCGGCCATCACCACGCCTTGCCACCAAATCAACAAAGAAATGGGACGCTTGCCTGCATACACAATGGCGTCGTCCCAAAGCCTGGCGGTCTTTTTGGCAATCGAGTCCAAACGCGCGACAAACACCCGATAAAGGACCTCCAACAAAAACGCCGCCAACACCACAAAAAAAGCCTGGAACACCCATTCAGGAATGCCCAGCCATTGACTCACCGGTTCAATCCATCTGCTCATCGTGACTCCTCAGCCAACTGCGCCAACGATTGGCGCCAAAACCGAAACTCCGAGACTTGCATCTGCTCATCCCAACTGAGCATCGCCCGCCCACCCAACCGCGCCATGGCCTCAGGCTCCGGGCTCGGCCAGCTCAATTCTGGGGTCAACACCGCCCCCACCGATTGGGGATTGCACACCAAAGCCAGATCACACCCAGCCTCGAAAGCCGCTTGCAAGCGACCCGGCAAATCGCCGGCCACGTGCGCGCCCACCATGTCCAAATCATCCGAGACCACCAAGCCCCGAAACCCCAGCGTGTCGCGCAACCGCGACTGAATCCAGGCCTTGGAAAAGCCGGCAGGCTCAGGCGCCACGGCAGGGTAGATCACGTGCGACATCATCATCATTGCCAGCGAGCCGGCCAGCGCGCGAAACGGTGCCTCATCGGCCCACAACGCCGCGGCCGGCCGATCATCAACCGCTTGGTGGGTGTGGGTGTCGGCCTGGACCGACCCGTGGCCTGGGTAGTGCTTGCCACACGCGGCCATGCCAGCATCGGCCATGCCGGCCAGATAATGCTTGGCCAATGCGATCACCGCATCGGCCTGTCCACTCATCGCCCGATCACCGATGACCTCAGACACCCCATCCAAATCAAGCACCGGTGCCCAACTGAAATCCACCCCACACGCCAGGACCTCGGCCGCCATCACCCGGCCGTGGCGGTAGGCCAAATCCAACGCCCGGTCTGGGTAGCGCGTGTACCAACGCCCCAACAACGCCAACGGCGGCAGGCGGGTGAAGTCGGTTTGAAAGCGTTGCACGCGACCGCCTTCTTGATCGACGCTGATCAGAAGCGGGGGATCCCGAAGCGCTTTGATCTCAGCGCACAGCGCCTTGAGCTGGTCGCTGGAGGCGTGGTTGCGGGCAAACAAAATGACCCCGCCAACGTTGGGGTTGAGCAAGCGTTGGCGCGTGGCCTCGTCCAATTGCTGGCCCTCGATGCCGACGATCAGTGGACCCAGCGCGCTCATCGGACCCGCTCGAAAAAGGCGATGGACTCCACGTGCGCGGTGTGGGGGAACATATCGGCGATGCCGGCCTCAACCAATCGAAACCCGTGTTGGTGAACCAAGGCACCGGCATCTCGGGCCAGCGTGGCGGGGTTGCACGAGACATAGACCAGCTTGTCGGCGCCGGTGCGCGCGATCAGCGCCAACACCGCCTGGGCGCCCGAGCGGGGTGGGTCAATCAACACGTGCGAATAGCGCTCATTGGCCCACGCCGCCGACTGCGCGGGCTCGGCCAGATCGGCGACGTGGAATTGGGTGTTGTCGATGCCATTGATCAGCGCGTTGTGCCGGGCTTGGTCGACCAACGCTTGGGCGCCTTCGACACCAATCACCTGTGCGGCGCGTTGCGCCATGGGCAAGGTGAAATTGCCCAAACCGCAGAACAAGTCCAGCACCCGATCGTCGGGGCCCAGATCAAGGTGGGTCAGGGCTTGTTGGATCAGTTGCTCGTTGATGTCTCGGTTGACTTGCAAAAAATGCTCGGGCTTAAACTCCAAACGCAGGCCGTGTGTGTCGAGTTGGTAGTGCAAGACGTGCTCGATGGGTGTCAGGCGCTGGATGGTGTCTGGGCCTTTCGATTGCAAATACACCGCCACCCCGTGGTCGTCTGACCAGTGCTTGAGGGCCATGACATCATCAGGGCTCAACGGCTCGAGGTGGCGAACAATCATGGCTTGGCTGTCATCGCCTGCAGCGATTTCGATTTGCGGGATGGCGTGGCGCACCGACAGCCCGCCCACCAACTCAGACAACGCGCTCAGCCGGTGGGCAAAGGCCGCATCAAGCACATCGCAGTGGCCAATGTCGGCCACATAGCGCCCCTGGGGCTCTCGAAACCCCACCAACACGCGCCCTTTGCCCGGGACATCGCGAACGCTCAACCGCGCGCGGCGCCGGTACCCCCAAAAAGGCCCCTGCAAAGGCGCCGCCCAGCGCGCTGGGGTGACCTCGCCCAAACGTTCAAAATTATCCACCAAGCGCTTGTGTTTAAACCGAATCTGGGCCTCGGGGCTCAAGTGCTGCAGCGCGCAGCCGCCGCAATGGTCAAAAAATGGGCAAGGCGGCTGAACCCGGTCTTCGCTGGCCGAGGCGACCTCCACGCTCACCGCCTCATCAAATTGGCGGTTCCGGCCGATCAGTTTGGCGCTGACCGTCTCCCCGGGGAGCGCGCCGTGAACAAACACGGCCTTGCCGGCGTGCTCACCCTCAACCAAGCGCCCCACCCCACGACCGTCGTGGGCCAAGTCATCCACGGCCACCTGAACGGGCGCTTCGGGCAGGCGACGGCGTCTTCGGCGGGGTGATCGGGGCATGTCGCAGGCTCAACCGTGGGTGCTAAATGGCATGAAGTGCATCGCTTAAGGTATTGAAACCCTGTGCATTTATCTTGGTGCGAACCCCTTTTAGGTTGGCCGTTGGCACCATGGCTTGGTCAAACCCCTGCGAGGCCGCCTCGCGCAGGCGCTCTTCGCCGTTGTACACCGGGCGAAGCCCGCCCGACAGCCCGACCTCGCCAAACGCCACCAAGCCTTTGGGCAAGACCCGCTGCTTGAGCGAGGACATCAACGCCAGCGCGATGGCCAAATCAGACCCGGTTTCTTGGATCTTGATGCCGCCTGCAACGCTGACGAAGATGTCTTGATCGCCGATGACCACCCCACCGTGGCGGTGCATCACCGCCAAGATCAGCGCCAAGCGGTTGGGGTCTAAGCCCACCGCCACGCGGCGTGGGTTGGACATCGACGAGGGCGCCACCAAGGCTTGGATTTCCACCAGCAGCGGCCGGGTGCCCTCCCGGGCCACCATCACGCAACTGCCCGCCGCCGGTTCGGCTTGGCCTTGCAAAAAGATCGCCGATGGGTT
This sequence comes from Wenzhouxiangella sp., assembly GCA_031580925.1. GTDB lineage: Bacteria > Pseudomonadota > Gammaproteobacteria > Xanthomonadales > Wenzhouxiangellaceae > Wenzhouxiangella. The sequence continues at coordinate 14,715 of JAVLCB010000006.1, forward strand.
CCCCACCGGCTTGAGACCGGCGTCGGTCATCGCAAACACCCCCAACTCATTGGCCGCGCCGAAGCGGTTTTTGACCGCCCGAATCAAGCGATAGCGGCTGCCCGAGTCGGACTCGAAGTACAGCACCGCATCGACCATGTGCTCAAGCACCCGTGGGCCGGCCAAGGCCCCTTCTTTGGTGACATGACCCACGAGCACCACCGTGCAGCCGGTGGTCTTGGCGTATTGCACCAGCCGCGCGGCCGATTCTCTGACCTGCGCCACCGCCCCGGGGGCAGACTGCAAGGTTTGGGTCCACAGCGTTTGAATCGAATCCACCACCAAAAACTGGGGTTTTTCGGCCTCGGCCGTGGCCAGGATTGTCTCCACGCAGGTCTCGGTCTGACACGCCAACGCATCGGGCGACAAGCCCACGCGCTGGGCGCGCATCGCCACCTGCGCGGCCGACTCCTCGCCGGTGACATACAAGGTTCGGTGGTGCTTGGCGATGGCGTCTTGGACCTGCAACAACAGCGTGGACTTGCCAATCCCAGGATCACCCCCCAACAGCACAACAGAGCCGGCGACCCAACCCCCGCCGAGCACCCGATCCAACTCACTCAAGCCACTGCCCAGACGCTTGGCGGGCGTGTCCATGCTGACCTCACCGAGGTTGACCACCTCGCCGGCCGACACCCCAGCCCAATGCCCGCGAGACGCTGGGCCTTTGGCGGCATCCGCGCTGATCGCCTCTTGCAAGGCATTCCACTGACCGCAATCGGGGCATTGGCCCGACCACTTGGGGAAGCTGGCGCCGCAGGCTTGGCAGGTGTATTGGGTTTTGGCTTTGGCCATTGGGCTATTTTGACAGATCCGGCTGATATAATGGCGCCTCTTCGCTCGCTCACCTGGTGTAAGGAGTCTTGATATGAGCGCCACAATGCAGGCCTTAATCAAGGCCGATCCCACCCCGGGGCTGTCGATGACCTCAGTGGCCGTGCCCCAAGTGGGCGCCAACGAGGTGTTGATCAAAGTTGAAAAAACCGCCATTTGTGGCACCGACTTGCACATCTACCTTTGGGATGAGTGGGCGCAGCGCACCATCGATACCCCATTGACCATCGGCCATGAGTTTATGGGGCGCATTGTCGAGATGGGCAATGGCGTCACCGGGTATGACATCGGCCAACGCGTCTCGGCCGAGGGGCATGTGGTCTGCGGGATCTGCAGAAACTGCCGCGCGGGGCGCCCCCACTTGTGCCCAAAGACCGAAGGCATCGGCGTCAACCGGCACGGCGCCTTCGCCGAATACGTCGCGGTGCCGGCTTCCAATCTTTGGCCACTGCCCGATGAAATCCCATCCGAATTGGCGGCTTTTTTTGATCCTTTTGGCAACGCCGCCCACTGCGCGCTGCAGTTTGATCTGGTCGGTGAAGACGTCTTGATCACCGGTGCCGGCCCCATCGGCATCATCGCGGCTGGCATCGCCAAGCACGTCGGCGCACGCCACATTGTCGTCAGCGACGTCAACGACTATCGGTTGGGACTGGCCCAATCCATGGGCGCGACGCGAACGGTCAACGTCAAGCACGAGTCGCTCATCGAAGTGGTGCACGAACTCAACATCGATGGCTTCGACATCGGCTTGGAGATGTCGGGCAACCCAAAAGCCTTCAACGATCTTTTGGCGTGCATGTACCACGGCGCGCACGTGGCGCTGCTCGGTATCTTGCCAAAAAACACAGGCATCGACTGGGACACGGTGATATTTCGGGGGCTGGAGCTTCATGGGATCTACGGCCGGCGCATGTACGAGACCTGGTACAAGATGACCCAAATGACGCTGACGGGCTTCCCGTTGGACAGGGTGTTGACCCACCACTTGCCGATCAGTCAGTGGGCGGAGGGCTTTGAGCTGATGGCCGCCGGTCAATGCGGCAAGGTGGTGTGCGACTGGACCGGTGAGATTGCCGCGGCGTGAACTTGATCTTCCACCCCAGCCGATCGTTGAGCCGAAGCCAGGCGCTGGTGGTCGGCGCGATCGCTTTGATCGCCACAGCCCTCATCGCCAGCCTCGCTGAGTTGACCCTCGATGGGGTGTTGGGCATGGGCTATCACGCCCTTGGCGATGGGTCTGATCAGCCATCCACCAGCGCGCTGAACAACCTCGCCCAAGGGCTGGCCAACCTGGCGTGGATGGCGCTGGCCTTGCTGGTGGGCTCTCATGTCATCAAAGCACCGGTGGCCTGGCTCGATGCGCTGGCGCACTTGGCCTTGGCGCGCTGGCCTTTGGTGTTGGTCAGTGGCTACTTGGCGATGCCACCGGTTGGCGATCGCATCGTCGAGCTGAGCACCGCCCTCGGTGCGCTCGATGTGAATGACGGCAACCACGTCATGGCCCCAGCCAGCCACCTGTTGCCGGCCATGGAGTTGATGCTGTGGTCGTTGCCAAGCTTGTTGGGGATGGCATGGCTGATTTGGTTGATGTTTGATGCCTACGCCCACCTGACCCAAACCCGTGGCGTTCGAACCGCGGTCAGCTTTGTTGTTGCACTCACCATTGCCCAGGGTTTGAGCCAACTGACCCTTTTTTGACGCCACGGCCCCATCTCGACGACGCATCTGGTCAAACCCCAGCAACCACCCCACCCACCGCGCCCGCTCGGCTTGGCACGCTTTTTGCAACCCTCTTTTTTGTGCAGGCTGCACCATCAGCAGCCCCCACCCCACATTAAGGAGGCTTGACCATGCACGACCCGACCATGAACAGCATGACCATGAACAGCATGACCACACACCACCCAACCACGCACCGCCCCATCAAGACCAACCCACTTGGCCCTGTTGCGGGTTGCCAGACCCGCCAAGGCTTCAGCCTGATCGAGCTGATGATTGTGATCGTCATCATTGCTGTGCTCGCCAGCATTGCCATCCCCGGTTTTCAAAACCAGGTGGCCCGCTCGCACGTGATGGGCGGCATGAGCGAGGTTCGTGCCTTGACCGCGGCCTATGAAGACCTGGCCTTGCGGGGCATCACGGACTTTGAACTGGCGGACTTGGGCGCAGCCGCCGATGATGACGCCACCCAACGGTGCGCCTTGTCGATGGAGCAGCCTGACCCCGACACCGGTGATGGGGCGTTGATCTGCACGCTGATTGGAAGCCCCCAGATCCAAAGCCGCACGCTTCGTTTTGAGCGCGATGGGGCACAGGGTCGCTGGTTGTGTGTGAGTGATCTGCCCACCTCGTTCATCCCGCAAAGCTGTCAGGCCAGTGATGCCTAGGCCCGCCATGGCTCGGCTGAATGCCCGGCAACGCATCGAACTTCTCGATCAGCTCCAGGTGCTGTTGGCCTCGGATCTGCCTGTGATCGAGGCGCTCAATGTCATCGGCCGACTCCACCCCAACAGCGAGGCCCAGCGCGTGATCCACCGCTGGCGGGCGTCGGTGCAGCAAGGCCACGGTCTGGCGCATGGCTTTCGGCAACTCACGCCGCTGTTTCCAGAGACCGTGGCGGCGATGATTGAGGCCGGCGAGGCCACCGGCACCTTGGCGCGCGCACTGGCCGATGTGGTCGGCGAGCAAAAGGCGCGCGAAGAGGCCACAAAACGGTTGGTGGGCGCGTTGGCCTACCCGGCGACGGTGTTGGTGGTGGCGACCTTGGTCTCGCTGGGCTTGCTGTTGGGCGTGGTGCCGCAGTTTGAGGCATTGTTTGAGGGCTTCGACGCCCCGCTGCCGGCACCCACAGTGGCGATTATTCAGGCCGCACAGGCGCTCAAGACCCTGGGCTGGTTGGACATGCTGGCCGGTCTGGGTGTGGCGCTGGCCATCCTCGGCGCGCATCGGTTCAGCGCGAGCACGCGATCGGTGACCCAAGGGCTGCTGGCGCGCCTGCCCATCATTGGGGCTTTGCTGCACAACCAAAGCCTGTTGATCATCAGCCAAGGCATGGCCACGTTGTTGCGCGCCGGGCTCCCCTTGGCCCAAGCGGTGGGCCTGGTTGGCCAAGCGACCGGCCAGCTCAGTCACAGCCAAGCATTGGCAGCCATCCATCGGGCCATCAACCAAGGCACCCCGCTGGCAGAGGCAATGGGGCAATCCGATGCATTCCCAGACTGGATGGTGCATTTGATTGGCATTGGTGAGCGCAATGGCCAGCTGGGGGCGATGTTTGATCAGGCCGCATCGATGTTGCAAAGCGATGTCAACAATGCGCTCGATCGGTCGCTCAAGCTGGTTGAACCGATTATGATGGTGGTGGTCGGATTGCTGGTGGGCGGTCTGTTGATCGGCTTGTATCTGCCCATTTTCAATCTATCGAGTGTCATGATGTGATGCCGCCGGGTGCCACCACCGGCCCGGGCAGCGGGTCAAGGAGCCTGAAGTGATCGAGACGTATTTGGCCTTGCCCACATGGGCGCACCTGGCCTTGGCTGGGGTGTTGGGGTTGATTGTGGGCAGCTTTGTCAATGTCGTCATTGTCAGGCTCCCGCCACGGCTGATGCACGCCTGGCAAATGATCGCCGAAACGCACCCCGACACCGACGCGCCCACCCCACCTGGCTTGATTTGGCCGCGGTCACGATGCCCGCAGTGCGAACACACCATTGCCTGGCATGACAACATCCCCATTGTCTCGTGGTGTCTTCTCCAAGGCCGGTGTAGGCACTGCCGAGGCGCCATTGGCTGGCGCTACCCCATCGTTGAACTCATCGCCGCTGTGGCCGCCATTGTGGTCGTTGCCCAGTGGGGGCTGGGCTGGCCAACGCTCGCCGCGCTCGGCCTGACCTGGACGTTGATCGCGGCCTCGGCCATTGATCTTGAGCACCACCTGTTGCCGGATGTATTGACCTTGGGTTTGCTGTGGGCGGGGTTGTTGATCAATGCCACCTTCGGTTGGTTTGCCACCCCCACCGACGCCATTTGGGGGGCCGCGGCGGGGTTTGGGGTGTTGTGGCTGGTGTTGAATGGATTTGCTTTGTTGACCGGCAAGGAGGGCATGGGCGGGGGTGACTTGAAATTGTTGGCGGCGTTGGGGGCCTGGCTGGGTTGGTCCATGCTGCCGTTTGTGTTGTTTGTGGCCAGTGCGTTGGGCACGGTGGTGGGCTTGCTTGGCATGGTGTTGGCCCAACGCGGGCGCGACACCCCCATCGCCTTTGGGCCCCACCTGGCATTCGCCGGTTGGCTGGCGTTGATCTGGCACGCCCCACTGAGCGATTGGTTTTTATTCTGAGCCATGTCAGAGCCCAGCTCAGCCGTGGCCTGGGTGGACCGCATCTTGGCCGATGCGGTGGCCAAACGCGCCTCTGATATCCACTTTGAGCCCCAACCGTCGGCGTGCCGCGTTCGGCTGAGAATCGATGGCCTGTTGGAAGAACACGCCCAACTGCCCCACCACCTCACCGAGGCCATCACTGCCCGGCTCAAGGTGATGGCGAAGCTGGACATTGGACAAAAGCGCTTGCCGCAAGATGGCCGCCTAAAACTCAGCGATGCCACCACGCAACCTCAACATGAGTTCCGGGTGTCATCGTGTCCAACCGTGTTCGGTGAAAAACTGGTGTTGCGTCACGTCGACGCGCTGGACCGGTTGCCGCAAACACACGAGTTGGGCATGAGCACAGAACAGCACAGCCACCTACAAACCGCCCTGGCCTGCCCGTGGGGCTTGATCTTGGTCACCGGGCCAACAGGCTCTGGCAAGACCGTGACCCTGTACTCGGCGCTGCAACAACTCAACCAAACCCACCGAAACATCTCAACCATTGAAGACCCGGTGGAGATGACGCTGACCGGAATCAACCAAGTCGCCCACCACGAGGCCATCGGGCTGACCTTTGCCCACACCCTTCGCGCGTTTTTGCGCCAAGACCCTGATGTGTTGATGATTGGCGAGATACGCGATCAAACCACCGCCAAAATCGCCATGGACGCCGCTCAAACGGGTCATTTGATTCTGTCGACACTGCACACCAACACCGCGCTGGCGACCCTCAACCGCTTGATGCAGTTGGGCATTGAACGCCACGACGTGGCAGCGGCGTGTCGCTTGGTCATCGCGCAGACTTTGATGCGAACGCTCCACGCGTGCAAGCAACCCGACACCTCCAACACCGCGATCGAGCTCAAAGCCAACCACCCCAAAGCACAGATCCACAAACCGGTGGGGTGCTCGGCGTGTCGAGACGGTTACTTGGGTCGCATTGGTGTTTTTGAGACTGTGCCGATGACCACCGAGCTCAAGCGGCTGATTGTTCAAGGCCAAGACGATCTCGCCTTGGCACAATACATCGACACACACGGCGGGCCCAGCCTACGCCAAGCGGCGCTGGGCCATGTGCTGGCGTCTCGCAGCTCGATTGATGAGATGCACCGAACCACCGCTTCGCTGGCTTGAGGCGGCAGGCCCCACGGCTAGCCCATTTTTGATAGGTGCTGGTTGACGGCGATCAATGATCCCACGATGCCGGTCAGGCCCATCGAGACAATGACCCCACCGACCATCATTGCACTGGGGCCTTGCAACTCGAACGCACTGCCATAGCTCGCTGCCAGCGCTGAAAGTGGCCCTTGCAGCCAAGCCAGCACGCCATAGACCAACCCAATCGCCAACACGCTCGACAACGTTCCCAACCAAAACCCCGAATACAAGAAAGGCCGGCGAATAAAGCCAGGCGTGGCGCCCACCAAAGCCATCACCTCGATTTGGTGGCGGCGCTGGTGGACCTCCATGCGAACGGCGTTGGCCGTGACAAACACCACCGCCAACACCAGCAGGGTCGCCAACAACAACACCATTCGCTCGCCCAAGCTCAACATCAGCCCCAGACGCTCCAACCACGCCAGATCAACGATGACTTGCTCAACACCCGGCGTGGCAGACAGCTTGGCCACCAGCTCATCGATGGGGGCATCGGGCTGTGGCATCAAGGCCAACACCCAAGGCAGTGGGTTGTCATCATAAACCGCGCTCACGCTGTCGACCTCGCCGGCCAAACCCAAGTTGGACAGCGTCTGGGCCAAGCCCGCCTCTGGGCTGATGGGGTCTGCGGTGAGCACCTGTGACCACGCCGACAACTGAGAGCCCAATCGAGTGACCTCGGACGCCGAGAAATCCTGATCAACAAACACCGACACCGAGGCATCACCATCCAAATCCGCCGTGACCACGCTCAGGTGGGCCACGGCCAAGTGAAGCAACAACGGCAAACTCAGCGCCAATGCCAACACCACGGTGGTCATGATCGAGGCGACTGGGCGTCGAATCAGCTCACCGAGTGATGAGAAAAACCCATACGCGTGCCGACGCGCCCAAGCGCGCAGGCCATCGCGCGCGGGGCCTGAGGACGGCCCCTTAAGGCGTTTGGTTCGGGGTTTGGTTCGGGTCTTGGTCATGCACCAATCCACCTTGGCTGAGTGCCCAGCGGGGTTTGTTGAATGTTGCAATCAAATCAACATCGTGGGTGGCCACCAGCACCGTCATGCCCAGCTCATTGAGGTTGACAAAAAAGCGCATCAGTTCAGCGGACAACTTCGGGTCTAAGTTGCCTGTCGGTTCATCGGCCAGCAACACCGCCGGCTTGGCAATGATGGCGCGCGCAATCCCAACCCGTTGCTGCTCGCCGCCTGACAGCATGGGCGGATAAGCGCGTTCCTTGTCCAGCAAGTCCACCTTATCCAGTGCCGCGCGAACACGCCGCTTGATCTCTCGGTATTGAACCCCGGCGATGACCAAAGGCAAAGCCACATTGTCAAACACACGTTGGTCTTCCAACAACCGGTGGTCTTGAAAGATGACCCCGATCTGTCGACGCAAGTGGGGCACATGGCGCTTGGACAACTGAGACACGTTGCGCCCATCGAACAAAACCCGACCCCGAGTGGGCCGCTCGATCAGTGCGATTAACTTCAGCAACGTGGATTTGCCCGCGCCTGAGTGGCCGGTTAAAAACGCCATCTGACCCCGCTCCAGCGTGAAACTGATGTCACTCAACGCCGCGCCCGTGCCGGGGTATTGTTTGGCCACGTGATCAAACTGAATCATGCGCCCCCCAACAACTGGCTCATGTTCAAGATCGGCAGCATAATGGCCAGCACAATGTACATCACCACCAAGCCAACCAACAGAATCATCAACGGCTGAATCACCGACAGCACCACAGACTGCGCCGAGTCCAGGCCACGCTCTTCAATGTCGGCGGCTTGTTCTAACATCACCCCCAACTCACCGCTTTTCTCACCGGCGTGGGTCAATCGCTTGGCAATGCTCGACACCCAAGGCACCTGCGCCAGCGCTTTCGATAATGACACGCCCTCGCTGACGCGCCGACCCACCGTCTCGATATCGCCCTTGGCCACCCGATTGCTCAACACACTGGCACAGACTTGCAACGATGCCACCAACGGCACGGCACTCGAGACCATGATCGATAGGGTGCGCATCAGTAACGCGGTTTGATGGGCACACACCATGCGCCCAACCAACGGCCACCGAAGTGCCACCGAATCGACACGCACTCGAACCGCGTCTTTCCGATAGGCCAGCCACCCCAATACCGCCAAGCCGGCCAACAACACCACCGCCAAGCCACCAAAGCGCGACAAGACATCCGACACAGCGAGCATGGAGCGTGTGATCCATGGCAATGTTTGGCCCGCAGCATCGAACACCGTAATCACCCGCGGCACCACAAACCCAATCAAGGCACCCACCACAGCGAGGGCGACGACCAACAAAAAAATGGGATACACCAACGCCAAGCCAATGCCTCGGCGCATGGACTGGCGCTTGCTGGCATACGCCGCCAACCGCTCCAACACCGCCTCCAATTGGCCAGTGCGCTCGCCGGCGGCCACCGAGGCGCTGTAGAGCGTTGGGAACAACGATGGGAACTGGGTCATCGCTTGCGAGAGGCTGTGGCCTTCCAACACCCTTGAGCGGATCGCGCCCAACGCGCGGCGCGTGCCGGGTCGGTCGGCTTGCTCGGTCAACACCTGCAACACCTCTTCAAGCGTCATGCCGGCTTTGAGCAAAGTGGCCAATTGCTGCAAGACGATGGTGCGTTCTTTGGCGCCGATCCAGTACTGCTTTTTGCTTTGCTGAAGTTCAACGGCCTGGACCTCCAAGGGCACCAGGCCAAGCTGGCGCAACGCGCCGCGCGCTTGGCGGGGGGTGTCGGCCTCGACCACGCCGCGCTTGAGCTTTTGCGCGGCATCCATCGCTTGATATTCGAACGCGCCCATGGGGTTATTGCGCCTGACGGGTGACGCGCAGCACCTCTTCGATTGAGGTGATGCCTCGAGCCACTTTGTCCCAGCCATCAGCGGCAATCGAGGGGGTGTGCTCACGGGCAATGTCGCTCAACACCTGTTCGCTCGAGCGCGTATAAATGGCTTCACGCAAGGCGGGCGTAATGCCGACGACCTCATAGATGCCGGTGCGGCCATGGTAGCCGCTGTCGCCAGGCCCAAGATCCGTTCGGGGCCGGAAGCTCTCAATCGGCTGGCCGTCAAGACCCAACACGTCAGGCGATGTCCAGACCCGCTCGCAAAGCGCGGGGTCGATTACGCGCACCAAACGCTGCGCGACCACACCAATCAAGCTCGAAGCCAACAAAAAAGGTTCAATGCCCATGTCCATCAAGCGCGTCACCGAGCCCAACGCGGTGTTGGTGTGCAGCGTCGACAGGACCAAGTGACCGGTCAGTGAGGCTTGCACCGCCATTTGTGCGGTCTCGGCGTCCCTGATCTCACCGACCATCACCACATCGGGGTCTTGACGCAAAATCGCACGCAAGCCTCGAGCAAAGGTCAAATCAACCTTGGGGTTGACTTGGGTTTGGCCCACCCCATCCAAGTCATATTCGATTGGGTCTTCGACGGTCATGATGTTGCGGCTTCGGTCATTCAACTGCAATATCGAGGCATACAAACTGGTCGACTTGCCTGACCCGGTCGGCCCTGTAACCAAAATGATGCCGTGTGGCCTGGAGAGCAGCTCGTCCATTGTTGCTCGGGCCTGGTCTGACATCCCCAATTGACCCAAATCCAGTCGGCCGGCTTGCTTGTCGAGCAAGCGAAGCACCACACGCTCGCCGTGACTGGAGGGCAGCGTCGACACCCGAACGTCAACCGCGCGCCCACCGATGGTCAGGCCAATGCGACCGTCTTGTGGGATGCGCTTTTCGGCAATGTCGAGCTCGGCCATGACTTTAATGCGCGAGATGATCAATGACGCCAAGGTGCGGCTGGGCGCCATCACCTCTTGCATCACACCATCGATCCGAAACCGAATGGCCAAGCGATCTTCAAACGGCTCAAAATGAATGTCTGATGCCCCGGCTTTGAGCGCTTGGGTCAGCACACCATTGATCAGCCGGATGATGGGTGCGTCGTCTTCGCTTTCCAACAGGTCGGCCGATTGCGGCAAGTCATCGGCCAGTTGCGACAAATCAAAGTCATCATCGAGGTCATCAACCACCTGCTGGGCGCTGTCATCAGGGTTCTCATACAGCTGGGTGAGCAAGCCATCAAACGCCGCCGGCGCCATGGTCTCGACGGTGACATCGCGCCCAAGCCGGCGCAACACATCTTGGACCGCTTGGGCATCCATTGGCGCACGAACCGCCAACGTCAAGGTGCCCTTGTCACGCTCAACCACCGCCACGCCGCGGTGTTTGGCAAACCGGTAATGGGGTCGGAACTCAGCGCTCATTCGGGGGTGGGTTCTGGAGGAACTCGCTTAACTCAGGCAAAAGTGGTGCATCTTTGGCCGGGCTGAGTGGCTGGGCTTGGTCGATATTGCGTTGCTGGGCATCACGAATAATGGAATACTTCCGGCCGGTGACCTCGTCTAAGATTTCGTCATCGTGCAAAATCACAGGCCGGATAAACACCATCAAGTTGCGCTTGATGTTGTTGTTGCGCCGGTACTTAAACAACTCACCCAAAACGGGGATGTTCCCCAAGCCGGGCACCGACTCGAGTTGCTCTTGCACATCTTCGGTGGTTAACCCGCCCAGCACCAAGATGGCGCCATCGGGCACCATCACCCGCGTGGCAATCGTTCTTTTGTTGGTGATCAAGTCCACCGCACCGGCCGAAGGTGCCAGCGTCGACACCTCCTGCTCAATCGCGAGCATCACCTGATCGCCTTCGTTGATGTGGGGTGTCACGTTGAGCTTGATGCCAATCTCTTTGCGTTCAATCGTCTGAAACGGGTTGACCTGCCCATCGGATGAGGCGATCCCTTGGGATGAAAAACTGCCCGAGACAAACGGCACCTCTTGGCCAACACTGATGCTGGCGGGGTGGTTGTCCATGGTCACCACCGAGGGGGTGGACAGCACATTGGTGTTGGCGTCTTGGGTCAACGCTCGGGCCAACGCGCCGATTTCTAAAATCTCAAGGCCCAACAGGTCCGATCGGCCCCGGACGTAGCCCAAGTTCAAGCCCTCGCCCGGCAGCGTCAAGTTGGCCGCCTCACCGCCTTGGCCTGCCGCACCGCTCAAGGTCAAAATGTTGTTGCCGCCAGACTGGAAGTTGGTGCCGCCAAACAAGCCCCGATCGCCCGAGGCGAACGCCTGCCATTGAATGCCCAGCTCTTGGCTGGTGTCCATCGCCACCTCGGCAATGATGGCCTCCACTTGAACTTGGGCGCGGCGGATATCCAATTGGCGGACCACCGATTCGATGCTGCGAAACACCGACGGATTGGCGGTGATCACCAAAGCGTTCGTGGCCTCATCGGCTTGGATCTTGGTATCACTCGATCCTTGCTCGTCAGGTTCTGCCAACATCCCTTGCAACACCGGCACCAAATCTTGGGCGGTGGCGTAGCGCAGATAAATCACCTGCGTTTGTCCATCCACCGACAAGGGCGTGTCCAGGTGGGCAACCAAGGTGCGAAGTCGCAGGCGCCGGCTGGGGTCTCCGGACAAAATCACGGTGTTGGTGCGCGCATCAGCCACGGCTTGCGCCTGGTTGGCGTTGGGGTAAAGACGCCCGATCAAATCCACCACCTCGGTGGCATCGGCGTGGCTCAGCGCAATGGCCTCGAGCTCTTGCTTGCTTTGGGCATCCAATCGCTCGATGATTTTTTCGATTCGACGAACGCTGGCGGCACGGTCGGACACAATCACCACATTTGAAGGCGCGTGGTGAGCCAGATACGCCGAAGACGGCACCAGCGTGCGAAGCAAATCCACCACCTCGCCAGCATCGACATGGTCGGTGGCAATGATCCGCATCACCGGCTCATCGCCTGAGGCACGCATCTGATCGATCGGCACCCGCCCGGAGGTTCTCGCGTCTGAGTCTGGCACAATGCGGGTGGTTGAACCATCATCGATGGCGCTAAAGCCACTCACCGCCAAAATGGATAAAAACACCTCATACACGGCGGCATCATCCAGCGCCTCGTTGGAGACCACGCTGACCTGACCGGCGACTTGCGGATCGATGATCATGGTTCGATCGGTCATCTCGGCCACGGCGTTAATCACCGTTCGAATATCGGCATCAGAGAAATTGAGCACGTGGGTGTTTTGTTCATCCTGCGCCCCGACGTGGGTCGACGACATCAACACCACAGCCAGCGCGAGCCCACCCATGAGCAGCCAAGATTTGGATTGCGATACGAAAAAACGTTTCATGCTTTGCTGCACCCTAAACAAGATTGCGGTTGGCACGCTCAGCCACCGACAGACTCCAGCACGCGTTGCAGCGCATCACTGGAGGGCTCAATGGTAACCCGCTGGCCATTCCGGTCGACGGTCAATGCGATTCGTTCGCCTTGCATGATGCGCCCCACCCACTCGGTGAGATCACCCCCTGATTGCAGTTGGGCCTCAATGGGTTGGCCATTGATCGCCAGCAAGACATCGTTAATTTCAAGGCCGGCCTGCACGAACCACTCGGCTTGGGGTCCAGGCCGCAGGCGATACCCGCCTGAGGGCACACGCACCATCGCCACGCCTTGGCGATCCATGTCCACCGAAGAAGACCCAGGCGCGCCGGTCAGTCCGCCCAACGACGCCACACCCACCCCTTGGGCCCAATCGAGTTCGTCGGCCGCTGGCTCACCTGCCGCTGACGCGTCGGGTGAGGTGTCTGCCAAGGCAGCATCGCGGCGCTCATCCAAGCTCAAAACGCGCCGGCCTTGGGGCCCTGTCAGCACCACCGCATTGGGCTCAATCTGCTCGATCGTGCGCCCATCGGGCAAGGCCTCACCGACTTGGAAAATTTGGTCTCCCGACGATGCCCCACGAATCACCGCATAGCCTGTGGCCTGACCTTCCACTGTTGGGCCGCGGGTGTAGACCACCCCCACCAGTGATAACTGACTGTCGTCGACCGGCAAGCGCGCGGCTTGCTCGCTTTGTCGGGTGTCATCACTGGCAAACAAAGACCAAGCCACCGACCGGCTGGACGCTGGGGTCGACATGGACGTTGATGAGTCGAGGGCATCAGCCGATCCCAGCGGCTCGTGATCGACCGTGGGCCCAGTGATCAGCAACCACAACAGCCTGACCAGAAGCCAGGCGGCCATCAGCGCCAACAAAACGGACAACAAAATCGGCAACCGCGCCAGCCAAATGGCGGCATTGCTGGACGTCCAAGCGCGCGGCTGCCATTGGTCTTTGATGGATTGAAAGCTCATAAACACATCATCCCAAAAGGCCTGTGCCAATGAATCCATTGAGGTTATCACAAAGGCTCAAAAGCCGTCTGTGGATGGGTTCAGCGGCGGCGTTGCCCGCCCGAGCGTGACCGGCCGTGCTTGCCTGAGCCGCTGGTTTTCTTGCGCGGCGGCGGACGCTCGAGGGTGGGCAGCGCGTCGGGGTCGTGATTCATGACAGGCAGATCCAAATCGATGTAGGCCTCAATCTCTGGCAGATAAAAGGCATAGTCCTCACACGCAAAACTGATGGCATCGCCCGATGCACCCAACCGCGCGGTTCGGCCAATGCGGTGAACGTAATCGGCCGCGTCTTGGGGCAGGTCGTAATTGATCACATGCGATACGTCAGGGATATGCAGCCCACGGGCGGCGACATCGGTGGCGACCATGACGTCAATCTCACCGTCGTGGAAACGCTTGAGTAATTTTTGGCGCTTGACCTGCGGCACGTTGCCCGCCAGCATGGCGGCGTTCATGCCATTGGCCTTGAGCGTTCGGGCCACGGTGTCCGCCCCGTGGCGGGTGTTCACAAACACCATGGTGTGCGCTGAAGTGCGCTCTTTTAGAAGTGAGTAAAGCAGTGGAAGCTTCTCGCGGTTGGCCGGGTAATAGACCACCTGCTTGACCCGCTCGGTGGTCATTTGCTCTTCTTCAATGCGAATGGTCTCGGCGTCTTGCATGTGCTCATAGGCCAATTCAGTCACCTTCAGTGGGAAGGTGGCCGAAAACATCAAGCACTGGCGCTGATCGGTGCTGGGCATGCGCCGAAACATGAACCGAATATCGGCAATGAAGCCCAAATCAAACATCCGGTCGGCCTCATCAAGCACCGCCACCTCGATGGACTTCAAATCATAGATCCCTTGTTTGAGAAAATCGATCAACCGCCCCGGCGTGCCAATCAAAATATCCACGCCCTCGGCGATGGCATCTTTTTGGCGCTGGTAGTCGACACCGCCATAGGCCAGCAGCGTGGTTAAGCCGGTGTGCTGACCCAAGCTTTCGGCGTCTTTGTGGATTTGGATGGCCAGCTCTCGGGTCGGGGCGATGATGATCGATCGCGGGTTGCGACCACTCTTCTGTGAGGGCGAGTCTAGAAGCTTGTGGAACACCGCCAACAAAAAAGCCGCCGTTTTGCCGGTGCCCGTGCGCGCCTGACCCAGCACATCGCGGCCTGCCAGCGCAATCGGCAAGGTCTTGGCCTGTATCGGTGTGCAGTGGCTGAAACCGGCCTCGTCCAGACCGCGTTGAATGCGCTCATCGAGGCCCAGTTGGGCAAACGCCAAATCCGTCAGCACCGTTTCTTGGCTGGGATTCGGGGTCGCTGGTGTGTCGTTGTGATCGGTGTCCACAAAATTTCCTAGTAATTTAGATTTGGCCGTCGCATGCCCCATTTAAATCCGTTAACATAAGCCCCAAGGCATTCGATATCCCACCCAGCCTAAGGAGCAATGTCAATATGAGCGACAATCCAGTACATGTCTCTGAGAGCACCTTCGATGAGGTGGTCATTAACGCCAATGGACCCGTCTTAGTGGATTACTGGGCTGAGTGGTGCGGTCCATGTAAAATGATTGATCCGATTCTACATGAGTTGGTTGAAGAGTACGGCGATAAACTCACGATCGCAAAAGTCAATATCGACGACAACCCACAGATTGCAAACCGCTTCAAAATCAGGGGCATTCCGACCTTGATGATCTTTGAAGGTGGCGAGCACCAGGGGACCAAAGTGGGTGCGATGACAAAATCGGCGTTGAAGGAATTCGTGGATTCGACCATTTAGTGCAGGCCTGCTTGGTGGGCACCAAGCGTGGCTGCATGGATGAGTGGCATGGATGAGTGGCATGGAGGGGCGGCATGGGAACACGCTGAGTGTGGCCCAAAGTAACACTGGACGCCCCCATGAAAAAGTGCTATCTTACGCACTCTAAAGGTGGTTCAGATCACCTGCCAGACAGAATCCCTTAAAGATCCAATATAAAACTTTTATCTAATCCAGATGGTTAAATCTGCTGGTTAAATCTGCCGATCAGGCCTCGTGCCATCGTGCGCTCATCCTATAGTCAACCCTTCTTCTAAGACACCCCCATGAACCTCACAGAACTCAAAAGACAATCCGTACACGAACTCATTGAAATGGCAGAAGGCCTGGGCATCGAGAACATCGGTCGCTCCCGCAAACAAGACGTCATTTTTGCCATCTTAAAGGCGAAAGCGCGCAAAAAGGAGTCCATCTACGGCGATGGGGTCTTGGAGATTTTGCAAGATGGCTTTGGTTTTTTGCGCTCAGCCGAGGCCTCTTATATGGCCGGGCCGGATGACATCTACGTGTCACCCTCCCAGATCCGACGGTTCAACTTAAGAACCGGCGACATGATCTCAGGAAAGATTCGCCCGCCCAAAGACTCTGAACGCTATTTCGCGCTACTGAAAGTCGAAGAGCTGAATTTCGACAAGCCAGAGTTCGCCAAAAACAAAATCCTGTTTGAGAACCTCACCCCAGAATTCCCGCGTGAGCAGCTCCTGTTGGAAAGAGGCAACGGGTCAACAGAAGACATCACCGGTCGGGTCATTGATCTGATCGCGCCGATCGGCAAGGGCCAACGTGGCCTGGTGGTCAGCCCGCCCAAAGCCGGCAAGACCATGATGCTGCAATCGATTGCCAGCGCCATCCGGGCGAACAACCCAGAAGCATATATGATCATATTGCTCATCGATGAGCGCCCAGAAGAAGTCACAGAGATGCAGCGCAGCGTCGACGCGGAGGTGATTTCATCCACCTTTGATGAGCCGGCCACCCGCCATGTGCAAGTCGCTGACATGGTCATTGAGCGGGCCAAGCGCCTCGTGGAACACAAACACGATGTGATTATCTTGCTCGATTCCATCACACGCCTGGCACGGGCCTACAACACCGTGGTGCCGAGCTCTGGGAAAGTGCTGACCGGTGGCGTGGATGCCAATGCGTTGCAACGCCCCAAGCGGTTCTTTGGGGCAGCACGAAACATCGAAGGCGGTGCCAGCTTGACCATCATCGCCACCTCGCTGGTCGACACAGGCTCCAAAATGGATGAGGTCATCTACGAGGAGTTTAAAGGCACCGGCAACATGGAAATCCACCTCAGCCGCAAGATCGCTGAAAAACGCACCTACCCGGCCATAGACATCAACCGCTCTGGCACACGACGCGAAGAGCTGATGGTGGGCAACGAGACACTGCAAAAAGCGTGGATTTTACGGCGCATACTGCAACCCATGGATGAGGCGCAAGCCATTGAATTCATGCTCGATAAGCTCAAAGTCACCAAGACCAACGAGGAGTTTTTCAACTCCATGAAGCGCTGACGGGAACCCGGATGCTTGGATGGTGTCATTGTATTGAGAACGCACACGGCAACAGGGAAGCTGGGGACAGATGAGCGAACAAGACGGACACATCACCATACTGTTGGTTGAAGACCACAGCGATTTGGCTGCCAGCATTGGCGACTACCTGGAAAGTGCCGGTTACGCCATGGACTTTGCTGCCGATGGCTCGATTGCGCTGAACCTCCTCGAAGACAACAAATACGATCTCATTGTGCTCGATTTGATGTTGCCCAAAGTCGATGGCATCAAAGTTTGTAAAGAGCTCAGAGACCAAGGCGACGGCACCCCCGTTCTCATGCTCACCGCGCGCGATCAGATCGAAGACAAAGTCCAGGGGTTTGAGGCCGGCGCTGATGATTATCTGGTCAAGCCGTTTGCCATGCAAGAACTTGAGCTTCGCATCAAAGCCTTGATCCGACGCGCACGCGGCGAGGTATCGGATGGCGCCATCCGCGTTGGTGATTTGGTGTTTGATCCGCGGACGATGCGCGTCGAAAGGGAAGGCAAGCGTTTGAACCTCTCACCCACCTCGGTGCGCATTCTGAAAGTCTTGATGCGCGAGTCACCCAAACTGGTGACCCGTGAACAACTCGAACACGAGTTGTGGGGCGACATGCTGCCCGACTCAGATACCTTGCGATCGCACATGTACAACTTGAGAAAGTCTCTGGACCGCCCCTACGACACCAAGCTGCTCCACACCGTCCAAGGCTTGGGTTTTAAGATCGCGCTGCCTGAAGAAGTCTAGTCGAAAGCCAGGTAAAGACCGGGCAAAGACCATGCTGACTGACCGTCGTGGTTGACACCAACCCGCAGTCAGCCAGCCTGTGTTGAACTTGAGCCACTGAGGAACCCATCCAACGCGGCGGCGTGCGCCCCCCGGAAGCGTTGCCACTCCAGCTGAAACCAAGGCGCCACCGCGTTGTGCGCATCGTCCGAGCTTGTCCACGCGTCGACCTCGTCTAAGGCCAGCCACTGCGTGGCCTCAATCTCGGTGGGGTTGGTCCGCAACTGCGACGGCTCGATCCGCCCCAAAAACACCGAGCACAACTCAAACTCAGACCCCAGATCACCAAACTGGGCGTGGTATTCAAAGCGGTAGGCGTACGCTAAGGGCGTGGTCACCCCCAACTCTTCTTCCATCCGCCGCTGCGTGGCCAAAGACATGTCCTCACCCACCCGCGGATGCGAGCAACAGCTGTTGGCCCAGTACAAGGGCCACAACCGCTTGCTTGCAGCGCGCTGCTGCACCAACAACCGATCGTCGTGATCAAACAAAAACACCGAAAACGCGCGGTGCAATACGCCCTGACCGTCGTGGCACGCCCCTTTCGATAACTCGCCAATGGCCTGATCATTCGAATCGACCAAAATCAGCAACTCGTCGTCTGAGGAGACCACCCGTCGGTTCATGCCAAGGGCGCCCCACCGACTTCGACCTCGAGCGCGTGGTAGCCGGCCTCGCGCATGGCGCGCGCCACATCGCGGCTGTTGTCAGGCGCCAAAGCAATGATGGACCCGCCGCCACCGCCACCGGTCAGCTTCGCGCCGATCGCGCCGTTGTTGCGTGCGATCTGGATCAGCTCTTCGATCTCTGGGCTGGAGACTTGCATGGCATTCAACAGCCCTTGGTTGACGTTCATCACCTCCCCCAAGGCGGCTTGGTCGCCGGCTTGCAAGGCGTCCAAGGCCAAACCCACCAAACCGTCGATCTCGTCAAACAAACGCTCATACAACACCGGGTTTCGTTGCCACGCTTGGCGAACACGCGCCACGGTTTTGGCGGTCAAACCCTCGATGCCGGTCATGCCGATGACCATGGGCAACGGCTTGGCCGGTTCGATGAGGTGGCGCTCGCTGGCGGTGCCGGACCGATAGAGCATGAACTCGCCGAAAGTGGCCAGCGTGTTGTCCAAACCCGATGGCGTGCCATGCGCAATTTTTTCGCACTCAAACGCCAGCTGGTTGATGCGATCGTCGTTCAGACCCAGCTTGAAATGACCATCCAACGCCCTGATCACCGCCACCGCCAGGGCCGCCGAGCCGCCCAAGCCCATGGCCCTGGGGACATTGGGAAACACCTCGATGCGAATGGCGCGATCCATCAAGCCCAGCGCTTCCAACACCCGGGCAATGGAGCGGGTAAATGATGGCGGGTGTTTTGCCGAAAAATCCAAGCGTTGCTCGATGCCCCAGCGTGGGATGATCAACTCGCTGTGCTCGCGTTGGTCATCGATCCTGGCCTGAATGGCCAGGGGTATGGGCGCGGCAATCGCGCGTCGGCCATAGACCACCGAATGCTCGCCCAACAAGATGATTTTCCCATGCCCTGCCCCCAGCGGTTCGCCTTCCAATGTTTCGGCGGGCTCGGCATCGTTCATAACGATATCGGGGTGGGTTTGCGCCTCGACCGATTTGATGATCTCTTGGGCCTTCCAGATTTTGATCTCGCCCGAGGCCACCAACCGATCAACCACGGTGTCGAATAACTCTGGAGGCGTGCCTGCTGCGGTCGCCACTGAGCGCGCGTGCAGGGTCATGTGTCCTTGCTGAATGCCTTCTGTGACCAATGCCCGGAGGGCAGAAAATGTCTGCGCCAAGCCCACAGCACCCATGACCTCAGCCAACTCGCGCGCGGATTGGGTTTTCATCAAACGAAGATTCAGCGCCACCGTGGGGTTGGTCTGCAACGGACCGCCGACAGTGCCCACCTTGATCGGCACCTCCAACTGGCCCAACAAGTCGCCGTTGTCGGCCTTAGACCACTCGGTCAGCGCGGTATAACGCCCGCCTCGAGCTGCATAAGCGTGAGCGCCCGCTTCAATGGCGCGCCAATCATTGCCTGTGGCCAACGCCACGGCATCAATGCCGTTCATGATGCCTTTGTTGTGGGTGGCGGCGCGGTAGGGGTCAACGCGCGCAAAATCATTGGCCACGATGATGCCGTCTCTGACCTGCTCACCATCAAACCCTTTGCCGGTCAAAAGCTCAGTCGGGATGCGCACCTTCGCCCTGACCAACGCTCGGTCTGCAAGATTCGATAGGATGCGCAGAAACACGCGGCCCTTGGCAATGGTCTCGACCAACGAAGCCACGCCCTCGCACATGGTGTTGACCAGGTTGGCCCCCATGGCATCACAGGTGTCCACCAACAGGTGAACCACCACCATATCGCCCCCCGGGCCTGACGATGGGTGGATAAACACCTCCAAGTCTTTGGCGCCTCCACCACGCGCGATCATCTTCGGATGCAAGCTGTTGGCCAGATTGAGGATCTCGCCTTTGCGTTGCAGCAAGGCGGCCTTGGCCTGGGCGGGGTTGGGCACATCAACAATCTGGACCTGACCGATCAGCATCGGCGGTTGGCTCTCAACCTCAAACCCACCCGCCTCGCGGGCCAATTTCGCCGCTGAACTGAGTGCCGCGACAATGGAGGGCTCTTCAACCACCAAAGGCACCACGTGGTCTGTGTTGTTGATCAGAAAGTTCAGCCCCAGGCCAACGGGCAAGCCCATCACACCGATGACGTTTTCAATCATCTTATCGGCCAAGTTCACCGATAAGGTGTGCTGGCCCGATTGCAGTGCCTGGTAATCGCTGTGGTTCAACCAGCCGTGATCATGCACCGTCTGCACACGTTCGGCCACACTCATTTTGTAGAACTTGGGAATGCGGGATTGATCGACTCGCTCGCCGCCATTGCTAGTTTTAGGTTTGTCCCCAGCCATTGCTGTTGGCTCCACTGGTCGTTGTGTCAGTGCCTGGGGTCGGTCTTTCGCTCCAACCCTGGCGCCTCAAGTTCGAGGCCCGCTGCTGTGGGCGTTAACGGCATCACAGACAGGCCCTGTATTGTGCTGGCTTCGCCCATGGCGTGCAACGCCTCGGGATCGGTGCTCAACACAATCCCCACATCGCCACCACCGGCCCCGCTGGGTTTGTACATCACCCCGTGCTTGTTGGCCAACGCCGACAGGTGCTCGTGCATCGGTGTCATGACGCGCGCACCCATCAAACCGCCCATTGTACCCACTTGCTGAGCGTAATCGGTGAGCCCCTCAAAAAACCCGTCCATGTCATTGATTTTAAACGCATGTATCGATTGCTCGGCCAGGCGGCTCAGTCTGTTGAAATGGCGCGACCACGCGTCAGGGTCGGCACGCTGCCACGCCCGATACGCGCCGACCATGTTCGGGCTGGAAGCACTCTCCCCCGACCACACGATCAAACCCTGCAAATGCGCTGGCCACTCAAGCGTGTCCCATTGCGCCGACGCTGAGGCCTCGGGTTCGATGCGGTACTCAACCACGCCGCCATTGATTGTGGTGGCCAGATCCAAACCACTGCCCCGGGTCTGGGGCCACTGCGACCACAGTTGCTGGTGCAAGGCTTGGGGCTTCGGCGGATCGTCCCACCGAGACAACGAGGCCATGGCGCCCAGCACCGCCGCCACCGCCGCACTGGAGCCCAAGCCATACTTGGCGTCTGGGCTGGCATACAAGGCACTCGAGTCGATGGACAAGGCGTGGGCTTGATCCAACCAGGCCGGTTGGAGCAACTCAATCCAGTACCGAAGCGCGCGCAACGCTGGGCGCAACGGGTCCACACCACAGCCCAAGGCGCTTTCCCAACAAACCTCTGCGCCCACCGGCAGTGAGATCACCGCATTACTCAGCGGGGTCAACCGCAGCTCAATGCGCCCATCGTCGCGGCGCTGCCAACCACCATGGACGCGGCGATCGACGGCCACCGCCATGGCCGGCGCGCCATCCAAGACGGCGTATTCACCGACCAACACCAACTTCCCCGGTGCGCTGGCCTTGATCACACCGTGCCCGCACCCGGCCCAAGAGACGAGGTCATCACCGATTCAACGCCTGGAATCTGACCCAAAGCGGCCGCCACCGCCTCGCCTTGGCCAGGCAGGCAGATGGCTTTGACTTGGGGACCTGCGTCCATGGTAAAAAACACCCCATGCCCCTCGCCTCTCATCCGGCGAATGGCGTGCAGGCACTCAACACTGGTGCCGTTCCAATACATCACCGCCGGCTCAGCAGCCAATGCACAAGCGTGCATTTGCATCGCGCTGGCCTCGCTCAAATCGGCAAGCCTGTCAAAATCTTGCGACAGAATGGCTTTTTCAGCTTCGATGAGGGCGTTTTCGTTGTGCTCCACCCACGCCGTGTAATACGGCGAGGTCGCCATCGTGTGATTCATGCCAACCCGTGAAGGCACGTCTTTGGCTTTTGCTTGGGTGATCGCCACCACCACCTCCAAAGGCCAGGCCGTCTCGTCGAGCAACTGGACGGGGATGGCATCGTCACCATGGCGATCATTGTCGTCATGGTGATCATGGGTCCGTGCACCACGGTGCATGCGACAAAACCCACCGACCAAGGACCGCGCGGCTGAACCCGAGCCCATCCGCGCCCACTGGGCCAATTGGTTGAATGGTGCGGCCAGGTTCAACGCCGCATTCACGGCAACCACGAGGGCAGCAAAGCCTGAGGCCGATGACGCCAGCCCGGCCGCTGTGGGGAAATGATTGATCGAGGCAATGCGACAAAAGGGCGCACTGACTGGGCTGGTTTGTCGCATCTGATCGACCAGGCCCAAAACACCCGCATCGTCGAGACCATCGCCGTTGAGTGAAAAAATATCGCGCGTCAAAGAAGCATCAGGCTCGACAACCGTGATGGTCTCAAGGTCTTTGAGCGTTAACGAGACAGAGCCAGTGGCCGGCAGGTTCAGCTTGGCTGGCCCACGCTTGCCCCAGTACTTGATCAGTGCGATGTTCGCGCCCGCGCGAGCGGTGGCGCGCGTCATCTGTTGATTGCTCACGACGGTGTCTCGCTGGGAAAATAATGCGCCCTGGGAAACTCAATGTGAATCTGTGTGCCAACACCCGGCTCGCTGGTGGCACGCAAATCCCAACCAAAACGATCGCACAGCCGCCGGACAATGGCCAAGCCCAGGCCATAGCCTTCGTTGCTTCGATCGTGCCCTCTCACAAACGGTTCAAACATCCGCTCGAGATCCTCTTTGTCCATCCCGCAGCCGGTGTCGTTGATCATCACGCCCCGCCGGCAGACAACCACCTCAACCTCACCGGTGTCGGTGTACATCATAGCGTTTCTGATCAGGTTGGTAAAAAGAATGGCCAACACCCGGCTGGGCGCTTCAACCTCCAACCGGCCCTTGGCCACCAGCCGATAGGCCACTTCTGTGGTGCCCAAGGCTTGAGCCACCTCGTCGATGACGTCACCGAGCAGTCCGTTGACATCCACCGGCTCGCTGGTGAGCGAGGATTCGGCATCACGAGCCAACAACAGCAAGGTCTCCACCAAGTCCTCCATCCCATCGACCGTTCGGCGCATGCGGCCAATCACTTTTTGGCGCTTGTCGGGCTGGTCGAACCGCTCCAGCAAATCCAAATTGGCCTTGATCACCGCCAATGGCGTTCTCAGCTCGTGGCTGGCGTTGCGCGTGAAGTTTCTCTCGCGGTGGATAGACGACTCCATGCGGTGGATGAACTGATTGAAGGCATTGACCAAGGTGATCGCTTCGCTGTCTTCAACGCCCCCAAAATCCTGTGTCGAAATCGGCTCAAAGTGGCCTGCTTTGACGTCATAGTTGCGAACTCGATCAGCCAGTTGCACCATGGTGGAAACCGCGCGCCGCGTGGCCACGTACCCAACCCAAGTCAACAGATAAATCAACAGCAACACCGCGGTCAAAGGCGCCAACCCAAAATACAGCGCCAAACGCGAGACCTGCACTTCGTCAAACACCAAAAACAAACGCGCATCATCGCGAGAAGAGACCAGCACCAAGGGCGCAAAGTCCTCACTGGAGTGCACCCGATAATACCCATCGGCTTTGTTTTTCAGCCAATCGGGCAGCGCTGACTCATCACCCGCCACACTCAAATACCCGGTGAGGTTGTTGGTGTTGGGCAACGGGAAGTTGCCGTCTTTGTCATAATGCGCCCAGAAATGCTCGGCTTCACCGTTGAGGGCTTCTTTGACCAACACCCGCTCGGCAATCAACCCAGCGGCAAACACACCCAACACGGTGGCCACACTGATCGCCAGAATCTGCAAGACAAACACCCGGACCAACTGAGTGTTGATCCCCCCACGGCCAAACCACGCCCTGGCCTTCATCGGTCAGCGACGGGTGAAACGGTAGTGCGCCACTTGCCAGGCTTGGCCATTGTCGTAGGCAAAAAGCTCCTCGCACGCCATAAAGAACATCCGCCAGCGTTGAGCCCACACCTTCCAGTCATCACCGTAGACGGCTTTTAGGGTGGGGTCCACCGCTGGGCGATGGGCATCCATCTTATCGAGCCACGCGCGCAGTGTTTTGGCGTAGTGCTGGCCGCTGTAAAGCCAGCGCTTGTCGATCAACAAATCGTCTTGGAAGTGCAAAAGCGTATCGGCTGCGGGCATCAAGCCACCGGTAAAAAAGTACCGCGCCATCCAGTCCTTGTCCGACTCGACTTCAAACGGGTAAGCCAAGAAACGATGGCAGAAGATGTGCACAAACAACTGACCGTCGGGCTTGAGCCACTGGCCAATGCGGCCGAGCAGTTGCTTGTAGTTTCTGACGTGTTCAAACATCTCGACAGACACCACCCGATCGAAACGCTCAGTCAACGCCAGTTCATTGACATCGGCGGTGATCACCGTCAAGTTGTTCAGGCCCAACGCTTTCGCTTTCGCATCGATGAATTCTTTTTGCGAGGCGGAGTTTGAGACCGCAGTGATCTGGCTGTCGGGGTAGTGATCAGCCATCCACAACGACAGCGACCCCCAGCCGCAGCCCAACTCGAGCACGCGTTGGCCATTGTTCAGCTGGGCGTGTTCACAACTGACCGCCAGCATGGCCTGTTCGGCCGCATCCAGCGTATCAGTGCCTTGGCCCCAAAGACCCGATGAATATTTTAGGTTGCGGCCGAGGACTTTTTCAAAAAAATCAGCAGCGACTTCGTAGTGTTGTTCATTGGCCTTGTCGGTATCGACCGCAATCGGCGATGAGGCCAACGCCTCAACCAACGCCTGTATGCGCGCCGCTTGGGGTTCCACATCGTCTACGTTTTCGGTGTCAAGTTTTCTTTTCAGCCGTTGACGGATATTCCAGCGGATCAAGCCATCGGGCACCCACCCGCGCTCTGCCCAATCAATTGCACTCATAACGCCTCTTCTTTTCCAAGACCCAGCGTGGGCGGCTCATTGGCATGCCTGGACCGCCCCAACCAAAACAGTGCAGGCAACACAATCGCCCAGCTCAAGCCGGTGGCGAGGATCACCTGCCAAGTCGGGCCCACCCACTCGGCAGCGCCCAATTTTGAACCTGCATAGTATGACATTGGTGAGCCCAAGCCACCCAGCACCGCCGCCAACCAGAGTTTGGCTTTGAAAAATTGCAACGAGTGGTTGATGGCCAACGCCAACGCCAGCCACAACAGCATGATCCATGCCGGCGCCACACCGGCCACCGGCCACGGCATGGCGTATTCAATCAAACCCATCTGGATCCACGCGGTATCCAGCGACAAACCCAATGCCATGCACACCGCCACCATGGTCCAATCCAGTGGGTGACGGTTGATCGGATGGAGCTGCCAAAAGGCCAACGCCCCCACCACCAAAAACCCAGGCCATCCCCAGCCATAAGCTGCCCCCGCCACACACGCCGGCCAGCTGACCTGAAACAACCCGTGGTTAATCCAAAAATTCAGTCTCATGCCGTTATTGTCACCTTCTGTGATCAGGTTCGTGTGAAGCGCGGATCGGTTGAATTCCATTCATCAGGCATTGACACGCCTCGGTCACACTAAGTGGTCTTTCTTAACAGGTCCATCTTCATGCATCGTTCAATCCCCTTTCCCCACCTGAGTCTTGTTGCGCTGCTGGCGCTGTTGTTGGTCGGCTGCGGCACACCCGGCAACCAAGTCGCGGCTGAGCGCGCCAAAGCGAGCGTGGAGGCTTACCTGGCCGCGCTCGAGGCACTGCCAGGCGACAGCGCCGGCATCGACGAAGGCCTGCCCCGCTTTCAAATGGCCTACCAAGACCTGGCCGACCCGGGGATTGGTGCCGCCATCGAGGCGGTGTATGCGCCGGAGTTGTTCTTCAACGACACCGTCCACACCATCACCGACCGCGAGCGGTTGACCGCGTATATGACAGAAACCGGCGCCAACCTCACCCAAAGCGAGGTCACTGTTCACCAGGTGCTTCGAGACGAGGCGGACGTGTTTGTGCGCTGGACCATGCGGTTTGTGATTGGTGAAGGCGACGACGCCATCGACTCAACTTCGATCGGCATGACGCACCTTCGGTTCAACGCCCAAGGCCAGGTGATTGTTCACCAAGACTACTGGGACAGCGCCAGCGCATTGTATGCCCATCTCCCCATCGTTGGCATGGTGTTGCGGGCCGCCCAAGACCGCTTGGCCGAGGAGTGACTCGAACACCGCCGCCCATGAGTCAATCCTGACGCGCCCAAGCAGCCATAAAATCCGGCACCGGACACTCAGCCAAAGCCGCCGAATCGGCCATCAAGGATTGGATGCGCTGGGCCTGATCTGAGTCAAACCCGGCCTCGATGGCGTCTTTGAACTTCGCCTCGAGTTTCGGGATGCCCTCCTCGCGCCGGCGACGGTGACCGATGGGGAAGTCCACCGCCACGCGTTCTGTGTGGCTGCCGTCTTTGAAAAAGACCTGGATGGCGTTGCCGATCGCGCGTTGGTCAGGATCAAAGTAGGCTTGAGTGAACTCAGGGTTTTCTCGAACGACCATGGTCTGTCTGAGCGCATCGATTCTGGGATCAGACGCCACCTCATCGCTGTAAGATTGCGCGGTCAGCTCGCCAAAGATCAAAGGCACAGCGACCATGTATTGCAGGCAGTGATCACGATCGGCGTAATTGTTCAACGGCCCGGTCTTGTCAATGATGCGCGCGCCGGCTTGTTGTGTTTCGATCTCGATGCGTTCGATGTCATCGAGCCGGTCGACCACTTCAGGGTGCAAGCTCAATGCACACTCCACGGCGGTTTGCGCGTGAAATTCGGCTGGGAATGCGATTTTAAAGAGCACGTTCTCCATCACATAACTGCCCAGTGGCCGCTCCAACACCAACGCCTGACCTTTGAATAGAACATCTTGGAAACCCCAACCCGGTGCGGTCAACGCCGAGGGATAGCCCATTTGGCCTTGCATGGTCATCAGCGCCAGCTGCACGGCCCGGCGGCAGGCATCGCCCGCCGCCCAACTTTTCCGTGGGCCTGTATTGGGCGCATGCCGGTAGGCACGCAACGCACCGCCATCCAGCCAAGCTTGGCTGAGGGCATCGATGACTTGCGCCTGATTGCCCCCCAACATTCTCGTCGCCACGGCAGTCGAGGCCACACGCACCAACAACACGTGATCGAGCCCGACCTGGTTAAAGGAGTTTTTTAGCGCCAAAATGCCTTGTATTTCATGGGCTTGGATCATGGCCTGAATCACATCTTTAACCTGCAACGGCGCTTGGCCGTTGGCCATTCGCTGCTTGGACACGTAATCGGCCACCGCCAAAATGGCGCCTAAGTTGTCCGAGGGGTGCCCCCACTCGGCCGCCAACCAGGTGTCGTTAAAATCCAAATAACGGATCAACACACCGATATTAAAAGCCGCCTGGACGGGGTCGAGCTCGTCGGATCGTCCAGGAATCGGCACACCACCGTCCATGCGCAATTGCGGCACGACAGGGCCCAGCAGACTGACACAATCGGGGAAAGCCAGTGCCAGCATCCCACACGCCAAGGAGTCTTTCAGACAGTAATGCGCGGTCTCAATGGCCTCGGTTGACTCGCATGGCGGGCCACACACGTACTCGGCGATCGCGACCAACAAGGCATCGGGCTCGGGTCGGTCGGCTTGGCGGGTCAATATCTCGCTGGTCATGTTCGGGCAACTCCTTGTTAAACGGTACGGCACGCTGTGCTCGATGGGTATTTTACACCGACGACCCCTCAGCAACGGCCTTGTTGGGCTGTGGGCTCAGGTTGGGGTGGTTTGCAACACGTTGACAAGCGATTCGATACACTGAAACTTGATGGCAACAACCGGTGTCATAGTCCTACACGCCGCAACAACCGAAGGCAGACCGATATGAGCGAAACGCCCCTGACCCAAAAATCATGCCAGCCTTGCGAGGGTGGCACCGAACCGCTCGCCAGCGATGTGGCCCAAGCGCTTTTGGAACAAACCGCTGGCTGGACGATCAGCGAAGACGGCACGACCATCACCCGCGAGTTCAAGTTCAAGGATTTTTATCAAACCGTGGCCTTCATCAACGCGCTGGCTTGGGTGGCCAATCAGCAAGACCACCACCCAGACTTTGAGGCTGGCTATAATCGATGCGTGGTGCACTACACCACGCACGCCATCGGTGGGCTGAGCGAGAATGATTTTATTTGCGCGGCCCACATTGATGCGCTGCTCTAAAGGAGTCAAACGCATGACAGACCACACCAGATCGATCCGATTGAGCGGGCTAAAAGCCGCGCCAGTCGCCCTGCTCGCGTTGTTTTTAGGCGCCTGTGCGACCATCCCGCAACCCATTGCTGGAGATGCCGCCCAGTTTTCACCCATCTTGGCCAATCAAGCCACGCCACAGTCGGTCGGCCAGCGCGTCCGCTGGGGTGGGGTGTTGGTCAGCACCGAGCCACAAACCAACCAGACCTGCTTGGAGGTCTTGGCCCGTGAGTTGGACCGCAGCGCTCGCCCGATTGTGCGCAATGACGTGCACTTTGGTCGCTTTATGGCTTGCGGCCCGGGCTTTCGAGACCCTGCGGTGTACACCGAAGGCCGGGAAGTCACCCTGATTGGGGAATTGAGCGGCTTTAGTGACGGCTTGATCGGCGAATACACCTACCGCTACCCGATGGTCACCACGCAAAGCCTCTACCTGTGGCCGGAACGCTCAGAAAAAGACGACCTCAACCGCGGCTATGCCGGGTTCTACCCGGGCTTTTGGGGGCCATACAACTACCCCGTGCAGCGCATTTATGTTCCGGTGCCACGCAAAGCCCCGGACAGCGACAACTGACCCACGGTGCGGTGCGGGCGACAGCTGGGGCCAGAGGCTGACTGGCGGACTGTTTTTTGATACAGTACTCGCATGCCACTGACCGCCCGCCAGCAAGCCATCTACGACTACCTTGTCGAGCACATTGATCGCCACGGGTGGCCGCCGACGCGCGCACAAATCGTCCGCCACTTCAAGTTTGCCTCCCCCAACGCCGCGCAGTGTCACCTCAAGGCGCTGGAACGCCAAGGGGTCATTGAGCTGCTTCAAGGCACCGCCCGCGGCATTCGCGTGCTACCGACAAGCCAAAAGCCCCACGTGGCCAAATCGCTGCCCGTCATTGGTCGAGTGAGTGCGGGTCGACCGATTTTGGCCCTGGAGCATCAACAGGCGCAGCTGTCGATCGACCCGTCAGCGTTCTCGCCACGACCCCACTTTGTGTTGCGGGTCCAAGGCGACAGCATGATTGATGCGGGCATCGATGATGGCGATATGCTGGTGGTGCACAAAACACCCGAAGCACGCAGCGGCCAAATCGTGGTGGCGCGTATCGACGATGAGATCACCGTCAAGGAATTAAAACGCCGTGGACGGGGCATCGAGTTGGTGGCGCACAACCCAGACTACCCACCCATTAAGGTGCAATCGGATCAAGAGTTCGCCATTGAGGGTCTGGCGGTGGGGGTTATCCGTTCTTTTTCAGACGCTCAAGCTCTGCCTCGCTGAAACCCGCCCGTCGCCTCGCCGGCTCGTTGTAGGGCCCTTTCGGTGGCGGCTTGAAGTAGCTGTTGAGCAGCTCATCAAACGTGGAGTCAGGCTCCAGGCCGCGCAACCCGCAACAATACCTAAACCAGCGCGTGCCGATGGTCACGTGCGCCTCTTCTTCTTCCAAGATGATCTCCAAAAGCCCCACCGTGTCGTGGTCTTTGGCCTGGTTGAGCTTGTCGATCATGCCGGGGGTGACATCCAGCCCACGCGCTTCCAACACCCGCGGCACCAACGCCATTCGGATCAAGACGTCGTGCTCGGTTTTAATCGCCATCGCCCAGAGCCCATCGTGGGCGGCCAGATCACCGTACTTTGCGCCCAACTGAGAAAGCCGCCCAGACAGCATCAAAAAGTGGCGCGCCTCATCAGCCGCAACACTCAGCCAGTCCCAATAAAAATGACCCGGGTCGTTGGGTTGCGCGCCATCGGGCATCTGATCGAAGCGACAGGCCGCATCCAAACCCAAGTTAATGGCGTTGAACTCAATGTGGGCGATGGCATGAATCAACGCCACACGCCCCTCGACAGTGCCCAACCCACGCCGGGGCAACTCATGGGGTGGAATCAGTTGCGGCGCCTCGGGTTGGCCACACGGCAGCTCATCGGTTGACCAGCTGGGTTTGTCGGCGGCTTGCAGCCGCTCAGGCCGGTCCTTCACAGACGCCCACAACGCTTGCACGCGCTCGCACTTGATCCAAGGGTCTGGCTCGGCCAAGGCCGAGCGCGCCTCTTCCCAAACGCCTTCAGTCATGAGCAATACCCACAGATCACGCTCCGACCAGGCTTAACTGCGATTGATGGCCTCGACCAAGGCGTCTGCAAACCCGCTGGTGGAGACTTTGGTTGACCCATCCAGCAACCGGGCAAAGTCATACGTCACCACTTTGTCTGAGACCACTTTCTCAAACGCCGCCTCGATCAGTTGAGTGACTTCAGGCCAACCGATGTAGTCAAACATCATGCACCCTGAGAACATCAACGAGCTGGGGTTGACTTGGTCTTTGCCAGCATATTTCGGTGCGGTGCCATGGGTGGCTTCGAACACAGCGACGTGATCGGCCATGTTCGCCCCAGCGGCGATGCCCATGCCTCCCACTTCAGCGGCCAGCGCATCCGACAGATAGTCGCCGTTGAGGTTCATCGTGGCCAGCACATCAAACTCGGCTGGGCGGAGCAGCATCAGCTGGAACATGATGTCGGCGATGCGGTCTTTGATGACAATCTTGCCCTCGGGGGCTTTGCCATCGTATTTTTCCCAAAGCTCATCTTCGGTGATGGTGACATCCCCAAACTCTTCGGCCGCGACTTCGTAACCCCACTTTCTGAAGGCGCCTTCGGTGAATTTCATGATGTTGCCTTTGTGCACCAAAGTCACGCTTGAGCGGTTATTGTCGATGGCGTATTGGATGGCTTTGCGGACCAAGCGCTTTGAGCCAATGGCTGAGATTGGTTTGATGCCCAGACCCGCATCTTCAAAAAAGTCCGCGCCCATTTGTTCGCGCAAGAAGGTCGCCAATTTTTTATTTTCTGGCGTGCCGGAGGCATACTCCAATCCGGCATAAACATCTTCAGTGTTCTCACGGAAGATCACCGCATCGACCTCTTCGGGCTTTTTCAAAGGTGATGGCACGCCGTTGTAGTATTTCACTGGACGAACACAGGCATACAAATCAAGGGTCTGTCTCAGCGAAACATTCAAAGACCGAAACCCCTCACCCACGGGGGTGGTCAGCGGGCCCTTGATGGCCACGGTCAGGTCTTGGATCGCGTCCAGTGTCTCTTGTGGGAAGTAGTCGCCGTCATAGATGCCCGCTGCTTTCTCGCCCAAGAAAAGCTCAGCCCAATGGACTTTCCGCTGACCACCGTAGGCTTTTTCGATGGCAGCATCCCAAACCCGCATGCACGCAGGCGTGATGTCCACACCGATGCCGTCGCCTTCAATGAACCCCAAAATCGGTTGGTCGGTGACCACCAAACGGCCGTTTTCGATGCGGACCTTATCGCCTGACTCAGGCATTTTGACGTGCTGAAAACCCATGGTTTATCTCCTGACAATGATCAATTGGCGTAGTTTATCACCGTCCAGATTCAAACGGCAGACGCTGACCATCCGCAACAAGGCTCGAAGGGCGTCCCGATTCGCAACGCCGGTTTAACACACCCCCTGCTAGCCTGCGCCGATGAAAGACTGGCGCGACATGTCGGCCTGGATGGGCCTATCGTTGATGGGGCATGGCCTGGTGGTGTTGTGGCTGGTGCACGATCGG
Organism: Wenzhouxiangella sp.; assembly: GCA_031580925.1. GTDB lineage: Bacteria > Pseudomonadota > Gammaproteobacteria > Xanthomonadales > Wenzhouxiangellaceae > Wenzhouxiangella. The sequence continues at coordinate 46,854 of JAVLCB010000006.1, forward strand.
CCCGCCGTGCTGCCCCAACCAACGGCGCCACTCAACGTCACGCTCATCGAACACACCCCACCCCAGGCCCAAACAAAGCCCACGCCAAAGGTCCAGCCATCTGCTGACACTGAGCCGACCATTGAGGCTGAGGGTGCGGTTGACGTGGCCGAGCACGACCGAACGCCCCCACCAGGCCCAGACCCGGCAGACAGCGTGGCCGAACAGGTCCAAGCAACAAACCAAGCAACCAACCAAGCAAAAAATCAAGCGAGGCTGATCACTCGACTGCATCGGCAGGTGCCAGAAGTGGTTGAAGGCCTTCATTCCCCAGAATCGGCGCAGTCGGCGCCTGGGTATCAGGCGCACTCGATTCCGAAGTTGCCGGGCGCTCCCAGTGGTTTTGATGCTTGGCTCAAGCCCGCCACACCGCAACTGGATCAGTGGGTCAATTCAGGCGGTGGCATGGGCACCAGACAAGTGCTCAGCAATGGCACGGTGTTGTGCATTCGCGTGCGCGCACCCACGACCCAAGAAGTGTTCAATCCGTGGATGTCGGCCGCGGTCCCAATGACTCGGGTTTGTGGACGCGACAAGGCACCCATGCCTGACTTGTCGAACCCCTGGCTTCGTGCTCGGCCCACTGCCCTAGAATCACAATGACTGGCGTGTCAATCGCATCACCCATCGATTGAACAGGCGAACCACAGGCTGACATGGCAATCACGGCATCAGGTCACGCCGATTTCACTTGCTCAGGTTAACCTCTTGACTTCATTCGCTGTACGTAACGTTTTTTCACTGAGCTACCCACAAGGAAGATGACATGTCAACACGACTGAGAAACACCATTTTGGCCAGCACATTGGCCCTCCTGGCAACACTTGCCAGCGCAGACAACCATGGCAACCACGAGCAACAAGACATTGTGGATACCGCTGTGGCGGCCGGATCGTTCACCACACTGGCGGCTGCACTGGAAGCGGCTGACTTGGTCGAAACCCTCAAAGGAGACGGTCCATTCACCGTGTTCGCCCCCACCGATGCGGCCTTTGCGGCACTGCCTGCAGGCACACTGGAAAACCTCTTAGAGCCAGAAAACAAAGCCACCTTGCAAGGCATCCTGACCTATCACGTCTTGCCAGGCAAGGTGATGTCGGCCGATATCGCTGGGCAAACGCTCGCGCCCACCACGGTTCAAGGCACCACTGTGGCCATTGATGCCACCGATGGCGTCAAAGTCAAAGGAGCCAACGTGGTCACAGCCGATATCGAGGCATCAAACGGTGTGATTCACGTCATTGATGCAGTGATCTTGCCTGAGTAAATTGCGCCACATGTAAGCGCACATCAAAAGCTTGGGCTTTGCAACTTAACGCCAGTCCAAGTCATTTGAAGGTGTGGGGGGTTAAATCAAACCCCTGATTGATTCTTGAATAACAAAAGTGCATTGCCGCCGTCTGGCTGACCCGACGCAAGCGTTGGGCCAGACAGGCGGTGGTTTTTTTGTACAAAAACCAGACCAGCGCCTGATCTCACCCAAGCCCAATGGCACTCGACAGACCCCAGCAAAAAGGCATGGCCTCATCACAGCGCTCGGTTCATATTGGGACAGTGGGGGGAAAGCTGTTTGAAAATGGCGGAGAGGGAGGGATTCGAACCCTCGAAGGGCGCTAACCCTTGCCGGTTTTCAAGACCGGTGCATTCAACCGCTCTGCCACCTCTCCGTGGGCGCCCATTATATAGAAAATGGAGTCAAAATGGCGGAGAGAGAGGGATTCGAACCCTCGGTACGGGATAAACCGCACACTCACTTTCCAGGCGAGCCCGTTCGACCACTCCGGCACCTCTCCGCATCCTGGATGATCAGTTTAAACCAAACACCCACGATGTGCTTCACATTGCGCTTCGATCGGTCTAGAATAACTGTATTAATATACAGCTACTGGCTCACAGCAAACAATCGATCCCATTCATGGAAGCATTGCAACAACTGCTCGACACCCGAACAGACATTTGGCGCGGTCGCACCCAGCCACCTGTATCCACTGTCTCGACGGGCCAACCTGCCCTGGACGAATGCCTTCCAGGCCACGGCTGGCCTTGCGGGCAACTGACTGAACTGCAGCCCACCCATGCAGGCTGCGGCGAGATGTCTCTGATCTGGCCACTGCTGGCCCAACAGACCCAGCAAGCCCAACCGGTGCTGCTGATTTCACCACCGCTGATCCCATGCCCACAAGCCTGGGCACAGGCCGGCATTGACCTGGGCCACCTGTGGATTGTGCGAAGCGAACACCACAGTTTGTGGGCAACAGAGCAAGCCCTTAAAAGCGGCCTATGCGGTGCTGTGGTGGTCTGGCCCCGCACCAACCGATTGACAGCCACCTGCCTGCGACGGCTGCAATTGGCCTGTGAGCATGGACATGCGCCCTGTTTTTTGGTTGATGGCGATCTCAATAGACCCATCACCACCTCCAGTGCGCTGCGTCTAAAAATTGCACCGGGCCCGGTGGTGACCCTCATGCACACACGCCACGCACAGGCCCTGACACCCCACACACTCGACCTTCGCCTCACTGCCCGCACTGCACAATGACGTGGCTGGGCTTGTATTTTGGTCAACATGAACAGGGGGTGCAGTGGCCCCAAACCCAGCAGCGGGTTGCTTGGGTGGTTTATCACTACAGCGACCAGCTTGCGTGGCTTGACCCCACAACCTTGGTGGTGGAGATCCAAAAAAGCCACAGGCTCTACACCACACCCCAAGCACTGATCGCCCATCTGAGTGAGGCGCTGACACCGCTGTCACTAGAATACTGCTGTGGTGCAGCACCCAACCCAATGGCCGCTGGCTTGATGGCTCGATTGAATCAGTGGTGCTGGGATCAACGCGCCCTGACACAGGCCCTTGATCATTGCCCCATTGGCATGACACAACTGCCCCACCGAACACAAAACAGCCTGTATCGATGCGGCATTGAGACCTTGGGCGCATTCAATCGCCAGCCCAGCGACCAGCGCATCCGCCGCTTTGGGCAAGCCATTGATCATCGCATCGGCCAACTGTACGGCCAACAACCGACACTGATTCATCCGTGGCACCCCAAAGACCAGTATTACCAACGCATCGATCTGATCGAGGCAATCAACAGCAGACAACGACTCCAGCACCATCTTGAAAAGGCTTCACATGAACTCAAAGACTGGCTCACGCAAAGAAATGAGGCCCTCACCACAGTCATGGTGCGCTGCAAATACGAACGGCTGGGCTCGACACCGATCCCTGATTTGGTCTTTGATCTGTCTTTGGCCAAACCCAGCTTTGATCATGGCCATTTACAAGAACTGCTCAAACTCAAGATTGATAGCCTCACCATCGAAAGACCCATCAGCACCCTCATCATTGAGTGTGAAAGCACCAGTCAATACACCCCATCACCCCATGACATGTTCAATCGAAATCAACGCAGTGGCGACTGGCCAGAATTGCTGGATCACTTGGGCACCCGGTTGGGCTGGCAGGCACTGACAGGGATATCGCCTCATCCCCACCATCAACCAGAATACGCGTGGTGCTGGCGACACCCCGACGAGGTCAACGACTTGGGTGGTGCCAAACACCGGCCCAGCTGGTTGTTGCCCGAACCTGTTGAATGCAATCGCGACCAGCTGAGACTCAACATCGGCCCAGAGCGCATCGAGACGGGTTGGTGGGACAACCGTCCATGCCAACGAGACTATTGGGTGGCAAACGATGCCCATGGGCGCACGCTGTGGGTGTTTCATGAGCACAAACCGCGCATGGGGTGGTTTATTCACGGTATATTTGGCTGAATTCATCGCCGACCACCCCGCGTATGGCCACACCCCAATTGCTCATTGCCGGCATCCTCATCGCCACCATCGGACTGTTCCTTTGGGGGCGGTGGCGCCACGATGTGGTGGCACTGGCCGCCTTGTTGGTGTGCGTCACCACCGGCTTGGTGCCCCCAGGCGAGGCCTTCATCGGCTTTGCCCACCCAGCCGTGATCACGGTGGCGGCCATCTTGGTGCTCAGCCGCGCGCTCCAAACCTCGGGGGCGGTGGATGCCATCACACGCCATGCGCTGCCCGACACCGATCGGCCCGGTGTGGCCATCGCCGCCTTGGTGGCATTGGCTGCTTTTTTGTCCGCGTTTATGAACAACGTCGGCGCCTTGGCTTTGTTGATGCCGATCGGCATGCAGCTGGCCAAGCGCCACCAAATGCCCACCGGTCGGATCCTGATGCCCCTGGCCTTTGGATCCATCTTGGGTGGCATGACAACGCTGATCGGCACACCGCCGAACCTGATTGTCGCCGGCTTTCGTCAAGACCAAATGGGCGCAAGCTTCACCATGTTCGACTTTGCACCCGTGGGTGTGGTGGTGGCCGTTGCTGGTTTGGTCTTGATTGGCCTCACCGGCCGCTGGCTGATCCCCGCCCGAACGCGCTCTGATGCGGAGGACTTTGACACCGGCGAGTACCTCACTGAGGCCACGGTTGTCGAGGGCGCCAAGGCCGAGGGGTTGAGGATTCATGAAGCCGAATCCAGCATTGAGTCAACAGGCGCGCAGGTGGTCGCGCTCATCCGACACGGCGAGCGATTAAACGCACCCCACGGCAACACCAAACTCCGCGCCGATGACATTCTCATTATTGAAGCCGAACCAAAATCGCTGATGCAAGCGGTGGGCTTGCTGGGACTCGAGATGACCGCACCCACAGGCCAAGATGAGCACACCGACCAGGCACAAGACCCAGAAAAAAATTCGTCAGAAAACCTCAGCTTAATGGAGGTGGTGGTCATGCCCACGGCCGGGATTATTGGGCGCTCTGCCATGAGCCTGCGACTGCGGGCTCGCTACGGGGTCAACCTGCTGGCCATTTCTCGCCAGGGCACCCAGACCATCGCCCGACTCCGAAGCATGCGCTTTCGACCGAGCGATGTGTTGCTGATGCAAGGGCCACCCGATCAACTCCAAGAATTTGCGTTCAACAACGGCTGCGTGCCACTGGCCGATCGCTCGCTGCGCGTGCCACAACCCGGGCACGCTTGGTTGGCTGGGCTGACGTTGTTGGGCGCCATTGTTGGGGCCGGCTTTGGGCTGCTGCCCGCCGCGATCACCTTTCTGCTCGGGGCGATATTTTTGATCATGACCGGGGTGATCAGCACAGAGAAAATCTATTCTGCGATCGACTGGCCGGTGATTGTGCTGCTCGGCGCCCTGATTCCTGTGGCCCAAGCGATGAGCACAACAGGGCTGGCGGATTGGCTGGCGTTGTCATTGGTTGATTGGCTGCCCACCGCCCAAACCTGGATCATGGTGGCGGGCTTGATGGTGATCACCATGACCTTGAGTGATTTCATGAACAATGCCGCCACAGCCGCCATGATGTGCCCGGTGGCTTTGAGCGCCGCCACCGGCTTGGGCATCCAGCCTGAGCCGGCGTTGATGGCTGTGGCGGTGGGGGCGTCATGCGCCTTCTTAACCCCCATTGGCCACCAAAACAACACCTTGATCCTAAGCCCAGGGGGCTTTCGGTTTGGCGATTACTGGCGGCTGGGGCTGCCCTTGGAGGTGCTGGTGCTGGCGACCGCAACCCCAATGATTCTGTTGATTTGGCCACCCTGATTGGTCACTACACAGATGAAGCCCACCTGTCTTTTCAATCATCACCGCCGCTGATTGTGTCCAGACCGATTGACCATAAACTGCGCTCATGGTAAAAATTTAACTGAAACTTAAGCGATCGAACGCGCAGGCGCATGGACACCCAACCCCTCAAAGCCGAATCTGATTCAACGCTGGATGGCGCGTTTCATCGGGCCTTTGAAGACGTCCAACAGCTGCCAATTCGCCCAGACAACTCAACGCTTTTAGAGCTTTATGGCTTGTACAAGCAAGGCTCAGAAGGTGACGTGTCCGGTGACAAGCCAGGTTTTTTTGATTTTGTGGGTGTGGCCAAGTACGAAGCTTGGGAAAAATGGCAAGGCACCCACCCCGACACCGCCAAACAACGCTACATCGAGCTGGTCGACCAGCTCAAAGCCCCTTAAAGCAACGACGCGACATCGCGCTCGCTCGGGCCGGCTGAACACCAGCGGCCAGGCGCGGGCGACAGTTGTCAGCGCGGATCAACGCACCCCGGGTCGAATGTGTCACGCAAACTTGATCGATTTCTACGCGGGCGAACCAACACCCCCAACCGCCCATAAAAAAAGCCCGGAGAGTGCTCTCCGGGCCAAAAGTGCAGTCTGGATCGACAGACCGGTCACCGGCCTTCGGACTGCTTCGGGGTAAAACGTTGGCCCATGCCACGCGTGCCTTGTCAGCACCTGTGCGCTGGCCGTGCTCATGGGTGCCCTGATCCGCACCCCAGCCGGCCGACCAGATCGATCAGGGCATGCACATTAGAAGACACTAAAGCTGTAGATTAAACGCCACCTGAAGAAACTTCAAGACCTGCGGGACACTTTTGTCTGTCAGTGGACTTGATGGCCCATTGAGCCGCCGTCTTGCTCGGCGCTCAACACTTGGGTGTGGGCCAAATCCATCGGCAGATGCACATGACCAAAGCCTGCCGCTCGCAGTTGGCCCATCAATTGGGTTTGCAACACCGGGTAGAGCTGGCGTGCCAACGACGCATGGTGCTCACAAAACTGCTCGAAAGACAAAGGCTCCCCTTGAAACTGTCGGTAGCGGGCCATGACCTTAAGCTCTAGGGTGAACACCGCACTGGGGCTTGACTCACCTTTAGCCTGCGTGTGCCCGCCAAGCACCACGTCGGCCAAGATGCAAAACGGTGAGCCGTCGGGTTCAGCTGAGCGCTCTGTGGGGCTGAGCTTCAACTCGACATTGGCCTGAATCACCGCATCCGCCGGCGGCCAACAATGCACTTCGCTGAGCAGGCGGATTTGTTGCAGATCAACGAGCACGAAATAATCACTCAGGTTCATGGCTATCCATCCAATTTAAAAAAAACAACGCCCGCAATTGCGGGCGCTGCGTCTATCTCAAGGTCATGCCAACGGCATGCCTGGTGCCACTACATCGACGGTGAGAACACCTGGATGTTGGCGCTGGCATCGATGGCCGCCTCTTCACCAATGCTCAAAGGCAGGTAGTCATTGACCAACCACCGACGCAATTGGTTGGTGTAGAACGGGCTCATCAAAAAGCCACTGCGACCGCCTGGGATGATTTCTTCAGCGATCGGGCCTGATGGGGCCACAGTCGCCACATTTCGACGAGCAGCGCCGGCACCAAATGTAAAGCCATCCAGCGTATCCGCCCGGCCACTGTGGCTGGAGGCGTCGACAGCATTAAAGCCACCGGCACGCGCCACACCCGACAAGCCCTCGCCGACATTCTCAAACCCACCGGCGGGCGGGACATTGAATGGCGACACATTGAGTGGGTGTCTAAAGGTCACCCGGTGCAACTTGCCCCAACGATAATCGTCTTGATCGGTGGAGTTGGCGAACGCCGGCTTAAACTCATCAGAGGCCAACAACTCAAGCGCGCCTTGAAGTGAGGACAGCAACACCGCATCGCGCGCGTCTGCTTTGGTCGGCGCCTCTGGCACATTGAAATAACTCAATCCAGACCCAGCCACACCCTCTGTGAGCGGGAACAGCTTGAGTTGATTGACCAACGCGCGCCAAGCCAACTGTGAGCTGGGCAACTCGCCGCCCAGACCCACTGCGGTTAAGGTGGCATCGATGGTGTTTTGAATCGCTTGCCCGCGCCACACGCTGTAGATGGTGGCGGCCACCGAATTGGCAATTTGGTCGTCGGTGGGCACCGAGTTCCCGGTGGGGTCGCCACCTGGGTCAAAACCGCCGGCCAGGCCTGTGGGCGTTGAAAAGTCCCAATCGGCCAATCGGCCCATCGCCTCTTGAACGCCCTCGTCGGCGGCCAACTGAGCCAACCCAGGCCAGGCATCATCGGCCGTGGCGTTTTCATAGGCCGCCAGCAAAAACGGCAACAACAACTCAGCATCCAGCAACTCATTGTTGGCCTGCAGGTCTTTCATGTCATCGATGGTGACATCACCGGCTTCGACCAAGTCTTGAAGTTCACGATCAATGCGGCCCATGCGAAGGTCTGAGTAGCTGGTGTTGAGGTAATAAATCCCATCACCACCGGGGCGCAATTGGTTCAGAGGATTGCCATCCAACGTCGTGCCGACAGGATCGTTATTGGCATTGGCCACATACCCTTGCTCGGGGTTTTTGACCTGCGGCATCTCGTCTCTGGGAATCACCGCATACGGTGTCACCTGACCCTCCTGCGGGGTCTGGGCGATCATCCACTCATGGCCCAGTTGGCCCGAGCCATCGCGGATAAACCAAGGTGGAATCCCGCCACCGGGTGCCAACTCGGTCTGCAGGTCCTCACGCAGAGGCATCTCTCCGCCGATGTAATAGGCCACATTGCCCTCCACATCGACATACAAGAAGTTTTGTGACCCAAAAGCAAAGTCACGCAAGCCCTCTTCGAAATCTTCCAGGCTGTCGGCTCGTGACCACGCTCTGAAGGTCGAAAGCTCAAAGGTCGGCCCCCAACCGGTGTATTGGACACTCAGTGCCGTGTCCTCCATCAGCTCCACGATGGGGCCAAAGTTCCGGCGTGGCACGATAAAAGTGATGCCACCTTTGTCATAACCGACGTTGGCGCGGGTGACGTGATCCATCTCACCATCACTGGGGTTGTTCACAAAATAGCTTTGGAAGGCATACAAGATGCGCTCTTTTTGCCCTTTGTGGATCGTGTGCGTCGGCAGCCCAAAGTTGTTCACCGCAATCGGGTCTTGAAAGACATCGGTGACGTCCATCCGGTTGACCGTTGAACCCCAACACATGTGCAAGTTACACGCCTGCGCATTGACCGGCGCGCCGGGGAAGACCACGCCGCTGACAGCCAGCTCTTCATCGCGCACCACCAGGTTTTCATTCATAAACACCGGCGGAATGTCCAGCCCCAAGTGCGGGTCATTGGCAAACAGGGGATAACCCGATTCGGTGTGCTCACCGGAAACAGCCCACCAGTTGGAACCGAAGTCTTTGGTTTCACTGAGAAACGGCAAATCGCTCACCGAGTCGCGGTAGGTTTTGGCCATCTCAACAAGCGAGTCATCAACGCGTGGCATGACAGGGGCATCCAATTGACCAAACACCGTCTCGAGGTTCATGCCCTCTGGGACGCTGCTTCGTGATGAGGCAGTGCCCGCTTTGGTTTGAGCCGACTCGGCATCTTCAGGCAGGATGATGCCCGCGTCTTCAAAGAAATCCGGGATGCTCACCCGTCCATCGACAGGCAAGGAAATATTGAGATCTTCCAAGAACAACTTGGTGCCATCAAACCCTGCCGCCTCACCGACGGCCTGATAAGTCCCCAAGCGAATGGTGTTTTCAATATCACTCAAACTGGAGTCAAACGACAGCTGGAACGCCAGCAACTTGCCGATCACCAAAGAATCCACGGCTGACCATGGCTCAGCCAAGCTCAACTCCAGGGCTGCATACTCTGGCGGCAAGGCGTTATTCGCCAGGTAAAAATTGACACCATCGGTATACGACTTCAACCAAGCCAGCTCTTTGCCGGTCAGTTCTGTGTACGACGACCAAGCCGCTCGGCGCAACCCCAAAGTGCGCAGCGTGATGTCGTTTTCAAGCGCGGCAGCGCCAAACAACTCACCCAAGGTGCCGCTGCCGACACGACGCAGGTAATCCATTTGGAAGAATCGATCACGCGCGTGCAAGTACCCTTGCACAAAACTGACATCGGTCTCAGTCTCACCAACGATGGTGGGAATGCCATTGGCGTCGGTGTAGACGCTGACCTCGCCACTGAGCCCGGCGGCTTCGATGGGATCCTGTGCCCAAGCGGTGTTGAGCCCCAGTGTTGCGATGGCCACCATAAGTAGTTTGTTCATGATTGTTCTCCTGCCCCGAAATGATTGTTTTTATGAGGAAAAACGGCCTGTGTCGGCCGCTTTTGTTGTCTTGTGTGATCCCGATTATGGCACAAATGACCCGGAAGGTTCCAAACCCCCTGTGGGCCGCTGCCAACGGACCACCACGCAGGCCCCACCCCCGACCGACCCATCGCCCGACCCACCGCCCAACTCACCCACCCACGCACGCACCGTGTGCCGATGCCAGCGGGTTTGACGGCACCGATCACCACCATCGGCCAAGTTCGCGGTGTTCCATGGCCCGCGAATCAAGGGGTATAATCGTGGCGTTATCCAACCGAATCAAGGCCTGGTCATGACCCACAGCCCCACCACGTTCAAGGTTGACTACCATCAGTTCATTGGCATTGACGGCCACCCCGTTCCGGGCGTCAAAATCCCTGCTGTGGCCAAAGATTTTGAGCGCCTCAAAGCGCTGTATCAGCTGATGGTCAAAACACGTGTTTTTGATAAAAAAGCCATTGCGCTGCAACGCACCGGAAAACTGGGCACCTACGCCTCGTGTTTGGGGCATGAGGCGGCGCATGTGGCCATCGGTGCAGCCATGCGCGACGAGGATTGCTTTGCACCGATGTATCGCGAATATGGCGCTCAGTTTTATCGTGGCGTAGAAATGCGCGATGTGTTGATGTATTGGGGTGGCGATGAACGCGGCAACGACTTCAAAAAGGCCAAGCATGACTTTGCCTGGTGTGTGCCCATCGCCACCCAGTGCTTGCACGCAGCCGGTGCTGCGTTGGCGTTCAAACTCAAAAATGAGCCGCGCGTGGCCGTGAGTGTGGTGGGCGATGGTGGCTCATCAAAAGGCGATTTTTTGGAGGCCATCAACGCCGCCAGTGCCTATCAACTGCCGCTGGTGCTGGTGATTGTCAACAACCAATGGGCCATATCGGTTCCAAGAAGCAGCCAAAACTCAGCGGCGACGCTGGCCCAAAAAGGCATTGCCGGTGGCTTATCGAGCATCCAAGTCGATGGCAATGACCTGGTCGCTTGCCTGTGGGCCATGGACCAGGCGATCGAGTCAGCGCGTTCCGGGCAAGGCGCCTCGGTGATCGAAATGATCACCTACCGATTGTCGGATCACACCACCGCCGATGATGCCTCGCGCTATCGCCCCAATGAAGAAGTTGAGGCCGCCTGGGAGCGTGAGCCGATGATTCGCTTGCGCCGTTACCTGACCCAAGCCGGTGCCTGGGATGACGCCCAAGAGGACGCGCTTGCTGAAGCGGCCAACACCCAAGTCCAAGCGGCGGTCGATGACTATTTGGCTGAAGTCGATCAAAACCCACAGCCGGTGGCGGCGATGTTTGATTACATGTACGCCCACCTGCCCCACGACTTGGCCGAACAGCGTGCTCAAGCCGAACGCTTTCCCGACGAGGGAGGACACCACTGATGGCTGAGATTACCCTGATTGAAGGCGTGACCCTGGCGTTGGCACGGGCCATGGCCGAAGACGACGATGTGGTGGTGTTGGGCGAAGACGTGGGCGTCAACGGCGGTGTCTTTCGCGCCACCGCGGGCTTGCAAGCACGCTTTGGTGACCAACGCGTGCTGGACACGCCCTTGGCCGAGGTGATGATTGCCGGGATGAGCGTGGGGATGGCCGCACAGGGCATCAAGCCTGTGGCTGAAGCACAGTTTTGTGGGTTCAGCATGCCGATGATCGACCACATCATGTGCCACGCTGGGCGGATGCGCAACCGCACTCGCGGGCGACTCAGCTGTCCGATGGTATTGCGCTTTCCCAGCGGCGGTGGCATCCACGCGCCTGAACACCACTCAGAAAGCCCCGAGGCGTTGTTTGCGCACATGCCCGGCATTCGGGTGGTGATCCCCTCGTCACCCGCGCGCGCCTATGGCTTGTTGTTGGCAGCCATCCGCGACCCCGACCCGGTGGTGTTTATGGAGCCCAAACGCATTTACCGCTGGCAAAAAGAACACGTTGACGATGACGGTGAGGAGCTGCCGTTGGATGTGTGCTTCACGCTAAGAGAAGGCAGCGACATCACTTTGGTCAGTTGGGGCGCCATGATCAAAGAGACCCTCGCTGTGGCCGACCAACTGGCCGAGCGTGGGGTGCACGCCGAAGTGATCGATGTGGCCACCATTTCGCCTTTGGACATGGACACCATCACCGAATCGGTGGCCAAAACCGGGCGGTGTGTCATCATTCAAGAAGCACCCAAGCACTGCGGTGTCGCCAGCGAAATAGCCGCTGGGTTGGCCGATGCGGGGATCTATAGCTTGTTGGCGCCAGTTAAACGAGTGTGTGGTTATGACACAGTCATGCCGCTGTATCGCAGCGAAATGAAATACATGCCCAGTGTGGCGCGCATCATGGCCGCTGTGGATGACGTCTTGGAGGTCTCATGAAAACATTCCATCTTCCTGATTTGGGCGAGGGTTTGCCGGATGCAGAGATCGTCGAATGGCTGGTCAGTGAGGGTGACTCGGTAGAGCTTGACCAACCCATGGTGTCCATGGAAACCGCCAAGGCGGTGGTCGAGGTTCCCAGCCCCTACAAGGGTCAAGTGGTCACTTTGCACGGCCAAGCCGGTGATGTGATCAAAACCGGCGCGCCTTTGGCCGATTTTAAAGTGGAGGGATCTGCGGAGACCGACGCGGCATCCAGCGACGACCAACCCAGTCAAGCAGGCGCGTCTGATGAAGCTGAAAAGGTTGACCACACAGCTGCCGACCGTCAAGACTCGGGCACCGTGGTGGGCAATGTTGAGTCGGGCAATGAAGTGCTCACCGAGCACCTGTCCACGGCGGGTGGCCACAAGATGACGCCCGCTGTTCGCGCATTGGCCAAAAAACTCAAAGTCGACCCAGCCGATTGCACGCCCACCGGACGCGATGGGGTGATTACCTTGGCCGATGTCAAACAAGCCGCCAAACAAGGCCCCACCCACAAGACGACACGCGCGCCAGCCAGCGCGCCTGCACCGGCTGTCCGCCCACCGGTCGAAGGCGCCGGCGAATGGCTGCCTGTGCGTGGAACGCGCCGAGCCATGGCGCGTTCAATGGTGCAATCCCATGCCCAAGTGGTGCCGACAACGTTGATGGATGATGCCGACATCCACCGCTGGTCGCCCGCCGAAGACATGACGGTTCGGCTGCTTCGTGCGCTCTGGGTGGCCTCCCAACATGAGCCTGGGCTGAACGCCTGGTTCGATGGCGAGAACGATCAGCGCATGATCCATCAAGACATGCACGTTGGCGTGGCTGTGGACACACCCGATGGCTTGATGGTGGCCGCATTGCGCCACGTCAACCAAAAAAACGCCCAGCAGCTGCGCGACGATGTGAACCGCTTAAGAGAGCAGTCCATCGCTCGCTCCATCCCCCCTGAGGAGATGAAAGACTACACCATCATGCTGTCGAACTTTGGCAAGTTCGCCGGCCGCTACGCCACGCCTGTGATTGCACCGCCGTGCGTGGCCATCGTCGCTGCTGGCGCTGTCCGCCACGAGGTGGTTCCAGTCATGGGTGGCATCGAGACCCACCGGGTGATGCCCATCTCCTTGACGTTTGATCACCGGGCGGTCACCGGCGGTGAGGCCGCGCGCTTTTTGAGTGCATTGCTCAAAGACCTCAGCGCTGCAAGCTGAGTGATTCGGTGAGCACCAAGCCTGTGCCTGACCCGCGGCCACCGCTTCTCATTGGTGCGTGTGAGTGGGTGGCGCTGCCCCAGTTGGGCATTGGCCCACTTCGAGCGCGGGTTGACACCGGTGCGCGCTCGTGTGCGCTGCACGCCACCGATCAACAGGTGTTTGAAAAAGACGGCCAAGACTGGGTTCGGTTTGTGGTTCACCTGGGTTTTGATGGGGCTCGAAAATGTCAACAATGCGCGGCCCCGCTGGTCGGCCTTCGCCGCGTGAAGAACACCTCAGGCGAGATCGAAGAGCGTTTCACCATCCACACCGCCATTTTGATCGGCGATTATCAATGGGAGGTTGATATCACCCTCACCAACCGGGAGAGAATGCGTTATCGTATGTTGCTGGGACGACAGGCCATGAAACACCACGCCATTGTCTACCCCGCCCATACGTTTTTGCAGGGCAAACCCCAACTTCACCGCGACTGAGGCCTTTTGGCATGCGCATTGCGATCCTATCGAGAAGCCAGAGCATTTACTCGACCCAGCGCTTGGTTGAGGCTGCCAAAGCTCGAGACCACGAGGTGCGCGTGGTGGATACGCTGCGCTGTTACATGAACATCGCCTCCGCTCGGCCCACCATCCACTACCGGGGCGAACAACTGGATACATTCGATGCCGTGATTCCGCGGATTGGGGCATCCATTACGTTTTATGGCACCGCGGTGCTCAGACAGTTTGAAATGATTGGCACCTTCCCGCTCAATGAATCGGTGGCGGTCACCCGCTCGCGCGATAAGTTGCGCTCTTTGCAGTTGCTGGCTCGCCGGGGCATTGGCATGCCAGTGACCGGGTTTGCCCGCGCGCCAGACGATATTGGCGATGTCATTGAGATGGTCGGCGGGGCACCCTTGGTGGTCAAACTACTGGAAGGCACCCAAGGCATTGGCGTGGTGCTGTGTGAGACCCGCAAAGCCGCTGAGAGTGTGCTGGAGGCGTTCATGGGTCTGAATGTCTCCATCATGGTTCAGGAATACATCAAAGAAGCCGGCGGGGCGGACATCCGCTGCTTTGTCGTCGGCGACAAGGTGGTGGCCGCGATTAAACGTCAAGCGCCCCCGGGCGAATTCCGTTCGAACCTGCACCGCGGCGGCAACGCTGAGGTGGTCAAGATCACCCCACAAGAAAGAGCCGTGGCCACGCGCGCCGCGCGCATCATGGGATTGAATGTGGCCGGTGTGGATATCCTGCGCTCCAATCACGGCCCATTGGTCATGGAAGTCAACTCATCACCCGGCCTGGAGGGCATCGAACACGCCACCGGCAAAGACATCGCTGATTTGATTGTGCAGTTTTTAGAAAAAAACGCCCGCAAAGACCGCACCCGCACCCGCGGCAAAGGCTGATCTCCACCATGAGGCGTGGCCTTGAAGCTGGGTCAGCCCAGAGGCCGAATCCCCACCGCCTCGCGAAGCTCAGCCATCAACGGCTTGGCGATGCGGCGGGCTTTCTCCGCACCCGCTTGCAAGCGCTCCTCGACCTCGCTTGGTCGCGCCATGAGTTCTTCATATCGAGCACGCGGCTCGCTGAGCTCGTCATCGATCAATTCGAACAAGGCTTGCTTGGCCTCACCCCAGCTCAAACCACCACGAAACGCCTCGGCCATGGCCTGGGTTTGTGATTGGCTGGCAAACGCTTGATAGATAGAAAACACGGACGACTCATCGGGGTCTTTGGGCTCGCCTGGCAGCTGCGAGTTGGTCTGTATCCGCATCAGCGCTTTTCTCAACGCCTTTTGTCCCAGCCACAGTGGAATGGTGTTGTCGTAACTTTTTGACATCTTGCGCCCATCGGTGCCGGGCAAGGTGGCGACGTGATCATCGACTTGGCCCTCGGGCAACACAAAAAACTCACCGTAGCGGTGATTGAAGCGTTGCGCAATGTCGCGAGCCATTTCCAAATGTTGGAGCTGATCGCGCCCCACCGGCACGGTCTTGGCATTGAACATCAAGATATCGGCCGCCATCAACACCGGGTAGGCAAACAGACCCACGTTGATCCCCAAATCCGGGTCTTCCTTGTTGGCCTCATTATCAGCAACCGCCGCTTTATAGGCGTGCGCTCGGTTCATCAGCCCCTTGGCGGTGACGCAACTCAAAAGCCAGGTCAGCTCTGGGATCTCGGGAATGTCTGATTGGCGATAAAACGTTGAGCGTTCAACGTCCAAGCCCAACGCCAGCCAAGTGGCTGCAATCTCGAGCGTCGACTGCGCCACCCGATCCGGGTCCTCGCACTTGACCAAGGCGTGGTAGTCCGCCAAGAAATAGAAGGTCTCGCTGCTGGGGTCTTGACTTGCCTGGATGGCAGGCTTAATGGCGCCCACATAATTGCCCAAATGGGGTGTGCCGGTGGTGGTGATGCCTGTCAGTGTTCGATTCGAGGGGTTCATGTTGTGCATAGACTCATCAGACCGTGTCGTGGGGCTATTGTAGCCTGCCCGCTGGCTGGTTTTGACTGCAGTGCGCCAATTCACATGCTACCCTGTGGGTGCTTTTTTTTGATCAAATTGAAGGACTGTTATGAAAATTCAAGCCGATGCGGTGGTCAGCTTTGACTACACCCTCACCGGAGACGACGGACAAGTCATCGACACATCCCAAGGGCGTGAGCCGTTGGTCTACCTTCACGGCCATGGCAACATCGTGCCAGGTTTGGAAAAAGCCCTTGAGGGCAAAGCCACAGGCGATCAATTTGATGCCAGTGTCTCGCCAGAGGAGGGCTATGGGCCGTACCGCGAGGAGCTGGTCCAGGATGTCCCTCGCTCGGCTTTTGATGGCGTCGACCAAGTCGAGCCTGGCATGAGCTTCCGAGCAGAATCCAACGCCGGCCCCATGACGGTCACGGTTAAAGAAGTGGCCGACGAGACCGTCACCGTGGATGGCAACCATGCGCTGGCGGGCCAAACCCTGAACTTTGCAGTCGAAGTCAAGGATGTCCGTGAAGCCTCCAGCGAAGAGGTGGATCAAGGCGGCCCCAACCAAGACTGACTTAAAGACTGATTCAAACCGATAGAGCGCCCGCTCAGCTATCTTGCGGTGGGCGCTCCATTTGATCCAAGCGCTGATGAATCCTCTGAAGCTCGGCCAACAGCTGCTCGCCTTGCTCGGTTTGCTCGTCTGCATGGATCGACTGGGTGGCGGTCACAATAATGGCAATAAACAGGTTGAGCACCATAAAGCTTGAAATCAAGATAAACGGCACAAAGTACAGCCAAACCCAGGGGTAGCTGTCGATCATGGGGCGTGCAATCCCACTCGACCAAGATTCAAGCGTCATGATCTGAAACAAAGAGAACAGACTTTTCCCCAAAGAGCCCCAGTACTCAGGGTGGGTCTCGGCGAACAACAGCGTTCCCATCACACCAAAAACATAGAACACCAAAACCAACAGCAGCGCCGTCCACCCCATCCCCGGCAGGGCCCGCATCAACGACTCGATGATCGCGCGAAGCTTGGGCACTTGCGAGAACAACCGCAACACCCGCAAAATCCGAAGCGCGCGGAGAATTTCTAGCGGGCCAGAGGCGGGCACCAGGGCGATCGCCACAATAATGAAGTCAAACCAGTTCCAGCCGCTTCGAAAGAAGTGCCGACCAAACGCCACCAACTTCACACCAATTTCGGCAACAAACACCCAAACGATGACCTCGTTGGCCAGCAGCAGACCGGGACCTGCCGCCGCCATCACCGCAGGCGATGTCTCCAAGCCCAAGATCACCGCGTTGATCACGATCAAGCCGATGATCAATCGCCCGATCGCTGGGCTGTCGATCCAATCGCCCAGCCTTTGCCGCCAGCCGGCGGGTTGTTGCGTGGTCATTGCGCGACTCGATCAGTCATCTTGGCTCGCCGCCTCGCTCGACTCTTGCCCGAGCGCCTCCACCAACAAGGTGTTGACCGTTTTGACATACCCCGCCGGGTCGGCCAGCTCACCGCCCTCGGCCAACAGCGCCTGGTCGAAGACCAACTGAGCCAGCCCTTCAAACCGCTTGTCATTGCCAAGACTCGCCATCGCCTCAATCAAGGGATGGTTGGGGTTGATCTCCAGATTCGGCACGGTGTCTGGGACCTCTTGACCGGCTTGACGCATCAGCTTTTGCATTTGCACCGACATGTCGTTCTCGCCGGTGACAATGCGGGCTGCTGACTGGGTCATGTGGGGACCAGACTCGACGTTGCCCACCTTGTCACCCAAGGCTTTTTTGATCCGTCCAGCCAGCTTCTTCGCTGCCTTGTCGGGCTTGGGTTGGTCTGCAGTGTCCGGCTGGCCTGACGTGACTGATTTGAGCTGCTTGCCTTTGAACTCGCGAAGGTGACTGACCACCCACTCATCGATCCGGTCAGTGAGCAACAGCACTTCGATGCCTTTGTCTTTAAACGATTCGATGTGGGGTGAGTGTTTGGCCACCTGCTCGTTGTCTGCGGTCAGATACCAAATGGTGTCCCCCTCCCCCATTCGACCGATGTAGTCATCGAAGCCCGTGGGTTCTTCGGCGGCTGTTGAGGCGAAACGAAGAAGCGAGGCGACGCGTTCGCGCTGCTCAAAGTCTTCAATCACGCCTTCTTTGAGGATGGTGCCGAATGCATCCCAAAAGCGCTGCCAGTCCTCGCCACCGGCTTGGGTGACCTTTTCAATCAAATCCAGGCTTCTTTTGATGACAGTGGCGCGGATTTTTTTCAACAATGGGCTGTCTTGCAAAATCTCCCGAGAGACATTTAAAGGCAGATCAGCCGAATCCACCACCCCGCGCATGAAACGAAGGTAGCGCGGCAACAGCTCTTCTGCGGCGTCCATGATGAACACCCGTTGGATGTAGAGCTTCAACCCTTCAACGCTGTCGCGGTTCATCAACAGCTCAAAGGGGGCTTGTTTGGGCAGATACAGCAGCAGGCTGTAGCTTTGCGCGCCTTCGACTTGGTGATGCGCCCAGCTCAGTGCTGGCTGCGGGTCATTGGCCAGACTCGAATAAAAAGACTGATACTCGTCATCACTGATCTCGTTTTTGGGCCGCGTCCACAGCGCCTTGGCCTCATTGATGACTTTCGCTTCGAGCTTAGGGTCTGCGTTGTCTTGTTTGTTGTCGTTGTCGTCGTCCGCCTTCGGTGCCCACAGCTCAATGGGCACGGCGATGTGGTTTGAGTAATGGCGAATGATGCGCTCGAGTTGCCACTGATTGAGCAGGTCGTGGTGATCTTCGGCCACCTGGAGCACGATGCGGGTGCCGTGGTCGTCTTTGCTGATCGACTCCAATTGATACTCGCCTTGCCCGGTGGATGTCCACCGCACCGCCTCATCAGCGGGCACACCGGCACGGCGGGTTTCGACCATCACCTCATCGGCCACGATGAAAGCCGAGTAAAAGCCGACCCCGAACTGACCAATCAGCTGGGCGTCTTTTTTCGCATCACCCGACAACGACTCGAGAAAGTGGCGCGTGCCCGAACGCGCGATGGTGCCCAGGTTATCGATCACTTCTTGCTTGGTCATGCCAATGCCATGATCTGTGACGGTGAGTGTCCCGGCGTCGGCATCGAAACTGACTTCGATTTTGAGGTCTTGGTCGAGGCCTTTGAGGTTGTCATCGGTCAGCGCCTCAAAGCGAAGCTTATCGGATGCATCCGAGGCATTTGAAATCAACTCGCGCAGGAAAATCTCTCGGTTGGAGTACAAGGCGTTGATCATCAGCTTCAACAGCTGGCTGACCTCAGCATCAAAGCGGTATGTGTTGTCGGTGGTTTGTGTTGTGTCGTTCATTGTTCCATCCATTCGAGCGTCACCCAGATCTTGTGAGAGTTGGGGGCGGTTTGGTGGTTTTCAAGGGCGAGGGCTCGCGCTGGCAAGCCAGTGCACAAAAAAGCCGCCTCGATGGGCGGCTTTTCTAAACGATTTTTTGGGGACACGCCCGCCATCAACTGGCGGCTTTGCGCTTGCCCAGTCTTTCTTTAATGCGTGCCGCCTTGCCTTCGAGGTTGCGAAGGTAGAACAGCTTCGCGCGCCGGACCTTACCGCGGCGCTTGACCTCGATCGATTCGATCAGGGGGCTGTAGGTTTGGAACACGCGCTCGACGCCGGTGCCATGAGAGATCTTTCTGACCGTGAATGCTGAATGCAAGCCGCGGTTGCGACGGGCAATGACCACGCCTTCAAACGCCTGCAAACGTTGGCGGTCGCCTTCACGCACCCACAGGTTAACGCTGATGGTGTCGCCTGCGACGAACGCTGGAATCTCTTTTTGGGTTTGTTCTTGGTTGATCTCGTCGATGATGTTGCTCATGGCTGCTGTCTCACTGATCGCCTATCCACAATTGGACATTAGCCCGCCATTTTACCTGCTTTTTTGGCGTTTTGCCATGCCCTGGCCCACAAATCGTCTCAAGACCGGCGTTTCGAAGCGCCAGAGGGCACGTGCCCCGCTGACTCAGCGCGTCGCCACAGATCAGGGCGCCGAGCCTGGGTTCGCTCGGCCGCCACCTGGGCCCGCCAACGATCCACCGCGGCGTGGTCGCCACTGAGCAACACAGACGGCACGTCGCGGCCCCGCCAGTGCTCGGGTCGCGTGTAGTGCGGGTGATCCAATAAGCCGGCGCTAAATGAGTCTTGCTCGGCCGACGCTGGGTGCCCCAACACGCCGGGCAACAAGCGAATCGCGGCATCCATGAGCACCCAGGCGGCCGGCTCGCCGCCAGAGAGGACATAATCGCCAATGGAGAGCTCCTCATCGACCAACGCCTCAATCACGCGCTCGTCGATGCCCTCGTATCGCCCACACAGCAACAGCCACCGCGGGCGCTGGGACAACTCGGCGATGCCCGCTTGATCCACCACCCGCCCCTGGGGGCTCAAGTAACTCACCGTTGTCGCTGCGCCATCGGCTTGGGCGGCGTCAATCGCCTGCGCCAGAGGCTCTGGGCGCATGACCATGCCAGGACCACCGCCATAGGGGCGATCGTCCACGCTGCGGTGGGGGTCATCGGTGAAATCCCTGGGGTTCCAACAACACACCCTCACCTGGCCATCATTGATGGCTCGACCCGTCAGCCCCAGCGTCTTGACAGACTCAAACCATTCTGGAAAAAGGGTAATGATATCAATGCGTTCAAGCATCACTCATCCAACCATTCGACAGGCCAATCGACGACGATCTGGCCGGCGTCCAGATCAACCGATTCGATGTATTCGCCCATCACAAAAGGGATCAGGACCGCGTGTTGGGTCTGTTCACCAGCCACCTCCAAGACATCATTGGCGCCGGTGGCCAACACCCCTTGGACCACCCCCAACGCATGCTGTTGGCGGTTGATGACCCGACAACCCACCAAATCGTGCCAATAGAACTCACCGTCGGCCAACGTGGGCAATTGTGCCCGCGCCACTGAGATCTCTCGATCGACCCAGTGTCTGGCGTCTTCGGGGGTATCGATACCGGGCAACTGCACCACCAGGCGCTTGCCAGAGATTTTGTGGTTTTGGATCTGCACCGGCTCGTCTGAGCCGTCAATCCACCAAGGCGTGTAGGCGAAAATCCCCTCACGGGGGGCCGTGTAGGAATAGACTTGTAACCAACCGTGGACACCCCAGGGCGCAAGAATCCGACCGACAACGACCGGTTTCTCGGCTGGGTTGGGTGCCATTAGGCGGCCGCTGGGGCGGCCTTGCGTGCTTCAGCAACCAAATGTTGGACGCGCTCGGAGATTTGGGCACCTTGGTTGACCCAATGATCAACTCGGCCTTGGTCCAATCTCAGGCGCTCTTCTTGTCCTTTGGCAACGGGGTTGAAAAACCCCACACGCTCGATGTTGCGACCGTCTCGACGCGAACGGCTGTCGGTAACAACAATGTGGTAGTAGGGCTGCTTTTTCGCCCCACCCCGGCTTAAACGAATCTTGACCATCCAATTTGCTCCATCTTGATACGAGGCCAGCCATCAGGCAACCGGCGCCACGAAACACGCCATTTTAGCCCAACTGGGCCCAGCAATAAAGGGGTTTTTTGCTTTTTACAGGCCAAAACCGCCGCCACCGGGCATGCCGCCCCCTGGCAAGCGCTTCATCATTTTGGCCATGGAGGCCTTGTTGCCGACCTTTTTCATCATTTTTTGCATCTGCTTGTGCTGTTTGAGCAGGCGGTTGACCGTTTGGATGTCGGTCCCCGAGCCTTGCGCAATCCGGCGCTTTCTCGAGCCATTGATGGTGTCGGGGAAACGACGCTCTTTGGGCGTCATGGCGTTGATAATGGCAATGTTTCGCCGATTCTGGCGCTCATCGAGCTGGGCTTGCGCGGCTTGTGGCATTTGTCCCATCCCAGGCAGCTTTTCGAGCATCGCCCCCATGCCGCCCATCGATTCCATCTGTTGGAGCTGCTCGCGCATGTCATCCAGTCCAAACCGCCGAGCGCCCTTGCCGGTCTTGGTCGCCAAACGCCGGGCTTTTTTCTCATCGACAGTGCGCTCGACATCCTCCACAAGGCTCAGCACATCGCCCATGCCCAAGATCCGGGAGGCCAGTCTGTCGGGATGGAACGCCTCCAATCCGTCGAGCTTTTCGCCCGTGCCCAAGAATTTGATTGGCGCACCGGTGATGGTGGCGACCGACAGTGCCGCCCCACCCCGTGCATCGCCATCGGTCTTGGTCAAAATCACGCCGGTCAATGGCAGCGCTTCATTGAACGCTTGGGCGGTGTTGGCGGCGTCTTGACCGGTCATGCTGTCGACCACAAACAGCACCTCGGCGGGGTTGACGGTCTTCTCAATGGCTTTGATTTCAGCCATCATCGCCTCATCGACCGCCAAACGACCGGCGGTATCGACGATCAACACATCCGAAAATTGCCTTTTGGCCTCGTCCAGCGCCTCTTGAGCCATCGCCACCGCGTCGTCGGTCTGGCTGGCGCGGAAAAACGCCGCATCAACTTGTCCGGCCAAGGTCTCGAGCTGATCAATGGCCGCGGGTCGGTAGCGGTCACAGCTCGACAACAACACCGATTTTTTGTGCCGCTCGCCAATCCACTGCGCCAACTTGCCCGCGGTGGTGGTCTTGCCTGCCCCTTGTAAGCCCGCCAACACGATCACCACCGGCGCGGCTTGGTCCAACGCCAGCGGCACCTGGCTGTCGCCCAAGGCTTTTTGCAGCTCCTCGTGGACCACCTTGACCATCGCCTGACCGGGCTTGAGCGAGCCCATCACCTCTTGGCCGACCGCCCGGGCCTTGGCCTGTTCGATGAAGGTGCGCACCACCGGCAGCGCCACATCCGCCTCCAGCAATGCGATGCGAACCTCGCGAAGGGTGTCTTGGATATTGGCTTCGGTCAGTTTGCCGCCACTGCGTAGCCGCTCGAGGGTCGAAGAGAGCCGATTGGATAGCTGATCAAACATGGCAATGACTTTTGGTGTTGTGTCAGAAAGTTGATTATACTCAAGCCCATGTCCAGACCTCGGCCTTTGGCCAATTTCTAACCCATGAGCGATGTGCCCTTATCAACCCTTTTTGGGTTGCTTGCTGTATTGATCATTCTCTCCGCGTTCTTCTCGAGCTCGGAGACCGGCTTGGTGGCGCTAAACCGCTACAGACTCAGACACGATGTCCAAGCCGGCCATCGAGGAGCAAAACGCGCCGGCCAACTGCTGGCCAGCCCCGATCGCATGTTTGGGCTGATCTTGCTGGGCAACAACTTGGTCAACATCATGGCCGCCTCGATTGCCACACTGATCGCGCTTCGGCTGTTGGGCGAGTCGGGGGTGTGGGTCTCAACTGTTGTGCTGACAGCGGTTGTGCTGATCTTTGCTGAGCTGCTTCCAAAGACCTTGGCGGCGATGCACCCACAAGTGATCGCCTACCCAGCCAGCCGGGTGTTGGTGCCACTGCTTAAAGTGGTCTATCCTGCGGTGTGGTTGATTAACCTGGTGGTGTCTTTGTTCTTGCGCCCCTTTGGGGTGAAATCACCCGCCATCCAAAGCGAAGCATTGAGCCGCGAGGAGCTTCGGGTGGTGTTGCAAGAAAGCGGACGGCAGATCTCGGACAATCACCAGCAAATGCTTTTGAACATCCTCGATCTCGAGCACGGCTCGATTGATGATGTCATGGTGCCTCGGGGTGACATTGTTGGGATTGACCTGGCCGATGACTGGCCGACCATCATCGAGCGGCTCTCACAGACCGTCCACACCCGTCTGCCCGTTTGGGATGGGGATCTGGACAACATCCAAGGCCTGTTGCATGTTCGCTCCATCCTGCCGCGCTTGTCCCAAGGCCAGCTGGATCGGCCGGCTTTGCTGCAAGCCACCCGCACCCCCTACTACATCCCAGAAGGCACCACCTTGACCCAGCAGCTTTTGGAGTTTCAAACGCGCGAGCGGCGCTTGGGACTGGTGGTCGATGAGTATGGCGACATTCAAGGGTTGGTCACCCTCGACGACATCTTGGAAGAAATTGTGGGGGAATACACCACCGAGGGCATCCTCCCCAAACGAAAGATTCGACGCCAAGAAGACGGCAGTTATTTGGTGGATGCTGGTGCCACGGTGCGAATGCTCAACCGCCACTTGGACACCGAACTGCCCAGCTCTGAAGCCAGCACCCTCAACGGCTTGATCTTAGAACACTTGGAGTCTTTGCCCGAAGGCAGGACCTGCCTGTGGCTGGGCAACCACCAAATCACCATCTTAGACCTTGACGACAAACGCATCAAAAAGGCCCAGCTGAAACACGTGCTTGGCGAGTGACCTAAGCCACGGTGCATTGGTTTTTAAGCCCCTCTTTCTCGAACTGGCCTGTCAAACGGCCGCTTGAATCGCTTGCCGCATTTCACGGATGGCGTCTGCCAGCCCCACGAAAACCGCCCGCGCAATGATGGCGTGGCCAATGTTGAGTTCGCGCATGCCCTCAATGGCGGCCACCGGTTTGACGTTGTCAAGCGTCAACCCATGGCCTGAGTTGACTTGCAACCCCAGCGCTTGGGCCTGAACGGCACCGCGGCGCAACCGCTCTAAGGCCTGGTGTTGTTGCGCACCTGTTGCATTGGCATAGTCGCCTGTGTGCAGCTCAATGACGGGGGCACCGGCCTGGTGGGCCGCCTCAATCTGCTCTGTGTCGGGGTCAATAAACAAACTGACCCGACAACCGGCTTGATGCAACGTGTGGGTGGCTTTCTCAATGCGAGCAAATCCCCGAACCACATCCAACCCCCCTTCTGTGGTCAGCTCTTGTCTTTTTTCTGGCACCAAGCACACGTCACTGGGTCTGAGCTTGCAGGCGATGTCGATCATCTCATCGCTCACCGCCATCTCGAGGTTCAACCGAATGGACAACGTCTTGGCCAGAGCCACCACGTCGTGGTCTTGGATGTGGCGGCGATCCTCGCGAAGATGCACCGTAATCAAATCCGCGCCGGCGGCCTCTGCGGTGCTGGCCGCTTCAATGATGCTTGGATAGTCCGTGCCACGCGCTTGGCGCAGCGTGGCGACATGATCGATGTTGACACCCAATTGTCTTTGGCTCATTGCAGTTGCCTCAAAAGTGCTCGTGTCTTCAGCGTCCGGCCCGCCAATTGATGGTCGATCAGCTGGCGCGTGATGTGGCGTGCTTGTTGCGCCACCTCTGAACAGGCCGGTGATGCGGTGGGGTTGGTCAACCAACCGATGGCCTCGCCAGAGACGGTGTCGGCGCTGGCCTGTGCCACCGCCACAAACCCAGCCTCTGATTCTAAGCGGTAATGACCGCTCAGGGTGATCGGTCCCAAGTCATGGGCCTGCTGATCGAGCGAGGGGGCAACACCCAACAGCGTCAACAGGCGCCACTCGAACAACCGAAGCGTTGCGCCGAGCTCGGTGTCCGAACCCAAGCCCATGACCAGCTCAGAGTAGGCTTCAAAAAGCCCCTCGACCGCGTCGTCGCGGTCGATCAAATACAGCACCAGCTCATTGGCATACAACCCACACCACAGCGCGGTCCCAGACAGCGCAACGCGTTGCCCGTTGGTCTCCAAAGACCGCAAGGTGCCCATTTCGCCTTTTTGGCTGTAACTCAAAGACAACGGCACGAAAGGCTCAACCAAGCCTCGCCAGGCTGAGCGCTGAGACCGCGCGCCTTTGGCCACCAACCCCAGCCGCCCGAAATCCTGGGTCAACACATCAACCAGCGCGCTGGACTCTCGCCAGGGGCGGCGATGCAATACCCACCCTTGGGTGGTTTGGGTCGCTTGGCCTGCTCGGGTGGCGGGCGACATCACTGCGCATACCCCAGCTGATCGAGCTGGCGTTCATCCTCCATCCACCCCGATTGGGTTTTGACGTGGAGCTCTAAATGGACAGGCTGGCCCAACAGGTTTTCAATGTGGTGGCGTGCGCGGGTCCCCACGCGCTTGAGCACCTCACCTTTTTTGCCGATCACCATGCCTTTGTGGCGCTCTTCGCTGACAATGATCAGCGCATGGATATGCACCCGAGTGGTTTTTTGCTCAAAGTGCTCGGTCACCACCGTCAGCCCATACGGAATTTCTTGATGGAGTTGCAGCATCAATTGCTCGCGCACCAGCTCGGCGACCAAAAACCGCACCGGTCGGTCGGTGAACTCATCGGCCGGATAGATCAGCTCGCCCTCGGGCAAACGCGCATAGACCTCGTCCATCAAATCGTCCAGCCCAGATTGGGTTTTGGCGCTGAGATAGACCACCGCATCGAACGCACACTCAGCCATCAGGGCATCGGTCTGCGCCAGCAGCTCACCGCGGTCTTTGAGTTGATCAATTTTGTTAAACACCAAGATTTTTGACCGCCCATCAAGCTGGGCCATCTTATCAAGCACGCGGTGATCCTCTTGGCCAATGTGGGTGGCATCAACCACCATGACCACCACATCGACCTCGGCCAAGCTTTGGTTGGCCACTCGGTTGAGCCGGTGGTTCAGTGAGTTGCGCGCATCGGAGTGCATGCCTGGGGTATCAACAAAAATGGCCTGACCTTCGTCTTGAGTCACCCAACCACGGATTTGATGGCGAGTGGTTTGCGGCTTGTGCGTCACAATCGCCACGCGCTCGCCCACCAACGCATTCAACAGCGTCGACTTGCCGACGTTGGGTCGGCCCACCAGCGCCACATGGCCCACCCGCTTAAGCGTTGTCATGCTTCACCCCCAACTGAGACAACATCGCACTGGCGGCCATCTGTTCGGCCTTGCGGCGGCTGGCGGCGCGTGCTTGTGTGGCCGGCTGGTCCCCATCGAGCATGCACTCGACCAAAAACTCTTTTTCGTGATCGGCGCCCTTTTCTTCTATGATTCGGTAGCTGGGCAAACTGAGCCCTTGGCCTTGGCGCCACTCTTGTAAGCGGGTCTTGGCGTCTTTCAGTGTCTCGGCCGGTGGCAAATTCTTTAACCGCTCGTCCAACAAAGATGCCACCACCCGATGAGCCTCGAGAAATCCGCCGTCGAGATACACAGCACCAATCAACGCCTCAACCACATCCGCCAGAATGGACGCCCGCAAAAAACCCCCGCTTTTTTTCTCGCCGAGGCCTAAGCGGACATGCTCGCTGATGCCCAAATCATTGGCGATCTCAGCGAGCGTGGTGTCTCGGACCAATCGAGAGCGGAGTCGAGACAAATCCCCCTCGGGTGCGTGGGGGTGTGCTTTGAACAACAGATCCGCCGCGATCAGGTTGAGGATGCCATCGCCCAAAAACTCAAGCCGCTCATAATGCGGCGCGCCAAAACTTCGATGGGTGAGCGCTTGGGTGAGCAAACGCTCGTGAGTAAAGACATGGTCAATGCCTTCGATTTTATTCAATGGCTTGCCCAATGCGCTCCCACCCGATACAGCCTCTAGAACAGTCCCAATGCATCCAAATCCGCGTGGCTTTGCCCACCAGGTGGTCTTCTGGAACAAACGCCCACGCCCGCGAATCCAACGATTGGTCTCGGTTGTCGCCCAACACAAAGTAATGCCCATCGGGCACCGTCCATGTCTGCACACGGCGACCCGGCTGGTCTGGATAGATCACAATCTCGTGTTCCACCCCACCCAGGTCTTCGCTAAAAAGCTGGGGCCGTCGCCCAGGGGGGTTGCGGTTGCGGCCCTCGCCGATCCACATCCCGAGCTGTTCTTGCGCCATCAACTCGCCGTTGATAAATAACACTTTGTTGCGATAAGTCACCTCGTCTCCCGGGAGCCCCACCACCCGTTTGATGTAGTTGACATCGGGATCTTCAGGATACCGAAAGACCATCACATCACCCCGTTCGGGCTCGCCGGTGTCAAGGATTTTGGTGTTGGTCACCGGCAGCCTAAGGCCGTAGCTGTATTTATTGACGACAATAAAATCACCAATCAGCAACGTTGGCATCATCGACCCTGAGGGAATCTTGAATGGCTCAAACACAAAAGAGCGCAACCCCACCACGATCAACAGCACTGGAAATAAAGAGCCCAGTGTACCCAGCCACTTGCCCAGGCCTGTGTCCTCAAAGCTGGCGTCTTTCTTTTGCAGCACAAAATACAGCACCCAGAATAAAGCGGTGATCAACATCAGGCTGGTCAAAATAAGCGAGTAGTTCATTGTCAGCGTCTCCACTCAGCCGTGCCTATTTGTCATTGTCCGTTCGAAGCACAGCCAAAAACGCTTCTTGTGGGATCTCGATTCGGCCGACTTGTTTCATGCGCCGCTTGCCGGCTTTTTGTTTCTCCAAAAGCTTTCGCTTCCGGGTGACATCACCGCCATAACACTTGGCGGTGACGTTTTTACGATAAGCTTTTACCGTTGATCGCGCAATCACGTGCGAGCCAATCGCTGCTTGAATGGCGATATCAAACATTTGGCGAGGGATGAGCTCGCGCATGCGCTCGGCCAGCTCCCGGCCCCGGCGTTCGGCAAAGTCTCGGTGAACAATGGAGCTCAAGGCATCAACTTTCTCGCCATTGATCAACAAGTCCAGCCGCACGAATGGGCCGGCCTGGTGGCGAACAAAGTCGTACTCAAAAGACGCAAACCCCCGAGAACACGATTTCAGTCGATCAAAAAAGTCCATCACGACTTCTGCCAGCGGCAGCTCATAACTCAGCTGCACCTGGCCACCCAAAAACCGCATGTCCACCTGGTGGCCTCGTTTTTCCTCGCACAAGCCGATCACCGGGCCCACAAATTCTTGAGGGACCAGCAGGTTGGCGCGGATGATGGGCTCACGAACCTCAGCGATCTTATTGGCCGGCGGCAACGCGGCTGGGTTGTCGAGCATGGTGACCTCGCCATCGGTCAATGCAAGCTCATAGATCACCGTCGGCGCGGTGGTGATCAGATCGAGATCATACTCGCGCTCTAAGCGCTCTTGAACGATCTCCATGTGGAGCATGCCCAAAAACCCGCAGCGAAACCCAAAACCCAACGCCACTGACGTCTCTGGCTCGTATTGCAATGCAGAATCATTCAGCTGCAAGCGATCCAACGCTTCTCGAAGGTCGGGGTAGTCGGATGAATCGACCGGAAAAATGCCAGCAAACACTCGCGGCTGGACTTGCTTAAAGCCCGGCAAGGGTGACGATGCGGGCTGTTGTGCGCGGGTGATGGTGTCCCCAACTGGCGCGCCGTTGACCTCTTTGATGCCCGCTGCAACAAACCCCACCTGGCCACAGCCCAGCGTCTGTGTGGGTGTGCGCTTGGGCGTGAAAATGCCGATTTGGTCGGCGGGGTGTTCCTCACCCGTGGACATGATCTTGATCTTTTCGCCTTTTTTGAGCTGCCCACTCTTGATTCGAACCAGCGAGTTCACGCCCAGGTAGTTGTCAAACCACGAGTCGATGATCAGCGCCTGCAATGGCTCATCGCTGGCTTCGCGAGGCGGCGGGATGCGGCTGACGATGGCTTCTAAAACATCTTCAACGCCCAGGCCTGTTTTTGCGCTGACCAAAATGGCATCAGAGGCGTCGATGCCGATGATGTCTTCGATTTGGCTCTTCACACGCTCAGGGTCGGCTGCCGGCAGGTCAATCTTGTTGATCACAGGGATCACTTCCAGTCCCTGCTCAACAGCGGTGTAGCAGTTGGCCACACTTTGCGCTTCCACCCCTTGGGCGGCATCGACGATCAACAGCGCCCCCTCACACGCGGCCAATGACCGAGACACCTCATACGAGAAGTCAACATGCCCTGGGGTGTCAATGAAATTGAGCTGGTAGACCTCACCGTCAGCGGCGTTGTAGTTCAAGGTCACGCTTTGCGCCTTGATGGTGATGCCCCGCTCTCTTTCAATGTCCATGGTATCGAGCACTTGCTGGGCCATTTCCCGCTCGCTCAGGCCCTCGCACGATTGGATAAAGCGATCGGCCAGGGTGGATTTGCCATGATCAACATGGGCAATGATGGAGAAGTTTCTGATTTTTTGAATGGTGCTCATGCCCGATTGGCCCAACCGCGTTCGGTGTCAGCGAAAAGCCACCCCGCCATCGGCAGGGTGGCTTTCTAAAGCGCCATTATAGATGCTTTGTGTGAGCTACTCTTCTGTATTTGGCGTATAGGCCGCAAACGTGGTGGTGCCATTGGGCCGGTGCAGCAACAGCGCCACCGGGCGGTCTGGCTCGGTCTCAGCGACAATCGCCTCAAAGTCCTGCATATTGGTCACAGGGCGGTTGTTGATCATCAAAATCACCAACCCAGATCGAATCCCTTGTCGATACGCCTGCTCGCTTTGCACCTCGCTGATCACCACACCACCCTCTGGGTCACCCAATTGACGGCGCATCGCCTCATCTTGGATGGGTTCAACCACAAGCCCCAAGGCGTTGGTCGGTTCCACATCGGCTTCTGGATCGGTCTGCGCGAGCGCTTCAGCCTCATCCAGTTGCGCCACGGTCACCTCCAAGGTTTTGCGCTCGCCCCACCGAAAAATCTCAACCTCAGCGGTCTCACCAGGCGGCACCAAACCCACCAACGGTGGCAATTCTGAAAACACATCAACAGGGGTGCCGTTGAACGCCACAATGACATCACCCACTTCAATCCCCGCAGCGGCCGCGGCGGAGTCGGGCTCGATGCGGTTGACCAAGGCGCCGGCGGGGCGATCCAACCCCATGGCGTCTGCTTTTTGCCGAGTCACCACCTCAATGCCCACCCCAAGATAGCCCCTCGAGACGCGACCAAACTCCAACAGCTGATCGATTGAGTTTTCGGCCACCTCGGTGGGGATGGAGAACGACAATCCAATGTTGCCGCCGCCAGAGCTGAGAATCCATGAGTTGATCCCCACCACGGTGCCATCGGTTCGGATCAATGGCCCCCCGGAGTTGCCCCGGTTGATGGCGACATCCGACTGAATAAAGGGCACGTACTGTTGGGTGCCTTGCGAGCGGCCTTTGGCACTGACAATGCCCGCGGTCACCGACTGCTCGAACTGGAAAGGCGAGCCGATGGCAATGACCCACTCGCCTGGTTTGAGCTCGTCGGACTCCCCAAAGCGCAACGTTGGCAAGCCATCGGCATCGATTTTCAAAAGCGCAATGTCGGTTTGTGGGTCTGAACCAATCAATTCCGCTTCAAACTCACGACGATCGGACAAGCGCACCACAATCTCATCGGCCTCATCAATCACGTGGTGGTTGGTGACAATCAAGCCATCGGACTCGATGATGAAACCAGACCCCCCGCCCCGACGCTCTGGTTGGCGACCTTGGCCACCAAACGGCTCACCAAAAAAACGGCGGAAGAACTCAGGCATGTCTTCTGGCATGCCCTCTGGCATTTGACCGCGCTGTGTTTGCTCGCGTGGGCGATCGCCAAAGCGCCGGGTCTCGATATTGACCACAGCAGGCACCGCCTCTTCGACCAGATCGGTGAAGTCAACGGGCGTTCGCGCCAACCCAGGTGAACTCAGCACGCCTGCGACAAACAACAGCACGCTGGTTAACATAACGAACCGAAAGCCGGTATTGGTCTTATTGTTCATGCGCTCTCCAAAATTGTAAATTGATCAGTTGTGAGGGGTCTCATCATCGATCCAAGGCGGGATCGGTCTTGCTACAAGACAACGGTACAACGATGGGGTTCAATGCCTGAGATCTCAACTGAGCCAGCGCTTTGATGCCAAAAGCCGGCACTGCCAAAGCCACCACCAAAACACCCCACTCGCCACCCCAGAGCCCCAACTTCAGCCACAGCGGCCCAACCACCATCAAGGTCAGCAAGAACAAGGCCAAAGGCCAAGCGTACAAGGCCATCGACGCTTTGAGAATGCCCTGTGGGGAGACCCCCACCTGGACCCGATCGCCGATGTTCAAAGGCTCAAGCGAGCTCACCGTCAAGCGCGCGCCTTTTTTGGCAAACAGTTGCGAAAACACACCCGCACCGCAGCCTTGGCCATCCAAACACCGTTGGCAGTGCTGTGGCGTGTCCATCTCAATACAATATTCATCGCCAGATTTGTCGGCCACCACGCCCGGCTGCCAGATCGGTTGTGCGTGGCTTTGGCGGGTTACCGTCGTGGGCTCAGACACCGCTGATGTCCCGCCTAGGGCCGATCATCGGTCTTCGGCGCCGACAAAAACTGCCGCCCCACAAACTCCACGGTTTGCGCCGGCACTTGGCCCATGATGGTGAATTGGCGCTGCCCCATCATGCCACTGAGGATGTGCACAGGGCCCACCGCACTCAGCCGGGTTTGCACCGCGTGTTGGGGCGCATGGTCAATGTAGACAGAAAAGCTGGTCAAGCCATCGCTGAACAGCAGGTGATCAAAAGCCGTGTCCACATCGCTTCGTCCGTGGCTGGCATTGATCAACCGAAAGTGCTGCGGGAGTTGCTGCGGCGCCCACAACGGTCGCAGCATCCCCGAGACTTGCGCCGGCGCGGTAACCACATCGGGGGTGGCCTCTGGCGGCGGCTCCATCTGTTGGGCGGTCTGGGCGGGTGCGGTGTCCACCACTTTGGTTTGTGGCGCAAGATCGCTATCGGTCACCGTCGCGCCCAACTCCAGCTGCACAAAGCCTTGTTCTTGGAGAACGCGGCCCTCGGCGTCCAACACCATCGAACGAAGCCACATGCCGGTTTGTTTTTCCAACCACAGCCGCTGGGCATAGCGAAAGCGGTCTTTGGGCCAAATATCAATGCGCTGGGCCTCAAGACCCGCCACCCGGTCGATGCCGCTCAACCGCAGCTCATAGGCAGAGGCCAAATCGGCCAGTTGGTTGAGGGGTTGGTGTGCCATCAAACGGTTTTGGAGATCGGCTCGGTACCAATCGCGCGGTGAACCACTCAAGGTGGATTGGTACTGATCATCATCGCGCACCAATTCTTGGGCCGGTCCATTGAGGGCATAAACCCGCTCTTGAATGCCTTGGTCATCCACGCGCCTGATGACCTCAAACGCGTTCATTTCACCGTCTCGAATCTGGACGAGTGTGCCGCGATAGTCCAGGGTCTCCACCGCCAACGCCATCCGATCCAACCACTCGCTCACCGATGGGCGCTTGGGGTCTGGCTGGTCTTGATCAGCCGCCATGGCTGAGCCACAGGCCAACAGGCTCAACACAACCACAGACAAGAACTTGGGCATGGCCAGGCGGCTCATTGGTCTCCAGAAGCCGGCTCGAGTTGATCTTGATCGGATGGTGCATTCGCCGGTGAGATGGACACCACCGGCCAATAATTGCCCACACCGGCACTGCGTGCGGCCTGCTGGTGCTGCAACAGCAGCCGCTCCAAGCGCTGGCGGTCTTGGACGGCGCCCGTTTGCCCAAAGCCCACCGGCGTGGCGGGCTGGCTGAAGACGCGGTCCATGGGCGTGCTTTGACTGACGAACCCTGGGTTGCTGTCCGCGCTCGAATCAGCTGTGCCGGGGCCGGGTTGATTGATGCTCAACACAGCCAACACAGCCACACTGGCAGCGATCACACCGCCGGCGACGGGCTTGAGAAAGGCGCGCGCGGGCTTGGCGGATTGGGGTGTTGGCAGCTCATCGGTGGCGCGCTTGACCTGCTCGCTCAAATCACAATCGATCAGCGGCTCTTTTTGGAGCACCGCGCGCGCGACGTGGTACCGCGCCCAGCGCTGGCGTGCTGAGTCATCATCACACAACCGCTTGAGTGCAAAGCGTTTGGCGTGACGGTCGATGTGGCCATCCATGCAAGCCGACAGCGTCTCATTCAGGGCATCATCACTTGGTTCATCGGTGGACAGTTTGGACTCATTCGCCATCGCGGTTAGCTCTCTTCAATCAAGGGTTTTAAACGTTCATCAATGGCCTCTCGGGCCCGGAAAATTCTGGATCGAACGGTGCCGATGGGGCACGCCATGGCGCTGGCGATCTCGTCATAGCTCATGCCCTCAATTTCTCGCAAGGTGATGGCTGTTTTGAGATCGTCAGGCAATTGATCAATGGCATCGTGGACGGTTTGTTCAATCTCTTCGGTAAGCAACTCATGCTCGGGTGAGCTGGTCTCTTTAAGTCTGGAGTCAAAGTTGTACTGCTCGGCATCGCTGGCGTCGACGTCGGATGCCGGTGGCCGGCGCGACTGCGCCACCAAGTGGTTTTTGGCCGTGTTGATCGCAATTCGGTACATCCAAGTATAAAACGCACTCTCGCCACGAAACCGTCCCAACGCATTGTAGGCCTTGATAAAGGCCTCTTGGGCCACGTCCATCGCCTCTGCACGATCTGACACATACCGTGAGATCAGGCTGATGATTTTGTGCTGGTACTTTTTAACAAGCACATCAAAGGCGCTTTTGTCGCCTTGTTGTACCCGCTCCACCAGCAATTGATCGATGTCCCGCTCGCCCATCAGGGCTTCCTTGCTCCTTGATCGACGCCCGGTTACAGTCCTAGACTGCCCCACCGCCAAATAGTTTCATCAAAATATCGACTTTAAACGGGGCGCTGTTGGCCCCGGCCTGATTTGACCTCACCCGTCCAAGGCGCCCAGACCACCTGCTGCATCGATAAACGCTGAAAGGATAGCACGCCCGCCCAGACCGACCGCGGGCTCGTGCGATAATATGCTCTCTTAAGAATTGCTCGAGAAAACACAAGGACAAACACCATGAACAACACCGCATCCATCGACACACAGGCCGTGCTGGCCGCCCTCGGCCTCAAACCCCAAAACCCAGGCGCCTGCTTTGGCCCCGGCCAGTGGGCTGAGCTTCGGGCCGAGTCCATGATGGATGCCGTGTGTCCGGCCAATGGTGAGGTGATTGCACAAGTGTCCCCAGCCACCGAACAAGACTACGCCCGAGTCATTGAAACCGCCCAGCAAGCGGCGTTGGCGTGGCGCCAAGTGCCTGCGCCGGAACGCGGTCACGCGGTTCGCTTGGTCACCGAAGCACTGCGCGCCAACAAAGACGCGTTGGGTTCATTGGTTGCCCTGGAGATGGGCAAAATCAAGCCCGAGGGCGACGGTGAAGTCCAAGAGATGATCGACATTGGTGATTTGGCCTTGGGGCAGTCGCGGATGATGTTTGGCAAGACCATGCACTCTGAGCGCCCTGGGCATCGAATGTACGAGCAGTGGCACCCCCTGGGTGTGGTGGGCGTGATCACGGCGTTCAATTTCCCGGTGGCGGTGTGGGCCTGGAATGCCCTGCTGTCGGCCATCTGTGGCAACGCCACCATCTGGAAGCCCAGCCCGAAAGGCGCGTTGTGCTGCCTGGCGGTTCAACACATTGTCAACGAAGCACTCAAAGATGAGGACCTGCCACCCATTTTCACCTCATTCATTGAGTCTGGCCACGCCTTGGCCGAGCGGTTTGTCGATGACGAGCGCGTTGCTTTGGTGTCTTTCACCGGGTCAACCGCTGTCGGCCGCAGCGTGGGTGAACGGGTGGCAAAACGGATGGGCAAGAGCCTGTTGGAGTTGGGCGGCAACAACGCCATCATCGTCGATGAGACGGCCGACTTGGAGCTGGCCATCCCAGCGGTGGTGTTTGGTGCGGTGGGCACGGCCGGGCAACGCTGCACGACCACGCGCCGGTTGTTTGTCCATGAGGCGTTGATGGACTCGGTGTGCGACAAACTGGTGAACGCCTACGGGCAAGTCCGCATCGGCCACCCGCTGGATGCCAACACCCTAATGGGGCCACTCACCGATCAAGCCGCGGTCGATCGGTTCTTGGCCGCGGTGGAGCGGGCCAAGGCGCTGGGCGGTGAGGTGCTCTACGGCGGGCAAGCCATTGATGGCCCGGGCTTTTACGTTCAACCAACCATTATTAGGGCCAAAAATGACTGGGACATCGTCCAACAAGAGACCTTTGCCCCGATTTTGTATGTCATGGCCTATGGTGAATTGGACGAAGCGATGGCCATGCACAACGATGTCAAGCAAGGCCTGTCCTCGGCGATCTTCACCACCGATGTGCGAAACGCTGAGTTCTTCTTGTCCCACTTGGGCTCAGATTGCGGGATTGCCAATGTCAACATCGGCACCAGTGGTGCTGAGATCGGTGGTGCGTTTGGTGGCGAAAAAGAAACAGGCGGTGGCCGCGAGTCGGGCTCAGATGCTTGGCAGGCTTACATGCGCCGGCAAACCAACACCATCAATTACTCCACCGAACTGCCGCTGGCACAAGGCATCAAGTTCGAGTTTTGATGTATCGCTGGCTGCGCCAAGGTCTATTCCAGCTCGAGCCCGAAAGGGCGCACGACCTGGCCTTGGCGGGCATGCACATCAGCGCCAAGCTCGGTCTTCTCAAGACACTGTTTCCGCCCCCGGCTGATCGGCCCGTTGAGCTGATGGGCTTGCGGTTTAAAAACCCCGTGGGGCTGGCGGCGGGCTTGGACAAAAATGGCGACCACATCGAGACCATGGCTGCGCTGGGCTTTGGCTTTATCGAGGTCGGTACGGTCACTCCAAGACCACAGCCTGGCAACGCCAAGCCCCGGCTGTTTCGCTTGACCAACCACGATGCGCTCATTAACCGCATGGGCTTTAACAACAAAGGCGTCGACCACCTGGTCGAGAACCTAAAAACCGCCCAGTTCGATGGCATCATCGGCGCCAATGTCGGCAAGCAAAAAGACACCCCCCTCGAGCGTGCTGCCGACGATTACTGTTACAGCATCCGAAAAGTCTATCCACACTGCGACTACATCGCCGTGAACATCTCCTCACCGAACACCGCCGGCTTGCGCGAGCTTCAACACCACAGCCACCTCAAGACCCTGTTGAGCGCGTTGGTTCAAGTGCGCGATGAGCTGGCCCAGACCCACGGCAAGCATCGGCCGGTGCTGATCAAGATTGCACCCGACTGGGCGGCAGACGCTTTGGTTGAGGCCCTTGAGCTGATGGCCGCCTCCGGAATTGATGGCTTGATTGCCACCAACACCACCATCGAGCGCGACTCGGTGGCCAGCGACCGACACGCCAGCCAAGCCGGCGGCTTATCTGGGCCACCACTGACCGCACTCGCCAATCAAACCTTGAGCGTGGCGCGCCGAGTCGTTGGCGATCAATTCCCCATCATTGGGGTGGGTGGCATTGACACCGCCCAAGCGGCGTTGGACAAGAAAGCCTGCGGGGCGGACTTGGTCCAGATCTATACGGGGTTGATCTACCAAGGCCCTGCCCTGATCAGTCAATGTGTGAACGCATGGCCCGAGTGATTGAGCGCGCCGACCTGACTGACTTGAGCAGCTTTAAGCTGCCTGCCAAAGCTGATCAGTTGGTGCACCTGACCACACCCGATCAGCTTGAGCACGATGGGATCAGCCCCACCGATGCGCTGATTCTCGGCGAGGGCAGCAACACGGTCTTTTTATCGGATTGGCCCGGCACGGTGGTGGTCAACCGGCTCAAGGGCATCAGCTCAAAAGCCGATGGCGAGCATGTTCTTGTGCGCGCGGCCGCGGGCGAGTCGTGGCATGGCTTTGTGAAATACTGCCTCAGGCAAGGCTGGTATGGGCTCGAAAACCTCATCATGATTCCAGGCTCTGTGGGTGCCGCGCCGATGCAAAACATCGGCGCTTATGGCGTGGAGGTCGACTCGTGTATTCACACCCTCACCGCCTGGGACCGACACACCCAAAAGTGGTGCGAATTTGATCGCGCCGCGTGTGCGTTTGGCTACCGAGACAGCGTCTTTAAACACGCGGGCAAAGACCGATACATCATCACCGCCGTTGAGTTTCGCTTGAGCCCGACATTCAAACCACGCACCCATTACCCCAGCCTACACACCGCCCTGATGGACCGGGTCGGCCAAGCCGACTGCGCCCCAGAGACCGTGGCAGCGACCATCATGCGTTTGAGGCGACACCGCTTACCCGATCCTGGGCGCTTGCCCAACGCCGGCAGTTTTTTCAAAAACCCCATCGTCTCTCATCAACAGCACGATCAGCTGAAAACCCAATGGCCGGGGTTGCCCGCTTGGCCGTTGACCGGCCCAAATAACGCCGACCGCGTCAAGCTCAGCGCCGCTTGGATGATCGAGGCTTTGGGGTTTAAAGGGGATCGAGTGGGTGATGCGGGTGTCTACCACCGACACGCGTTGGTGCTGGTGAACTTGGGCCAGGCCACACCAACACAGCTCAAAACACTGATTGCGCGCATCACCGACGCGGTCAAAGCAGACTTTGGGATTGCACTGGAGCCTGAGCCCCAGCTGATCGACAGCGCTTTGTCAGACTAAGCGGTCAGTTCGGCTTGCAGTTTTTTCAAGGCCTGCGCTTCGAGCTGGCGCACACGCTCTGCCGAGACGCCATATTTGTCAGCGAGCTCTTGCAGCGTGGCCTTGGGTTCGACCAACCAGCGGCTTTGAATGATGTCGCGGGCGCGATCATCCAAATTGTCCAAGCCGTGAAACAGCATGTTGTGGTGGTGCTCTTCCCAGTCTTCGGCCTCAGCGGCTTCTGCCGGCGACACCGTCAAGGCTTCAAGGTAGGCCGCCGGTGCGACGTAGCTTGAATCCTCATCGTCTTGGGTGAGATCAAAACCGACGTCTTGACCGGCCAGGCGTGACTCCATTTCAGTGACCACCTCTGGCTTGACACCCAGGTCTTCAGCAACCCGATTGACTTCGGCTTGGTTCAACCAGCCCAGGCGTTTTTTCTGTCGGCGCAGGTTAAAGAAGAGCTTGCGCTGCGCTTTGGTGGTTGCCACTTTGACAATCCGCCAATTTTTCAAAATAAATTCGTGGATTTCAGCGCGGATCCAGTGGACAGCAAACGACACCAAACGCACGCCCTGATCTGGGTCGAACCGCTTGACCGCTTTCATCAAGCCGATGTTGCCCTCTTGGATAAGATCACCCAACGCCAAGCCATAGCCTGAATAGCCCCGGGCCACGTGGACCACAAAGCGAAGATGGGACATGACCATCAACCGCGCCGCATCCAAGTCCTCTTCATCGTGAAAACGCCGAGCCAGTGACTGCTCTTCTTCCAAGCTGAGCACGGGGATCCGGTTGACTTCTTGAATATAGGCATCCAGCGAGCCGGTGCCGGCTGGCGCCAGAAGATGACTTGGTACCAATTGTGTGCCCATCATCCATGCCTCCTATAAAAAACCACCATCAAAACCACCGTTAAAAAATCACTGTCCATCACCACGGTCTAGAACCAACATCCAACGAATCAGGTTCCAATCACCCGCCTGCATGCTTGGGTCAGGCCATTGAACCCCTTTATTTTATACCCCTTGGCGTCATGAATCCAATCGCAGCCGGTCGCAGCCGACAACCCGCCCAGAGCCCCAGTGCGCCCATGTCAGTACGTCCATCCTTGTATATCTGGGGCTTATGCTTTGATTTCAAGGCCTTGGGTGAGCTTGCTTTAATCTAAAGTGACGCGAATATCGACCGCCTGGGCCCTTTTACAGACCCAGGCGACCACTCACCGCCTGTCAACAGCTTACTCACCAAGACATCGACGCGGCGTCAAAAGTTCCCACAACTGCCCTCTCAGCCCTCGTCATCCGCCAGGCGATCGTGCAGATACGCATAAATCAAGGCGTTGAGGTAGGCGCTTTGTTTGAGGTTGGCCGCGCCCCCATGCCCGCCCTCAATGTTCTCGTAGTACAGCACATCGTGGCCTTGTTCGCGCATTCTCGCCACCATTTTCCGCGCGTGGGCGGGGTGGACGCGATCGTCTCGGGTGGATGTGGTGAAAAACGCCTTCGGGTACTCAGCCTCGGCTGAGACGTTTTGGTAGGGCGAATAAGCCGACAGATACGCCCAGTCTTCTGGATCGTCGGGATTGCCGTACTCGGCCATCCAACTGGCCCCCGCCAGCAGCTTGTGGAAACGCTTCATATCCAAAAGCGGCACTTGGCAGACCACCGCGTTAAACAGATCGGGGCGCTGCACCATCACCGCCCCCACCAACAGCCCGCCATTCGACCCCCCTTGAATGCCCAGCTTGTCAGGTTGGGTGATGCCCCGCTCGATGAGGTCTTCAGACACCGCAATCAAATCATCAAACGCGCGCTGTCGGTTGTCTTGAAGCGCGGCCTGGTGCCACTTGGGCCCAAACTCGCCACCGCCCCGGATGTTGGCCAACACATACACCCCACCGCGGGCCAACCAACTCGACCCCATGATCCCCGAATAAAACGGTGTTCGCGAGATCTCGAACCCCCCATAGGCCGACAGCAGCGTCGGATAGGTCGTGTCTTCGCTGAAGCCTTTGGGCTTGACAACGAAATAGGGAATGCGCTCACCATCGGCCGATGTTGCCTCGTGTTGGCTCACCGACATGCCTTGGGCATCAAACCAGCTCGGCTCTGAGCGCACCGGGGTGTGGGTGTTGGCCATGGCATCGGCCTCGTACAGCGACGAGGGGGTCAAAAACCCGGTGTAGTTGAAGAAAAACCGATCGGTTTGGTCGTCTGAGGTCACAATCTGCAACGCACCCATGGCGGGTGCCTCCAGCGGCTGGGATTGCCATTGCCCATCGGCATACACAAACCGGACAAAGCGCGCGACGACATTGTCGAGCACATTGACAATCACCGCTTGATCGGTGGTCACCACCTGTGAGATTGAACTGCGATCGCCGGGCGCGAACACCACCTCAGGCTGGACGTCGTCAGCGAGAAAATCATCCATGGCCGCAGCGATCAGCGCGCCTTGCGGGTAGGTCTGCCCGGCTTGGGTCCAGTCGGATTTCAGCTCCACCAGCATTTGGCCATTGAGCAGACCCACCAGCTCAGCATCGTCTGGAATCTGGACCCGGTGTGTCTTGCCGTCACGATACACGTGGATCTGGCGGGTAAAAAACGATGGCGAGCGAACGATCAAATCGTGGAACACATCACCGTCCCAGATGCGCACACCCGACACCGCCACATCGGTCTTTTCCCCTTCAAAGACGGTGGTGGCCGACTCAACCGGTGTGCCGCGCTCCCAGATTTGGACGGTGCGTGGGTAACCTGAGTCGGTCATTTGGTCGTCATTGAACGCCGGGCCCAAAAACACCGAATCCAGATCCCGCCACCCCAGTTGTGACTTCGACTCAGGCAGCTCGAACCCACCCTCAACAAAGGTCCGGGTCGCCATGTCAAACTCTCGGCGAACGGCGGCATCGGCCCCACCAATCGACAAACTGACAACGCAGCGATCGTAGTCGGGGTAGCGACAGCCGGCCCCGGCCCACACCCAGTTCTCGTCCTCACTTTTGGCCAGCGCATCAACGTCCAACAACACATCCCAATCGGGGTCGTCTTGGCGATACGACTCAAGGCTTGTTTTGCGCCAGATGCCACGAACGTGATCGGCATCCCGCCAGAAGTTATACACCTCACCGCCGCGAAGGCCCGGGTAGGCGATCCGCTCGTCCGAGGTCAAGATGTCCAGATTGCGCGCTTGCAGCTCGTCAAAGGCCGGCTGATTTTGTAAGTAGCCCTCAGAGCGTTCGTTTTGTTCGCGCGCCCAAGCCAGGGCCTTCTCACCTTCGACCTCTTCCAACCACAAATGCGGGTCATCAATCATGGCGGCATCGTCCTGCGCGCAAACGGTCCACGGCAACGCCACAGCCAACAACAGGACCGGCAAACCGATCGCTTTGTGAGATTTCGTGTTCATCCATTGGTGTCCTCTATTGATCAATACAAGCACGGCAAACGTTCGACAAGGGGTGTCTAAAGACGCTATGATGCTACCACTTTTGCCACCCCCAGAGCACTTGTCGGCTGCCCCATGAGCACAAACCACCCCACCGCACCCCAGTCGTACGCCAGCCTGTGGCCAGGACTGAGCTTTGTTGCCATCATCGCCTTGGCGGCCACTGGGGTTGCGGCGTTGTTCGCCAATTTACCCGCCCCCATCGGGCCGGTCCCAGTCAGCGCCATGCTGGTGGCGATCATCATCGGTCTGGCGGTGGGCCGCTACGCGCGCGCTCAAGCCACACTTGAAAAAGGCCTGGCCTTGGCCAAAGGCCCCATCTTGAAAACAGCGGTGGCGTTGGTCGGGCTGCGGCTGAGCTTGACCGACCTGGTGAGCACCGGTGGCCAGGCCCTGCCTTTGGTGATCACCATGATCGCCACCGGCCTGGTGTTGGTGCTGGGGCTTGGCAAGGTGTTTAAAGTCTCACCCCGATTGGTGATCTTGCTGGCGGCGGGCACGTCGATTTGTGGTGCATCGGCCATCGCCGCTGCCTCACCAGCATTGAAGGCCAAACACGAAGAGACGTGTTATGCCATCGCCTGTATTGGCGTGTTGGGTTTGCTGGCGATCTTGATCTATCCGGTGATCCTCCAGCAAACGCTCATCGATCCCGAGCTGGTTGGTCTGGCGCTGGGCACGGTGATCCACGACACCGCGCAGGTCACCGCCGCGGCGGTGTATCACCAGCAGCTGTGGCCCAATGACCAAACACTGGATGCAGCGACAGTGGCCAAACTGATGCGCAACAGCACCATGCTGGTGGTGATCCCAGCGCTGGTGTTTTTTTACTACCGACGTGAGCAAGGCGCATCTGGGGAGCGCTCAAAAGTGCCCTTCCCGATGTTCATCGTGGCGTTTGTGCTCTTTAGTGTGGTCAGAACCTTGGTCGATGGCTGGGTGGCGGCCAGCGACACGGCCACCCTGGCGACCGTGTGGCGCGGTGCCTTGGCGCTGGCCCATCAATTCAGTTTGCTGGCGTTTGCCATGGCCATGTCCGCACTGGCGATGAGCGTCTCCCC
Organism: Wenzhouxiangella sp.; assembly: GCA_031580925.1. Taxonomy (GTDB): domain Bacteria; phylum Pseudomonadota; class Gammaproteobacteria; order Xanthomonadales; family Wenzhouxiangellaceae; genus Wenzhouxiangella. The sequence continues at coordinate 89,590 of JAVLCB010000006.1, forward strand.
CAGTGAGGTGAAGTCGTTGGGCATTCGTGGCTTTCTGGTGGCGTTGGTGGCCACCGTGACCATGTTGGTCGTCGCTTTGGCGTGGCTGTCGTAAGCGCCTCGGCTTATGCGCCCGCGGTGGTGGGCAACATCGCCTCGGGCTTTGATCTGGTGGGCCACTGCATCGATGGCATCGGTGATGTTGTCACGGCCACACGCACGCCCTCAACGGGACAAAAGCCCCAGGCGCGGATTGACTCAATCACGGGTCGGGTCACGGATTTGCCCACCGAGCCTCAACACAACACCGCCTCGCGCGCCGCTTGTGCATTGTTGCAGGCCCAAGGCGCGAGCTTCGATGTCCAATTAAAGCTGACCAAAGGCATCCCACTGGGCTCGGGATTGGGGGGCTCGGCAGCCAGCGCCACCGCGGCGGTGGTCGCGACCAATGCGCTTTTGGATGCGCCGTTGGCCATTGCAGACCTTTACCCGTTTGCTTTGACCGGTGAGGCCATCGCCACAGGCGAGCCGGTGGGCGACAACGTCGGGCCACAACTCATCGGTGGCTTGGTGCTGGCCACCGAGGCGCGATTGATCGCGCTGCCGGTCCCGGCCGGCTTGACGGCTGTGGTGGTCCACCCCAACTTCGCCATCGAAACCACCCAGGCGCGGGCGTGTTTGCAAGCCCCCTTTGAGCTCGAGGCCATCACGCGTCAACAAGCCAGCCTCGCTCAATTGCTGGTTGGGTTGTACACACAAGACAACGCCGCCCTCGCCCAAGGCCTCGTTGATCATTTGATTGAACCGAGACGATGTGGGTTGATCCCGGGGTTTGAGGCCTTTCAGGCACTCGCCAAAGACCACGGCGCGCTGGGTGCGTCGATCTCAGGCGCCGGGCCCAGCGTGTTTGCGTGGTTTTCTTCAAAAGCTCAGGCGCTGACAGCCCAAGCCCACTTAAGCCAGCCCTTTGAAGCGGCTGGGTTGGTTACCGAAACCCACTTGAGCGCAGTGGCGGCCGGCGGCGCGCATCTGCTCGCAGCCAATCCCGATTGAGCGCCTGGGCGATCGTCACGCCTGGTCCAGGTCGGTGGCAAACAACATGTTGATGTCTTTAAAGGCTTTGAACTCAAGGTGGTTATTGCTGGGGTCTTTGACAAACATGGTCGCTTGCTCCCCACGCTTGCCTTCAAAACGCACATAAGGCTCAATCACGAACTCAACCTCGTGCGCCCGAAACCGATCGGCCAGCGCTTCGAACTGCGCCCACTCCAAGATGGGGCCAAAGTGACCCGCCGGCACGGCGTGGGCATCGACCTCATTGGTGGCCACGGTCGGGTGGTCTTCAGGCTCAACCATGTGGAGCACCAACTGGTGGCCATAAAAGTCCAGATCCACCCAGCGGGTGTCTGACCGGCCGATGGGACACGCCATCACATCGCGATAAAACGCCAAGGTGTCGTCCAGATCGGTCACCGGCAAAGCCAAATGAAAACGAGGGTAAGGGGTTGTGGGTGTGGTCATGTCTCACTCATCCAAACAGTTTAAGAAAACGGGTTTTGAGCGCACTGTAGGGTGCGAATCGAATCCAAGTCTCGGGAAAACGGCCGCGTGTCATCACCGCTTTGAGGTGGCTGAGCTGATCGAAGCCAGCGCGGCCATGGTATTGGCCCATGCCACTGCCACCCACACCCCCAAAGGGCAGATCGGGCACCGACATGAACATCAACACATCGTTGATGCACATGTTGCCCGCCGACACCACTTGGCTGAAACGGCGCTGGTGACTGGCATCGGTCGAAAACAAGTAAGCGGCCAAAGGCTTGTCTTTGGATTTGATGTATTCGATGCCCTCATTGACATCCTTGATGTCGACGATGGGAAGCAACGGCCCAAAGATTTCCTCTTTTAAGATCGGCGCGCCGGGGGCAATGTCGGTCAAGACGGTGGGCTCAATTTTCAAGCGGTCTCGATCGGATCGCCCACCAATCGCAATCTCGCCATCATCCAAGTAGGCCAGCAACCGATCAAAGTGGCGTTCGTTGATGATCTTGCAATAATCTGCGCTGGTTAACCGATCGGTGCCGTACATCCTGTCAAGCTCGCCTGCCATTGCTGCAATTAACCGCCCTCGGGTCTGAGGTGTGGCCAGCACATAATCGGGTGCGATGCAGGTTTGACCGGCATTGAGACACTTCCCCCAAATGATCCGGCGGGCGGCCGATGGGATGTCTGCCGTGTCATCGACCAAACACGGGCTCTTGCCCCCCAGCTCCAGCGTCACCGGCGTCAAATGTTGAGCGGCCGCTGTCATCACAATCTTGCCCACCGCACCGCCGCCGGTATAAAAAATATGATCAAAGCGCTCGGCCAGCAACGCCGTGGTCTCTTCCACACCGCCTGTGACCACCGCAAAGGCGCGCTCGTCGAGATAGGCTGGGATCAGATCCGAGACCAACTTGGCGGTTTTTTGCGCCACCTCTGAGGGCTTGAGGATGGCGGCATTGCCCGCCGCAATCGCTGGGATCAATGGCCCCAAGATCAGCTGGATGGGGTAGTTCCAAGCGCCAATGATCAGCACCACACCCCGAGGCTCAGGCACCACCTGGCTTTTGCCGGGCTGGCCGACCAACGGTGTTCGCACCCGGCGCGGCTTGGCCCAGGACTTGAGGTGCTTGCGGGTGTATTTGATCTCGCTGTAGAGCAACGCCAGCTCGCCCAAAAACACCTCTTGTTGGGGCTTATCCAAATCATGAGCCAACGCCGAAGCGATCTGGTCTTCGTGGTCTTGAAGTAACGCAAGCAAGCGCGCGAGCTGTTGATCGCGCCATTGCAAGTCTTGGGTCAGACCCGACTCAAAGTGATGGCGCAACCGCGCCAGCGCCGCTTTATCGGTATCAGACAGTGCGTTGGGGTCTGAGGACATGATCGGTCTTCTCGCTTACAGATTAAATGGCCGCGGCAACACGCGTGCCCTGGTCGATGGCGCGCTTGGCATCCAACTCGCTGGCCACGTCCGCCCCACCGATGACATGCAACGATACCCCACGCTCGCGCAGCGGATCAATGAGGGTTTTGTCGGATTCTTGGCCGGCACAAATCACCACATGGTCCACATCCAACACCATAGGCTCGCCGTCTTTGACAATGTGAAGGCCGGCTGGATCAATTTTTTGATACGCCACCCCAGACCACATTTTCACCCCGTGCCCTTTGAGGCTGGTGCGGTGGATCCAGCCGGTGGTCTTGCCCAGTGACTTGCCTGGCTTGGAGGTTTTTCGTTGCAGCAACCAAATCTCTCGAGGCGCGGCCCCAAAGTCAGGCTGGAGCCCCTCCACGCCGCCGCGCCGATTGATGTCCATGTCCACACCCCAAGTCTTAAAAAAATCGACCGGACTGGGCTCATTGGGGTCGGGTGTGTCGGGGACTTGGTCGTGCAGCAGGTACTCGCTGACATCAAACCCAATCCCGCCGGCCCCGATCACCGCCACTTTTCGCCCAACCTCCACACGGCCTTCGAGCACATCCGCATAACCCACCACTTTGTCGCTGTCTTGGCCTTCGATCTTGGGGTCGCGAGGCACCACGCCGGTGGCGACAATCACCTCATCGAAAGCCTCAGCATCGAAGGCATCCACGTCGATGGCGCGGCCCAGTTGGGTGACCACGCCGGTCAATTCGATTTGCTTTTGGAAGTAGCGAAGGGTTTCGACAAACTCTTCTTTGCCCGGGATGCGTTTGGCCAGATTGAACTGCCCCCCAATGGTGGGTGACTTATCGAACAAGGTCACCTCATGACCGCGTCTGGCGGCGGTGGTCGCTGCGGCCAAGCCCGCCGGGCCGGCGCCGATGACCGCCACTTTTTTGGTGACCTTGGCCGGTTCAATCACCAGCTCAGTCTCGTGGCCGGCGCGTGGGTTGACCAAACAAGACGCCACCTTGCCTTGAAAGACATGGTCCAAACACGCCTGGTTGCAGCCGATGCAGGTGTTGATTTCATCATCGCGGTTGGCTTTGGCTTTTTCCGCCCAGTCGGGGTCGGCCAAAAACGGCCGAGCCATCGAGATCATGTCGGCATCACCGCGCTCGAGCACGGCCTCGGCGGTGGTCGGCATGTTGATTCGGTTGGTGGTCACCAAGGGAATCCCCACCGCGCCTCGAAGTTTTTTGGTCACCCAAGTGAACGCACCCCGCGGCACCGATGTGGCAATTGTGGGGATGCGCGTCTCGTGCCAACCGATGCCGGTATTGATTATCGTGGCGCCGGCCTGCTCAATGGCCTGGCCCAGCGAGACGACCTCATCCCACGTGTTGCCATCGGCGAGCATGTCGAGCATCGACAACCGGTAGATGATGATGAATTTCTCACCAACGGCTTGGCGAATGCGCGAGACGATCTCCACGGGCAAGCGCATCCGATTCTCCCAGCAGCCCCCCCAACGGTCCGATCGTTTGTTTGTCCGGGGCACCAAAAACTGGTTGATGAAATACCCCTCTGAGCCCATCACCTCCACACCGTCATAACCGGCCGCCTGAGCCAGGCGCGCGCAGCGCACGAAATCATTGATCTGGGCGTCAATGCCGCGATCACAGAGCGCTTTGGGTTTGAATGGCGTGATCGGTGACTGGATGGCCGACGGGGCCACCGACATGGGGTGATAGGCGTAGCGACCGGCGTGCAAGATTTGCATACAAATCCGGCCACCGGCGGCGTGCACCGCCTCGGTCATCCGGCGGTGGCGGCGCGCTTCCCAGCGGTTGGTCAGTTTGGAGGCCAGCGGCGCCAATGCGCCGCGCCGGTTGGGGGCAATGCCACCGGTGACCATCAACCCCACACCCCCACGCGCGCGCTCAACAAAATACGCCGTCAGCTTGGGCCAATTCCACACCCGATCTTCAAGGCCGGTGTGCATCGAGCCCATCAACAGTCGATTGGGTAAGGTGGTAAAGCCCAAGTCCAGCGGCTCAAACAGGCGCGGATAGGTGGATGCGGTGTCAGTCAATGCGAGGCTCCCTTGCCGGCGTGGGCGTTTGGCCCATTATGCAAGGTTTTCAGTCGCGCTGTGGGGCCACACCCTCGCGGGGGTCAAAATCACTATCGGCCTGTAACGCCTGAAACAACTCGCGCTGTTTGGCCGTCAGTTTCGGGGGCAGTTTGATTTTTAACACCACGTAGGCATCCCCTTGGGGGTGTTGGCCCTGAGCGGGCAAGCCACGCCCTTTCAGTCGAAACCGCTGGTGGCTGGACGCCCCGGGCGGGATGGTCATGGTCACAGGCCCCAACGGCGTGGGGATGTCCAACTGAGCGCCCAGTGCCGCCTCCCAGGGCGCAATCGGCCACTCAATGACCACGTCGCGTCCCTCGATCTTGTAGAGCTTGTGGGGTTTGATCGTGATGTCCAGATACAAATGCCCCGAGGGTCCACCGCCCGCCCCTGGCTCGCCTTGACCCGACAAGCGGATGCGCTGACCGTCGCCCACCCCAGCAGGGATTTTGACGTTCAGGGTGCGCCCGCCCAAGCCAATGCGTTGTGTCCCGCCTCGGATCGCTGTTTCAATGTCCACGGCCACTTGGGCCTGCAGGTCTCGGCCTGGTTGGGAAAAAGGCGAGCCTTGACCTTGACCAAAGCCGCCGGCGTACCCCGTGCCGCCTTGGCGGCCCATGCCGCCAAACAGCATGTCAAAAAAATCGCTAAAGCCGGACATGCTGGCCTCATCAAAGCCACCGCCCATGCCCCCTGACCACCCAGGTGGGGGCTTGAACTGATCGCCTTGTTGCCAGCCGTGTTGGCGAAGCTCATCGTATTGGCGGCGACGCTCGGGGTCTTTGAGCGCCTCATAGGCCTCACCCAGTTCTTTGAAACGCGCCTCGGCATCACTTTCTTGACTGACATCGGGGTGGTATTTGCGCGCCAAGCGCCGATAGGCTTTTTTGATCTCATCTTGGCTGGCGTTTTCAGCCACATTTAAGATCGTGTAGTAGTCTTTGAATTCTGCCACGCTCGACGCTCCCGCTCAGCCCACGCCAGGGCTGGGTTGATTCATCTTATACATGGTGGCCCTGGGGGCCAAACTCAAGGTCTTGCGCCCGTTCATGGGGATGCGTTGCTGAAGGGCCCATAACTGTATAAACTTACAGTATGTCCGATCAAGCCTACGCTGAACTCCACGCGCTCAGCGCGTTCTCCTTCCAGCGATCCGTCGCCAGCCCCCAAGCACTGGTGGCTCAAGCCCATGCTTTGGGGTATCGGGCGATCGCCATCACCGACGAGGTCAGCCTGGCGGGCGTGGTCCGCGCGCATGAGCAAACGCGCGAGCACAACATCGATCTCATCGTCGGCAGCGAGTGTCACTGGCAAGACCCCCAACTGCCAGGGCCGGTCAGGTTGATCCTATTGGTCACCGACCACACAGGCTACAGCCACCTGTGCCAACTCATCAGCCGCGCCCGCGGGCGAGCACCCAAGGGGCAATACCAACTGCTTGCACAGGACCTGGATGCCGACCTGTCGGGGCTGTTGGCCATTTGGAAGCCCGATGCGGGGTTGGACAGCGCCGCTTTAGACGCCACCGCTCAGTGGCTCAAAGACCGCTGGCACGGCAGGCTTTGGCTGGGGGCGACACGCACCCTGGCACCGGATGACCGCTGGCGGTTCGATGCCTTGGAGCGCTTAAGCCAAACGCATGCCCTGCCCGTGGTGGCGTGTGGTGATGTGCGAATGATCCAGCGCAACGATCAAGCACTGTTGGATGTGGCTTGGGCGCTCGCCCACCACTGCACCGTGCAAGAGCTGGGCTTAAACGCCTCGAGCAACGCCGAACAGCATCTGCGGCCCATCACCACCCTACAAAAACTCTACCCCAAAGCGTGGCTGGACGAGACCCTCAACGTGGCCAAACGATGCCAATTTTCTTTGTCTGAGCTCAGCTACCAATACCCCAAAGAACTTGTGCCCACACCACTCACCGCCAGCGAACATCTGCGCCAACTGACCGAGCGTGGCTTAACCGAACGCTACGGTGACCAGGCGCCCACATCCGTCAAACAGTTGATTGAGCACGAGCTCAAGCTTATTGAAGAAATGCAAGTCGAAGCGTTCTTTTTGACCGTGCACGACCTGGTCTGTTTTGCCAAAGCGCGGGGCATCCTGTGCCAAGGGCGCGGCTCGGCGGCCAATTCCGCGGTGTGTTATTGCCTGCAAATCACCGAGGTGGACCCGGCCAAACAGTCGCTGCTGTTTGAGCGGTTCTTATCCAAAGAGCGCGATGAGCCACCCGATATTGATGTGGACTTTGAACACGAACGTCGCGAAGAAGTGTTGCAATACATCTATCAAAAATACGGCCGACACCGCGCTGCTTTGGCAGCCACGGTGATCACGTATCGCCCGAAAAGCGCACTCAAAGACGTCGGGCGCGCCTTGGGCTTTACAGCCGATACCCTCCAACGACTGACCCGCTCGTTGACCTGGTGGGACCAGCCCGATGACTGGCCCAAGCGCTTGCGCGCGAGCGGCCTCAATCCAGACGATCACCTGCCCCAAATGCTGTTGCGCCTGGCGCGCGAGTTGATTGGTTTGCCCAGACACCTATCGCAACACGTCGGTGGCATGGTGATTTCTGATCAACCCCTGCACCACTTGGTTCCCATTGAAAATGCAGCGATGAATGATCGGACCATCATCCAATGGGACAAAGATGACTTGGAAACGCTGGGGTTGCTAAAAGTGGACTGTTTGGCCTTGGGCATGCTCACGGTCTTGCGAAAGACCCTGCAATCCATCGACCCGGCCATGACACTGGCCGACATCCCCAAAGAAGACCCCGCCACTTATGGCATGCTTTGCCGAGCCGATGCCATCGGCGTCTTTCAAGTCGAATCGCGTGCACAAATGGCGATGCTCCCGCGCCTGAAACCACAAAGCTTTTATGACTTGGTGATTGAAATCGCCATTGTCCGGCCGGGCCCCATCCAAGGTGACATGGTGCACCCTTACCTGCAACGCCGCCAAAATCCTTCACGCATCACCTACCCCAACCCGGCGCTGGCCAAAGTACTCAAGCGCACGCTGGGGGTGCCCATTTTCCAAGAACAGGTCATGCAAATTGCCATGGTCGCGGCTGGTTTCACGGCGGGGCAAGCCGATCAGTTGCGCCGCGCGATGGCGGCATGGAAAAGACGGGGTGGCTTGGGGGCTTTTCGCGACAAGCTGATTGAAGGCATGCGCCAAAATGGCCACTCCATGGCTTTTGCACATCAGCTGTACTCCCAAATTGAGGGCTTTGGCGACTATGGCTTCCCAGAGTCACACGCCGCCAGCTTTGCGCTATTGACTTATTTTTCTGCCTGGCTCAAATGCCACCACCCGGCTGAGTTTGCGTGCGCGCTTTTGAATTCTCAGCCGATGGGTTTTTATGCCCCCGCACAGATCATTGCTGATGCCAAACGCCACGGTGTCACCTTCAAACCCGTCAGCGTTCAAAAAAGCGCATGGGATGGCCAAGTGCTCCAGTCGGTCAAGCCACCTGGCGGCATTCGCTTGGGATTCAATCAAGTCAAGGGCTTATCGTCAGCGGTGATCGACCGGCTGGTTGACCAACGACACCAACGGCCCTTTTTGTCCATTGACGATGTGGTCCAGCGTGTCGGCCTCAACCAACAACAGCTCAAGGCCTTGACCGAGTCAGGCGCATTGGATGGGCTCACACCAGACCGACGGCAAGCCCACTGGCAGAGCCTGGCCAGTCGACGCCAAGGTGACTTGCTCGGGCAAGCGCCCTTACAAGAGCCCGCACCCGACCTGGCTGACACGCCCAACACACAGCGGATGATCGAAGAGTACAGCGCATTGGGCTACAGCTTAGACCAACACCCCATTGTGTGGCTGAGGCCCCATTTGTCTCGGATGTGTTTACAGGCAGACCAGCTCAACGATGCCACACGCAACCACCAGACCATCGACGTGGTTGGCTTGGTGACCCATCGGCAACGGCCCAGCACCGCCTCTGGTGTGGTGTTTGTGTCTTTAGAGGACGAAACCGGGCTGATCAATGCGATTGTGTGGCCAAAGATCGCCGCCCGGTATCACGCTGCGCTGCTGCAAAGCCAGATCATCCGCATTCGTGGTCAGTTACAACAAAAACAAGGCAGTGTGCACATCATTGCTCAAGCGCTGTATTCAGAAGATGCGCGCTTGGCCAGCTTGATGGCCGATGAGCGTCAATCTCAAGACGACTCGGCGGGTGGCCGCCAAGGCCGCATCACGCCCTCTTGAGCCACCGAGGCAACCAACACACCGTCTTGATTGAAGATCTGACCACGACTGAAGCCCCGCCCGCCAGCGCTGGTGGGGCTGTCGCAGGCATACAGCAACCACTCGTCCACACGGAACGGGCGGTGGAACCAAAGGGCATGGTCCAAACTGGCCAATTGCACGGTCCGCTGAATAAAATCCAACTCATGCGGCAAGGTCGCCGTGCCCAACAGCTCATAGTCTGAGACATACGCCAACAGGCTTTGGTGCAACTGGGGGTCATCTGGCAGGGTCTCCCATGCGCGCATCCAAATGTGTTTTTGTGGATGGCGGGCGGCTGGGTCCATGAACTTCGGCGTCTCAACGGGGCGAAATTCAAACGGACGCCGGTGGGCCAACAGGCGCTGCATTTTCTCAGGCACTTTGTCTTTCACCGATTGGTGCAGCTCGAAGGTGTCGGTCAGCCCCTCCGGGCCGGGCACGTCGGGCGCGCTGACTTGGTGGCTTTGCCCATCTTCTGGCAGGTGAAAGGACGCGGCCAAGTTCAAGATCGGTCGCCCGCGCTGCAAGGCCACCACGCGGCGGTTGGCATAACTGCGTCCATCCCGAGACGCCTCCACTTGATAAACCACCGGGCGTTTGACGTCACCTGGGCGCAAAAAGTAAGCGTGCAAGGAGTGCGCGGCCTGCGCATCGGACACCGTCTGCTGAGCGGCGGCCAACGCCTGGCCAACGATTTGACCGCCAAAGACCCGGTTGGACCCAATGTCGTGACTGGGGCCGCGGTAGAGGGCGTCATCGAGCATTTCCAGTCGCAACAGCTCGATCACATCTTTCAATGCACTGGACATCAACTCACCTCAATTCATGTTGTCAATTCACGCCGCGTGGGCTTTTTTGCGTTTGGCTTTGTCGGCGCCGCGAAGGACCATTTTGAAATAAAACTCGGGGAAAAAGCGTTTGAGTCGCCACATCCAGCGCGTTTCGGGGTGCGTCAACAGCAAAAACTTGGGCTTCAGGATGGCTTGATACACCGCCTCGGCCACGTCATCAGCACTCACGCCCGAGCGGTCCATCCAGCGCTTGACCCGCTGTTCGTAGTGCGCCTCGCGGGCGCGCATGGTCTCTGTGAGTCGGGTTTTCACAAACGCCGGGCACAGCGCCGAAACCTCAATGCCGTCGGCATGGACTTCGGCCCTGAGCATCTCCGACATGGCAATCACCGCGGCTTTGGCGGTGCCGTAGGCATTGATCTCGGGGGCCCCGGCCAAGCCCGCCACGGACGCCACATTGACGATGTGGCCACTTTGTTGGGCGCGCATCATGCCCAACACCGCCTGACACCCCTGCACCACCCCCATCAAGTCGATGTCCATCACCCACTGCCAGTCTTCAATGGGCGTGTCGTCCAGTTTTCCGGCAGCGGCCACGCCGGCGTTGTTGATCAACACATCGACACGGCCATGGTCTGAGGCAATGGCAGCCATCACCCGAGCCCAGTCGCTTTGTTGGGTGACATCCATGGCCATCGCCTCCACCCGCTCACCCAGTGATTCGGCCAGTGCCTCCACCCGCTCGCCGTGGAGATCACACGCCACAATCTGGGCACCCGAACGATGGAACCGCCGAGCCATCGACTCACCCAAACCCGCACCGGCGCCGGTGATCAGCACCACCCGATCGCGCATTGATTGATCAACCGCCATGGTCATGTCCTTCAACTATGATTCGAGGGCTCAGTGTGCCACGCTTTGCACGCCCAAACGCACGAAATCAGCTCACTCATCGGCCGTGGCGCACTCAATGCACAGCGTCGCCGCCAAATTCGACGCCAGCCTCGCTGGGCTGATCGGCTCCCCACAGCGCAAACAAAACCCATACTCCCCCGCATCGAGACGAATCAAGGCTTGTTTGAGCGCTGTCAACTGGGCTTGCCGCCGGCCCTCGCTGGCTTTGGCCATGGCCTGGCCTTGGAGCGCATCCATTCGACTCAACCGCCCCATGCGGGTTTGATCAAGTTCAACAGGCTCGGCCGCGGCCTGACTGGAATCGGCCACGGCCTCCAATTGCTCTATCGCCTGTTGAATGCGTTTTTTAAATGCTTGCAAGTCCACACCCCTGCTTGTTTTACTCGTCTCGAGCCAGCTATCCTGCACACTCACCCCACTTGCCGACAAAGGCCGCTGACTTGGTTCAAAGAAAACGGGCACCTGCAAAAGAAATTGTCGGCTGGGCCATGTTTGACTTTGCCAATCAGGCCTATACCTTGTTGATCATCACCGTGATCTTCGGTGACCTTTTCACTCGGATTATTGTAGGCCATCCGCCCAATGAACCCAACAATTATGCGCTGGGCAATTTGTTGTGGTCTGTGGCCTTGGCGATCAGTTATGGCGTGGTGGTCCTGTTCAACCCCATCTTGGGTGCGATCATGGACAGCTCACGGCTGAGAAAGTCGTTTCTGTTGGTCAGTTGCCTGGTGTGCGTGGCCGCCACGTCGGGGCTGTACTGGGTGGAGCCAGGTTGGGTGGTGTTGGCGATGGCATTGATCATTGTGTCCAACAGCGCCTACGCTTTTGGTGAGTCTTTTGTGGCCAGTTTTCTCCCAGGGCTTGGCCCTCGCCAAGACTTGGGCTGGATCTCTGGATTGGGTTGGGGCTTGGGCTATGTGGGTGGCTTGGTCGCCACGGTCTTTGCCTTGCTGTTTTTGGGCGAGCCCAGCCTTGAGAACTACCCGCGGATCCGCTGGGTGGGCCCCTTTGCGGCGGTGTTTTTCCTGGTCGCGGCCGTGCCAACGTTTGTCTTTTTGAAAGACCGAAGCCGCATTCGCCCACAAGACAGCAGTGCCTCATATGTCAAACAAGGCTGGCAGAGGCTTCGTCAGACCCACCAACGCCTAAAGGCCTTTGTCGACCTAAAACGCTTGCTGTGGTCGATCTTTTTTATGATGGCGGGCTTGTACATCGTCATCAGCTTTGCTTTTATTTATGGCGCCCAAGTCATTGGCTGGGATGAACAGGCCCGCGTGGCCATGTTCGTCACGGTCCAACTCAGCGCCACCGTCGGTGCTTTGGTGTTTGGCTGGCTCCACCACCCGGTTGGCCCCAAGCGAACCTACTTGATCACGTTGGTGCTTTGGATCGTCGCCATTGCAGCGATTTGGCAAACCCCGCGACTGACCGACACGCTCAATCAAAGTCTCGACGTGGCGCTGCACCCACAGTCTGTCTTTTTGGTCGCCGGGCTGCTGTCGGGGTTGAGCTTGGGGGCGTCGCAATCGGCCGGGCGGGCGTTGGTGGGGGCGCTCGCACCACCCGGCAAGGCTGCAGAGTTCTTTGGCTATTGGGGCACGGTATCGAAACTCGCCGCGCTGGTTGGTATCTTGGGCTTGGGCCTGTTGCAAGTCATGCTGGGGCTGGCCAACGCGGTGGTGTTTTGTTTGGTGTTGTTGGTGATCGCTTGGCTGGTCGCACGCTCTATCAATATCGACCGAGGCGTGGACACCGCTCAGTCGTGGCGAAGGGACTAGCTTGTGAGAATTGTGACCCACACGTGTTCGAATACAGAGATTGTGGCGGCCTTGGGCGCGGGCGATGCCATCGTGGGTGTCGATGACCACTCCGATTTTCCGCCCGATCTGGTCCGAACCAAAGCGCGCATTGGCGCCGATCTCGACATCGACATTGATCGGGTTGTGGCGCTCAAACCCGATCTGGTGATCACCTCGCTGACGGTGCCCGGGCACGAGCGCTGCCTTGAAAAGATCCAACACGCCCGCCTGCCCCACCTGATTACCCAACCGACCTGCTTGGCCGACGTGGCCGATGACATCCGCCGCATCGGACAAGCCATTCAGCGTTCCACCCAAGCCAACGCTTTGGCCGGCGCGCTTGAGGCGCGCTGCCTGACCGCCCCACCGGCGCATGACCCGGTGCCGGTGGTGGTCGAATGGTGGCCCAAACCGGTGATCGTCCCGGGCCAAAAATCGTGGGTCAACGAGATGCTTCGACAAGCCGGTGCGTATAACCCATTTGAAACAGCCCCCACAGAAAGTCTGGAGATCACCGGCGCCCAAGCGGTTGAGGCGGGTGTGGCGGCCGTGGTGATGAGTTGGTGTGGCGTCGAAGAGGACAAATACCGACCCCACATTGTTCGAAGGCGCGCCGATTGGGCGGGGACCCCTGCACTCATCAATGGCCACATTTATCCGATCTCAGAGGCTTGGCTGGGGCGCCCGGGGCCCCGCTTGGTCGAGGGGATGGATCGATTGGCGCGCGTGGTTCAAGCCGTTCGTCAACCACGCCAATGAACACGGGATCATTTTCAGTCGTTTCGGGGAACTTCCAACATGGGCTTGCACTCAAAGCCACCGAATGGCGTAAATCGCCTATAATTTAACGCTAATATCTTCGGAGAATGTGAGTTCAAAATGAATAAAATCAATGTGTTGTTGACGATATTGCTGGCCTCAGCGTTGCTTGTGCTCACCGCGTGTTCGACTGACGAGCCCGACGCCACCGGCGCCGAGTCTGAGGCACAAGACACCGCCCCGACTCGGGAGCGCACCATTCGGCGAGAAGAACCGGTGGCAGAATTGCCGCCCCCGAGCGCAAACGAAGACCCTTCGAAGAAAATCCCACGCCGAACGGGTCAAACCGAGGAAGAAGGATTTGGCTTGACGTTGATGGTGGATGGCTCCAGCCCAGAAGCATTTGCAGAGAGCCTGGAGCTGATCGCCAGTGACAGTACTCCAGAGCAATATCGGCAGCTCGACTCAGCACTTCGCTACCTACAATTCTATTCATCAGATGGCTGGTCTGGCTTGCCTGGGTTCTACGAGCGACTCAACGGCATGACCGGCGAAGAAATCATTCGTCGCTCGCAACGTTTACAACAAGAACGCCGCGGCAACTGATCACGCCCCACTCGCGGGCGGGGGTGGGCCACCACCCCTGCCCGGCCTTAACCACCGACGCTTGTCACTGCCCGCTGACTGAGCTGTTGAGGAACTGCTCGTTGATGATGCGCTCTTCAAGTGAGTGCTCTGGATCAAACAGCAACCGGTGCGAGGTTGTCGGGTCTTGTTCGACCACCACGCGGTTGATGTCACGAAACTCATCATAATCAGCCGTCACACTCACCGGCCGTCTGTCGGGGTTGATGACATCAAACTCAATTTTGGTGTGCGATGGCAAAATCGCGCCTTGCCAGCGCCTGGGGCGAAATGGGCTGATGGGGGTCAGCACCACCGCCTCTGTCCCCAACGGCACGATGGGCCCATGCGCCGATAGGTTATAGGCCGTCGAGCCGGCCGCGGTGGACACCAAGACGCCATCAGCGACCAGCTTATCCAGACGGGCCTGGCCATTGACCATCACTTTGATGTGCGCGGCTTGGTTGGTTTGGCGCAACAGCGCCACCTCATTGATTGCCTGTGCTCGATGGCTTTGGCCATCAACGCCTTGGGCGTGCATGACCAATGGATTGAGGGTCACTTCTCGGGCGTTCTCAATGCGCTCAATCAAACCTTTGGACTGGTATCGGTTCATCAAAAACCCAACATCCCCCATGCGCATGCCAAAAACGGGCAGCTTGGAGGAGACATGTTCGTGCAGGGTATGCAGCATAAACCCATCACCGCCAAGCACCACGAGCACATCGGCTTGGTCGGGCGCATGGGGTGGGTAGTCTTGGCTCAGTTGCTCAAGCGCCGTTTGCGAGCCCGCGTGTTGACTGGCCAAAAAGGCAAGCTTGGGAGGCGAGCTCACAAGGCCACTCAGTGGGCCTCGGTCGCATTGAGCAGCTGCTCGATGCCGGCGATGGCCACTTGCAGCGAGGGGTAGTCGCGGGCGTTGCTATCCACCATCTCATTGAGCATCAAGCACGTCCTCGACACCTCGGCTTGGTGTGTGTCAAACCACGCCTCAATCGAGCCACTGCCCGAGCCATGGGCTTTGAGAACGCGGATGGTCAATTGTCTGTGGTGCTGGAACAGCTGCTCACGCAAATGGCCGCGCGCGTGCGCATGCCACGGCTTCTCCACAGGCAGCGCTTCAACCTGTTGGCGAAGCCATTTCAAGTGCAGATGATCCAACAGCTCAAAGTAAATCTGGGCCACGGGGGCCACGGCGCTGCCCTGGATCAAGCTTTCATCAACAATGTCAAGACTGGAGTGCATGAAGGGCAGCTTGGCGGTATGCACCGCCAACTCTGGGGGCATGCCAGCGTCGACATACTGGGCTTTCAATTGCTCGAACTCGCTCTTCAACGAAGGTGTTAACACCTCCTCGAGGCAGGCGGCGTAGTCGCCAACGCCGGCGCCGTATCGCTCAACCAGCGACGAGATGTCAATTTGGTAGCCGTCGGGCAAGGCAATCAAACGTCGCGTGATGTGGCGAAGCAGCTTCCACATCTCCAACAGCGCATCGGTCTGCAGCTGAGCCGCGACTTGGTTATCCAAGCCCTCAATGCCCGACCAAAATGGCCTGGCTTGTAAAATCTCACGCGCGACGGTGAAGGCCTTGGCCATGGTGGCAGAATCGGCACCGGTGTCTTCTTTGATGCGCGTGGCAAAGTGTGCGCCCATGCGGTTGACAATGGAGTTGGTGACTTGGGTGGCGATGATCTCTCGGCGCAATCGATGCTCAGGCATTACCGAGGCAAACGCCTCTTGAAGCGGCCGCGGGAAGTAGGCCTTCAATTCTTTCGACAAATAGGGATCTTCGGGCACATCCGAAGCCAGAAGGTCTTGATACAGCGTGATCTTGCTAAACGACAGCAGCAAAGATAATTCGGGTCGGGTCAGCCCCAAGCCATGCGCCATGCGATCTTTCAGCGCCTCTTCGTCGGGCAAGTCCTCAAGGTCGCGGTCAATCACGCCTTGACCTTCAAGCATGGCGATAAAATGTGCCTCCGAGCCCAGCCGGTCGCCTGTCATCGACGACATCACACTGATGGCTTGGGTTTGCAACGTGTTTGAGCGCAACACCAAAGACGAGACCTCGTCGGTCATCGATTCAAGCAACGCGTTTCGCTGGTCTTCGGCCAACAAGCCCGACTCGGTGGCGTGGTTGAGCAAAATCTTGATGTTGACCTCGTGGTCCGAACAATCCACCCCTGCTGAGTTGTCGATAAAATCGGTGTTGATCATCCCGCCATTGAGCGCGTATTCAATCCGCCCACGCTGTGTGAGACCCAAGTTGCCACCCTCACCCACCACCCGAGCTCGGAGTGCTTGGCCGTTGACCCGCACTTGGTTGTTGGCCAGGTCACCGACATCGGAGTGCGACTCATCGCTCGCTTTGACATAGGTGCCAATGCCCCCATTCCACAACAGGTCAGCCGGCGCGCTCAAAAGCTGTTGAATCAATGCCTGCGGGGTCAGCACCCGCTCGTCAAGGCCCAACCAATCGGCGATGGCTTGAGACACCTCAACGGTCTTGGCTTGTCTGGACAACACCCCACCCCCCGGTGAGATGAGGCTTGCGTCGTAATCGGCCCAGCTCGACCCGGGTGTTTCAAACAGCCGCAAGCGCTCTTTAAAGCTCCTGGCGGCATCGGGATTGGGGTCCAAGAAGATGTGTCGGTGATTGAACGCCGCTTTCAATTGGATGTGGGGTGAGAGCAACATGCCATTGCCGAAGACATCCCCACCCATGTCTCCGATGCCCACCACCGAAAAGGGCTCGCTTTGTGTGTCCAAGCCAAGCTCTCGAAAGTGGCGCTTGACCGACTCCCAAGCGCCCTTGGCGGTGATGCCCATTTTCTTGTGGTCATAGCCGTTGGACCCGCCCGATGCGAACGCATCACCCAGCCAAAAACCGCGCGCCAAAGAAATCTCGTTGGCAATATCAGAAAAACTCGCGGTGCCCTTGTCCGCCGCCACCACCAAATACGGGTCCGGGTCATCATGGCAAACAACGCCTTGCGGCGGGATAATGCGCTCGCCATCCAAGTTATCGGTGATATCCAAAAGCGCGCTGATAAAGAGCCGGTAACAGGCGATGCCCTCATCGATCAGCGCCTGGCGATCATCCGAGCTTGGCGGGTGTTTGGTGACAAAGCCGCCCTTGGCACCGACCGGGACGATCATGGTGTTTTTGACCATTTGGGCGCGCATCAGCCCCAGCACCTCGGTCCTGAAGTCTTCTTGGCGGTCGGACCAGCGCAGGCCACCGCGCGCAACCGAGCCCCCGCGCAGATGAATCCCCTCGACGCGGGGCGAATACACCCAAATCTCTCGATAAGGTTTTGGCTTGGGAAGCTCTGACAGCTGTGCCGAGTCGAGCTTGAAACTGATGTAGGGCTTGAGCTGACCGTCGTCGTCGGTTTGATAAAAACTCGTTCGCAGGCACGCGTCAATGAACTGGCCAAACCCTCTGAAAATCCTGTCTTGGTCGGCCGAGGGAATGGACTCCAGCGCCCGGCCAATGGCTTGTCTGGCCAACGTCGCCGCATCAGCGTGTTGGTCTTGGCCACGCGCATGACAAAGTTCATCGAGATACTCGTGGAGCACAGGATCATCAAAGCGCTCGGCCAGATGAGCGCAATGCTCGTTTAAGGCCTTTTGTGCGCTGTGTTTTTGTTTCTTGGGCTCTTCGGCGCGGCTGGGGTCAAACTTGGCCTCAAAGTACTCGACCAATAACCGGGCCAACAAGGGTGCGCTGGCCAGCGTTTTTTCCATATAGGCCTGGGAGTAAGGCATCTTGGACTGCAGCAAGTATTTCGCCATGGACCGCAGCAACGCCACTTGGTGCCAGGTCAGGCTTGCCGTTAACACCAAGCGGTTGAAGCCATCATTTTCAGCCTGCTGGCGCCACACGTGCTCAAACGCGTCTTGGAAAATATCGCGCACGTGCTCGAGCTTGAACGCCAGCCCCGTCGGCGGGCGCATATCAAAATCTTGAATCCACACCACGTCGTTGTTGGAAAACTTCAACTCATAAGGACGCTCGGAGACAATTCGGGCGCCCAAGTTTTCCAGCATGGGCAGCACATCAGACAGCGGTATGGGTGAGTCTTGTTTGAAAATCTTAAAGCGCAAGATGCTGGTATCGCGGGTTTTGGGGCGGTACAGACTCAACCTCAGGTCATGACTGCCCTCCAACTGGGCCATGTTGGCCACATCGTACTGCGCCACCGCTGGTGACACATCTTCGGTATAAGATACCGGAAAGGCCGGCCCATAATGCTTGGCCCAGGCGCTGCCTTGATCGGTGCCGTAGCCTTTGATCAGCACATCTTCAAGCTCATCGTCCCAGCGGCGAATTGCGGCTTTGATTTTGTCTTCGATTTTTTCGACTTCGATGTCGACCGGCGCATACTCGCGTGGGCGAACGACGACGTGGACGCGCGCCAAGTTCGACTCACCGACTTGGATGGCAAAGTCGATTGTTTGACCTTTCAAAGCGCGCTTTAATATCGACTGAATTTTGAGGCGGTTTTCGGTGTTGAAACGGTCTCTGGGGATATACACCAAACAAGAGAAGAACCGGCCAAACCGCTCACGACGCAAAAAGACGCGGGTTTGGCTTCGCTCTTGAAGGTCTAAGATACCAATGCCCAATGACAACAACTCGCCACTCGTTGCTTGGAACAACTCCTCGCGGGGCAAGGTTTCTAGGATGTGTAACAGCGCCTTGGCGGCATGGCTGTGGGGACGAAGCCCCGATTGGCTCATCACATGCTCAACTTTGCGTCGCACCAACGGCGTGTCTTGACAGCGACGAATGTAGGCGCCTGAGGTAAATAAACCAATCAAGCGTTTCTCGCGGGCGACTCGACCATCGGGGCCGAAGTACAGCACAGAAATATAGTCCATGTAGCCGGCGCGGTGAACCCGCGACATCGCGTTGGTCTTGGTGATGATGACAGGCTCTGAACGCGAACGCTGATCAGCACCTCTGGCCAGGTCTTTCAGTGGCCGAACAGGCGCCTCAACGCGATCGGCGTGCATGATCCCCAACCCCGTCTCACCCAAGGCGCGAAGCACCCGGTCTTTTCCCTGATCTTCGACGACATACTCGCGGTAGCCGATAAAGGTGAAATGGTCATCGGCCAACCAATGAATGAACGCCGACAACTCGGCGATCTGCTCAGGCGACATGTCTTGGTGTGTCTGGGGCAATTCATCGGCGATGGCCTTGGCTTGCGCCACCATCGGCTTCCAATCCCGAACGGCGTGGTGGAGCTCATCGAGACCCGCTTGGATGGCTTTTTCCACTCGATCAAGCTGGCTGTGGTGGCGCTGGCGATCAACCTCGACGTGCATCAACGACTCGGCCTCGAAACCCGGCTTGGCTTCTTGCTCGATCCCGATCAGTTCACCTTGGTCATCGCGCTTGATAAACATCACCGGGTGGATGATTAACTTCGCACCGATCCCCAGCGCACTGATCGCCAACACCACAGAGTCGACCAAGAATGGGCCGTCGGTGTTGATGATTTCGATAACGGTGTCGTCGTCGCTCCAACCGTTGTTTTTGCTGGTGGGGTTGAATACCCGAAGTTTGGGCTCACCCGGGGGGCGTTGTTGAGCGAAACCAAAGAAGTCGGCCGCGGCTTGGGCGCGAGTCGCGGGCTCTTTGGCGAGGAGCTCGCTGGTGGGCACACGCTCGTAGAGCATCCAAGCAAAGGCGGCCACATCAGGCGAGTGCCCATCCTCAACCAAGTGCTTTTTCAGTGTCTCTAAGTAATTGAGCTTGTGATGCTCTTGTGCCGCACTCATGGCTGGTATCCCAATCTGGGGAACATATCGCTCTAACGAAGGCCGGTTTCTGTCCTGGCGATCACCAAGCGCTGGATCTCGCTGGTGCCTTCGTAGATCTCGGTAATTTTGGCATCCCGGAAATAACGCTCCACCGGCATTTCTTTACTGTAGCCCATGCCGCCATGCAATTGCACGGCTTGGTGCGCAATCCACATCGCCGCTTCGGAGGCGAACAATTTGGCCATCGACCCATCCAGGGTGATTCGCTGACCGGTCTTGTCAGCCTCCATCTTCGCCCAAGCAGCGCGCAACGTCAGCAAACGGGCCGCCTCCAGTTTTGTTTTCATGTCCGCGAGCTTCGACTGGATCATCTGAAAACTGCCAATCTCTTGACCAAACGCTTTCCGATCCCGCGCGTAGGTCAGGCTGGCGTGATACGCCGCTTGGGCGATGCCCACCGCCTGAGCTGCAATGCCGATGCGGCCGGCATCGAGCACGCTCATGGCAATCTTGAAGCCCTCGCCTTCCCCACCCAGCCGATTCTCCACCGGGCAGCGGTAATCGTTGAGCTCGATTTCGCAGGTTGCCGAGGCGCGGATCCCCAGTTTGGGCTCGGTCTTGCCTCGGCTGAAGCCATCCACCTCAGTGTCGATGATAAAGGCACTGATGCCTTTGGCACCGGCCTCAGGCTCGGTGGAAGCGAACAGCACGAGGTATCTGGCGTGCGGGCCGGAGGTGATCCAAGACTTTCTGGCGTTGATGATGTAGTGACTGCCGTCATCGCTCAGCACCGCTCTGGACTTCATCGATGAGGCATCTGAGCCCGACTGAGGCTCAGACAGCGCGTAGGCGCCGATCTTGTCGCCCGATGCGATCGCTTTGACGTAAGTGGATTTTTGCTCCTCGCTGCCGTATTTCAAAATGCCGTTGCAAAACAGAGAATTGTTGACCGACATGATGGTGCCGTGCGCCGCATCGGCCGCTGAGACCTCGATCATCGCCAGCACATAGCCGATGGTGTCGAGACCCGCCCCACCATAGGCCTCAGGCACCTCGATGCCCATCAGACCCAGCTCGCCCATGGCCTCGATGTTGGCCAGCGGAAACTCGCCCGAGGCGTCGTGCTCGGCGGCCACCGGGGCAATCTGCTGCTCGGCAAAATCCTTGGCCGCGGCTTGGATCATTTGTTGTTCGTCTGTGAGCTTAAAATCCATGGTCTGTCCCGTTGCGCTAAAGGGTGAGTCAATGCCACCAAGTATACCGCCGTGAACGCCTGCTTTCGTTGATTTTTCGCCCGGCCCGGGCGGACATGGCTGGGGGTTCATTAATTTAATCAAATTTAATTGACTTTTGTTGACGCGAAAATCTTGAAGTCGATATAATGAGGCTTCCGGCGTAAGGTTCCCCCTCCTTGCCCGGATCGCGGCCAAGGCTCCCCCCTTGCCTTGGCCGCACCTAATTACAAAAGCCCGAGCCGGTTCGCCGCTCGGGCTTTTTTCTGGTCGCATTTTTGGTGACAGCAATCCAAGCCAGCGCTATAATAGGCGCCCACCTGCCGAGGTGGCGGAATTGGTAGACGCGCTAGCTTCAGGTGCTAGTGTCCGTATGGACGTGGAGGTTCGAGTCCTCTCCTCGGCACCAACGGGGTCCTCACAGCGAGCCCCTGACAGCCAGGCGCCCCCACGGGCTCAGACGAACCACTCAAAGACCCCCCTAAAAACATCCCCCGAAAAGATCACCGCCGCCGCTGAGGGCCACCCCATCCTGTGCTTAATCTCGCGCACGCCCATGCCTTGGCCATTAAAAAGCCCACCGGCGTGACCGCCAGGTGGGCTTTGCAATCAAACATGGATCCTTAAACATGGATCCTTAAACATGAATCCTTAAGTGGTACCGAGGAGAGGACTCGAACCTCCACGCCGCAAGGACACCAGGACCTAAACCTGGCGCGTCTACCAATTCCGCCACCTCGGCATGCCAATCAACCCATCAATCGCCCGACTCCAGCAAACCACGGCGCTCGAGCAATGGCTCGATGCCTGGGATGCGGCCAGCAAACTGCTCATACAGCGCCATGGCGTCCTGGCTGCCGCCATTGGCCAAGATGGTGTTTCTGAAGTGATCACCGGTGGCCCGATCCAAGCCGCCGTTTTCTTTGATCCACAACACGCTGTCGGCGTCGAGCACCTCGGCCCAAAAATACGAGTAATACCCAGCCGAGTACCCGCCCATGGAGTGGGAGAAGTACGCAGGACGATACCGCGGGGGCACTGGCGCATAATCCATCTCGTATTTTTCCAAGATGTCGGCCTCAAAGTCAGCCAGCGCATCGGGCCCGGGCACCTGATCGGCACTCAACTGGTGGATTTCAAAGTCCAATACCGACGCGGCCAGGTACTCGGTGGTGCGGAAGCCTTCATTAAACAGCGCCGCTTCCATCACCCGCTCGAGCAACTCGGGCGGAATCGGCTCACCGGTCTCGTGGTGGATGGCGTAGTTTTCCAACACCTCTGGCCAATCGGCCCACATTTCATAGACCTGAGAGGGGTATTCCACAAAATCTCTGGGCACCGACGTGCCAGAAAAGCTGGGGTAGTGCACGTCGGTCAACAGCCCATGTGCGGCGTGACCAAACTCATGGAACATGGTCACGACCTCGTCCCACGTCAGCAACGTCGGCTCACCCTCAGGGGGCTTGGGCACATTCAGGTGATTGCCGACCACGGGCGCACCACCCAACAGACCCGAATAGATCTGGTAGGAGTTCATCCACGCCCCACCCCGCTTCGATGACCGGGCATAGAAATCGGTGATGAACAAGCCAATCGGTGAACCATCGGCTTCAAACACTTCCCAGATTCGGGTATCGGGGTGGTATTTGGGCAGGTCGGTTCGCTCTTCAAAGGTGATGCCAAAGAGCTTTTCAGCGGAATAGAACACCCCATTGATCAACACATTGTCCAACTCAAAGTAAGGCCGGACCTCGGCGTCGTCGAAGTCAAATCTCTCTTGACGAAGTTGCTCGGTGTAGTACGCCCAGTCCCATGAGGCCAACTCAAAAGGCTCATCGGCTGAGGCATCAATCATCGCTTGCAAGGCCTCGCCTTCTTTTTTGGCATTCGCTGTTGCGATGGGGCCAACGTTGGCGTGCAAGTCATTGATCCGATCAACTGAGCCGGCCGTTTGCACCTCCAAAGCGTAATCGGCGTGGCTGTCATAACCAAGCAAGGCCGCCCGTTCGGCGCGCAGCGTGGCGATCTGGCTGACAATCTGGCGGGTGTCGTTGTCGTTGCCTCGAGTGCCTCTGGCCAAAGAGGCTCGGTGCAAGCGCTCGCGAGCTTGACGGTTGGTCATTGAGCTCAACGGCGGCTGGCCGCTGGTGTTAAGCAAGGTGATGACATAGTGACCCTCTTCTAACCCACGCGCTTCGGCCTCGGCCGCGGCGGTTTCAATTCTCGACTCGCTCAAGCCCTCGAGCATCGCCACGTCATCAAACACCACCGCCGAGTCGTTGACCTCGGCCAAGACTTTTTGGCTGAACTCGGTGCCCAACTGCGCGAGCTCGGCGTTGATCGCCTTGAGCCGCGTTTGCTGTTCCGATGACAACTGCGCCCCGGCGCGGACAAAGTCTTTGTAGGTCTCTTCGACCAGCCGGCGCGACTCAGCGTCCAAGTCTCGGTTGTCCCGGTCGTTATAGACCGCCTCAACGCGCGCAAACAGGTCTGGATTGAGCAAGATCGCGTCGCTGTGCGCGGACAACTTCGGCGCATAGTCGCGCTGGATCGCCTGCATGGCGTCGTTGGTGTGCGTCCCGTTTAAGTTATAGAAGACACGGGCAACGTAGCTCAACCGCTGACCAGCTTGCTCCATCGCCACAAAGACGTTGTCAAAGCTGGGTGGCTCTGCGTTGTTGGCGATCGCATCAATTTCGGCGGTGTGCTCGACCATCGCCTGGTCAAAGGCGGGTCCAAAGTGCTCGTTTTCGATTTGATCGAAAGGCGGCAAGCCATACGGCAACGTGCTGTCGACCAACAGCGGGTTGGCCGCATCGTCTTGGCTGGTGTTTTGTTGGGGGGCGTTACAGGCGCTCACAAGCACCACAGCCATCAACATGAGTAAAGTTTTCATCAGTTTTCATCCTATGTCTGCAATCTATTTTTGCAATCTTGTGTCTGCAATTTATTTGAGCCCAAGGCAGCGCTTTGGCCGTCTTCTACCGACGGGCTTTGAAGAAATCTTGCAACAACTGAGCGCTTTCGTCGGCACCAATGCCACCCAAAATATCACATTGGTGGTTCAAAAGCGGGTTTTTCAACACCTGGAAGATTGAGCCGCCAGCGCCCGCTCGGGGGTCTTTGGCCCCGAAAATCACGGTTTTGATGCGTGCATTGACCAACGCCCCAGCGCACATGGAACAAGGCTCCAAAGTCACATACAGATCGGCCCCAGGCAGCCGATAATTGCCCTCAGCCCGAGCCGCTTGCCGCAGCGCTTTGATTTCGGCATGGGCCGTGGGGTCTTGATCGGTGATCACCGTATTGAACCCGCGGCCAATCACCTGGCCTGCGCGAACCACCACCGCACCCACTGGCACCTCATCGAGTCGCTCAGCCTCGCGGGCCAAAGCCAGCGCTTGGGCCATGAACGCCTCATGAATCGGCGGGGCCGTCATCTCAAGCGTTTTGACCCAAAGCAGGCTGGTCGGGTTTGGTGACACTCACCAGCCCATAGGCCAGCAGTGACGCCACACCCCCCACCACGATCGCCGGCCACGCCCCCACCGGCAGCCAGCCCAGCGACGCCCCGGCGCCCACCACTGCCCCGACCACGATGCCGGCCACGGCACCCCACCGCGTGCCACCTGACCAATACAGTCCCAACACCACCGGAACAAACACGCCAGCGGCATA
Organism: Wenzhouxiangella sp.; assembly: GCA_031580925.1. Taxonomy (GTDB): domain Bacteria; phylum Pseudomonadota; class Gammaproteobacteria; order Xanthomonadales; family Wenzhouxiangellaceae; genus Wenzhouxiangella. Next base: position 114,438 of record JAVLCB010000006.1, read on the forward strand.
CATCGTGTAGCTCAACAACAGCAATTCAATGATGGCCTGCATGCCCAGTGCCAACACCAACGCCAACACGCCGATGGCAACGGTGGATGCGCGCGATGCCAACAGCTGCGCTTTGGGCGACAACGACCAACCCAGGCCTTGTTCGCCAATGTCGTGGATGACGTGCGCCGTGCCAGCGATCAACAGCGAATCGGCGGTGGATAGGATCGCCGCGATAATCGCCCCCAGCACAATGGCGCCGGCCCAAACACCCAGCACTTCGGTGATCACTGTGGCAATGGCTTGAGACGGTTCGATGGTGGCACCAAACAGCCCGCGTGCCGCCATGCCAGTCAGTGCGGGGAAGGCGGCGTAGGCCATCAACAACACGCCAGCCAAAATCGCAGCCGCCACCGCCACTTTATCCGACTTGGCGGCAAACAACCGCTGATAGAAGTCTTGGCCGATGAGGGTGTACATCACCGTGGGCAGCACCGCGCCAGCCAACAGCCAGCCGCCGCCACCGGTCCAACTAAAATACTCACCTTGATCGAGACCCGGCTCTGCACTGGCCAACGCGGCTGACAGGCCAGAAAAACCGCCCACGGCATCGAGACCCCCCAAAGCCACCCACGGAATGCCGACAAAAATCACCAACAACTGGATCACGTCGGTCAACGTCGCGCCCCAAAGACCCGAGGCGGCGGTGTAGATAATAAAGGCCACCGACGCCACGACCGCCGCCGTGGTCGGGTCCACGCCCAACAACGACAGTGCCCCTTGTGAGGCCCACACTTGAGCACCCAAGATGCCGACAATCGCCAACAGAGACAAACTCGCCCCCAGCAACCGAACGGTGTTGGATTGGTACCGGTGGGCCAGGTAGTCTGGCACCGTCATCAAACCCAACCGACGCATGCGACCGGCCGCGACCACAGCCAGCATCAACAAAGACAAGCCCACCCCCAACGCATAGGCAATGCCACTGAGCCCATACTCATACGCCCAAGCGCCGGTGCCAATGACAAAGCCCCCGCCAAAGTGCGTCGCTGCCAACGCCGCGGTCGCCAACACCCAACCCAGGCGCCGTCCGGCCAGCAAGAAGTCATCGGTGGTTTGAACAAACCGCTTGGCCCAAACGCCAACGGCAAAGATGGCCGCCAGATAGCCCAGCACCAGCCACACCTGAGGCGCCGTCATTGTCGCGCTGGCCCTGGCAGCGGCACAACCACCTCGCCCACTGAGAAGGTCACCGCCTGGCCCGTTAACATCACCCGGTCACCGACAACCTCACCGCGCACACGCCCGCCTCTTGTCGACGCCTGCCAGCCCGACAGCGATGTCTTGCCAAGGCGCTTGGACCAAAAGGGCAGCAACATACAGTGCGCAGAACCGGTCACGGGATCCTCATCAACCCCCACTTTGGGCGCGAAAAACCGACTCACAAAATCATCCTCACCACCTTCAGTGCGTGCCGTCACAATCACGCCACGGCGATCCAAGCGTTGAAGCTTGTCGATATCCGGCGACAGCGCTTGGACGGTCTCAGGGTTCTCATAGACCACCATATAATCGTCACCCGCCCAAACCTCGCTGGGTTCAATGGGCCCCAGGGCAGACCACGCGCCAGGCTCAAGTGCGACACGCGTCGACTCACGCGCTGGAAAATCAAGGCCGATTTCAGGCCCATCCAAACCCGCTTGCAAACGCGCCTGCAACCGCCCCGAGCGGGTTGTGAAGTTAAGCGTGGCATCACCCACGACCCCCAAGTGGTGAAACAACACGTGCGCCGTGGCCAATGTGGCGTGCCCGCACAGGTCGACCTCAGCGGCTGGGGTGAACCAGCGAAGCGACAAGGTGAGGCCTTGATGACTGACATCATCAAGCTCAGCGCGATGAATGAACGCTGTCTCTGAGAGGTTATTTTGAGCGGCGATGGCTTGCAACGCATCATCGGCCAACCAGTCATTCAGCACACACACCGCTGCTGGATTGCCGCCACGCCACTCCGCGCTAAAGGCACTGACCATGAACTGCTGGGTACCCATCAACGCGCCTCAGCCGAGGGTGGCCGCCACTGAATGGATCAACAACACCACCGCGCTGGTGAGCAACACGGCGAATGTCATGGCCATCCCGGTCACGCGCCACCGAAAATTCTCCTCCGGGCGCGTGATGCCCCACGCGTGCACAGCCCGGCCGACCAACAATGTCAAACCCAAAACGTGCAGCAACCACAACGGGTGTTGCGTCCATTCAACCAATACCAGCAACAGCAGTGCCAGGGGCACATATTCTGTGAAGTTGCCGTGCGCTCGGATGGCGCGCTGCAGGTGGAGCGCACCCCGATCACCCAACGCTGCCCTGGCGTGGCGGCGTTGGCGGATGGTATGGACACTCAATACCACCAACAACACGGCGAGCAAACCCGCATACAACGGCGTGACCACCACAGCCATCACCGAATCACGTGCCACTCGGTTTGCCGCCCCGCGGCATAGATCACCGACTGACCATCAAACCATGCCACTTGCTCGAGTTTGACCTGCACGTGCTGATCGTCCCACTCACGAACACGCGCTTTGATGTTGCCCTCAATCGCATAGGCGGTGTTGGGATGCACAGGCCAATCACCCCGCACCGGCGTCTCGCCTTGGTTGTCCCACATGCCAATGGTGGGGCCGGGCGCATGCCCAAAAAAGCCCAGCGGGTGGGTGTAGGTGCTCGATTGAATGCCGTCGGCCTCAGACCGTTCGATGGTCTCGGCCAAAATGGCGTTGCCCGACCGCCCAGTTTGGAAAGAGGCGGTGAGGTGGTCTTGCCAGCGGTTGCCCACGGCCATCGCCTCGATCAAGCCTTGTGGAACCGACGTTTGCCCAGTCTTTAAGACATACCCCATCTCTTGGGTGTCGGTGCACAGCTTGAGATAACAAATCCCCACATCGGTGTGGATCACATCCCCGCGCTCGATCACCCCAGAGACCCCACAAAACGCCTGATCTTCAGCACACGCCTCGCCGGGGCGCTGGACATTGACATAGGGCATAAACCAAATCGGCAACCCCAACGACTCAAACCGCTCTCGGATGTACCACGCCACATCATCGGTGGTGGTCACGCCTGGGGTGATGACCCGATTGCTGAACGCCTCTGAGATCACGCCCCGCGCAATCCCAACGATGTGCGGATAAAGATCCAACTCTTGTTCCGTGCGTGTTTCCAACCACCTCACCACCAGCGATTCAGCGCTGACCAACCGCTCGTGGTGGCTCTCGGGCAACACATCCAACAACCGCTCGTAGAGGCCATGGGTCAGGCCATCGGCCACCGGCCAGTGGGTGGAGACATTGATGCCAACGCGTTCGGCATCGGTCTCGACAATCAAATCAGCCAACGCTTGCCACTGCGCGTCCAAAGACTCGCCCGACCACGCCACTTGGTAAGGCTCACCCAAGGGGTATCGGTTCACCGACAACGCCCGCACTGCCTCGTCGCCCGCCTCGTCTTCAAACCGCTCGAAGGCCAGCATGGTGGTGCGGCGCGCGGCGAAGCTCGGTTGCGGGACCAGCGAGAAATACACCGGGTCCTCTGCATACTCTCGGTTGATCACCAACCAAAGATCAAGGTCAGCTTCGGCCATCAACTCAGGCAATAACGCCTCGATGCGGTGATTGACCACCGCGTTTTCTGGCGCAATCCGATCTCGAGGATCAAGAACCGCAAAGCCATCGGCCGAGTCAATGGTTCGGCCCTGATCGGCGTTGCCCCAAGCGCCAGCGCTCACCAATAACAATGCCAGCGCTTGTGCGGCCATCCAAGCCAGTGACGCCAAGCGCACAGGCCGCGTTGGGGGGTGTGTTGGTGTGCAGGTCAATGGTGTTGTGTGGGGCATCAGATCGGCCTTTGTTGTCGTTGAACATAAATTTTGGGTCATCTTACCTCAGTTTTTCCAAAGCCGATGGGACCGCTATCGAGAGACGCTTCGGTTTTGATCGCGCCACTGGCTGGGGGTGAGCCCAAACTTTTGTTTGAACGCCCGGGCAAAGGTTTGCTGTGAGGCAAAACCGCAATCAAACCCCACCTCAGTGATGGTCTGGCTTGGGTCCAAAAGCGCGCGCTGCGCGCGGCCCAATCGATAGGCGGTCAAGTATTGCAATGGCGTCATGCCCATCAAGGCTTGAATCTTTCGCTGCAGTGTTCGTTCGTTCATCGACAGCTCAGCGGCCATGTCTTGGACAGCCAACTCGCTGTCGGCGTGGCGCTCGTCCATCCACCGGTTGAGCCGGTCTAAGAACTTATGATCGCGCGGCGATAAGTCTCGACGCGTGTTGGCCACCGGGGGCGTCGCGTCATCATGGGGCAGATCGCCTTCGCTGAGGCCTTGTTGGACCCAAAAGGCGCGCATTCGCTCGCGCGTGGCCAGCACATTCCCAAGTTTCAACTTCAACGCTTCTGGGCTGAAGGGCTTGGTCAGGTAGTCATCGGCACTCAATGCCAAGCCACTGATCTGGGCCTGGGCATCGTGGCGGGCGGACAACAATAAAAATGGAATGTGGCTGGTCTCGATGTTGTCTCTGATGGCCGTTAACAGCGCCAGGCCGTCCATGTTGGGCATCATTAAATCGGCCAAAATCACATCGATCTCATGGTCTTGCAACACCCCCAAAGCCACTTGCCCGTCCTCGGCTTGGAAGACCTGCCACTGATCATTGAGCAGCGTGTCCAGGTGGTCACGCAAATCGGCGTTGTCTTCGACCACCAATATTCTGGGCTTGCCACTGGCGCTGGCCTGCTCGGTGGTCGGCTCGTTGGTTGTTGCGCGATCGGTCAAAACAGCGCGGTCCAGTGCCAAGCGGTGGTTAGACAAAAACACCGGGGGTCGTGCAGACCCAGACACCCCGTCGACCCGCCGGCCGGGGAAGCGAACGACAAAGTCACTGCCCTGGCCCAGCTGGCTGGTCAGCGTGACCGATCCCCCAATCGCTGCGGCGGCCTCTTTGACCAAAGCCAGCCCGATGCCGGCGCCTTCTTTGAGCAGCGTCTCTTCAGACGCCACGCGTTCAAACCGCTCAAAGATCAACGCTTTTTGGTCATCAGAGATGCCAGGCCCTGTGTCTTGAATCGAGAGCACGAGCTGTGATTCATCGCCATCCAAACTGACCAAGACTCGACCGCCTTTGGGGGTGTATTTCAAGGCGTTTGACAACAAGTTCAAGACGATCTTCTCGACGCTGGCTTGGTCGGCCTGTGTTTCATACACGCCTTGGGCTTGAAACGACAACGCAATGCCCCGCTCAGAGGCCAAATACTCAAAGCCATGCACAGACAACTCGACGATGGCGTTGACCTGCCAAGCCTCAGCCGCCGGCTGCACCCCACTCAACCGAAGGCGCGACAAATCAAGCAGCTGATCCACCAAACGCGCCAGGCGTTGCAAGTACCGGTTGGCCAATTGCTTGGGCTTGGCGTGCTCATCGTCTGAGGCCATTTGGTCGATGGCGGTTTGGATCAGCGTGAGTGGTGTCCGAAACTCATGAGAAATGTTGGCAAAAAACAAGGTCCTCGCCTCCAATGACTCTTCCAAGGCCTTGGCCTGCGACTCAATCAACTCATTTTTTTGACCAAGCTCTGTCGTTCGCTCAGCGACCAAGGCCTCAAGGTGTTGGCCCCGCTCAATCGAGCGACGAAACAACAGATAAATCAGACCCAACACCAACAGGCCATACACCACATAAGCCCATGGCGTCGCCCACGGCGGCGGTCGAATCTCGGCTTCCAGCAGCAGCTCAGGTTCTGACCAAACACCATCGAGGTTGGATGAACGCACCCAAAACCGATACTCGCCGGCGGGCAAGTTGGCATACCGGGCCACCCGATCAGACCCCGCCATCACCCACCGAGATTCATGGCCTTCCAGTTGATAGGCGTATTGGTTTTGTTCGGTGGCTGCAAAATGAATCCCGGCATACTCGATCGCCAAGTTGTTGTCTCGATAACCCAAATCCAACACGCCCCCATTGTCGGGTGACATCACCAACTGATCATTGATGCGGATCGCTTTGGCAACAACATCCGGTGGCATCGGGTGGGGCTGAATGTTTTGGGGGTCAAACCAAGCAATGCCTTCGATGCTTCCAAAGTACCAGCGCCCTTGCTCGTCTTGATCGACGGCGCGCGAATTAAACTCATAGGCGGGCAACCCATCGAGCATACGAAAGTCGGTGACCGATGGGTCAGGGCTGATCTCTTGCTCACCAAAACCCGCCGGCCAGGTCAGCTGCGACAAGCCTTGGTTGGTCGAAATCCAAACATCGCGCGCGCTTTCCACAGCAACGGCATACACGGTGGCATCGGGCAATCCGTTGCGCTCATCCCACCAATCAATGCGCTGAATGGATTGGCCCGCCTCCCCCAGCTCAAGCCGCGCGAGGCCTTGCCGGGTCCCCAACCACACCGCGCCATCGGGGCTGTTGGCCAAGGTGATGACATTGACGTTGGTGGCCGCTGACCCTGTCCTGGCCCGGCGGGTCAGGCGGTGGTCTTTGAAGCGCGCAGCGTCCACATCCAACCACCTCACGCCGCTCCGAAGCCCCAACAGGTAGTGCCCCGATGCCAGTCGCAACAGCGAGGTTTGCCCGCTGGCATCGACCGTTGTATCGACAGAAGCATCGCCTGTTTGATGGCCGTCGCTGTCAATGGCCCAATCCAGGCGCGTGACCGATTCAATCTGCTGGTCACCATCCAACACAACCCGCCACACATCGCCCTCGTGGCTGTAGAGCAACTCATTGGTTTGCCCATCGTAGACCAAGCCAATGTTGGCATAGATCGCGTCTGGGCCCACATTGGCATACGCCTCGAACACATGCATCAACCGGCGCTGGCGCGTTTCGGCATTGGCTCGCCACAGCCCCGAGCTCGACGCCATCCACACCTGACCGGCAGCGCCCTCGACCATGGCCCGAACCATGTCCTGGCCACGCACCACCTCGCGCTCATTGCTGCTTTGAAAGGCCGCAACCGGCTCAAACCGATTGTCTTGACCGAGTCGCCATAGGTTCAAGCGCTCGCCATCCCAAGCCGTCCACAGGTAGGTGTCACCATCGATGGTGACGGCCTCAAAAGATCGCGCGCTTGGGTAGAACGGATCGGTGTTTTTGATCAAGCCAAACCGGTTTTTCTCAGGCACGTAGCGAGCGATGCCGCTCAGTCCCCCAGACAGCCACACACCACCAAACCGATCGGTGTGCATCACCACCACTTGGTTGGCCCGGATCGGCGGCAGCGAATCGGGGCGGGTGGGGTCGTGAACGAGGCGAAACACTTGGCGTGTGGTGTCATCGAAGGCGATCATCCCATGGGTGCTGTAGAGCCAAACAAGCCCGTCACTGCTGGTGGCCAACTCAAGCCCCACGCGCGTTCTTGGGCGCGAGACATCTTCGGCTACACGCGCTGTGTGGACCGGATCAATGGCCCATGCCGGTGATGCGTTGGGATCAGTTGTGTTGCGCAGCCAACCCAATGAGGCCGTGGTGCTGACCCACACCCGATCTGTGGTGTCGTGTGCAAGGCCTGTAATCACACCTTGGCTGGGTTGAATGGACTGACCTGGTGGGTTGTCTGCCTGACCCAGCGTATCGATCGCCACCACATCAACGCGCTTGCGGCTGGCCCAAAAAAGGTGACCCGAGCCGTCCAAGGCCAACGCACTGCCCCCAGGCACCGGTTCATTGGCGGCTTCATCGCGCGATAAGACAAGCGTGGGTCGTACTTGGCCGCACTCAATCCGCCACAGGCGATGGTGGTCTGCAATCCACAGGCGGTTGTGGCCATCAACAACGGCGGAAAAGCCAGGAAACGACAGCTCCCGATCGCTCGGCAAGCGGGTGGTCATCATGGCTTTTTCGCTCAAGCCATTGGATGTTTGGGTGACATAAAACACCGCGCGAGAGCGGACCACCCACATGCCTTGGGCACACGGCGCCAAGAAGGTGGCGTTTTGGTCCCCTTGGCCGGTGGCGAGGTTGGGAAACAACACCGCGTGCGCCACTGAGTCAATCGCCTCGGTGGCCAAGTCCACCACCGCAACACCATCCCCAGTGGCCACCCACAACTCACCCAAGCGGCCACCAAACACCCCAGCAATGCGCTCGGTGTTGAGCCGTCGGGCCGCGGGGTCATCGCCTTGCAAGGACTCGAACCGATAACCATCGTAGACATTCAAGCCCGCTTCGGTTCCCATCCACATGCGACCGAGGCTGTCTTCGGCCATCGCCGTGGCCCGCGATTGTGACAGCCCCTCACTGACACCAAGATGGTCAAAGCGAAACTCAGCCCGCGCCGCGTCGATCCCCAAGATCAGCAAAGCCACCATCAAAAGCCACACAACGACCCGTGGCGGTGTCAGCGCTCGAGCGGTGGGCAACAACACAAACTGAGTTCGGTGCATCGTCACTCGAGGCCCCTTTGCTCAAGGCTTGGCGTTGTCGGGAGGGGTCTCGGTCGACAAGCGGCGGGCCAGCCACTTGAGGGTGCGCGCCTGATCATCAACCGCCAACCACTCGATGGGGTTGGGTTCATCGGATTGGGCTTTGTATTGGGTCAAAAATGCCCGCAATGGCTCAATCACCTTCTCGTCGAGGTCGGTTGGGGTGGCGCTGGTGGCGGGCACGGCCAACAGCTTGTGGTCGGCATCGCCACCATCGCGCATGCGAATCAAGCCCACAGGCCGGACCTCAATGACCGAGGATGCCTGGATGGGTTGGTCGGTGATGATAAACACATCAAGCCAATCGCCATCGGCGGCGGGGAGCGCGGGCAAAAAGCCATAGGCTTGGGGATAAGAAAAAGACTCAGGCAAGAAGCGATCCACCTTCAGATGGCCCGTGGCCGGATCGACTTCGTACTTGATCGTGCTGCCTTTGGGGATCTCCACATAGGCCGTTAACACCGCCGGGGCGTTGCTTGGCTGCGGCAGCTGGGTGGGGTGGATCCAGGCGGTGTTGGTCGTCGCGGCGGCGGCAATGGCTGCAGTGGCCAGCGACAAGGCGCCCACGCCCCCCAGGGTTTGGCGCCAGACCTTGGCCAACAAGTGGATCCATCCGTGTTCCATACGCGTCAGTATACCGGTGCTCAAGGTGACGCGGTGGCGTGGGCCCACCCGACCCAGTTGACAGGTTTGTTATACTTTTATGACAGTGTGGCGCGCGCGCCGCACAATCAACAAAAAGCAGATCACTCAAAACAGGGGGAGCGCATGATCCACAGCTGGGGGCGAAGTTTCATTCAATTGTTGGGGGCATGGATGGTTGGCGGTGTGCTCGCCGCGTTTATCGTGTGGATCGACCCATGGCTGGATCAGACCACCCCAGCGGTCGATGTTGTCCTCAACGTCACGCCCGCTTTGGCGCTTTATCTGGTGCTTTTGGGCGCGCTTGCGCGCCCCTCCCCGGCGCTGTTGGCGAGTCTGGGGGTGGTCAGTGGGGTGTTCTACCTCAACACAATCAAATTGGCCGAACTCGATCAGCCCTTGTTGTTTACTGATCTGTTCTTGGTTGGCCAAGTGGTCAACCACATCGACTTTCTCAGCGCTTATATCAATGTCCCGCTGATATCAATCGCAGCGGTCGGGGGCGGCATCGGCATGGTGGTGCTCCAACGCACCGAACCACGCTGGCTCAACAGGCCCGGTCAGTACCTGAGCGGTTTGATCGGGTGTCTGGCCTTTGGGGTGTTGTTCACCGACCTCGGACAAACCATCTATCAGGATGACACAACCCCCGATCGGCCTTGGGCACCGGCGGCCGCGATTGAGGCGCGGGGCTGGCTGGCCGGTGCGGTGGCATCGATGCAAACAGACTGGGTGGGCTTGCCTACGCCCAATCGCAAAGCGGTGGCCGAACTCAGAAAGGCTTGGTTGAGTGAACTCCAGCCCACCGCATTGACACAGTCGCCCGCTGACTCACCCACAAAGGCGCAGCCCGACGTGGTGATCATCTTAAGCGAGAGTTTTTTTGAGCCGCGTTACCTTAACGGTGCAAACTTGTGCACACTGCTGCCGCGCTGGTGCGGTCTGTTAGCTGAGGGCATCAGGGGTGAAATGACCGTCCCTACGTTCGGGGGCAACACCACGCGCACCGAGTATGAGCTGCTAACGGGGGTTCCCTATGCCCAGCTGCCCAATGGGATATATCCCTACACCAGTGTCGTGCTGCAGCCGACGGCCTCGATTGTGTGGTGGGCGAAATACTTAGGCTATGACACCACCGCCATTCACCCGCATGATCCCCAGTTCTGGCAACGCCACCGGGCGCTGCCGTTGTTGGGCTTTGATCAATTCATTGATGAGGAGGAGTTCGGCGGGCACCAGCGGTCGGGGTTTTGGATCTCGGATGATGACTTGACCGACAAGGTGCTTGAAGTCTTGAACAAAAACAGCGACACCCCGCAATGGGTGTTGGGCATCAGCATGGAAAACCATGGGCCCTGGCAGGCCCAACGCCCAAATATGGACGAGACTCGGCGCTTGGCTCTGCCAACGATTGCTGGGCTAGATGACCAAGCCGCCCACGCCTATCGCAATTACCTCTACCACCAACGAAACGCCGTCGCGGCGCTCGAGCGCCTTTGGCGCGCCATTGAGCAGCGCGACAGACCCGCGGTGGTGCTGTTTTTTGGGGATCACTTGCCCGGCCTTCACAAAACGTTTGAACAAGCAGGCTTTAGCAATGGCTTCACACCACTGACCCACCCAGTGCCCTTTCTGGCCCTATCGCACCGCAAGCCACTCAACAGCGAGTGGCAACCAAAAAGCGCCCACCAGCTTGGCATTTGGTTAATGGATCACCTGGGCCTAGCGCTGCCCGATGATTATGCGATGTTGCGCGATTACTGGCGCCGCCAAGACCAGCGCGACCACGCCAAACTCGAAGCCCTCTACCCGCACCTGATGACCTTGGCGCCCGAGCCTTGGCTGCAGGCGCCCTGCCAAGCCCCCCGACGCTGCTAGACCACCTGCTGCTCGTGGCTGGCGGTCGACGCGCGTTGCAGCCGATCGCGGATGCCATCCCAACACGCGCCCTTGGGCGGGGCGTGGATCAAGATCTGATCCAATTGGGCGCGGTCGAGCTCGCGCAAGGCCGCATATAGCTGTTGGGCCGCGCGCTTGGGCTCATCGGCCAAAATCTCAGCGGCCGCCACGCTTTGGGGGGGCGCTTGCCAGCCCAAATAGCCCACCCGGGTGTCCGCGCTAAAGCTTTCCAAGTATGCATTCACTGTGGCCGCATCATCCACCCAGACACATCGAGTGCGCGGCGCGTAGTGGCTGGCGACCTGACCCGGGGCGATGACTGAGGCTTGGCTTTGTAAGCCATCGACACTCACCTGACCAACCGCCTCTAAGGCTTGAGCCGTGATCATGCCCGCTCGCAGGATGACGGGCTTGGGTCCCACACACGCCACGATGGTCGACTCAATGCCCACGTCGGATGGGCCGCCGTCTAGGACCATGGGCGCCTCGGTCCCGAATTCGTCGTGTACGGCCTCGGCGGTGGTCGGCGAAATCTGGCCGTATCGGTTCGCCGAGGGCGCCACCAACGCGCGGCCCAAGCGCTTGAGTACTGTCAACGCGACCGGGTGGGCAGGCACCCGACACGCCACCGTGGGTTGGCCGGCGGTGATTGACCCCGACACGTGTTCTTTTTTCTGAAGCACCAGCGTCAACGGCCCGGGCCAGAAGTGCTCCGCCCACGCCTGCGCATAGTCGGGGATGTCCACCGCCCAATCCGACAAATCCTCAGCCGCACCCAAATGGACGATCACCGGGCGATCGGCGGGGCGGCCTTTGAGCGCAAACACCCGCGCCACCGCGTCGTCGTTGGTCGCATCCGCGGCCAGGCCGTAGACAGTCTCTGTTGGGATCGCGACCAACTGACCTGCGCTTAAAGCAGCCACGGCTTGGTCAATCTCGGCGTCGGTCACATCGATGGGGGGATGGGTCATGGCGTCTGGATCATGGCGTGTGGGTCATGGTTTCTGGGTCATGGCGTCTGGGTCAGCGCATTGGTGGGCAACGGCTGTGCTGCAAGGTTTGGGGCCAACGCTGGCTCAATCAAGGTTGCCCACAGTCTAAATTATTCTGGATAACCAAGTTGCCGCCTGGCCTCGTACACCACCACCGCCACACAGTTGGAGAGGTTGAGGCTCCGGCTGTTGGGCTGCATCGGGAGATACACCGAATCGCTGTGGTGTTGCGCCAGCAGGCTGTTTGGCAGGCCCTCAGTCTCTGAGCCGAATACGAGCGCGTCGTCTAATTGAAACGAAAACGCTGAATGGACCTGGGCCCCAGTCGTTTCAACACAAACCAAACGTCTATTTGGGAATTGTCGCTGGTATTGCGTGAGATTGGCCCAGACGCGCACTTGAGCAAACTCATGATAATCAAGCCCGGCTCGCTTGAGTCGTTTGTCATCCAGCTCAAAGCGCATCGGCTCGATGAGGTGGAGGTGTGCACCGCAGTTGGCGCACAAGCGGATGACATTGCCCGTATTGGCAGGGATCTGCGGTTGATAAAGCACAACATGAAGGGGCATCGATCCAGCCATCGTTCCATTGTAGACAGATTAGCGGCCAACCGCCGACATGAAACGACCCCACTATTCAAAGTGTGCGGTGTCACCGACGAGAGTCAGCATCCTGAGCGGATCCCGATCGCTGCACCACGCCCCACGAGACGGATCAAGTTTCGGCGGCAAGCTGTTCAGCGCAGTCATTGGGGCTCAGTTTACTGAGCGCTGCCGGCCACCTCGGCGCAGCCGTTCCAATGTCGTTGCAAATATAATGTGCCGATGGCCATTTGTTGAACCTCACATTCCGGATGCAAAGTTCAAAGAAGCGTAGCTGCTAACACACTCTATCCACTATCAAAGCCAAAAATATAGCCTCAAGTCTTATGTTTGCGCCAAGTCACAAAATCGGACTCTGATACAGCCGCCTCAGGGGACGTTGTCTAGCACTCAGACTCCAAAATTGCATACAGCCACGAATCACACCACTCGCCCTTGGTCCACACCGCGGCTTTCAGCTCCCCCTCGAGCCGCATGCCCAGTTTTTCGGCCAAACGCGCCGATGGCCCATTGCGGGTGTCAATCGAGGCAACAACTCGGTGGAGTCCAAACGCCGCAAATGACGCCCTCAGCAGGGCTTCGGTGGCCTCGTGGGCATACCCCTGTCCTCCAAACCCAGGATGCAGCACCCACCCCAAATCAGCGGTTCGGTTGGTTTCCGAGACAACAGACATGTTCGACTGCCCGATCACTTGTCCGGTGGATTTCAACGCCCACCCCAGCACCAGACTCGCCCCTGCCCTGTCCAATGACTGACTTAACGCCTGATAGTCGTCAATCGCCGCAATCACGAGATCCAAATTGCGCTGAGGCCATGGAATATAGCGCACGACGTCGGCATTGCCGTGATATTCAAGTAGATTGGAGGCGTCTTGCGCCTCAATCCGTCTCAGCACAAGCCGCTCTGTCTCTAAATGCTCCAAGCTCATGGAATATCGCTCCCTTTGCCATCCACCACCCTTGCCCAATCAGGGTATCCGATGTTCACGCCAATGAGGAGGTCGCCAATGTGATCCCCGAATAAATGGTTTGTGCGTTTTCACTCGAGGCAACACCAACCAAGGCCAGCCAAGCAACAGCGACTCGCACAACACCCATGCCCTATACACACCCAGTGTTCATCTGCAAAACAACCCCTTGACTGCCCATCGATCAAACAACCGCGCATCTCTCAATCGGCCTTAGGTGCATGCGATGGACTCAGAAAAGTGGCTTTTTGAGGGGGGCAAACCGACGACCTGGCCACATTCACACCCCTTTATGCGTAGTCCAAGCCAAGGGTTGAGCAAGCCATGTGCAGCGAAAGCTTTCAAACCTGTCATTCTTTTGAATGCATGCCGTCATTCAGAAAGAATCTGATACCCAGAGACTGGAAAATGCACTGCCACTGCCCCCACTTGGGGGTGATCAGCGTCGATCGAGACCCGCTGGGTGTCGAGATAGCGCAATCGCCCAATAACCGCGGGATCTGATGAATCCACAAAAGGCCGAACACTCACGCGTTGGCCGACCTTAAAAGGCGAGCTGACATGAACACCATCGGGTGATTGCGGCTCGGTCTTTTTCGCGATCTCCAGCGCATCCTCTGGCGAGCATTCTTGAACAGCACCATGACCCAGGTCTTCCATCGCAGCCTCTATTCGTGACAGGTTGGCATAATCAGATAGACACTCGGCGCCAGCCGCCCAGCGGCCTTTGAGAAACCAGCACAGATAGCCAACCGCAATGTCGGCATAACTGGGGACCGCCCCGCCCAACGCGTATCGGTCGCTTCC
>JAVLCB010000007.1:0-122980 GCA_031580925.1 Wenzhouxiangella sp.
CTCAGCGTCAATCGACTCAACCCGGATTGGTCAATCTATGATTACGAGGCATTTCCATCGGTGAAATGGAAACTGCTTAACTTGGCACATTTTAAAAAGACAAATCCAAAAGCGCATCAAGGCCAATTGGCCCTTTTAGAACAGATATTGGATGGTTGACCTCGGACGCCGGTCGTTCTCAGATAAAATACCTCGAGCTTCGCAAGCTGGGTGTCAAGCAATGACCCAGTTCAATACAATAGGGTTTATCGGGCATGGCTGAGCGCAATCTCTCGGATGAAATTAATAACAGACGCACATTTGCCATCATTTCACACCCCGATGCCGGCAAGACCACATTAACTGAGAAGTTTTTGCTGTTCGGCGGCGCCATTCAGTTGGCCGGTTCGGTCAAGTCCAGAAAAGCCGCCCGCCACGCCACCTCTGATTGGATGGAGATGGAAAAAGAACGCGGTATCTCCATCACCTCGTCGGTGATGCAGTTTCCTTACAAAGACCGCATTGTCAACCTGCTAGACACCCCAGGTCACGCCGATTTTTCAGAAGACACCTACCGAGTGCTGACCGCCGTCGACTCTGCCTTGATGGTCATTGATTGTGCCAAAGGCGTTGAGGAGCGAACCATCAAGCTGATGGAGGTGTGTCGGTTGCGAGATACCCCCATTTTTACCTTCATCAACAAGCTCGACCGCGAGGGCCGAGAGCCCATCGAGCTGTTGGACGAAGTCGAAGAGGTGTTGGGCATCGAGTGCGCGCCCATCACCTGGCCGATTGGCATGGGCCGCCGCCTGCGGGGGATTTATCACATGCTCGACGACGCCATCCACCTCTACGAAGCCGGCCAGAACTACACCCGCCAAGAGCCCACCATTATTCAGGGCATCCACAGCGCCGAGGCCGATGAAGCCTTAGGCGAGATGGCCCAAGAGCTTCGAGACGAGATCGAGCTGGTCAAAGGCGCCAGTCATGCGTTTGACCCTGATGCCTACCTCAAAGGCCAGCAAACCCCGGTGTTCTTTGGCTCGGCTTTGAACAACTTCGGCGTCACACCGCTTCTTGATGCGTTCA
This sequence comes from Wenzhouxiangella sp., assembly GCA_031580925.1. Taxonomy (GTDB): domain Bacteria; phylum Pseudomonadota; class Gammaproteobacteria; order Xanthomonadales; family Wenzhouxiangellaceae; genus Wenzhouxiangella. The sequence goes on from JAVLCB010000007.1 coordinate 1,069, forward strand.
CCGAGCACGCGCCCAAGCCAGCTGCTCGACCGACCTTGGGACGCATGGTTGAGCCCACAGAGCCTAAGCTCACCGGCTTCGTATTCAAAGTTCAAGCCAACATGGACCCTGCCCACCGCGACCGAATGGCATTCATGCGGGTGTGTTCTGGGGTGTTTGAAAAAGGCATGAAACTGCACCACGTTCGCCTCGATAAAGAGCAGCGCACCCACGGGGCATTAACGTTTATGGCTGACGAGCGCGCCGCGGCTGAGCGCGCCTACCCAGGCGACATCGTCGGGCTCCACAACCACGGCACCATCTCGATTGGCGATACCTTCACCGAGGGCGAGAGTTTGCAGTTTTCGGGCATCCCAAGCTTCGCCCCAGAGCTGTTTCGCCGCGTCCAACTTCGGGATCCTTTAAAGCTCAAAGCGCTGACCAAGGGGTTGACCCAGCTCTCAGAGGAAGGCGCGACCCAATTTTTTAAGCCGCTGATTGGCAACGATCTGGTGTTGGGTGCGGTGGGGCTGTTGCAGTTTGACGTGGTGGCGTATCGACTGATGGCCGAGTATGGCGTTGAAGCACGCTTTGAAGCCGTCAATGTGGTGACCTGTCGCTGGGTTGATTGTGACGACGACAAAGCCTTGCAGGCCTTTAGAAACAAAAACGACAGCCACCTGGCCGAAGATGGGGGTGGGCGCTTGGTGTATTTGGCGCCCACGCGCGTCAACCTCCAGCTCGCCGAAGAGCGCCACCCCGAGATCAGCTTCCGCGCCACCCGCGAAGTGACGGTGTATGTCTAGTCCTCAAGGCCTTGCCCGATGGCCCGCGCGTGCCCCACACCCCCAAATCAGGTAGGCTGTTGACTCAGCCACTGCCCTTGTAAGGAGCCAAGCCCTTGTTTGCACAATTCCATGGTCTTTTGGGGGTGGTCTTCATTCTGGGGTTGGCTTGGGTGTTGTCCGAGCGGCGCGACCTGATCACGTGGCGAACCGCCATCGTCGGCATTGGCCTGCAGCTGGCCTTGGCCATTTTGGTGCTGTGGGTGCCGGCAGGCCAAGCCATTTTTGACGCGCTCGCCCAAGGCTTTGTCACCTTGATTGGTTTCACCAGCGCAGGCTCGGAGTTTGTCTTTGGCGCCATGGTCGACACCGACCGGTTCGGGTTTATCTTCGCCTTCCAAGTCTTGCCCACCATCATCTTCTTTTCTGCATTGATGTCGTGCTTGTACCACTTGGGCGTCATGCAGCGCATCGTCGAGGGCATGGCGTTTGTCATGGCCCGGCTGATGCGCCTATCGGGCAGTGAGTCGTTGGCCACCGCGGCCAATGTGTTTGTTGGGCAAACCGAAGCGCCGTTGGTGGTCAAGCCATTCATTATGGGGATGACCCGGTCTGAGTTGTTTGCCTTAATGACCGGTGGGATGGCCACCATCGCAGGCGGCGTGTTGGCCGCGTATGTGTTGTTGCTCGGCGGCAGCGATCCGGCGCAGCAGGCGTTTTATGCCAAGCACTTGATCTCAGCCTCGATCATGGCCGCGCCGGCGGCTTTGGTGATGGCCAAGCTGTTGATCCCAGAAAGCGAAGACTCAGAAACCTTAGGCCGGGTGAAAACACCGATTGAGCAAAGCCATGTCAATGTCATTGAAGCCGCCGCTGCCGGGGCGAGCGATGGCTTGAAGCTCGCGCTGAATGTTGGGGCGATGTTGCTGGCGTTTTTGGCCTTGATTGCGCTGTTGAACTGGCCGCTGGAGTGGCTGGGCTCAATCAGTGGGATTGAAGCGGCTCTGGGCGAGCCGTTGTCGCTGTCATTGATTTTGGGGTGGCTGATGGCGCCGTTGGCCTTCCTAATTGGCGTGCCATGGGATGAGGTGGTGTTGGTGGGGGGCTTGATTGGGACCAAGATTGTCGCCAACGAGTTTGTGGCTTATGTGGCGCTGACCGATCTGCAAGCCCAATTGAGCGAGCGGTCGGTGTTGATCGCCACCTACGCGCTGTGCGGGTTTGCCAATTTCGCCTCGATTGCGATCCAGCTGGGGGGCATTGGTGGCATTGCGCCGATGCGCCGGCCTGACCTGGCCAAGCTGGGCCTCAAGGCGGTGATGGCTGGGGCGTTGGTCTCGCTTCTAAACGCCGCCTGGGCAGGGATCTTGGTCGGCTAGATCAGCGTGGTTTGAAGTTCAGCGCCGCGGAATTGATGCAGTAGCGAAGCCCCGTCGGCGGTGGCCCATCGTCAAACACATGCCCCAAGTGGGCGTCGCACTGGCTGCACACCAGCTCGGTTCGGCGCATGCCCAAACTGTCATCAAAGCGCTGGCTGATGCCGGCCTCATCAAGCTCATCAAAGTAACTCGGCCAGCCGCAGCCTGAGTGGAACTTCGATTCTGAGTCAAACAGGGGCTGATCGCAGCACACGCAGTGGTAGGTGCCCGGGGCATCGTGGTCGTTGTATTCCCCCGTAAACGGCGCCTCAGTCCCGGCTTGGCGGGTGATGCGGTATTGCTCGGGCGTGAGCAATTGGCGCCACTCGTCGTCTGATTTTTTCATGCCAACTCCTCGCGTTCGGCGACCACCACCATGCGCTCTGAGCCCATATCGTAAGGCGTGCCCGTGTAGTCGCCGTAAACACCCACCACCCGAAGCCCGTGCTGGGCCAGCAGATGGGTGAGCTCGCCGCCTGACCACACCCGATGCGAGAACGTCGCTCGGGTGACGGTTTCGCCATCGACCAGCAACCACTCGTTGTCCAAGCGGGTCATGTCGTCGACCAGCACCGGGCGCTCAATCAACAAGCGCCCGTCGTCGAACTCGGTCAAGTGCACAGGCTCCAGCGTTCGACACAGGTACTCCAAGCCCACCACGTCCAGCACCAAGGTGCCGTTGGCTCGAAGGCTTTGGTAGATGTTGTCCAACACCCGCCCGTGGTCGGCCTCGTCTTCAAAATAACCAAACGTCGACCACATCACCATCACCCAGTCGAACGCCTCAGGCCGGCTGAACTCGCGCATGTCGGCGTTGACCGGCTCAATGCGTGCTCGGCTCGTGGCATCCAATTGGGCCATGCGGTCATCCAGCTGGCCAAGCAAGGCCTCGCTGGTGTCCACCGCGCACACCGAAAAGCCCGCCTCGGCCAGGGGCAGGGCATAACGGCCCGGGCCACAGCCCAGATCCAAGACATCGCCCGAGGTGCGACCGGCCAGGGCCATGAGATCGGGCAGGTGGTTATTGGCGGCATCAAACTGGGTTTGATCGAACATGACCTCACCAAAGGTCTGCCAAAAGGGATTGTCGAGATACCAGTTGCGGCTCAAAGCAGTTCCTCTATCATGTAGGGCTTGGACCTGGGCCATACTGGCACAGTGACGGGCCCGGTGTTGGATCCAGTGGAGTTGGGATTGGCTAAATCGTACCTGAAGTCGGTGACCAGGGGGGTGACAAGCAAGGCCGCGTGGCTGGTTTGGGCGGCGTGCGTGGCGCTGACGCCAGCGCACGCCCAGTGGCTGGGCCAAAGCCAGCGATCGCTCACCCAATGCGTGCCCGTCGATGAGCTGATGAGCCGCGGGCAAGTCCAGCGAGACCCCAACCAGCCGCTATCGATCCGCGCGCTCAACTTAAGCGCCACCCCCAATCAACCCATTGAAGCCGATTCTGGTGTGGTGCTGGTGCGTGGCGATCAGCGCCTCGAGACCGAGGCCATGGTCTACGACCCCAACACGGGCCTGATCACGCTGCCTGGTGTGTTGGTCTACACCGATGCCTTCATTGCCATTGAAGCAAACACCGCCCAAGTCAACATCGACCAATCCACCGGCGATTTCCAGACCGTGGACTACCGCATCAACGGCGCCCAAGGCTCGGGGCACGCCGAGCGCGTTGAGCTCATCAATGAACGCCAAGCCGAATTGACGGTGTTTGATTTCACCACCTGCGACCCGACCCAACCCGATTGGCAGTTGATGGCCAAAGACGTGGTGCTCGATCTCGACCGCTCGGTGGGCACGGCCAAAGGCGCGCGCTTGATGTTCAAGGGCGTGCCGTTGTTTTATCTGCCGTATTTTACGTTTCCGCTCAGTGATGAGCGAAAGTCAGGGTTTCTCTACCCACGCTTCGGGCTGTCGAGCTCGGATGGTCTCGATCTGAGCATGCCGTGGTATTGGAACATCGCCCCCAACATGGATGCCACCTTCACCCCCCGCTGGATCCAAGACCGGGGCGTGATGCTGGGCAACGAGTTTCGGTTTTTGCAGCGCCGTCAATCGGGCGAGGTGTTGCTGGATGCCTTGCCGGGGGACGACAAGACCCAGTCTGATCGGTACTTCGCGCAAGTGGACTATCGGCTCAAGCCCGCGCCGAATTGGGCGGTGAGCGCGCGCTTTCGACGCGTCAGCGACGCCCAGTATTTCTTAGACTTGGGCGGTGGCTTGGATGCGACCGCCATCCAATACATGCGCTCGAGTGCGACCTTGCGGGGTCGGGGGCAGTATTGGTCGATGCGCGTGGGTGCTGATTTTTTTCAAGTGTTGGATGACCGCATCGCGGCCAGAAACGAACCCTACCGGCGCTTGCCGAGGGTGTTGCTCGACATCGACCGGCCGTTGAGTCAGCGCGTTCACTTTGAGATGGACAACGAGCTGGTGTATTTCGACCGCGACGAAGGCACAACAGGCGCGCGCGTCGACCTGTGGCCGCGCTTGACCGCCAGCCACATTGCCTCGGCCGGCTTTGCCCGCGCCGAAGCCGGGGTGCGCATGACCCGCTATGCCTTGGACAACGCCGCCATCGATTCGGCGTCGCGGACCACACCGATATTGAGTCTCGATGGCGGGCTGGTGTTCGAGCGCCCGGCCGGGCACAACACCCTCCAAACCCTAGAGCCTCGACTGTATTACCTCTATGTGCCGACAAAAGACCAAGACCAGTTGCCGGTGTTTGACACCTCAGCGCTGACATTTGGGTTTTCGCAGTTGTTTCACTCCAACCGCTTTTCCGGGGCCGATCGGCAATCGGGCGCCAACCAGCTGACCTGGGCGCTGAGCTCACGTTGGCTCGACGAGCGCTCAGGCCAAAGCCGGGTGGATGTGAATGTCGGCCAAGTGATCTACTTCCAAGACCGGACCGTGCAACTGCCCGGGCAATCGATCGATGCCACCCACCGCTCGGATTTTATTGCCGAGGCCAACTGGTCGCTGGCGCGCTCGACGGCGGTCAAGGCGGGCCTGCAGTGGGACCCCGAGGCCGAGGCGCTGTCGGTGGCCTATGCCAGCCTGGCCTACCAAGGCGATGGCGGCTTGCAGGGTGCGCTATCCTATCGGTTTCGAGACCAAGTGCTCGATCAGGTCGATGCCCGCGTTCGGATCCCGCTCACCGGCCAGCTGAGTTTCATTGGTCGCAGCGTGTACTCTTTGAAAGACGACGATTCGCTGGAACTATTGGCCGGAATTGAGTACGAAAGCTGTTGTTGGGCGGTAAGATTGACCGCGCGCGAATACATCCGCGACCGCGAGGTCACCAAGCAAACGGCGGTGTTTTTAGAATTGCACCTCAAAGGACTGGGGAGTCTGGGTCGACAGCCTTACCCCTTATTTTAAATTGATGTTAGTGAGAACCTATGTACTCGATTAAGCGATTGATTCTTTCCAGCGTGTGTCTGCTGTTTGTCGGCGGGCTGGCCGCGATGCCGATCTCGGCTCAACAGCGCATTGACGGCATCGTGGCGCTGGTCGAAGAGGATGTGATCTTGCAAAGCGAGCTCGATCAAGCCATCGACATGATTTTGGTCGAGCTCGAAGCCCGCGGCCAAAACACCCCCCCAAGAAACGTGCTCGAAGAGCAGGTGTTGGAGCGGCTGATTCGGACGCGTTTGCAGGTGTTGCGCGCTGAAGCCACCGGCATTCGCGCCTCGGATGCCGATGTCGATCGCGCCTTGGAGCGCATGGCCGGTCAAAACCAGATGAGCTTGAGCCAGCTGCGAGGCGTGATGGAATCCGATGGCTTGGACTTTGACGAGTTCAGAAACCAGATCCGCGATGAAATCGTGGCCGATGAGCTGAGGCGCCGGGTGGGCAGCAGCGTCGACGATGTCTCAGACACCGACATCGAGATCTTGATGGCCTCCGAGCAGTTTGGGGGCGAACAATACCGCCTGTCTCAGATCGCTTTGGCGATCTCGGAGACCGCCACGCCGCAAGAGGTCCAAGAGGTTCAAGCCCAAGCCGAAGAAGTGATCGCCCGGTTGGATGAGGGCATGGCCTTTGATGAAGCCGCCATCACCTACTCCCAGGCCGCCGATGCGTTGGAAGGTGGCGATGTGGGTTGGCGGAGTTTGAGCCAGATGCCGCCGGTGTTTGCCGACGCGGTTGTTGATATGGCCCCTGGGGACATCAGCGATTTGATCCGCACCCCGAACGGCTACATCATCTTAAAAGTAAATGACATCAGAGAGCCGCCGCCGGTGATTGTCAAAGAGTACCAAACGCGCCACATCATGGTCGAACCCAACGAGCTGCTGAGCGCGTCTGAGGCCAGGGCTCGGGTGGAGTCACTGCGTGAGCGCATCCTCGCCGGCGAAGACTTCGCCGACCTGGCCCGCCAGTTCTCCAACGACGAGTCCAGCGCCAACATCGGAGGCTCCTTGGGTTGGGCACCGGCCAATGGCATGGGCCCGGCCTTCGAGCAACAAATCAACCAGCTGGTGGTGGGTGATGTCGAGGTGGCGCTCAGCCAGCCGTTCCAGACCCAGATGGGTTGGCACCTGTTGTTGTTGGAAGACGTTCGCGAGGTCGACCGCACCGAAGAAGCGACCCGCGAACAAGCGCGCAATGTGTTGTTTAACCGCCGCGCCGAAGAAGAGATCGAGTCTTTCTTGCGCCAGATGAGAAGCGAGGCGTTTGTTGAAATCCGCCTCTAAGCGGTGAGTCGGGCCTTGGACACAACCTTGGGCACAACCTTGGGTACAACCACGGCATTGCTCACCCCCGGTGAGCCCGCGGGCATCGGCCCGGAGATGGTGTGTCAGTGGGCGGCGGATGCACCAAGCGATGCGGTGGTGGTGGCCGATCCGCAACTGCTCACCGACCGCGCCCGCGATCTGGGCATCGATGTCGATGTCATCGAAGTCGACACCCCCAACGTGCCGCGCACCCCCAAACAAGGCCAGATCCACTGCTGGCCGGTGCCGATGGCCGTCCCCAGTCACCCCGGCCAGTTGGCCGTTGATAACGCCGGCTACGTGTTGGCCTGTCTGGAGCGGGCCGCGCAAGCCTGCCTGGCCGGTGAGGCCCAAGCGCTGATCACCGGCCCCATCCACAAAGGCATCATCAATGACGCTGGGATCGCTTTCACCGGCCACACCGAGTTCTTGCAACACGCGGCCGGCGTTCCCTTGGTGGTGATGATGCTCGCTTGCGAGCGCGCCCCGGGCCGTCACCTTCGGGTGGCGTTGGTCACCACCCACGTGCCGCTTCACCAGGTGGCGTCGTTGATCACCCCAACCCGCGTTGAGCGCACCCTTGAGATTGTTGATCACGACCTCCGCGAGCGGTTTGGTATCGCACACCCCCGCATCAGCGTGCTGGGTCTCAACCCGCACGCCGGTGAGGGCGGGCACTTGGGTGAAGAAGAACGCGACACCATCGAGCCGGTGCTGGCCGCGCTGCAAGCGCGTGGGATGGATGTCAGCGGCCCGTGGCCGGCCGATACCGCGTTTGTGCCCAGCGCGCTCGATCAATGCGATTGTGTGGTGGCGATGTACCACGACCAAGGGTTGCCGGTGCTCAAACACGCAGGCTTTGGCCACGCGGTCAACATCACCCTGGGGCTTCCGTTTATTCGGACCTCGGTCGATCACGGCACGGCGCTGGATATCGCCGGCCAAGGCCGCGCCGATCTGGGCAGCCTGAAGGCCGCGGTCGCGCAGGCGAAGCGGTTGATCAGCCACGCGCCATGACCGGGCACGACACCCCCCACCGCACGAAAAAACGCTTCGGGCAGCATTTTTTGAACGATGATGGGGTGGTGGCTGCCCTCATCAAGGCCATCAACCCCTCACCGGGGGACGACTTGATTGAGATTGGCCCAGGGCTTGGGGTGTTGACCGGGCCGCTGCTCGATCGGGCCGGTGCCCTGACCGTGGTCGAGATCGATCGTGATCTGGCGGCCACCTTGCACCAGCGCTTGGCGGTGTCTCCCAAGGCCTTGCAGATCGTCAACGTCGATGTGTTGGCTTATGACTTTCCCAATCCCCAACAGCGGGTGGTGGGCAACTTGCCCTACAACATCTCAACGCCGTTGTTGTTTCATCTGTTTGCCCGCGCCGATCGGGTGGTGGACATGCACTTTATGCTGCAAAAAGAAGTCGTCGATCGCTTGGTGGCCGCGCCGGGGACCAAGGCCTATGGGCGCTTGTCGGTGATGGCGCAGTACCACGCCAAGATGTGGCCGTTGTTTGATGTGCCCCCCGAGGCGTTTGATCCCCCACCCAAGGTCGACTCGGCGGTGATTCGGTTGGTGCCCAAAGACCTCGATGAGCACACCCACTCGCTGGCCGGTTCGCTTGAGGTGGTTGTTCGCGCCGCGTTTGGTCAGCGCCGCAAAACCCTTCGCAACACCCTAAAAACCCTCATCGACCCTGAGTCGATGACGCGCGTGGGGATCGACCCTGGTCTCAGGGCAGAGATGCTGTCGGTGGAGGCGTTTTTACAGCTGGCCGAGATTCACCAGTCGAACAAGCGCCAATAGGCAGGCTTGACCGGCGCCATGTGGTCGTGGCGCTCATCAAAGTCGCCATCACCGGTGGTGTCGATCAGATAATACTCAGGACCCACCTCGGGGATGACTTTGACCATGTAGATCTGCCCCCCAGCGCTGTACTCGTGCACCATCCGATCGTCTTCTTGGCGAATGTTCACCTGCGGCTGGATCTGCTCGTCGGGGTCTTGAACTTTCGGCGGCAGCGGCGCATCCGCGCTCGGTGGTGTGTCGGTGCTTTGTGCGGCCAAGGATGTGCTGAGCACGGCGAGTGTTGCCACCCACAGGCCCCAACACAGCCACAGGCCCAGGCGAGAAGGGGTCAAGGCGCGTTGGGCGGTTGAGCTTGAAGTTGTCATCACCATGTCTCCAGTTTACCAGAGCCCAAGCCGCGTTGAATTGGGTTTATGATGAGACAAGACTCAACCCAACAGACCCTCAAACCATGGCCCAACACCCGCAACTGTGCCTCATCGATGGCTCGTCTTACCTGTATCGCGCCTTTCATGCGCTGCCAAGCTTGAGCAACGCCGAAGGCCAGCCCACCGGCGCGATTTTTGGGGTCGCCAACATGCTCAGGCGGCTGTTGGAGCAACACCAGCCCGAGCGCGTCGCGGTGGTGTTTGACGCCCCGGGCAAGAACTTCCGCCACGAGCTCTACCCCGACTACAAAGCCAACCGCCCGCCGATGCCCGATGAGCTGCGCTCACAAATCGAGCCGTTGTATGACTTGATCGATGCCATGGGCCTCAAGCGGGTGATGATCGAGGCGGTTGAGGCCGACGATGTGATCGCCACTTTGGTCCAGCAAGCGCGCCAAGCTGACTTGAGTGTGCTGGTCTCTTCGGGCGACAAAGACCTCGCCCAACTCGTCGATGATGGCGTGGTGGTTGAAGACTCGATGCAAAACAAAGCCTTCACGCCCGAGCTTGTCGAAGAGAAGTTTGGGGTGGGGCCCCAGCTTGTCGGCGATCTGTTGGCCCTGACGGGGGATTCGTCAGACAACATCCCAGGGGTTGATAAAGTCGGCCCAAAAACCGCGGCGAAGTGGCTCAACCAATACGGCGGTTTGGATGCGATCTTGGCCCATGCCGATGAGATTGGCGGCAAGGTCGGTGAGCGGCTGCGCGAGGCGGTGGACACGCTGCCACTGTCGCGCGCGTTGGTTGCTTTGAAAGCCGACGTTGAACTCGATGTGGGGCTGGATGACCTCAACCCCGGCACACCCGATGAGACAAACTTGATCGCCCTGCTCAAAAAGTTTGGGTTTGCGACGTGGTTAAAGCAATACCAATCCGGTGAAGGCGAGCAGCCTGAGCCCGGCGCGGCACCGCAAGCAAGCGAGGTTGAGGTCACCACCGTGACCGATGCCGATCAATTGCAGGCCTTGGTGGATGCGCTGAAAGCAAGCACGCTGGTGGCGTTTGACACCGAGACCACCAGCTTGGAGGCCTTGCACGCTGACTTGGTGGGTCTGGCGTTCGCCACCGAGCCGGGCCGGGCGTGGTATGTGCCGATCAGCCACCACAACCAAACCACCGAGCTCGGTCGCGAGGACATTGTGGCGGCGCTCAAGCCACTGCTCGAAGACCCCAACATCAAAAAAGTCGGCCAGAACCTCAAATACGACCTCAACGTGCTCCACCGCGCCGGGATCCATTTGGCCGGCATCGCCCACGACACCATGCTGGCCTCGTATGTGTTCCACTCAACCGGCACCCGCCACGACATGGACTCTCTGGCTGGCCACTACCTCAGCCGCTCGACCACCTCGTTTGAATCCGTCGCCGGCAAAGGCAAAGACCAGCTCACCTTTGACCAAGTCGATGTCGATGTCGCCGCCGCCTACGCCGGCGAAGACGCCGAGGTCACCTTGGCGTTGCAAGCCCACCTGTGGCCAATGCTTGAGGCCTTACCCAAGCCGGCCCAGGTGTATCAACGCATCGAGCTGCCATTGATTGATGTATTGGCGCGCATGGAGCGGGTTGGGGTGGCGCTGGATTGTGACAAGCTCCACGCGCAAAGCAAAGAATTGGCCGGCGAGTTGGCGTCGTTGGAGGCGCAAGCCCACGCCGCCGCCGGTCAACCGTTCAACTTAAGCTCGCCCAAGCAGCTCCAGCAAATCCTGTTTGAACAGCAGGGCCTGCCGGTGGTTCGAAAAACACCCAAGGGTCAACCATCGACCGCGGAAGACGTGTTGCAAGAGCTGGCTGCGGACTATGAGCTGCCGGCATTGATCCTCAAACACCGAAGCCTTGCGAAACTCAAAAGCACCTACACCGACCGGTTGCCTGAGAAAATCAACCCCGACACCGGGCGGGTGCACACCCACTACCACCAAGCGGTCACCGCCACCGGGCGGCTGTCGTCGCAAGACCCCAACCTCCAAAACATCCCCATCCGCACCCCGGCGGGTCGGCGCGTGCGCCAGGCGTTCATCGCGCCCCCCGGTCGGGTGATGGTGGCGTGCGATTACTCCCAAATCGAGCTTCGCATCATGGCGCACCTGTCTGAAGATGAGCGGTTGTTGGCGGCGTTCGACGCCGGTGAGGATGTGCACCGCGCCACCGCGGCAGAAGTGTTTGACTGCGCGGTCGATGAGGTCAGCGCCGATCAGCGCCGGGCGGCCAAGGCGATCAACTTTGGGCTGATGTATGGCATGAGCGGCTGGGGCTTGGCCCGGCAGCTGGACCTGACCCGCACCGAGGCCAGCGAGTATATCGACAAGTACTTCGAGCGCTACCCGGGGGTGGCCCAGCTGATGGACGATGTGCGCGCCCAAGCGCGCGAGCAAGGGTATGTGGAAACCCTTCTGGGGCGGCGGCTGTGGACCCCTGACATCAAAGCGCGCAACCCGCAACGGCGCCAAGCCGCCGAGCGCGCGGCGATCAACGCCCCGATGCAAGGCTCGGCCGCGGACATCATCAAACGGGCGATGATCGAGGTCGATGGCTGGATCCAAAGCGCCGATGTGCCGGCGTTGTTGGTCATGCAAGTCCACGATGAGCTCGTCTTGGAGGTCAACGCGGACGCTGTTGAGGAGGTCTTGGCCGGGGTGGTCGAGCGCATGTCCCAAGCCGCTGAGCTGAAAGTGGCGTTGGTGGTCGATACCGGACAAGGCCCGGATTGGGACAGCGCGCACTGACATCGGTGGCTGTGAGGCATGGTTGTCAATCTTTGGGAACTTCCCATCCCGCGCCCAGTCACAGTCTTTACCATGTACGTGGTGTGATCGCATTCCTCTCCCTGGGGTGCATCACAGCAGGCTCGGGTTTCGTCCCCTAACACCGAGCCTGACCTTAAGGCCCCAGGTCCTCCCTCACCTGGGGCCTTTTTTATGGGCATGACCGCTATACTGTGTGGCAACACCATCAACACAGGGGCGAATTGAATGCTGCACGTGATCCTTTTGGCTGCCGGCGAGGGCAAACGAATGCGCTCGCGCCACCCCAAAGTCCTCCAGCCCGTGGGCGGGCGGGCCATGCTTTTGCATTTGTTGGACGCTGTGGCCGCCCTGCAACCCACCCAGACCCACGTCGTTGTCGGCCAAGGGGCCGAGCAGATCAAAGCCCAGTGTGGCGATTTCGGGGGCGCTTGGGTTCATCAAGACCAGCGGCTGGGCACCGGGCATGCGACCTTGCAAGCCCTGCCCGACATTCCCAACGAGGCCCGGGTGTTGGTGTTGCCCGGTGACATGCCGCTGGTGCGCCCTGAGACCCTGGCGCGCTTGGTCCAATCGAGGGCAGACTTGGCGGTGTTGAGCTTTGTGGCGGACGACCCGACCGGCTATGGTCGGATCTTGCGAGATGACCACGACCAGGTCACCGCCATCGTCGAACAAGCCGACGCCTCGGTGGACGAGGCCCAAGTTCGGGAGGTCAATGCCGGGGTGATGAGCGCTCGCTGCGATCGGTTCAAGGCGTGGTTGGCCCGAATCGAGCCCAAAAACGCCCAGGGCGAGTATTACCTGACCGACGCGGTGGCGTGCGCGGTGGCCGGCGGGCAACGCGTTGAGGGTGTGCTCGCCGAAGACCCCGCTGAGTGCATGGGGGCGAACGATCGGGCCGGGCTGGCCTCACTTGAGCATATCTGGCAGCAGCGCCAGCGCGGGGCGTTGATGGCGGCCGGTGCGACGCTTGAAGACCCCTCGAGTGTTTGGATCAAAGGCCAGATTGTCGTCGGCCAAGACGTGGTCATCGGCCCCAATGTGACGCTCAAAGGCGAGATCGACCTGGGCGATGGCGTGGTGGTTGACACCGGCTGTGTCATCGAAGACAGCCGTTTGGCCGCGGGGACCCACCTGGCGCCGTATTCGGTGCTGGCGGGTGTCCAAACCACCGGCGCGTGCCAAGTCGGTCCATTTGCCCGCCTTCGTGCGGGGACGGTGTTGGCTCAAGATGTCAAGGTGGGCAACTTCGTCGAGGTCAAACAGGCCGAGTTTGCTGCCGGGGCGAAGGCCAGCCATTTGAGCTATATCGGTGATGCGACAGTCGGCGAGGGGGTCAATATTGGTGCAGGGACCATCACCTGCAACTACGACGGGGTGGCCAAACACACCACCACCATTGAGCCTGGGGCGTTTATTGGCTCCAACAGCGCGTTGGTTGCACCGGTCACCATCGGCGCGGATGCGGTGATTGGGGCGGGGAGCGTGATTGCCAAAGACGCCCCAGCGAAGACGCTGAGCCTGACCCGCGCGCCCCAGCGCGCCATCGACGGCTGGGTGCGGCCCGAGAAAAAGGATTGAACGAACCGAAAAGGCCCGTGGTCCAACGAGCATGACAGCTGATGCGCCGCTGCGGTATGCTGGGGTGTGTTTATTTTGATCAATCCAGTGATGAGCCCCATGAACGAATCGACAGCCGGCCACCCAACGCAAGACCCTGAACGCAACCAGACCCAAACCTGGGCGTTGGCGATGCACTTGTCGCTTTTGGCGGGGTTTGTGGTGCCGCTGGCGGGGTTGATTGCCCCCATCGTGATCTATGTGTTGAAAAAAGACGCCTTGCCGGGCTTGGTGGATCATGGGCACGTGGTGTTTAACTGGATTGTCAGCGTGATCGTGTATGGTCTGATTGGTGTGCTTTTGACGGTGGTGGTGATTGGTATCCCCATCTTGCTCGCGCTGGGGTTGGTGAGTTTGGTTTTTCCAATCATCGGCGCGGTCAAAGCCTCGGATGGGGTGGTGTGGCGGTATCCGCTGTCGATCCAAGTCTTTCAGCCGAAGTCACAGTAAGTGAATTTCAAACTTTACTGAGAAATCAGTACTTAACTTAGAAGGTGTGTTAAATCATGAGTCAAGCCGAAAAACCACCCCTGGTGGTCTCCAACGTCATCTTTTTTATCACCATCAACATTCTCGGGCTGGTGGTAGCGCCGCTGTATGGGCTTTATGTCGGGTTCAGCGGCTGGACCTGGGCGTTTGCCGCCACCGTGTGGGTCTTGAGCGGGTTGTCGATCACCATGGGTTATCACCGCTTGTGGTCGCACCGCACCTACAAAGCCGCTTGGCCCCTTCGTTTGGCGCTGGCGATCTTTGGAACGTTCTCACTGCAAAACTCGATTTATGTGTGGGCCGCGCGCCACCGCATTCACCACCGCCACACCGACGATGTCGACCACGATCCCCATTCGATTAAGTCGGGGTTTTGGCACGCCCACATCGGTTGGATGCTCAGACACTGGAAAACCTCTGAGGTGGACTTCAATCAGGTTAAAGACCTCGAGCAAGACCCCATCGTGATGTGGCAGCACCGCAACTACTGGACCTTGGTGTGGGCGTTCAACTTGGCCCTGCCCATCGCATTGGGCCTGGTCGTGGGGGATGTGTTGGGGATGCTGTTGTTGGCCAGCGCCTTTCGCTTGGCGTTTTCCCAGCACTGCACCTTCTTTATCAACTCACTGGCCCACACTTGGGGCAAGCGCACCTACAGCGATGAGGACTCATCGCGAGACAACGGCGTCATTGCGTTGTTGACGTGGGGCGAGGGTTATCACAACTACCACCACAGCTTCCAAGCCGATTATCGCAACGGGCTTCGGTGGTGGCAGTTTGACCCAGGCAAGTGGCTGATCGCTGTCGCGGCGTGGTTTGGGTTGGCGCATGGCTTGAAGCGCACGCCCAAATTCAAAGTGCTCCGTGCCCGGCTCCAAATGCAGTTCAAAGAGCTGGAATCTCGACTCAATGAATCCTCGAGCGACGAGACTTGGCGCGAGACGTTGGAGCACGAATACCAGCAGTTCAAAGAGACGGTGGCGCAGTGGCAGGCCGTGCAAACCGAGCGGGTGCAAGCCGGCGCCGATGCCTTGAAAGACCGCTGGGCCAAGACCCATTTTCGCACCCGGTACAAAGAGCTCGAGTATCGGATGAAAATGCAGGCGGCCCGTCTGGCCAGCTTGCAGCGTGTGACCGAGTCGGCGGTGGCGTGATCTAAGCCCATGCGCGGGGTGTTGTTTTGGGTGGGGTTTTGGGCGCTCCTCCCGCAAGCCCTGTGGGTTCGAAAGACCACGCCAAGATTTGCGAAGGCCTCGGGTGATGCCCGAGGCCTTGTCGTTTCTAAGCCAAGCACCCACGATGCCGCACCGGTCCAAGTGCTCGGCCTGGGCGATTCGATCATCGCCGGTGTCGGCGCGCCGACCCACACTGAGGCTTTGGTGGGGCAGGTGGCCGATGGCTTGGCTCGCCACTTGTCCCGGTCGGTGGCCTGGCGGGCACACGGCAAAATCGGGGCGAACGCGGTGGCGATTGTGAAGCAAGCGCCTGAAGCGCTCGCGGGGGTCACACCCGATGTGGTGGTGATCTCCACCGGGGTCAATGACTTGCTCGGTCTGGTCCGAATTCATGAATGGCGACGGCGCATTCATGCGTTGGTGGCAGGGGTTAGAACCCAGGCCCCGAACGCGTTGATTGTGTTTTGTGGGTTGCCGCCGATGCACGTGTTCCCCAGTCTCCCCCGGCCACTGCGGTGGGTGCTGGGTTGGCGCGCGCGTCATCTGGATGCGGTGTTGGCTGAGACCGTGGCGCCGATGGATCGGGTGACAGTGGCTCGCTTCGATGGCGATGTGGGGCCTGAGGCGTTTTCAGGCGATGGCTTTCATCCGGGCGTTGTGGGCTATCGGCGTTTTGGCGAGGCGATGGCGGCGCTGGTCACAACACACCCCACGCAACAGCCCAGTTAGGCCAGGTTGAAAAATGCCCGGGCGGTTTGGGTGGTCTCGTCAGCCAATTGTTCAGCGCTCACGCCACGCGCGTCGGCGACGGTGCGGGCAATCCAAGGCAGCCATTGGGGTTCGTTGCGGTGGGTTTTGACTTTGGGTCGCAAGTCTCTGGGCTTTAAGTAGGGCGAGTCGGTCTCGATCATCAGCCGGTCCGCGGGGATCTCGTGGACGAATTCTTTCAGATGGACGCCGCGGCGCTCATCACAAATCCAGCCGGTGATGCCAATATGGCAGTCCAGTTCAAGGTAATCGAGCAAGGCCTGACGGGTGTCGGTAAAACAGTGCACCACAGCAGCAGCCAAGTGCGGGCGGTGGTCTTTTAAGATCGCTAAAAAATCATCATGCGCGTCGCGCTGGTGCAAGAAAACGGGTTTTTGGCAGGCGATGGCCAGCTGCAGTTGCCGCTCAAAGGCTTTGTGCTGCTGGGGCCTTGGGCAAATGTCTCGGAAATAATCCAGCCCGCACTCGCCGACAGCCACCACGTGATCAAGCCGGTGGAGCTCGGCCAAGACGGTCTCGGTGTCGTGGCTGAGATCGCCAGCGTGGTGGGGGTGGACGCCGGCGGTGGCGGTGAGGGTGCCTGGCCAGTGTTCGGCCAGGTCAGCCGCGGCCACGCTCTCGGATTCAGTGGCGCCGGTGACCACCAGGTGCCCCACACCGGCGGCGCCCGCGGCCTCAATGACTTCGCGGCGGTCGGCATCAAAGCTGTCGTGGGTGAGGTTGCACCCGATGTCGATCAGTTCGTGTTGATCCATGGTGTTATCGCCAAAAAGATGGGGTAGAATATCAGATCTTCAGGAATACGCCGGCTTAGCTCAGTTGGTAGAGCAACTGATTTGTAATCAGTGGGTCGGGAGTTCGAATCTCTCAGCCGGCACCAATTTTTTCAACCACCCCCTCTTTCAAGCCGCTGTGAATTTGGTCAGCTGATCATTTCCAAGAGTCTGAGTCCTCTTACTGACAGAGTTACGATTGTCCTATTTTCTGGGCCAGCTGGTCGTGTTACGCTCGTAACACAACTGGTTCTGGGGTCTTGATTTATGACACATTTAAGCATCCGTCTTCCAGACGACATCACCCGCTTGCTCGACGAGGAGGCGCGCTTGACCGGCCAAAACCGCTCGACCGTGGTTCGAGAGGCAGTCGAGGTCTATTTGGTCAGCCAGGCTCAGGCTCGGCTCTCAGCAGATATGACCGCGGCGGCTCAAGTGCTGGCTGATCATGCTCATCAAAGTCAGGAGTGCAATGTGGCCAGTGAGGGCCAAGAAGATTGGTTGGCAAGCATTGAGGCTGAAGAGGGTGAGGTCCCAAAATGGTGGGCTTGAATGAAACGTGGTGAGGTATGGGTCGCGAGTTTCAGACCATCACAAAAGCACGAAGTGGGGAAAGCAAGACCTTGCGTTATTTTGCAAAGCGATGAGCTCAATCAATCTGGCATGACCACTGTCTTGGTACTGCCCCTGACCTCGAAATTAATCTCTGGCGCCGAGGCATTGCGCGTCAGGGTTTCACCGCGTGACCGTTTGCTCAAACCCTCTTGGGTGATGGTCGAAAAATTGCGCGCGATTGATCGGAACAACCTAAGCGACGGGGCGATTGCGAAGCTCGCATCTAACGAGTTGATGTTGATCGAGGAGAGGCTCCAGTTTGTTTTGGGGTTCAAAATGGCGGGGCTCGATAACTTTGAGTGATCAACCCATGGGTTTGGTCAACATTGACACTCAAAGCATTTGTTTGCAAAGCCATGCGCTAATGAGTTTAGACACACCGCGCCATTGTCTGGACTGGCTGTTCTTTCCACGGGCCAAACGTTGACGCTCCAGCCCCCGTAAGCTTGTTCAAATCTCATCAGTTTGGCCTCCTGTCACCAAGTTGTCCTCCCTACTTGTAACGCCCAATGAAGGACTGAGTGAAACCGGACAGAATACTTGCTACAGAACCGGACAAATTATGTGCTAACCACAAAGCGGCAGAAGACATTTTGACGTCATGACGCTTTGACGTTATACTGGCATATTGGCTTAAAATTGAAAGGTGTTCAATGAGTAATCTATCCAAGCGTTCCACGGTGTATTTCGATCCGCAACTGCATGCAGCGCTGCGTCTTAAGGTCGCGCACACCAATCGTTCCTTGTCAGACATTGTCAATGAGGCGGTTCGTGCGGCATTGGCTGAAGACCAAGAGGATCTGGCGGCGTTTGAGGAGCGGGTGGCTGAGCCAACCCTGAGTTATGAGGCGCTGCTTGACGACTTGAAGGCCAATGGCAAACTATAGGCTTGTATTTCGCAAGTCTGTTTCCAAAGATCTGCGCTGCATACCAAATCAGGATGTTGCCCGCATCCTCCGGCGCATAGAAGGTTTACAGGATAATCCTCGCCCTGATGACAGTGAAAAACTCTCGGGCCAGGCGCGTTACCGAATTCGTCAAGGGGTCTACCGAGTGATTTATGAACTCGAAGATGAGCGTCTCGTCGTGACGGTTGTTAAGGTAGGCCATAGAAAAAACGTCTACAGACGTCGCTAGAGCCATTCAATCGATGCCTGTTGTTATGTCGCATCACACCGGCGCATCGCTCACCAACATGAATGCTGAAATGCCATGGGTTTGATGTCGCGTCTAGACTGCTGGGCTGGGCTGGCGATCTATTGGCACACCGGACCCCCACGATGCGCCCTGTTCAAAATCCTCGGAACTCAGCTCGCCAAGATGGTTGTATCGGGCGGGGTTGCACGTCAAACCTATCGACGTCATCGAAGACATGGGCACAGCCCAGATCTCGTGTATTATCGGGGAGGTTTTGGATCTGCTCTTCGTTCGGGAGACTGAAGAACGGCGCGGTAACGGCGTTATCCTTGCAGTTGCCCTGTCGGCTTGTGCTGAGCGCTGGTGTTGAAGACAGCGCGTGACCACAATCAATCAAGGGTGAGCTTATGGAAAGCACCATCGTCTCGGCGGTCATACTGCCCCTATCGCTTTTTATTGTCATGGCCGGTATTGGCCTGAGCCTTACATTGGAAGACTTTGCCAATGTCATCAAATACCCCAGAACTGTCATTGTCGGTCTGTGTGGCCAACTGATATTGCTGCCCTTGATCGCTCTGGTGATGATCTGGCTGATCCCGTTTACCAGCCCGTTGGTGGCGGCTGGGTTTTTGATTATTGCGTTGGCCCCTGGGGGTGCAACCTCGAATCTGTTCACCTTTCTGGCCAAAGGCGAGGTCGCGGCCAGCATCACCCTAACAGCGGTGATCAGTCTCATTACACCCTTCACGATTCCCATTCTGGCGGCTTGGTTTTTAAACGTCATCGACCCTGGCCAGATTGAGTTGCCCATCGGTCAGACCGTTGTCCAACTGGTGGCCATCACGTTTGTGCCGGTGGCTGTTGGCATGGTGATTCGTCGCTATGCCACCGGGGTGGCTCAGAAGATGCAAACCCCCGTCCAGGCGTTCAGTCTGGTGACATTGTTCGTCATCATCGCCGCGCTCATGGTCGAAAACTGGCCTGTCTTTGTTGACAACTTTGCCACCATGGCGCCTTGGGTGACCCTGCTGGTGGCCATTGCCTTTGCCGGCGGTTACACGCTGGCTCGTATGGCTGGGGTCACTGAAGCTGGACGACGGACCTTGAGTTTTGAAATCGGCCTCCAAAACGGCACCACCGCGCTGTTGGTGACCGCCACCATTTTGCAGATTCCAGAGACAACAATCGCCCCGATGTTTTATTCCATCGTGATGTTTCTCTTCGCTGGCGCGGCGTTGCTTGTTTTTTCGAAGATGGGCACCCCCGCGACCAGCGAGGTGGCAAAAGGATAGGCGGCCAAGGTTGGGGAGCCGCGTGTGACAGGGCTTTGATGAGATGGGTTGTACCAAAGAGGATTTGTCGGCCGATGATGCGCTACAGCGCATACCGTAAATTTATACCCTCTGTCGTATATTAAGAGGCAACACGTCTCCGCGCGCTCGCGTCTTAACGCGTGGGCGCCCCTTGAACCCATGGCTGGAGGTCTGTCGATATGCCTGAGGGACCCGAGATTCGTCGCGCCGCTGATCGCATTGAAGCGGTGCTCAAAAGCCAGCGCGTGGAGAAAATCATATTCGGTCTGGCAAAGCTCAAGCAGTATCAAAACGTTTTCACTGACACTCAAGTGGTCGCGATTGAGACCCGTGGCAAAGCGCTGCTGACACACTTTGATAATGACCTGTCAATCTACTCCCACAACCAGCTCTACGGCGTGTGGCGGATTGTTCGCCGAGACCAGTTTCCCAATACCCGCAGGCAACTCAGGCTGGCAATACACACCCACCAACACAGCGCGCTCTTATACAGCGCCTCAGACATCAGCGTTTGGGAGAGCAGTCGGATTGAGGAGCACCCGTTTCTAAGCCGGATTGGCCCCGATATTTTGAACCCCAACCTTCAATGGCGGGAGGTCGCTGAGCGTCTCAGTAGCCCAAGCTTTCGCAACAGGGCATTGAGCTCGGTTTATTTGGATCAAGCTTTTTTGGCGGGGCTGGGGAATTATCTCAGAAGCGAGATTCTGTTCAGTTCAGGGGTCCACCCCTCAAAAAAAGCGCGGGAATTAACGCGCGGGCAAGTCGGTAAGCTCGCCCGGGCCACGCTTAAAGTGGCGCAGCAAAGCTACGCGACGGGTGGTGTGACGGTCTCTGATCGGGACTACAAAGCGTCTCGAGCAAAAGGCGTGACCCATGGCCAGTCTCGGTTTTTTGTGTTCGCTCGTGCCAGCAAGCCCTGTCGAGTTTGCAAGACCAAGATTCAGCGAAGCAGTGCCAATTCAAGAAGGATTTATATTTGCCCCAGGTGTCAGCCAGTGTGATGGGATAAAGTCTGGGCAAAAACCAAGTAACCCTCGACAGCTTGTCCGCCGTTATAGCGAATCACCCACGGCTGAAAAGTCACCCGAGTAAACGCCTCGGCCAGTATCTTGTTTAAGTAAGCCTTTGAGTGCAGATAGCGACCGGTGGTTGGGTCCGCGGTGTAGTGCTCACCCCCACACAGCTCCACCGAAAATGCGAGCCAACCGCCCGGCTTAAGGCGTGCATCACTCAGCTCAACGATCGTGATGGATAAACGATCGTGCCAAAAACGAGTTTACAGACCAAAGTATAGCGTCACCGTGGCTGGCCACGAGCGGTGACAGACGATGGTTGTCGTGTCAGCTTTACCAGGCCAGCAACACCACCACGCCGATCACCGCCAGGACAATCAATAGGCCCAGGCACCCAAACCCTGTTCGGATCACTTCCCCGAATGAGTTTCCCCCAGCCAGCGCGCCGACGATAATCACAATGATCAGAAGAGCCAGCAGTTCAACCATGCTTCTGCTTCCAAGCCAAATTGGCCTTCAGTCTCTCACACCGCCCAACACCGCGCCACTTGGCACACTTGCCCACGACCCGACAAGACGCATACAAAACGGGCGCCTCGAGGGCGCCCGTTGGCTCATCGGCCAGTGTGAAACCGCTTCAGCGCATGCTGGGTCGCTCGGTCTGGGCCGTCGAGGCCGGCAACACCGGAAGTTCCAACGCATCGGCCGGAATCTCGCCTTCCAGCGCCCCATAAAACGCCATCAAAGCGTCGAGATCTTCCTCGCTCAAGTCATTGCCCAATTGGACCCGGGCCATGATCTGGGTGGCATCGCGGAGATCCCACACCGAGCCATCGTGGAAGTAGGGGTAGGTGCGGGTGATGTTGCGAAGCGAGGGCGCTTTAAAGACATACAAGTCTTCTTGTTTTTGGGTCACCGCGAACTTGCCCACATCCATCGGCATGGTCGATTGGTTGATGCCAATGTATTCGCGCGTGGCCTCCCAGTAAGACTCCACAACACCAAACCTCGCCTCCAGCTGGCCGCCGAGCGCGGGGCCTGCGTGGCAGCCCACGCAACCTTGGTTGATGAACACATCCAAACCCGCCAGTTCATCTTCGTTGAGCGCATCCAAATCCCCTTTGAGGAACTCATCAAAGCGGTCTGGGGTGGTCAACGTGCGCTCAAACACACCAATGGCGTTGGCGATGTTGTCATAGTTCAAGGCATCCTCTTGTCCGGGGAAGGCCGCTTTGAAGCGCGCCACATACTCAGGCATCGAGGCAATGCGATTGACCGCCACCTCTTCTGAGGGCAGCGCCATCTCAATCGGGTTCAGCACAGGTCCTTTGGCCTGCTCTTCCACATCCGCCGCGCGCCCATCCCAAAACTGGGTGGTGTGCAAGGCCGCATTCAACACGGTCGGAGAGTTCCTCGGGCCTGCACTCCAGCGGTGTCCCAGCGAGGTGGGGAGGTTGTCCACCCCGTAGGTCGCCAAGTTGTGGCAGGTATTACATGAAATCACCCCGCTTTCGGATAACCTGGGATCGTAGTAGAGCATTTTGCCAAGCTCGACTTTGGACTCGGTGATGGGGTTGCCGTCTTTTTCGACAGTCGCTGGCAAGGGCGCAAACAGTGCCGATGCGGTTTGGTGCAGGCGTTCGGCGTCGGCGCTGGCCGATGCATCAGCGCCCGAGGTCGCCAATGCCGCAGCCACGGACAAGGTCAGTAATGAGCGAAACATGTTGGTTGGACTCCCTGTTGTATCAAATTCAGCTGATCATTGCGATTTTCGAGTGGCTCCTACTCGCGTGTTTTATTATTAGATAAAACTGAATTAAAGCATTTGATCCAGATCAATTGTTCGGGAAAAATCCACGCAAACACGGCATTTTGAAAGACGCTCAGGCAGGAGGCATTGACCAGACATGCAGACAATTTCTAAACTTTTTTTGAGCCTATTCATCGGGCTGTTTGCGCTGGCGAGCACGCCCAGCGCGGCCGACACCGACCGCGTCGAGCATTTTCAGGGGCAATCGGCTGAGTCTTTGGGTGAAGCTTTGGAGCACTTGCACCGCTACAACGCGCGCTTGGCGGCCTTGATTGAGGCCGATGAGATCACCGCCGAGACCAGTTATGAGGTGCATGAGTTGACCTACACCCTCGAAAACGCCCTGGGGCGTTTGGCAAAAGAGCTTGGCGTGGTCCAAGACACCCTCGAGAAAGTGCATTTGGCCTCCGAGGCCGACCAAGGCGAGGTGATCGCGACGCAAGGACAGCAGTACTTAGAACACAGTGGGCGGTTGTTTGGGTCGGGCCAACAGCCATGAAGTCCATAGGGTCCTCGTATCAAAGCCATTGCCGATATCGATGGAGTCGGGCGCTTGTGACGCCTATACTAGACCGTGTCAGAACACATATTTGGAGGAAACCATGTCTGAAGTAGCCAAGTGCCCCGTGATCAACTTTGAGCCCAAGCAGGCCAAAGCTGAAGCCCGGACCAACGCCGATTGGTGGCCCAATCAACTGAATTTAGCAATGCTGCGAGCCAACTCACCCAAATCAGACCCGATGGGTGAGACGTTTGACTATGCCGAAGCATTCAAAAAACTCGATCTGGATGCCGTGGTTAAAGACCTGCATGCCTTGATGACCGACTCGCAAGACTGGTGGCCAGCCGATTGGGGGCACTACGGTGGTTTGTTTATCCGCATGGCCTGGCACAGCGCCGGCACCTATCGAATCAGCGACGGCCGCGGTGGTGCGGGCGGGGGTCAACAGCGGTTTGCGCCGTTAAACAGCTGGCCTGATAACGCCAACTTGGATAAAGCGCGTCGCTTGCTGTGGCCGGTCAAACAAAAGTATGGCGCGGCCTTGTCTTGGGCGGATTTGATGGTTTTGGCCGGCAACGTGGCCATGGAGTCCATGGGCTTTGAGACCTATGGCTTTGGTGGCGGCCGTGAGGATGTGTTTGAGCCGGAAAACATTTATTGGGGGCCCGAGGGCGAGTGGTTGGAAGACCAGCGCTACAGCGGTGACCGCGAGCTTGAGAATCCGCTGGCGGCGGTGCAAATGGGTTTGATTTACGTCAACCCAGAAGGCCCGAACGGCAACCCAGACCCGCTGGCTTCGGCCAAAGACATCCGCGAGACGTTTGCCCGGATGGCCATGAACGATGAAGAAACCGTCGCCTTGACCGCTGGTGGCCACACGTTTGGCAAGTGCCACGGCATCGATGACCCCGAAAAATATGTCGGCCCAGAGCCTGAAGCGGCAGACATTACCGAGCAAGGTTTGGGTTGGAAGAACACCCGGGGCCAAGGCCACGGTGTGGACACCATCACCAGCGGCATCGAAGGGGCGTGGACCAACGACCCGATCAAGTGGGACAACGGTTATTTTGATAACTTGTTTGGTTATGACTGGGAACTGGTCAAGAGCCCAGCGGGCGCTTGGCAGTGGGAGCCCAAAGAAGAAGAAGCCAGAATTGTTCCCGATGCCCACGATCCCAACCTGAAAAACAAGCCGATGATGACCACAGCCGACATGGCGCTTCGCATGGATCCGATCTATGAAAAGATCTCGCGTCGGTTCTGGGAAAATCCTCAAGAGTTTCAAGAGGTGTTTGCCAAGGCTTGGTACAAACTGACCCACCGCGACATGGGCCCGATCACACGCTATGTCGGCAAGCTTGTCCCGGATTCAGAGCCGTTGATCTGGCAAGACCCGGTGCCTGCGGTTGACCACCCCTTGGTGGATGCCAAAGACATCAAAGCCCTCAAAGCCCAAGCATTGGATTGCGGGTTGAGCGTGGCAGAATTGGTCAAGACCGCCTGGGGCTCAGCGGCCACTTTCCGTGGATCTGACAAGCGCGGTGGAGCCAACGGTGCGCGCATTCGTTTGGCGCCACAAAAGCACTGGGAAGTCAACCAGCCCGAAGCGCTCGATGGCATCTTGGCCAAGCTCGAAGGCGTGGCTCAAGGCTTCAATGAGGCGCAATCGGATGGCAAAAAAATCTCCATCGCCGACATGATTGTGCTGGCCGGTTGTGCCGGTGTTGAAGCCGCCGCAAAAAAAGCAGGCTTTGATATCGAGGTGCCTTTCACCCCAGGTCGGACCGATGCCAGCGACGAGCAAACCGACATCGAGTCTTTCGCGGTCCTCGAGCCGCGTGCCGATGCGTTTCGCAACTACATGGCCAAAGACTTGGGCGGTGCGCCTGAGGAGTGGTTGGTGGAGCGTTCGCAATTGTTGACCTTAACAGTGCCTGAAATGACCGCGTTGGTGGGTGGCATGCGCGCCATGCAAGCCAACTTCGATGGGTCGAATTTGGGTGTGTTCACCGATCGGCCGGGTGCCTTGACCAATGACTTCTTTGTGCACTTGTTGGAACCTGGCATGGATTGGAAGCGTTCTGACCAAGACGGCGTCTTTGATATCGTTGATGCGGCCACCAAGGAAGTCAAGTTCCAGGGCACACGCGTGGATCTGGTGTTTGGTTCAAACTCTGAGCTTCGTGCGGTGTGTGAAGTCTACGGTGGCGCCGATGCGGGTGAAAAGTTTGCCAAAGACTTTGTTCAAGCCTGGGTCAAAGTGATGGAATTGGATCGGTTTGATCTGAAATAAAACACTCCAATTACTCGCGTAAAACCAGAAAAGCCCCGTTTATCGGGGCTTTTTTGTGGCAGTCGTGCCGACTTTGGCCTGGCGGTTAAACAACGAACCTGCCCGAGGTCGCTGAACGGTGAGGCGCTTTAAACGTGCCCAAATTCGATGGCCAAGGCATCAGCACATGATTTCAGTCCAGTAACGCCAAGTTGGGTGGTATGAAGCCGCCGGCAGTATGTTCGAAACCGCTGGCAATCTCGATCAATACGGGTTCGCTGAACTTCGCGCCGAATATAGATAAGCCCACCGGCATGCCGTGTATCTGGCCCATCGGGACAGTGATGTTTGGGTAGCCTGAGATTGCAGCCAAAGATGAGCTGCCGCCGAGGGAATTGTCGCCGTTGATCAGGTCGATGGTCCAGGCTGGAGACGCGGTTGGCGCGATCAGTGCGTCCAGGTTGTGTTCGTCCAGCAGTTTGTCGATGCCGTCTTCGCGAGCTGCTTTCTGCACAGCCACAAGTGCCTGTTTGTATTGTGTGTCACTGAGTGGGCCTTTGGCTTGAGCCAACTCAAAGATTTCTTGCTCGAACCAAGGCATTTCCTTGGCGGCGTTGATTCGGTTAAATGCAATCAGATCGGCCAACGTCATGTTGGCGAGATCGGGGTCGGGTAGGCCGGCCAGGTAGGCATTGAGGTCGTGTTTGAACTCGTACAAGAGCACGTCATAGGCTTGACCGAACATGTCGTAGGACTCAGTGAAAACGTCATCTGATGTTTGCCATTCGATGCCGTCGATAATTTGTGCACCGCTTGCACGCATCGAATCGATGGCGGCTTCCAACAGTTGTTCTACACCGCCGTGAAAACCAGCTGAAGAGCGCAGCACGCCAATTCGCTTGTCCTTTAAGCCATCAGCGTTCACATGTGCCACCAGCGATGTTGGCGACCATTCTGGGCGTTCGTTGGTGGCGGGATCGGCGGGATCTTGGCCGGCCATGGCGCTGAGCAGTGTTACGACGTCGAATACGCTTCTGCCCATCGGCCCGGCGGTGTCTTGGCTGTGCGAGATGGGCACAATGTGCGTGCGGCTCACAAGCCCAACAGTGGGCTTCATCCCGACAACACCATTGACCGAGGCTGGGCACACCACTGAGCCATTGGTCTCAGTGCCCACCGCAAGCACCGCCATGCCTGCAGCAACACCGACACCAGAGCCCGAACTGGAGCCACAGGGGCTTCGGTTTGGATCATACGGATTGCGCGCCTGGCCACCGGTGGCACTCCAGCCACTCGACGAGCGTTCCGAGCGGAAATTCGCCCACTCGCTCAGGTTGGCCTTGCCCAGGATGACCGCACCGGCCTCTCTTAGCCGCGTGATCAGCGGCGCGTCGCGACCGGTGTCGTTGTCGGCCAGTGCCAGCGAGCCGGCCGTGGTCGGCTGAGCGCGGGTTTCGATGTTGTCCTTGATCAGCACGGGGATGCCGTGCAGTGGACCGGCCCATTCGCCTGCGGCACGTTGGGCGTCGAGTGCGCGTGCCTGGGCTCGGGCAGATGGATCGAGGGCAATCACTGCATTGAGCTCAGGGTTCAGCCGCTCGACGCGAGCAATCTGGCGCTCGACCAGCACTGCCGCGGTGAGTGTGCCGTCGCGCATGGCTTGTTGCAGTTCAGCCAAGCCTGCCCAGTGGCTGTAGGCCTCCTCGGCAGCGGTATTTGTTTGGCTCAGCATCAGCAAAACGAGCGCTGCGGTGACGTTGAATAGACGACGATGGGTGTGGAGCATACTTCACCTTTTCTTGATTGGGGGATGAGCCATTCGGCCCGATTCAACGGCGACTTTGTCATCATCATGCAGCAAGCAGGCCGGCATTACAACGCCGGCCGATGCCGCCCGGGCCCTCATGGTTTCAATTGTTATCAACCACATCAGGCCACACCATGGTGGGGCATTCCAGCGTGATGCAATGGATGATTGCGAGGGAATGGGCCTATTGTCTGGCGGTCTTGTGGCCCTGATTTTGCTGAGTAATTGCTTTGATGAAGGGGTTATCCCCTTCCGCTGCGGGTGATTTCAGCGCCGTATGCCCACCAATCGCTGGGTTTTATCAGGCAAAACTTTTTTTGTCTCAGTCTTGTGATTTGGTAAATTTTTTGTTAAGACTACATGAACGATGCTGCTCAACTGACCAAAAATCGCCCGTTTTAGCCCGTCTGCATCGTAGAGGGTGGAAATTTAATAAAAGGATAATGCTGATGAACACACAACAACCCAACCGTCCAACCATGCTGGCTGCGGCCATTTCGCTGGCGTTGAGCGGTCTGCTGCTGGGGTCGACCGACTCTGCTGCGCGAGAGGGTGCTGAAATGGGCCTGACCTCAAAAATGTCTGCCGAATCCGCATCAACCGCCACGACTCAGAACGCACAGCGCAATTCCGCAACTCAACAAGACGCCGCAGACGATCCGCCAGACAGCGAGGAGGAGAACGTCGAGCGCATGGTCGTGACCGGTTCACGAATTAAGCGAGCCGGATATGACACGCTACAGCCCGCTGTCAGTTTGAGTTCTGAATTTATCGAGGATCGGGGGTTTGCCAATGTGGCAGATGCACTGAACGAAACCCCATCTTTTGGCATTGGCGTCGGCAATACGGGCCGACAAGGTGGCCAAAGCGTTGGGCAAAACTTCGTCAATACGTTTGGCCTTGGCACGCAGCGCTCTTTGGTGCTGATCAATGGTCGTCGCTCGGTCAGCCAGAATACGCCCGGTCTGGGCAGTGGCGCCAGCTCGGGCATGCAGGTGGACTTGAACATCATCCCAACGGCGATGATTGACCGGGTTGAAACCGTTTTTGTTGGGGGTGCGCCGGTTTATGGCACCGATGCGATCGCGGGCACCGTGAACCTCATCATGAAGGAAGATTTTGAGGGCCTGTCGACTGATGTGCAGTACGGGACAGATGAGGCAGGTGACTCTCAAAACGCCCGTTTCAGCGGGCTGTGGGGCGCGAGCACGGCCGACAATAAAGGCAATGTGACGCTGGCTGCAGAGTTTTCTACTGTGGGCGGGTTTGACGCCGAAGACAGCGCGGTTCTTCGCCGCAACACCGCGTTTTGCGAAAATCCTGAGGCCGGCATTGGCGCCAACGGCCTGCCAATTGTCAATGCCAACGACGGCATTCCAGATGTTGTGCTGTGCGACGATGCGGTGAACGTTTGGCAGGTGCCCAATTCAGGGATGCCGCTGCTGCCAGGCGCTTTTGTCGCGCAAGGCAATGGCAACGGCGCCCTGCGGGATGCTCAGGGCAATCCTTTGGTGTTCGATGCCAGTGGCAATCTTGTCACCTGGGAGGAAGCCAATCTTGGCACGCCACGCGGGATCTTCTTCTCGCAAGGCGGCGATGGCTTCAACAACCCGCTTGTCTTCCCGTTGGTCAAGGCAGAAACACCCATAGCGCCCCTTGATCGCTGGAATTTCATGGGGAATGCGCATTACGAAATCGCCGACGGGACGCGGCTTTTTGTCGAAGGCCTGTACGCTCGGTCTGAGTCCACGGACCGTGCCAACCAACCGCCCTGGAGCTCGAATGTTTTTGCACCGGGCGCTGGCGGCGCAATCCAGGTCAACATTGACGAGAACCCGTTTGTGTCCGAGCAGCTGCGGTCCACGTTGGCACTGAACGGGGCCTATGATCCAACCCTTGAGGAAGATCAATTCTTCCAGGTGACTCGCTCCAATTACGACATTGTGGAGGGAGCACCCAACTTCCGAGATCAGGACGTATTTCGTTTTGTTGTCGGGCTCGAGGGTGACTTCGATCTCTTGAATCGAAATTGGACCTGGAACACAGCTTTTAATTATGGCGAAACCAATGCGACCTCCCGCCAAACAGACATCAATGGTCCGCGCTATGCGCTTGCGCTTGATGCTGTCACCGATCCGGCAACGGGGGACATTGTTTGCCGATCACAGATCGAACCCCCCTCAACGCCGTTCGATGGTGTGTTCACCCCGCCTGAAAATTCTGACATTGACAACTGTATTCCCTTTAATCCCTTCGGCCTGCAGCAGCTCACCGATGAGCAAAGGGCATATTTGATTCAGCAGAATTTCCAAAGCACAGAAATCCGCCAGATCACCTATGAAGGCAACTTCGCCGGTGAAGTGGTGGATCTGCCGGCTGGCCCCATCTCATTGGCCGGCGGGTTCACGCACCGACGCGAAAATGGCCGCTTTGACGTCGACCGTGCGACCAACATCGGCATCGACCCTGTCTCGCCGGTACCGAACATTTCTGGCCAATTCGACACCACGGAGTTCTATGCCGAAACGGTGGTCCCCATCGTCGAGAATGGCGTGGGGCCGGGCTTTGATGTGCCTTTTTTGGCGTCTTTCCAGCTTGAGTCGGCCTTTCGGTTCGTTGATAACTCGCGCGCCGGCAAAGACGTGACCTGGACTGCGGGTGGGCGGCTGCGGCCAAACCTTCCATTTTTCGAAGATGGTCTAACCATTCGCGGAAACTTCACCCAATCTATCCGAGCACCGTCCATTCAAGAGCTTTTCCTGCCGCGTTCGCAGATCCAGACATTCGCATCCGACCCCTGCGATCCTGAGTTTATTGATGGCGGCCCAAATCCCGCCCTCCGTCAGGCCAACTGCCAAGCTCAGGTGCAGACGCTCATCAATCAAGGTGTGCTTGAGGAAGGGTTTGATATCGGCGAGTTTGAATCGCTGATCGACAACCGAACCGACACTGGCTTCACGGGCGGCAATCCGGATCTTGAAAACGAGGTGGCCGATTCTTGGACTGTCGGTGTCGTGTTGGCGCCGCCTGCCTTGCCCGGACTCAGCGTCTCGGTTGACTGGGTGAACATCTCTTTACAGGACGAAATTGTCACCCTCTCGGCCACGCAGGTCCTTAATGCATGCTTCGACAGCCAGAGCTATCCCGATGCTGAGGCCTGTAACCGCTTTGAGCGAGATTCTGGGTTCCAGATCCGCAACCCAGAAACTGGGTTTTTGAATGCGGCACGGCGCGATTTCGAGGGGCTGGTTGCCAACTTCAACTATAACTTTGAAGCGGCGGGCTTGCTTCGCAGCATGCCAGGCAATTTTCAGATCTTCGGCAATGTCTTCCACAATGCCCGCGTCGAACGTGAGGTGAGCCGTGGAGATCTCGAAATTCTCACCGGCGAACGTGGCTTCGAGCGCCTGCGCTACCAGCTCAATCTGCGTTACGATCAAAACCGATTCGGATTCCTTTGGCAAATGCGCCATATTGGCTCGTTCAAAGTCGATAAGCAGGCAGCGCCCGAGCGTTTTGCGCCCGGGCAAGGCACCGGGCCGTCGGTCCAGTTCCACAACCTTACCCTGGATTATCAGCTGACTGATTCGATCAAACTACAGGCCGTGGTGAACAACGTTTTTGACAAAGTTGACGGTCGGATTCGCTCAGGTGCTGCACTGACTGGATCGGGGAGCGATCCATTCCAGCCCCTGGATGTGATTGGACGGCGTTTCCGGTTTGCTGCGAGCGTGGATTTTTAATCGCGCCATCAATAATCTTGGATCAACAGCCGGGGCCTTACAGGGCCCCGGTTTTTTTTGGTGAACTGTCCAAGCATTGCAGCCACAAAGCGGCCGTTGCACGGTCGATTGGCGAGTCGCCACGCATAAATAGACAGCTGAAATGGGCCGCGCGGTGGATCAATGGTGTTGTGATGGTCTCTAAAACTGCGAAATGGCAGGGCACACGCGTTGATTTGGTGGTTCCAGCCCCGTGTTTTTGGTCATTATGGGGCGTGAATGAAAGTTCTGTTTAGATCATGTTAAGATGTTCGTTGAACTCAAAACGAAAGGTTAGACTATTTTCCAAACGGCTTTTTATTTAAGCCATTGAAGAAAACAAGTGAACTCATGGACGGAGAGGTGTCACCGATCCGTACATCGGTAGAGTTTAATGCTAGAAACCACGGGATAAGTGGTGATCTCAGAGCCTCATTACAATTCAATATAAACGGCTTTTGAGCATAGAGACGCACGGCGTCTGCATATAAACCCAAAATCAGAGTCTGCACCTTAAATGGTGCCGGTGGTGTCAAACCACAGAATCTAAGGGCTTTGGTGCTTTATCGATGCTTTAAGCATCACCAGCGAAAAAATAAGTTGCTTTTGGTGAAGTGATCGTCAGTGACGTGGCTCCGTGGGCGTTTGTGCGTCCGCTCCATTCGTTGTGGTCTGTTGATTGGCATCGACAGCGATCTTTTTGGTGACCTTGTCTCTTCAAAAGAAAATGCTCAGCCGGCAGTTTTGCTTTCAATTTTTAATTGAATATTCATTTAAACCAAAAGGACCAATAATGAGACGAAATCGATTATCCGAGGCCATTGGCTGGGTGCTCGCCGCAGGTGCTGCAACCACAGTTCAGGCGCAAGATACCGAGTCCCAGGATGAGTCACAAAACAGTCGCGAAGTGGATCGGATGGTGGTGACGGCCACCCGGACCGAAGCCACTGACATGCAGTCAACGGCGCTGGCCGTACAAGCGATGGATGGGGAAACACTCGATGAAATGGGTGTGGATAACTTCGATGACTTGCAGTCATCCATGCCAGGGATCACAGCGGCGAGCCGCGGCCCTGGCCAACAAACCATCTTCATCCGCGGCATGTCTGTCCAACCGATTTCTGTGTTGCTGTCAGGCGCGCAGGGGACACAGCCCAACGTGGCGCTGTACTTGGACGACCAGCCCGCCACAGCGCCGGGTCGGAACATGGACATCTATGTGACTGATCTGGAGCGTATTGAGGTGTTGCCTGGACCACAAGGCACGCTGTTTGGTGCGAGCTCGCAAGCGGGCACCATCCGCTACATCACCAACAAGCCAGAGCTGGGCACCTATGAAGCAGGCTTTAGCGCCAGCACAGGCTTCATCAAAGGCGGCGACATGGACGCCAGCGGCGAGGGTTATTTCAACTTGCCCGTGGGCGACAACACCGCGATGCGTTTGGCCTACTACAGCGTCCAGCTGGGTGGCTTCATCGACAACACCTTTGGTGAATTCACGCTGGATCCAAGCATCAACGCGGATTCTGCGGTTGATTTGGGTCCTGATGCGACCTACGAGTCCACCGATAACTTGGCGCTTGTTGAAGAAGACTTCAACGATGCGTTCTACAAAGGCATTCGTTTGGGGCTTTATCACGAGATCAACAACGACTGGAACGTGTTGGTTCAAAACACCTACCAGCAGTTGGGCTCGGATGGGGTGTTTGACTATGACCCCGATGTCGGTGATCTGGAAGTGAACCGTTACTTCCCAGACAAGCTGCGTGATGACTTCAACCAGCTTTCTTGGACGGTCAACGGCCGTGCGGGCATGTTGGATTTGGTCTACACCGGTGCGTATTTGGATCGTCAGGTTGATCAGTCGGTGGACTACACCGGGTACAACAACTCAGGTGCGTTTATTGCGTATTACACCTGTACGTATGACAACCCAAACTACATCACCAACTACAACATCGATCCAGGTGTCATCACCGATACACGGGCATGTTTGGATCCCACCAAAGGCACCGTGATCGATCAAAAACACGAACGTTTCACCAACGAGTTGAGATTCTCAACACCAGCAGACAACCGCTGGCGTGTGGTCGGTGGCGTGTTCATGGATGATTACAAGATCGAGACCCAGGATGACTTTGCATACTTGGCAACCGCTGATTTGGGTTTTGCACCCAATGCACCGATTGAGGCGGCCCAGAGCATCAATAATGAAACACGGCCTTCAGGTGTTGCCTTTTTCAACGACATTACGCGTGAAGAAGAGCAATTGGCGTTTTTCGGTGAATTCAGCTATGACCTGATCCCGAACACGTTGAAAGCCACCGTTGGTGTGCGCCGCTATGACATTGAGTCTTCGTTTGTTGGGTCGTCCAACTTTGCCGACGGGATTTTCCAAGGCTCAGTGAATACCGATCGAGGCCGTGATTATGAAAGCTCAGGTGGTCACAGCTCGGATCCTTTGGAGCAGGATGACACCATCACACGGTTCAACCTGTCTTGGACGCCGACCGATAACGCGTTGTTCTATGCCACCTACTCAGAAGGGTTTAGACCCGGTGGGTTTAACCGGGGCGGTGGTATTCCATCAGCGAACCCGGACTTCCCCACAGTACAGGTCACCTACGACACCGATGATGTCACCAACTACGAGTTTGGTTGGAAAACCTCGTTGTTGGACAACACGCTTCGGTTGAACGGTAGCGCGTACTGGATTAAGTGGGACAACATGCAGGTCTCGCGTTTTGATCCTGCCAACGTGTCGATCCTGACCTTTATCGAGAACTCAGCCGATTCTGAGATCTTCGGTATCGAAGGGGATTTTGTATACCGCGCCACCCAAAACTTCACCTTGTTTGGGGCGTTTTCATACAACGACACCGAGCTGAAATCCACACAAGCCCGAGTCATCGAGCTGGCGCCTGTGGGATCAAGCTTGCCGTTGGTGCCTGAGTACCAAGCCTACCTGCGCGGTCGCTATGAGCGTTCAGTGGATTGGGACTTCGCCGATACTGCGTTTGTGCAGGCTTCTGGTTCATTCGCTTCGCATTCATTCAGCTCACTTGTGGCTGAAGTTCGTGAGCGTCAAGCCGGGTATGCCATCTTCAACGCATCGGCCGGGATTGCCAAAAATGACTGGTCAGCAGAAATCTTTGTCGATAATGTTTTCGACAAGCGTGCTGAGTTGTTCATTAACGAGCAAGACGATATCCCACGTGTGACCACCAACCGTCCGATGACGGCGGGTGTGAAATTCAATTACCGGTTCACTGGTTATTGATTTAAGCTCAATCGGTCAGGCTACAATCACTGTGGTCTGATCGACTGCTTATGCTTTTGGCAGGGCACCGGTCGGTGCCCTGCCATTTATTTTTAAAGAGACATGTCTAAACAAACCACCTCCTCATTTGATGACACGTTGGCCCAGGCAGAACGCCTGCTGCGCCACCAACAGATTCCCCAAGCCGAGTCGCTGCTCAATGACTGCTTGCAGACCCGGCCCAACCACCACCAGGCGCTGTTTTATAAAGCCGTGTGCCGCCGCGCCGATGGCGATCACTCACAAGCCCTCAGTCACCTGAAAAAAGCACTCGAGGGCAAGCCCGATTACGGGCGCGCCTGGCAAGAGATCGGCCACAATCACCGCGATCAGGGCCAGAAATCTCCTGCCATCGAAGCGTATCGTCGCGCCTGCGAACTCAACCCAGGCTTGTTGGCGAGTTGGCGGGAATTGGCTCAATTGTTGGCCGAGACTGGACACCCGCAGGATGCGGCCAGCGCCCGAGCCAATCATGATCGACTGGCGAAGTTGCCTAAAGTATTGCAGTCAGTCACCTCGATGATGCACGAAGGCAGGCTCTACAAAGCCGAGCAAGCCTGCCGGCAGTATTTGAAAGCCCACCCCAAAGACACCGAAGGCATGCGCTTGTTGGCCGCCATTGGCGCTGAGCTCAATGTCTTGGATGATGCCGAGTTCTTGCTCGAGAGCGCCTTGGAGTTTGAGCCCAAGTTTGACTTGGCGCGGTTGGACTACGTCAAGGTGTTGCACAAGCGCCAAAAATTCCAAAAAGCCTTCGACCAAGCGGTCGAGCTTCGTCGTCGCTTACCGAACAACTTGGCCGCTGAAATGGTGTATGCCAACCAATGCGCGGCCATTGGTCGCTACCAAGACGCGCTGGCTGTGTTGGATCCCTTGGTCGATATCAGCCCACACCCTGAAAATGTGCACATGCAGCGCGGCCATGCCTTCAAAACAATCGGTGAGCAAGACCAGGCGATTGGGGCCTACCAAGCGGCGGCGGCACAGCGGCCTGAGTTTGGCGATGCGTGGTGGTCATTGGCCAACTTAAAGACCTACCGGTTCAGCGATGACGACTTGGATCGGATGGCGCAGGCACTGAACTCGGATCAAGCCACCGTGGTAGATCGCTATCACCTGCATTTTGCGCTGGGCAAAGCCATTGAAGACCGCAATGATTTCGAGCACGCCTTTGATCACTACGCCCAAGGCAACGCCCTGAAAAAAGCCCAAGTGCGCTACAGCGCTGATCGCATGCACGCTGATTTCGAGCGGCAAAAGGCGTTTTTCACCCCCGAACGCGTGGCCTCATTTGAAGGGCAGGGCGATCCCGCCCCAGATCCGATCTTCATTGTTGGTTTGCCGCGCGCGGGGTCGACCTTGATCGAACAAATCTTGGCCTCGCACAGCCAAATTGATGGCACCTTAGAGCTTCCAAACATCTTGGCCACTGTTCATAGGTTGAACGGCCGCCAGTTGGTCAACGACACCCCCAAGTACCCGCAGGTGTTGGCCGAATACACCCCAGAGGCGATCCGGGCAATGGGCAGCCAATACATCGAAGACACCCGGATCCACCGCCAAGGCGCGCCGTTGTTCACCGATAAGATGCCCAACAATTTTCGACACATCGGTCTGATCAAGACCATGTTGCCGAACGCCCGCATCATCGATGCGCGCCGCCACCCCATGGCGTGTTGCTTCAGCGGCTTCAAACAGCTTTTTGCCGAAGGCCAGGAGTTTTCTTATGGCTTGGACGACATCGGCCGCTACTGGGCCGACTACGCTGATTTGATGGACCACTGGCACGCCGTCTACCCCGGCGAGATTTTGCAGGTGGACTACGAGGCCGTGGTCGAGGATTTGGACGCGCAAGTCAAACGGATGTTGACATTCTTAGGGCTTGAGTTCGAGCCACAATGCGTTGAGTTTCACCAGACCCAGCGTTCGGTGAGAACCGCCAGTGCCGAACAGGTCAGACAACCCATCTACCAGGCCGGTGTGGCGCAGTGGCGGCATTTTGAACCGTGGTTGGGGCCATTGAAGGCCACATTGGGCGAACACGCTGACTGACCGGCCCATTTGGCCTTAAAAGGAAAGCCCACCACACACTGACGTTGGTGGGCTTTGCCGGTCGCAGGCCATCACTTCACCTGCTATCCCCCTCCCTTGATAGCGCTTGATGATTAGTTTGATAGAAAATCTTTCGTTTGAACAGGACAAAAACCGACGAGCGTGTCGACAAAGCCGACAGGCACGCCGGTTTGTCGGTTATGTGGACACCAGTCGATCAGGCAGCGTCGGTTCTATTGGCTTTCAAGCGTTGACAATATTGCGATGGGGTCATGCCCACGTACTTTGAAAACGCCCGATAAAAGGAGGCTTTGGAGTTGAAGCCACAGCCTTGCGCCAGCTGTGCGATGGAGGTGCTGGCGCCGGCTTGGTTGAGTTGACGGCGTGCATCCATGATCCGGTAATAGTTGACCAAGTTGTTGAAATTGGTGTTGGCAAATTGGGAAATCGCGTTTGAGACGTAGGTGCTGTTGCTCGCCACGTGAGCGGCCAAGTCGCCCAACGAGAGGTTGGCGTCTCGGTAAATGCCCTCTTGTTGCAGCGCGGAGGTCACCCGCTCAAAGACGTGCTCTAAGCTCGGTGACGTCCCATCAGAGGCCAGTGGGTTGGTGTTGGCTTGTTGTGGGTCAGCCGATTGTCTTTCGTTAAGTCGCTGGTTGACTTCGTTTTGGCGAAGCAAGTCTTGGTTTCTTTCATACAGGCTTTGTAGCGTGCGTGCTCTGAAGCTCAAAAAGAAAATCACCACAGCCAACACCGCCCCAACACCGGCCGCCAACACAATGCCGATTTGAATCTGCGCGCGTTGGCGCTCGATTTGTTCGGCTTGGATAGTCAACTCAGCGTCTTTGAGCTCGGTCTCGTAGCGGGTCTGTGTTTCTTCAGCGGCCGCCTTTGCTTCAGCGCTGATCAGCTGTCTATCAAGCGCATGATATCGATCGAAATACAACAAGGCGCGCTCATGATCACCTTGTTCCCGGTAGACATCAGCGTAATTGTCCATCAGGGATCGCTCAACGTAGGGATCATCAAGTGACTTAAGGTCCTCGTTGGTTCTGTCGAAAAAAACCAAGGCCTGATCGAAATCACCGTTGACGAGGTGAGCATGTCCAACGTTGAGGCGACTGAGCATCACGCAATACGACAGTCCCTCCTTGAGGCAAATCGCTAATGATTTTCTCAGCGCATCTAGGCCCGACTGAACCTCCCCCAGCTCCACGTACAGGTTGCCCAAATTCATTTGGAACTGGGCTTCTAAATCAGGCACTTCCGTCGATGTTAGGGCGTCTAAGCCGGCTTGGTATAACGTTAAGGCTTCCTGGGTTCGATTGGCGGCCCGATACGTTGCTCCCAAATTGGCTTGAACCAAAAGCACATCGATGTCGCGACCCACCGATTCGTATAGCTGAATAGCTCGTTGATAATAAACAACCGATTGGTCCCAGTCCTCAAAATAGCCCGTAGTATTACCAAGATTGTTATAAATGTTGGCTTGGAAGGTTGCAGTCGCGTCCAAGCGAAGAGCATCCGTATAAAAATCAATCGCGCGTGGGTATTGACCTAAAGATTGGTATAGGTGACCCAATTCGCGCTTTACGATGGCTTGGAACGTTTCGGCTTTGGGGTTGTTATGTAACGCCAGCAGTGTTTTCTCGGCCTGATCAAGATTCGTTTTTTGTTGTACATTGAGTGCCGCGATGGCCATCTGTAGAAATGCGGCCTGTTCTCGGCTTAACGCATCATTTCTCTCTCCTTGCCACGACTCAATTGTCTCTATGATCAATTCGGTGTTCTCGGTGTAACGCGAGTGCGAGACTGACAATACACGATCAACATAGGCCAGCTTCAGTTCAATGTCATTGGTGGCCTGCGCACGTTGTCTGATTTGATTGAGCGTGTTTCGGGTCATACTGATATCAGTCGCGTAACTGTTGTCAAATGCATCGAGCAAGTCTTGACCTTGCGCGTCGCGCACCTCAGTTGGAGTTTGAGCAAAAGCCGGACCGCTCAGGCTCAATAGAGCAAACAGCATCATCAAACCAATGGTCGTTGTTAGGAGCTTTAGGTTGAACATCGCCTGTTAATTATGACACGGCCCGTTGAGGCGGCATCAACGATGCAAAATAGCTCTCAGTGAGTGCCAACTGGCCTCGGGCATCGGTGGCTTGGTTCACCACCGCCAAAAACGGGCGGTTCTCTGGGCGGTCTTTGGCGTACCACCCCAGATGCTTGCGCGCCACGCGAACGCCTCGGTGCTCCCCATAAAAGTCATACAGCGCGCACAAGTGGCCGACCAATATCTCGCAGACTCTCTCAGGCGAGGGGTCGGGCAGGTGCTCGCCGGTGGCCAAGAAATGGCTGATCTGCTGAAACACCCACGGCCGGCCTTGGGCGGCCCGGCCAATCAACAGCCCATCGGCGCCGGTGTGGTCGAGCACGTATCGTGCTTTTTCAGGGCTGTCGATGTCGCCGTTGGCCCACACCGGCAAATCAATGTTGGCTTTGATGTCGGCAATGGTGTCGTACTCGGCCACGCCTTGGTATTTTTGGTCGCGGGTGCGGCCGTGGATGGCCAGCGCCTGGATGCCACACGCTTGGGCCATGCGCGCGATGGTTGGGGCATTTTTTTGATCACGGGCCCAGCCGGTGCGGATTTTCAAAGTCACCGGCACGTCAACGGCGCCGACCACCGCTTCAAGGATCTGGCCCACGCGTTTTTCATCTTGCATCAGCGCCGAACCCGCCCACGCCCGACAGACTTTCTTCGCTGGACACCCCATGTTGATGTCGATGATGTCAGCGCCGTTGTCGACATTGAACCGGGCCGCTTGGGCCATTTGGTCGGGCTCGGTGCCGGCGATTTGTACCGAGATGATCCCCGGCTCGCCGCGGTGGTCCATGCGGTGTTTGGATTTGGCGGTGTGCCACAGCGTGGGATCGGCGGTGGTCATCTCTGAGGTGGCCAAGCCTGCGCCCATGGCCTTGCACAACAACCGAAACGGCTTATCGGTCACCCCAGCCATCGGTGCCAGACCGAGGTTCGAGGGCAATGCATGCGGGCCAATCTGCATGGCGGCTAGACCAGATCAATGGTCGGTTGATACCACCGATCAAACGCGGCCAGCAACTCATCGAGCCCCAAGCCCGACGTGGCCGAGAACGCTTGCAAGCCCACCTCGGGGTGTATTTTCTTTCGGACCTTATCGAGCGCTTGCAGCCATTGCCCGCGGGAGAGCTTGTCGGCTTTTGTGAGCACCAGATGCTGAGATAAGCCACGTTGACCGGCCCACTCGATCAATTGCACATCGGTGTCTTTGAGGGGATGTCGGATGTCCATCACCACCACCAAGCCTCTCAGCGCCTGTCGTTGGTCGAGGTAGCCTTGGATGAGGCCTTGCCAGTGGGCTTTCAGGTCGCCGCTGACCTTGGCATAACCATAACCGGGCAAATCCACCAGTTTGCGCAGCGGGTCGAGCTCAAAAAACACCAGCTGGCGGGTTCGCCCGGGCGTTTTGCTGGTCCGCGCCAACGACTTTTGGTCGCACAAGCGATTGATTAAGCTCGATTTCCCCGCGTTCGAGCGACCCGCCACCGCCACCTCAATGCCGCCGTCGGGGGGCAGTTGGCTGGGGTGGTGGATGCTGTCGACATACCGGGCTTGTCGCAACAGCTTGGCCATCGGCGACAATGACGGCGATGACGGTGGCAATGATGATGGCGTCATGACAATCCCTAAAGGGCCCAACAAAAGGCTCGAAAAAAGCGATAATATCAGGTCAGCCCATGCAAGCAGGAGTATCAGCAAAATGATTCGATTGGCGTTTGCCACTGTTTTGATCGCCACCTTGGCCACACCCGCGGTGGCTCAACAGCTGGTGGGGGATCCTGAAGCCGGTCAAGCCAAGGCGGCCACGTGTGGTGCCTGCCATGGTCAAGACGGCAACTCCAGCGTCGCCGAGTGGCCCAAGATCGCCGGCCAACACGCCGATTATGCGGCCAGACAAACGCGCATGGTGCGCGACCAACAGCGCAACGTGCCAACGATGTACCCCATGGTGATGAACTTAAGCGACCAAGACATCGCCGACATTGCCGCCTATTACGAGCAACAAACCATCGAGCCGGGCGTGGCCGACGAGGCGCTGGTTGAATTGGGCGAAAAGATCTACACCGCCGGTAATCGGGACTCTGGCGTGCCGACGTGTGGGGCGTGCCACGGGCCGTCGGGTCGAGGCATTCCCGGCGCGCATTACCCGAGTGTCGCCGGCCAGCACGCCGACTACACCGCCGATCGTTTGCGCCGCTACCGCGATGGCGAGAACAATGGCGCCGATGACCCCTACAGCAACATCATGGTCGCGGTCGCCGCCCAGCTGACCGATGAAGAAATCGAGGCGGTAAGCTCATACATTGAAGGGCTGCATTTGACGCGGTTTACAAACGCTGAATAAGCCGTTGATGCGGGTTTGCTAAGCTTGTTGATCAGTGAGCCCTTGTTCACCACCCATTCGAACCAAAGAGGACAGACCATGACCCCATTTCGAGCGTTTTTGTTGATGTGCGTGACCGCCGTGGTCTCGTCGGCGGCCCTGGCACAGCCCTATCAAGAAGGCCAGCACTACGATGCGATCGATGCCGCATCGAACATGCCCGATGACAAGGTCGTGGTCACCGAGGCGTTTGCCTACCCCTGCCCGGCGTGTCGCAATTTCCTGCCAGTGATCACCGCCTGGGCTGAACAGGCGCCCGATTATGTCGAGGTCCAAAAGCTCCCTGTGGCACTGCGACCCAGCTGGGCGCCCTTTGCGCGTGCTTACTACACGGCCCAGGTCATGGACCTTGGGCCTGAGGCTCACGAGAAGACATTTAAAGCGTTGCACGACGAGCGCCAGCGCATCACCAGCATGGAAGACATTGGCAAGCTTTATGAAGAGTTTGGGGTGGATGCCGGTGAGTTTGTGGAGATGTCTGAGTCGTTCGCGGTCGAGTCGCAGATGGGTCGTAACCGCACCGAGGTGCGACGCTTTGGTATCCGTGGCACCCCGAGTGTGATTGTGCAGGGCAAGTATCGGATGAAACTCCGCGCGTTTGACTCTTATCAAGAGATGATGCGTGCGGTGGATGTTTTGGTGGCCCGTGAAGCCGAAGCGTTGGGCTTGACGGCATCGGGAGAGACCTCCGCGCCGTGACAGCCCCCCGGCGCCAGCTTCGGTTGCTGAGCTACAACATCCAAGCCGGCACCACGACAGGCAAGTACCACCAGTATGTCACCCGAAGTTGGCGTCAGGTGTTGCCCCACAACGAGCGGGTGGCGAACTTGGATGCCATTGCAGAGCTGGCGGCCGACTACGACATCGTCGCTTTGCAAGAGGTTGATTGTGGCTCGCTTCGGTCGGGGTTTCTCAACCAAGCCAAGTACATGGCCACCCACGCCAACTTCCCGTATTGGAACTATCAAGGCAACCGAAAGCTTGGGGTGATCGCCCACGCGGGCATTGGGTTTTTAAGCCGCATTGAACCGAGCGAGGTCGAAGAGCACCGCTTGCCTGGGGCCATCCCGGGGCGCGGGGCGTTGGTCGTTCGGTTCGGTGAGGGGGATCATGCGCTGTATTTGGTGGTGTTGCACTTGGCCTTGGGTCGGCGGGCGCGCATCCAGCAGCTTGACTACATCGCCGGATTGGTGCGCGCTTATCCCAATGTGGTGGTGATGGGTGATCTCAACGCCAGCCCCAGCGCTTGGGAGATTCGGGCGTTTTGTGACAACGCTGGGTTGGTCATCCCCGATGACCATTTGTTGACCTATCCATCTTGGGACCCGCAGCGGGCGATTGATCATATTTTGATTTCGCCGGGCATGGACATCTGTGATTTGGGTGTGTTGCCGGTGAACTATTCAGACCACCGGCCGCTGACCATGACGGTGCAGTTAGGGGGCCGTGTGGATTTGCCAGAACATACCGAGGGCCACCACAAGCAACACCAAGCCGAAAAGACGTCGAAGTCGGGCCGATGACAACCGGTGGGCCCAGGCCACGCCGATTGGTGCGGTGATCGCGCCAGCCAACCCCACCCAAACGATGGGCCCCAGCTGGACGGCGCTGGGTTCGATCACGACAAAGGTCAACACCCCCATCAAGGCCAGTAACCACCCCATGGCCGAGGCCACCGCCACCGCCTGAACGCTGGCATACCCACTCCAAATCAAATACGGCACCAGCAGCGAGCCGCCGCCAATGCCGACCATGGCCGACGCCGAGCCCATCAAGGCAGTGGCCGCGATCGCGCCACGCGGGCGCGCGCTGCGGGTGGGTGCCGACAGCGTGTGCGCCCCCATCATGCGAAGGCCAATCAGCGTCACCAAGCCAGCAAAGACCCCGCTGACCCAAACAACGGGCAAGTGGTTGGTGAGCCACACCCCCGCCGCCGCGCCGGCCATCATGCCAGGGGCCAAAGCACGCACGGTTGTCCGATCAAAGCCGATCCGGCGGTGGTGTGACCACACCGCCCGCGCCGAGGTCAGGAGCATGGATCCCAATGACGTCGCCACAGCGGTGGGGACGGCGACATCGGCCGGCAGGCCTTGTGAGATCAACACAAACGTGACCGCCGGGACGATGATCAAGCCCCCGCCAATGCCAAACAGACCGGCCAGCACGCCGGCCGAAAGCCCCACCCCGACCAGCAACATGGTTAGACTGAACATATGGGCATAGTGTCGCATCAACAACCATGAAGGCAAGCGCTGGCGTGATGCATCACGCGGTTGGGCTGTGTCTTATCGCGGTGGCGCTGGCGTGGTCGCCGGTCCAGGCCGCGACCGACAACCCATCGGCCAAGCTGGTGTTGGACGGGCCAACGCAGGCTCTGTTCGCCGAGGGCTGGGCGGCCGCGTCGGTGGGGGATGCGGCAAGGCTCAATGATGCACTGGACAAGTTAACAGCCCACGCGCCTGACTCGCCGCTGCTGGCTTACCTGCGATTCGAGCAATTGCGTCAATCGGTCGGTGAGGTCGATGCCGACACCATGACTCGGTTTTTGGCCACCCACCGCCATTGGTCTTTTGCCGATCGGCTGCAGCGGACCTGGCTCAGAAGCCTTGTTCGGCGCGGTGAGGTGGCGCGGGTCGATCAGTACTTGCAGCAGACCGATCAACAGGCCACCGATGCCGAACTGGCTTGCGCGTTGGTCAGCCACCGCGTTGAAACGCCACCGCAAGCCAACACCCCCGCGCACGCGGCGTTGATCCAAGACATCGAGTCGTTGTGGCAGGTGCCGCGCTCGCAACACGATGCCTGCGATCGTGCTTTTGGGTGGTGGCGCGGGCAGGGCATGCCCACCGAGTCGGTGGCTTGGACGCGGTTTGTGATGGCCATCAAAAACGCCGAGCGCAGTTTGGCCGGTTACCTCAAGCGCTACTTGGGCGCGGCGCTTCGCATTTGGGCGGATCGGTGGTTGACCATGCAGCGCTATCCCCACCGCGGTTTGGCCGACGCCCGCGGCTGGCCCGACGGCCCCCAAGCCCAAGCACTGATCGAGTGGGGGCTGGTCCAGTTGGCGCGCCGCGATTGGGAACGCGCTGCGGGGCATTGGGCGAACCTGGAAGGGCGGTTTGAGTGGTCCCCAGCGGCCCACAATGCCATTGCTCGAGAGATCGCTTTGTTCCAAGCGGTGGCGTTGGACGAGCGGGCCATTGAACGAATCGATGCGCTGCCCGAGCCGGCCCGCGACGGTCAGATCTGGGCGTGGCGTGCGCGCGTGGCGATGGCACACGGGCGTTGGCGCGATGTGCTCGACAGCATTCAGGCGATGCCCGCGCGCGACCAAATCGATGATCGGTGGCGGTACTGGCGGGGCCGGGCGCTGGCTGCGTTGGGCCGGCCCGATGCGGTGTTGGCGTATGCTTCAGTCTCCACACGCGCCACCTATTATGGGTTTTTATCCGCCAAAAAACTCAACCAACCGCTGTCGTTGTGCCCGCAAACGCTCGCGCCGGATGCCAGCGTTCAGCGCGACCTGCTGGATGATCCCCAGCTCATCCGCGCCACCGCGCTCTACCAGGTGGGTTTATTGAATGACGCCCGCTGGACCTGGCAGCGCTGGCTTCGCCAACTGCCCGATGACTCGCAACACCAAGCCGCGTTGATCGCCAGCGACTTGGGCTGGCACGACCGCGCCGTGGCCACATTGGCCAACAGCGGCATGATGCGCGCCTACGCCCAGCGCTTCCCATTGGACCACCAACAGACCATTGAAGCGTTCGCCGAACAACACCAACTGG
Organism: Wenzhouxiangella sp.; assembly: GCA_031580925.1. GTDB lineage: Bacteria > Pseudomonadota > Gammaproteobacteria > Xanthomonadales > Wenzhouxiangellaceae > Wenzhouxiangella. The sequence continues at coordinate 45,662 of JAVLCB010000007.1, forward strand.
ACCCAGCGCTGGTGTTTGGGTTGATGCGCGCCGAGTCGGCGCTGCAGCCGGATGCCCGTTCCCCGGTGGGTGCGCGGGGTTTGCTGCAGTTGATGCCCAACACCGCGCGAGCGGTGGCCCGGCGGCAAGGCATCCCGTGGGCGGGGGTGGAGGCGCTGTACGACCCACAAACCAACGTCGCCTTGGGCTCAGCCCACTTGGGTGAGTTGCAATCGGACTTTGATGCCCAGTGGTCGCAGGTGGCCGCCGCCTACAATGCCGGCGCCAACGCGGTTAAGCGTTGGTTGCAAAGAGACCACCTCCCGGCTGACATGCCTGGGGATGTGTGGGTTGAGACGCTGCCGTTTTATGAGACCCGCGACTACGTGCCGCGGGTGCTGGCGTTTGCCACCATCTACGAGTGGCAATTGAATCGCCCGCCCCGGGTGTTGGCTGAGCACATCGTCCAAGACCCCAGCGCCACGGCGGCCTCGACAGGCTTTGTCTGCGCGGCGCCCTAACCCAGCTACAATGGGCGTGTCATGCCACGATCCCAAACACCCCAGTCAACATCACCCACCCACGGCTTAACGGTCTATCAAGTCGGCGGGTCGGTGCGCGATGCGTTGTTGAACCTGCCGGTTAAAGACCGAGATTATGTGGTGGTGGGTGCCGATCCCGAGACCATGATCGCGCGCGGGTTTCGGCCCGTGGGCAAGGACTTCCCGGTGTTTTTGCACCCCGACACGCACGAAGAGTACGCGTTGGCACGCACCGAGCGCAAAACCGCCCCCGGCTATCGGGGTTTTAGTTTCAACGCCAGTCCTGAGGTGACGCTGGAAGAAGACCTTGCCCGGCGCGATTTAACCATCAATGCGATGGCCATCGACGCCGACGGCCAGCTGATCGACCCGTTCAACGGCCGCTTGGATCTGGCACAAGGCCGGCTGCGCCACGTCAGCGAGGCCTTTGTTGAAGACCCGGTGAGGGTGCTTCGTTTGGCGCGCTTTGCCACGCGCTTTGCCTCGTTTGAGATTGCCGAATCCACCTTGGGCTTGTGCCACGCGATGGCGGCCTCTGGCGAGCTGGATGCGTTGGTCAGCGAGCGGGTGTGGGCCGAGCTTAGCCAAGCGCTGATGTATGCCCAACCTTCGCGCATGGTCTTGGCATTGGTGGAGATGCACGCGCTGGCCAAGATATGGCCCAAGCTCGATCAAGCCCGCCACAGCGACGCCTATCGCGATGCGCTCAATGGCGTGGATGCGGCCGCCGAGGCAGCGGCACCACTGGCGCTTCGGTTTGCGGTGTTGTGCCTGGCCATGCGCCCCGAGGCGGTCAAGCACAGCCTACAGTCATTGAAAGTGCCCAACCGCTGTGGTTTCTGGGCCGACTGGGCCGCCCACCGCTTGGGGCAGTTGTGGGGGATTCGCCACCACCGGCCCGAGGACATCTTGGGCTTTATTCAGTCTTTGGACGCCCTTCGCCAGCCCGAGCGCGTTGAGTCGTTGCGCGTGTTGGCCAGCGCTTGGGCGCACTCGGGCGCCCAGGCCGACAGCGGCGAGGCCGATGTTCAATTTTTGCAAGAGGTGTTGGCCCAGATGGATCGCATCGATGCCCAGACGCTGGCGGCCCAAGGCCTCAGTGGCCCGCAGATGGCCGATGCCATTTCTCAGGCGCGCTTGGCGTGCATTGAGCGCTGCCAACGCGAGGCTCAATGAACCATTGGCGCCTGGCCTTGTCGGATCATTGACTTTAATGGTGGTAGTCTAAGCCACCTTTTTTGGGAGACTCTCACGGCATGCCTTTGACTCGATTGGGACTGAGCAACCCTGTGGCCGTGGCCGTGGGCTGTCTTTTGTTGGTGATTTTTGGTCTGTTGAGTCTGGCGCGCTTGCCCATCCAGCTCACGCCCGATATTGAGCGTCCCACCATTTCGATTTCCACAGGATGGCGTGCGGCCGCGCCCTCTGAAGTCGAATCAGAAATCTTAGAGCCCCAAGAAAACCAGCTCCGAGATGTGCCCGGTTTGCTGCGGATGACCGCCACCGCCAGCCAAGGCCAAGGGTCGATTAATTTGGAGTTCGATGTCGGCTCAGACCTCAACCGCTCGCTGATCGAGGTCATCAACCGCTTGAACCAAGTCCCGCGTTATCCGGCCGATGCCAATGAACCCACCGTGCGGGTGGGCTCGGATCAGTTTGGCGATACCGTGGCGTGGTTTGCGATTCGGCCTTTGCCCAGCAACGATCGACCCATCATCGAATACCAAGACTTTGTCGACGAGGTCATCCGCGAGCGGTTGGAGCGCATCGATGGGGTGTCCTCGGCCAACCCCCGAGGCGGCCGGCCGTTTGAGGTCAGAATCACGTTTGATCCCTACCAAGCCGCCGCCATCGGCGTCGATCTGACCCGCGTGGGTCAGGCCCTGGGCCAAAACGCCGATGTCTCGGGTGGCTTCCAAGAGGTGGGGCGTCGCCAGTACACGCTTCGCTTTGCCGGTCAATACGCCATCGAGGATCTGGAGAACCTGGTCTTGGAGTGGCGCGAAGGCCGCCCGGTGTTTTTGAGCGATGTGGCCACTGTCGAGCGAACCATGCGCGACAAGTCCGGGGTGATGACCCAAAACGGTGGGCCATCCATCGCCATGAACGTGGTCGCCGAGCCTGGGGTCAATGTCTTGGAGGTGATGGGGGAGCTGCAAGCCACCATCAAAGAATTGGAGCGCAGCCACTTAACGCCGGCGGGCCTGTCCATCACCCAAGTGTCGGATGACACCATTTATATTCGCCAGTCGATCGCCATGGTGGCGACCAACTTGATCGTGGGCATGGGTTTGGCGATTTTGGTGTTGTGGTGGTTTTTCAGGCGATTGCGCGCCACCTTCATGGTCGCGCTGGCCATTCCGCTGTGCTTGTGCTTTTCGTTTCTGGTGCTCGATGGGGTGGGGCGAACGCTGAATGTGATCTCGTTGGCGGGCTTGGCTTTTGCCACCGGGATGGTGCTCGATGCCGCGATTGTGGTGTTGGAAAATATTGTCCGACAGCGCGAGATGGGGCGCGCGCCCATGGAGGCGTCCGACCGTGGGACCAGCCAGGTGTGGGGCGCGTTGTTTGCCTCCACCGCGACCACCGTGGCGATTTTCTTGCCGGTGATTTTTTTGCAAGACGAGGCCGGGCAATTGTTCGCCGATTTGGCGGTGGTGATCTCAGCGGCGATTGTGTGCTCTTTGCTGGTGGCCATCGTGGTGTTGCCCACCGCCAGTTACCGCCTGTTGGGTGAGCAAACACTGACCGATCGCCACCAAGGGTGGTGGCAGGCCGTCAGCGACAAGATCATGGGCTTGACCGACACCCCCACCCAGCGCTGGCGCTGGATCATCGGCCTGACGGTGGTGCCCATCGCGATTGGTGCGCTGTTGATTCCACCGGCCGATTATTTGCCCGAGGGCAAACGAAACTTCGTGTTTGGCTACATCCAAACCCCCTCAGGCATGGGCCCCGACACGGCCGAGGCGGAGTTGGTCGATGTCATCAACGATCGAATTGGGCCTTACCTCAGCGGTGAAAAGCAGCCGCAAATCCGAAACAACTTCTTGGGCTTTTTTGGCAGCGGCGCTTTTTTTGGGGTGCGCGCCCAAAACCCCGACGAGGTCGATGAGCTGTTGGAGATCATCAACACCGAGATCCTAACCGGGTTCCCCGACACCTTCGGTGGCGCGAACCGGTCAGCCATTTTTGGTGGTCGGGGCAGTCGCAACATCTCGGTGGACTTGCAAGCGGGCAATTTCGAGGATTTGTTGCAAGCAGGGCAACTGGGCTTTGCCCGCATCAATGAGCTGATGCCCGATGCCAACATCCGCCCACAGCCTGGGTTGGAGCTGGCCGAGCCTGAGCTTCGCTTGGTGCCCGACGATCGGCGCATCGCAGAGCTTGGGTGGACCCGATCGGATGTCGCCACCTTGATTCGGGCGCTGGGCAACGGGGCGTTTTTGGGTGATTATTTCGATGGCGACCGTCGCTTGGATGTGATCTTGCGCGGTGAGGAGTGGCTCACTCCCGAAGCGCTGATGTCCATCCCGCTGGCCACTCCGTCAGGTGAGATTGCCACGTTGGGTGAGTTCACGCGCTTAGAGCGCACCGCCGGTCCCAACCAGATCCGCCGCGTGGATCGGCGCCGGACCCTATCGCTGCAGGTGACCCCACCGTCGGGGATGCCGATGGAGACGGCCTTGGAGCTGTTGCAAACCGAAGTCGAGCCGGCCATTCGGGCCGCACTGCCCGCCGATGGCGTGGTCACCTACCGGGGCACGGCCGAGGCTTTGGGCGAGACGCTGAGGAACTTGGCGGGCAGCTTCTTGCTGGCCATTGTTATTTTGTATTTGTTGATCTCGGCGCTGTTTCGGTCGTTTAAAGACTCCTTGCTGGTGTTGTTGACCATTCCGATGGCCACCGTCGGCGGGGTGGTCGCGCTGCGACTGGTGGGGCTGGTGAGCGGTCAGGCCATGGACATGCTGACGATGATTGGGTTTGTGATTTTGTTGGGCTTGGTGGTCAACAACGCCATCTTGCTGGTGTATCGGGCGCGCGACGGTGAGCGCGAGGGCATGGATCGCAAAGCGGCGGTGGCCTCGGCGGTGCGCTTGCGCTTGCGACCGATTTTGATGAGCACCACCACCAGTTTGTTTGGCATGCTGCCATTGCTGTTGCTGCCGGGTGCGGGCACAGAGCTTTATCGGGGCTTGGCAGCGGTGATCGTAGGCGGGCTGACGGTGAGTGCTGTGTTCACACTCATCTTGCTGCCGAGCTTGTTGCGCATGAATGAAGAGAAAGTCAGCGACACCGCCAGTGACGTCGTTCCGGCGTAACGGCCATCAGGATGTGTGGCCGAAATCATGAATCGAAATGTAAGGATCTTGGAATGAAAACGATGGTTGGCGTGGCCTTGGGTGTTGTGATGTTCGGCCTGTCTGCTGGGGCAGGGGCCCAGTGGGGTGGCAATTCACCGGTGGCGTTGGATGAAGCGAAAACCACCACCATGGCACCGACCATGCAAGTCGCCGGCACGGTCGTCTCGCGGTCTGATGCGTATTTGTCGGCCGAGGTGGAGGGGCGTTTGCTGGCGGTGGCCGAGCCCGGTCAGCGGGTTGATGCCGGTGATGTGGTGGCCAAGATTGATGATCAAACGCTCAGCTTAAGAGCCCAAGAGCTCCGGGCTGAGATCACCCGGGTCGAGGCGCAGTTGCGGTTTTTAGAAGCCGAGCTTGTCCGGTTCGAGCGCTTGGCCGAGACCAACCTGGCCGCTGCCAGCCAGATCGATCAGACCCGCGCCGATCGGGACGTCGCGCAAAGCAACCTCGATGTGGCCAACGCGCGGCTGGCACAAGTGAACACGCAGTTGGAGCGCACCCAGATCAAAGCGCCGTTTCCCGGGCTGGTGGTCGAGCGCGTCGCTCAGGTGGGGGAGCGAGTTGGCATGGGCACCCGCGTGGTTCGCTTGTATAACCCCAGTGATTTGGAGGTGGTGGCGCGCGCCCCGCTTAACTACTACCGCTACGTCCAGCCCGGTGATGTGCTGGGTGTGAGCGACCGCAATGAGACCATCGATGCGCCCGTGCGGCGGGTCTACAGCGTGGGCGGGGAAGACAACCACGTGTTCGAACTCCGGCTCGACCTCGACGCCAGTCTGGCGGTGGGGCAAACGGTTCGCGTGACCATTCCCACAGCCGACCTTCGCCAAGTGCTGGCTGTGCCCCGAGATGCCTTGGTGCTGCGCGGTGATGGCGTGGCGGTCTTTATCGTGGACGAGGACAACACCGCCCGGCGCATTCGCGTCACCACGGGGATTGGCCAAGGCGATTGGATCGAAGTCAAAGGGCCGATACAGGCCGGCGATCGGGTGGTGATTCGGGGCAACGAGCGCTTGAGGCCTGGCCAAGAAGTGACCATTCAAGAAGGTTGATTGGCTGAAACCCGCTAGCCGGCCACGGCAAAGACCTTGTGCTCGCCGTCGTCAACCAAGCGCATCGGACAGTCGTAGAGTCTCGACAGGTGATCGGTGGTCAGCAGGGTTTCTGTGGGGCCCGCCAGCCACTCGCCCTCGCCAAACAGCAGCAGGCAGTGGGTGCAATAACAGGTCGCTAAGTTGACCTCGTGCAGCGCCATGATCCCGGCTTTGTTGTTGGTTTTGACGTGTTGACCGACCACGTTTAACAGCGCGACTTGGTTGGCCGGGTCGAGGTGGTTGGTCGGCTCATCCAGAACAAACAAATCCGGGTCTTGAACCAGCACCGACGCCATCGCCAAGCGCCGCGACTCCCCACCCGATAGGTCCATGCACGAGCGCTGGGCCAGATGCGCCAGGCCCAATGCCTTGAGCGCTTGGTCGGCCAGCTGGTGGTCGTGTTGGCCTTCTCTCATCCAAGGTTTGAGGTGGGGGTGGCGACCGACCAACACCGTTTGGTGGCAGGTGGCGTCGAACGCGTATTGGGTCTGTTGGGTGAGCATGGCCAGCCGCTTGGCCATTTGGCGCCGAGACAGGGACGCAGCGGGCTGGCCTTGGAGTGCGATGTGGCCATCGGTGGCGGGGTGGACGCCGGCCAAGGCTTTCAACAGGGTGGTCTTGCCCACGCCATTTTGCCCCAGCACCGCCCAAAATTCAGCCGGGCGGATGCACAGGTTCAAGTCACTGACCACACGAACCGAGCCGATGTCGACGGTGAGATCGCGCGCCTCGAGCCGAGTGAGGGTGTCTGTGGGGGCCATCATCCGCGAATCCGAGTGGCTTTATTGAGTAACAATAAAAAAAGCGGCACACCGATCAAGGCCGTGAGCACACCCACCGGCAGTTGTCTGGGGGCCAACGCGGTGCGGGCGATGGTGTCGGCCACCACCAAAAACCCACCCCCAAACAATGCCGAGGCGGGCAACAGTGCCCGGTGATCGGCGCCCACCACCAAGCGCATCAAGTGGGGCACGATCAACCCAACAAAGCCAATGGCCCCGGCCAGTGACACCGCCAGCCCGGTCAGCAGTGAGGCCACCACGTAGACCTCCCAAAACCGAACTCGGACTGATTCACCCAAAAGTGCGGCTTGCAACTGGCCTTGGCTCATCACGTTGAGGCTGCGGGCCCGAAACCACAAAAGCCCCAGCCCCACAAACACCGGCAGCAGCCACGGCAAAGACAGACTGGCATAACTGAGGTCCCCCATCATCCAAAACAGCATGCTCCTCAGGCTGGCGTCTGAGCCCAGCGCCAAGATCAACGAGATCACCGCGCCCCAACCCGCGGCCACCACCACCCCAGTCAGCAGCACCCGAGTGGTGGACCACGGGCCTTTGCCGCGGGCCAAGACAAAGACGATCAAGGTGGTCACCAAGGCCCCCAAAAAGGCCAACAGGGGGATGGGCAGCGCGTTCAGGCCCAACCAAGACGCGGTAGAAAGCCCCAACAGCGCAAACACCGATGCACCCCCTGACAAGCCCAGCACGTAGGGATCGGCCAAGGGGTTTCTTAACAGCACTTGCATCAAACACCCAGCCACGGCCAGCAGCGCGCCGGTGACCCACGCGGCGGTCGCCCGCGGCAGGCGCAATTCCCAAACCAGCGCTTGGGTCGAGCCATCCACCGCCCACGGCCACAGCCAGCCGCTCGACCCCCAACTCATCGCCAGCAACAGCGACACGGGCAGCAACGCCACCAGTGCCGTGCCGATCAGCACCGATCGATTGTTTATCGGCATGTCTGGCGGAGCTGATGAAAATTGATTACCATGCAAATAAGCTCATTTTAATGATCGGGCTGTCTATGATAGCGTGCCGATCGATTGGACAACATGATTGATCCTGATGGATTCCGGCCGAACGTGGGCATCGTCTTGACCCGGCACGATGGCCGTGTCTTTTGGGCGCGGCGTTCGGGGCAAACCGGTTGGCAGTTCCCGCAAGGGGGCATGAACACCGATGAGACCCCCATCGAGGCGATGTATCGTGAACTGACCGAAGAGACCGGCCTGACCGAGGCGCACGTCAAGGTGGTGGCCTCAACGCCTGGCTGGCTGCGTTATCGGTTGCCCAAGCGCTATCAACGAACACATCAAAAACCGGTGTGCATTGGCCAAAAGCAAGTGTGGTTTTTGCTTAAGTTTTTGGCCGATGATGACGCCTTCACCCTCGATCACTTGCCCGAGCCAGAATTCGACGCTTATCGGTGGGTGGATTTTTGGTATCCCACCGAGCACGTGATCGATTTTAAGCGCCCGGTCTACCGCCGCGCGCTGCAATTTTTCGAGCCCATGGTCAAACCAACGACCCAGGCCTCATGCAATATCACCTGACAATGAGAGAAGACAATGATGAAATCGATGTTTTGGACCGTGACACTGGGCTTGCTGGTGTCTGCTGCTGACCTTCGCGCCGAACTGCCTGACCCGATTTTCAGTGATGAGGATTTGGCGATCGCCGCGCAGTTGCGCGACAGTGGCCTTCAGGGCACGGGCGGGTTTGATGTGGTCGAAGAGCTCACCACCTTGGTCGGGCCACGTCTGGCCGGCAGCCCAGCCGATGCCAAAGCGGTCGAGTGGGCGATTGATTACTTGACCGAAGCGGGCTTTGATCGGGTCTTCACCGAGCCGGTGACCTTTCCCACCTGGCACCGGAACATGGAAAAGGCCACCATCACCGCGCCGGTTGAGCGCGAGCTGGTGACCTTGGCATTGGGTTTTTCACCGGCCACGCCCGAGGGTGGGATTGAGGCCGAGGTGGTGATGCTCGATGACTACGCGGCCTTGCAAGACGTTGCCGCTGAGCGCGTTGCGGGCAAGATCATCTTTGTTCGCAACCGCATGGAGCGCGCGCGCGATGGCTCAGGCTATGGGCCTGCGGTGCAGGCGCGGTCGCTGGGTGCGCGCATTGCGGCACAAAAAGGCGCGGTGGCCTATGTGATTCGCTCCATCGGCACCTCCACCAATCGGTTCGCCCACACCGGCACGCAGCGGTTTGATGTGGGTGTTCGCTCGTTGCCGGCGGTGGCGATTTCCAACCCCGACGCCGATCAACTCGAGCGGGTGATGGCCTTGGGTGAGCCGGTGTCGATGCACGTTGAGGTCGATGCTGAGTTCGTTGAGGCCTACACCTCGCAAAACGTGATCGCTGAGATCACCGGCAGCCAACACCCAGAACAAGTGGTGGCGATCGCTGGGCACTTGGACTCTTGGGACGTGGGCACCGGCGCGCTCGACGATGGCGCGGGCATTGGGATTGTCACCGAGGCCGGGCGCTTGATTCAGGCGTTGGATCAAAAGCCCGACCGGTCCATTCAGATCATTTTCTTCGCCGCTGAAGAGATTGGCCTGTGGGGCGGTCGCGCTTGGGCCGAAAACAACAAAGACAACTTCCACAACATCCAGCTGGGTGCAGAATCTGATTTTGGTGCAGGCCCCATCTATGAAATCAAAGCCAAAGTCGCTGACGAGGCCCAGCCGGTGATCAGAGCCATCGCCGATGCCTTGGCACCTTTGGGCATTGAGTTTGGTGGTTGGGGTGCGTGGGGTGGTCCTGACTTTCGGCCCGCAGGCGCTTATGGCATGGCGGCGGTGGACTTACGCCAAGACGGTCGCAACTACTTTGATTATCACCACACCGAAAACGATACCCTCGACAAGATTGACCCAGCCGACATGAAACACAACGCCGCAGCGTATGCCGTGCTGGCGTGGTTGGCCGCGCAATCGCCGGTGAGCTTTGGGTCTGGGCCTGAGCTGATTGACCCCCAAGGTTGATGGTTGAGGCCGATGCAAAAGCGCCTGCTGTTAAACCTCCGCCACGTCCCAGACGATGAAGTCGAGGACGTTTTGGCGCTGCTTGAGGCCAACGGCATTGAGCACTACCTGACACCTGCGGGGCCTTTTGGGATCAGTGCCGGGGGCATTTGGGTTCGCCATGAGGAAGATTGCGCCCGGGCACGCGCGGTGTTTGATGACTACCAAAAAGACCGCGCAGCGCGTGCGCACCACGATCAGCGCCAAGCCCAAGCGCGCGGTGAGAGTGAGACGCTGTTGTCGTTGTGGCGTCGCCGGCCCTGGCACGTCACCGCGATGATTGTGTTGAGCGTGGTGATCTTGATGATCTTTTTTGCCCCCATGCTCCAGATCGCCCAATCGGTTCGGTAGGGCCAGAAGAATTTCAGCGACTCGGTGGCTCGCGCCACAGCACCTCCAACAGCGCCTCGCCATGGGCTTTGAGCTTGTGCCGGCCCACGCCGTGGACCTGGCCGAGCTCTTCTAGGTTATCGGGGCGGGCATCAATGATGGCTTCTAGGGTCTTGTCATGAAAAATGACATACGGGGGCACGCCTTGTTGCTGAGCCAGTTCGTAACGCCATTGTTTAAGTTGTTGCCACAATGGGTCTTGGGCGATGGCGTCACTGGGTTGTCGGCGGGCTTTTTTGACGCTGGCCACAGTCTCAACGCGGCACGCCAAGGTGGTCTCGTTTTTGAGCAAGGCGCGCGATTGCTCGGTCAGCCGCAGCCCGCCTGAGCCCTCGGGCACAGGCTCGATGTGGCCTTTGGCCAACAGCTGGCGGATCAAAGAAAACCACTGGGCTTGGTCGAGCTCCAAGCCGATCCCAAAAGTGGACAGCTTGTCGTGGCCCAAGCGCAGCACGCGCTCGTTGCTGACACCGCGCAAGACATCGCTGATGTGGCCTGCCCCAAAGCGCTGACCGGTTCGATAAATACAAGACAAGGCTTTTCTGGCCGGCTCGGTGGCGTCCCAGGTCTTGGGGGGATTGAGGCAGTTGTCACACTGCCCACAGTCGCCGGCATGGTGTTCATTGAAATACCCCAGCAACACCGGCCGGCGGCATTCGCAATGCTCTAAAAACCCCAGCATGGCCTCCAGGCGCAATCGGTCTTGGGTGTTGTTGTCCAAACTCTCCCCGAGCAGCCGGCGGACTTGGATGATGTCTTGGATGCCATAGATCATCCACGCGTCACTCAGCGCCCCATCGCGGCCCGCCCGCCCGGTTTCTTGGTAGTAGGCCTCAATGCTTCGGGGGACATCAAGGTGGGCGACAAAGCGCACATTGGGCTTGTCGATGCCCATGCCAAAGGCAATGGTGGCGCACATGATCAGCCCTTCTTCGTTCAAAAATCGGGCTTGGTGCTCGGTTCGGGCTTCGGCCGATAGCCCGGCGTGATAGGGCAGGGCATTCAATCCTTTTTGTTGCAGCCACTCGGCCAAGCTTTCTGTTTTTTTCCGGGAGGCGCAATAGACGATCCCCGCATCAAGGGGGTGTTCGGCTTGGATAAAGGCGAGCAGTTGGGCTTTGGGGTTGTGCTTGAGCCCAATGCGGTAACGGATGTTGGTTCGATCGAAGCTGTCGACAAACACCCGCGCTTGATCGCCCAGCAAGCGATCAGTGATTTCTTGGCGTGTGGCCTCATCGGCGGTGGCCGTGAGCGCAATGCGGGGCACATCGGGGTAGCGCTCGACAATGGTTTGTAGGCGCAAATACTCCGGTCGAAAGTCGTGGCCCCACTGGGAGACACAGTGCGCCTCATCGATCGCAAAAAGGGCAATGGGCATGCGATCGAGCATGTGTAGGGTTCTCGATTGCACCAACCTTTCGGGGGCGACATACAGCAAATCAAGCGCGCCTTGAGCCAGCGCACGCTCAACCCCGGTTTGGTCCTCGCTTGTTTGGCTGGCACTGAGCATGCCGGCTCGGATGCCGTATTGGTTGAGCGTGTCGACCTGATCGCGCATCAGCGCAATCAAAGGCGACACCACCAGCGCGGTGCCCTCGCGCAGCAAGGCAGGGATTTGGTAGCACAGGGATTTGCCGCCGCCGGTGGGCATCAAGGCCAGCGCCGACTCGCCGCGGACCACGGTGTCAATGATGTCGGCTTGTTGACCCCGAAAATGGGGGTAACCGAAGACGGTTTGGAGCAGTTCGAGGGCGCGGTCGGGGTGGGCGGCATCAGCGGGCATGGGGCGACAGCATACCGCTTTATGGCGCCCCTTGTGCCACTGTTTGGCCACTGTTTGGCCACTGTTTGGCCCGTGTTTGGCTGGTCATGGGCGCTTGGCATCTGATATGATGCCCGAGTCAGCGTGTTTTTAAAGTAGGTCAATATAAGACAATGAGGCGCCTTGCCCCCATAAAAACGGCCATTGTGCAGCCGGGCCCCTTGGTGTGGTGTGGTCGTGTGCTCGTTGGCATCGCGCTGTTGGCCGCTTCGAGTGCTGTGTGGGCACAACCGTTCGGTTACAGCGTCAATTCCCGTGGCAATTTCCCCGACAGCAACGATGTCCATGCCTTGTGGCGCATTAACTTGGCCACCGGCGCAGAAGAGCGCGTCAGCGATCAGGGCTTGCCGACGGGTTATTCGGATTTGGAGGCTTTGGCGATCAACAATAATGATCAGTTGTTTGGCGTTGACGATGATTCAAAAACGCTGGTCCGGGTCAGCATGGTCACCGGCGTGGCTTCAGCCGTGGACGGCACCACGAGTAACTTGGGGCTCCCGTTGGGCACGGGACTCGATTTTGGGATGGCCTTTGCCTGTGACAACGAAGCCTATGTGGTCTCGGACGTTGAGCAGTCGCTGTTTACAGCCAACACCACCACCGGTGCGCTCACCCGCGTGGGCGCGGCTGGGTCCTTGGGTGCACCCATTACCGACATCGCCATTCAAGGATATGCCGCCTATGGGATTGGCGTGGGCCTGGACAGCGATGGCAACACCGCCGCACCCAATCTTTATCGGGTGGATTTGGTCAGGGGGACCACCACTTTGATTGGGCCACTGGGGCCAGATGCCAGCCCTTACAACAACGCAGGTTTGAGTTTCGATAAACAGGGCCAACTTTGGGCCATCACTGACCGACGCCAGGTGGGCGGGCAAGACATGGCCAGTCAGATTCTTAAAATCAACACAGCAACGGGCGAGGCCTCATTGATCGGTACGTCTATCGTCGGCTTGGAGAGTCTAGCCATCGAGTCACGAAACTTCTGCCCACAGAGCAGCCCTGTCAATATTAAGGGCGTTCCCGTTCCCACACTCAACGCTTGGGCCGTTGGCTTATTGATTCTGGTGCTGATGTGTATGGGTGTGGCCAGAACAAAACGAGGAAAATTATCATGATTGGTAACATTGGTCCGGTTCAACTGCTCATCATTTTATTGATTGTCTTGCTGATTTTTGGGACGAAACGCATTCGTTCCTTGGGCAGCGATCTGGGTGGCGCCATCAAAGAGTTTCGAAAGGGGATGGGCGATGACAGCACCCAAGACAAAAAAAATGAAGACGCAGCGCCCACTTCAGACCAGAGCAAGGCGTCTGACGCGTCCGACAGCAAACACGAGTGAAGCGCTAGACATTGGGCGGCATTGGTCTCACTGAACTGATTTTGCTGGCCGTGATCGCCTTGCTGGTGGTCGGGCCCCAGCGCCTGCCTGAAATTGCCCGAACCGCAGGCCAGTTATCAAAAACCGCCCGAGGGGCATGGCAAAGCCTAAAGACCGAGTTCCAGACAGAATTGGATTTGGATCACAACCGAAAAGTGATGCGCCAATCAAAGTCCTCGACGCCACCCACCACGGCAAAAGACGATGACCCACCCAAGTCAGAATGAGCCTGACGGGGACGATGGGTTGAGCGATGAGGCGCTCAAGGGTGATGAGCTGACACTGATCGATCATCTGTTGGAGCTTCGCACCCGAATTTTTAAGGCCTTGATTGCCGTGGTGGTGCTGTTGGTTGGTCTGACACCGTTTGCCCGCCAGCTCTACACCCACCTATCCGAGCCCTTGGTTAAGCACCTCCCCGAAGGCGCGAACATGATCGCGATCGATGTGGCCTCGCCATTTTTCGCCCCTTTCAAGCTCGTCTTGTTGCTTGCGCTGCTGCTGGCCATGCCGGTGGTGTTGTACCAAGCCTGGGCGTTTGTCGCGCCTGGGCTTTATCGTGAAGAAAAGCGCCTGGCTCGGCCTTTGTTGGCGGCGGCGGTGGTGCTGTTTTACGCGGGCTGTGCGTTCGCCTACTTTTTGGTTTTTCCGATTGTGTTTTCTTTTTTCACGACCATGGCCCCGGAGGGTGTGGCGGTGATGACCGACATCAATCGCTATCTGGACTTTGTGATTGCGCTGTTCATTGCCTTTGGGCTGGCCTTCCAAGTGCCGGTGGTGACCATTGTGTTGGTTGCCATTGGGGCTGTCAGCGTCGCAGGCTTAGCCAAAGCGCGGGGGTATGTCGTGGTTGGGGCGTTCACCGTGGCGATGCTGATCACCCCACCGGATGTGATCTCGCAAACGCTGCTGGCGTTGCCGGTGTTGTTGCTTTATGAGTTGGGCATTGTGTTTGCCAGGATTTTGGTGCGCCGGCCTCAAAGCACCAATTCGTCGTCTGAGTCCGACGGCCCGCTCGACGATTGAGGGGGCTCAGCTGTCCAACCAAAAATATCGCAAAACGCCACGTATTGCGCCCCTGCCAAGGTCATTTGTAGGGCCATGGTCATGACCAGAATCAAGATCTGAGCAAACATCACCCCCATCACACCAGGCAATTGGGCGAGCAGGCCCACGAGCGAGACCATCACCATCACAAAGCCTGTCAGCAACACCACCAACGTGATGATGAAGCCAAAGAAAGCGGTTGGATTCAAGACGATGGCTTTAAAGCTGGCCCGCACCGCAGGCCAGAGTGTGATGTCACCAAACACGCTCAACGGCACGGCGAAATAAAGCCCCATCACCACCAACAAAACGGTGAGTCCGGCCAGATACAGCTGGCTTCCAAAATGCAAATTCTCAGCCATGGCCACGAAATTTTGGGGGTCGGCGAGCGCGGCTTGCAGCTCGGCTTCACTCAGCTGGCTGCCCAACCAAGAGGCCACAAAACTTAAGGCCAACATCGCGCCAATGATGGTCCAAAAACCCAACAGCACCAGCGTGGGCCGGGCTTTCGGTCGATGCCAACCGCTGAGCAAGATCGCTGAGGTGGGTTGTTGCTTGGCACTGACTTGATCAAAAGCAACCAACACACCGGCGGTGAGTAGGGGCGTGATCACTGCCAAGATCAGCTGCCCAATGAGGGGAATGATGGCCACCATCGACAGCAGCAGCCACATCGCCGCAACGCCCAAAAGCGAGCGCGATCCCAAACGAAACAGCATAAATGAGCGCATCAGCCAAAAGAACCCTTGGCCAAAGCCCACCTTTTGAATTCGATCGTCGGGCCTGATCATGCCTTCACCGCGGCCGATTCGTGCAGCGCGTTGGCTGACCAACTGGGTGCATCACCCAGGGCTTTTGGGATGTCGGTGGGGTTATTCACGCTTTGCCACATGTTCAGGTGGGTGGTGCTCATAAAATGCTCTTTAACGCTGTGCTCCAGAAACGACAACAGTTCATCGTAATAGCCCCGGGTGTTGATCAAGATGATCGGGCCCACGTACTGCCCCAAGCGTTTGAGGGTCATCACCTCAAACAGTTCCTCGAAGGTCCCGCAGCCACCCGGCAGGGCAATCACGGCATCGCTGCGTTCGAGCATTTTTTCTTTGCGGGTGCGCATGTCTTGGACAATCTCTAACGATGTTAGGCCCGGGTGGCCTTGCTCAATCTCGGTGAGAAATTCCGGCATCACGCCATGCACTTGCCCGCCGGCGCGAAGTGCACCATCGGCCATGGCGCCCATCAGGCCGTGGCCGCCGCCGCCAAACACCACCTCGTGACCCGACTTGGCCAGAATCTCACCCAATAAAGCAGCGGCACTGATATAGTCCCCATGGAGTGCTTGAGAGGATGCAGCATATACCGTGACACGATCAATGGACATTCGGGGACGACTCGCTTTTTTTATTGGAATGGGCAAAGGTTATTGTAATCTCAGTGGCGGGGTGACTGGGCGGCAGTCGCGTCTGTGGGCGTCGGTGGCGGCGGTGCTGATTTTAGTGGGCTGTGGGCCATCGACCCCGCCATCGGGGGAATTGGCGTTTGGTCAGGAGCCTTATCTTCGTTACTGCGCGTCGTGTCATGGCAATCAAGGCGGTGGCAAGCCACCCACTTTCCCACCCCTGGCCAACTCCGAGTGGCTGGCGCTGGGCCCCGATGCGCTGGGGCTGATCGTGTTGTATGGCTTGCGTGGCGAAATCGAGGTGGCCGGCCAAACCTATCGAGGCTACATGCCGCCCATGCAGCATATTTCAGATGACGAGATTGCGGCCTTATTGACGTACATGAACGAGGCTTGGGTGGCCGACGGTGGGGCCGTTGAGGCCGCCGACATCGCCCGCTTGCGCGGGGCGTTTGATGGACCGCGCGCGCCTTTGGATGGCCGCGAGGGCTTGATGGACGCCCTGGACGCGTTGTAAATGGCTTGGCACCGCACCACATCACCGCCAGCCTCGCTGGTGATCATTGGCTTCACGGTGTTGATTTATTTTCTCCAAAACAGCGCCTTTGTCGAGACCTTGCGCCTGTTTGCCTTGTGGCCATTGGACACCCCCGACCAACTGCGGTTTGGCCAAGCGGTTCTCAACACGGGATTTTCTTGGTGGCAGTTGATCAGCTATGGGTTCTTGCACGGCGGCTGGGCGCATCTGTTTTTCAATATGTTTGCGCTTTACATGTTCGGGCTGCCCATCGAGCGCGCGTGGGGCACAAAGCGGTTTGTGTACTTTTATTTCATCTGCTTGGTCGGTGCGGGGTTGGTGCAGCTCAGCGTGGCCCAACTCTCTGGTGAGGTCTACCCCACCATCGGTGCATCGGGTGCGGTGTTTGGTGTGTTGCTGGCGTTTGGGATGATGTTCCCCAACACCCGGTTGATGCTGCTGTTTCCCCCAATCCCAATCAAAGCCAAGTGGTTCGTGCTTGGTTATGGCGCGCTGACGCTCGTCTTTGGCGTTACTGGCACGATGTCGGGGGTGGCCCACTTTGCCCACTTGGGCGGCATGTTGTTTGGTTTGGCTTTGATTTTGTATTGGGGGCGCCAAGACCACCGTCGACGCGGTTGATCGGGCGCAGTGGGTGGCTTAGCCGTCTGTCTTATTGGCTGCTTTCTTTTTGGCGGCTTTTTTCTTGCTTGCTTTTTTCTTCGTGGCTTTTTTCTTAGTCGCCTTCTTTTTGGTGGCCTTTTTCTTTGTGGCTTTTTTCTTGGTTGCTTTTTTCTTAGCGGCTTTCTTTTTGCCAAACTTCCCGCGTCGGCCCTTGGGTGGTGCCTCGGCAATCAATTTTTGACAGGTCTCAAGATCCAGGCTGTCGGGCTCAACATCTTTGGGCACTTTGGCGTTGACATTGCCATCGGTAATGAAGGGCCCATAGCGGCCTTTGAGGATTTCAATGCCGTGTTCTGGGAAGGCCTTGATGACACGGTCTTTGAGCATTTGTTTGTGCTCAGCGATCAGTTCTAAGGCCTGCTCGCGGGTGACGTCCAACGGATCGACTTCTTTGAGTGAGACAAAGTTTCTTTGCCCGTAACGCACATAGGGACCAAACCGGCCGATGTTGGCCTGAATCGGTTCACCGTCGTCGGTCTCACCCAAATCCCTGGGCAACTTGAACAGCTCAAGGGCTTCTTCTAGGGTGATGTGGTCCATCTTTTGGCCGGGCCTGAGTCCTGCAAATGCCGGCTTTTCTTCATCTTCGGCTTGACCAATCTGCGCAAACGGCCCGTAGCGCCCCACCCGCACAATGACCGGTTTGCCGGTTTTCGGGTCGGTGCCCAGTTCGCGTGCCAATTGCGCTTCTTGGCGCGACACGCTTTCTTCTTTTTCATTGACCCGTTCGATAAACGGCGTCCAAAACTCGCGAAGCAGCGGCCGCCACTCGTGTTCGCCTCTAGAAATTGCATCCAACTCGTCTTCGAGGCGGGCAGTGAAGTCGTAATCGACGTATTGGTCAAAGTGCTTGGACAGGAACTTCGCCACCACGCGCCCGGTTGAGGTGGGCGTGAATCGGCGATTTTCTAGATCCACGTACTCGCGGTCTTTGAGGGTTTGGATGATCGATGCATACGTCGAAGGCCGGCCGATGCCATATTCTTCTAAGGCTTTGACCAGGCTCGCCTCTGAATAGCGCGGTGGCGGCTCGGTGAAGTGCTGCTCGGGCGTGACCGCTTGCAGTGCCACTCGATCACCTTCTTTGAGGTCAGGCAGGCGGTTGTCGGTATCGGATTGGGCGTCTTGGTAGACCGACAAAAAGCCAGGCTCAATCAGGATTGACCCGTTGGCGCGGAGTGTTTCTTGGCCGACATCAAACTCTGCGGTGACGGTGTCGTAGACCGCTGGGATCATTTGGCTGGCCACGGCCCGATTCCAAATCAGTTGATAGAGCCTGTATTGCTCTTCAGACAGGTGCGACTTGACTTTCAGTGGCGTCAAATGTGCTGAAGTGGGGCGAATCGACTCGTGGGCCTCTTGAGCATTTTTTGACTTTGACTGATAAAAATTGGGCTTATCAGGCACCAGGTGCGCGCCGTAGTCTGACTGGATGACTTGACGGATCTCGCCGAGCGCATCATTCGACAGCGCCACCGAGTCGGTTCGCATGTAGGTGATCAGGCCTTGGTTTTCGCCGCCGCCGATATCAATCCCTTCATACAGCTGCTGGGCGGTGCGCATCGTCCGCTGCGTGGTAAAGCGCAGGCGGCGCGCGGCCTCTTGTTGCAGCGTGGAGGTGATAAACGGCGGTTGTGGCCGGCGTCGTCTTTGGCTCTTTTTGATCCGATCGAGTGCCACCACGGGGCCTTTTGGCCCTGCCTCGGCGTTGTTTTCGATGCGTTTGACCACTTCAACCGCTTGGTCTTCGGTGGTGATATCGAACTGCTCGAGTTTCTTGCCTTGCACTTTGACCAGGTTGGCCGAAAACGGGTTGTCCTCATCGCCTAATGTGGCGCCAATGGTCCAATACTCTTGGGGGTTGAACGCTTCGATTTCTTCTTCGCGTTCGACAATCATTCGAAGGGCGGGCGATTGGACGCGGCCGGCCGACAAGCCCCGGCTGACTTTCTTCCAAAGCAAAGGCGAGAGGTTGAACCCCACCAGATAATCGAGCGCCCTGCGGGCTTGCTGGGCATCAACCAAGGGCACCGCCAGTTGTCTGGGGTGTTGCATCGCTTGGTCAATGGCCGTTTTGGTGATCTCAGAAAACACCACCCGGTGGATGGGGGTGTCGGCATCGATGCCACGTTCTTTTAGAATTTCTGCGATGTGCCACGAGATGGCTTCACCCTCGCGGTCTAAGTCAGTCGCCAGATACACGGTGTTGGCCTTTTTGGCGCTGGAGACAATCTTGTCGACGTGTTTTTTGTTGCGGTCAATGACCTTGTAGTGCATTTCAAAGTCTTGGTCAGGGTCAACGGCCCCGCCTTTCGGGACCAGGTCTCGAACGTGACCGTAGGAGGCCAAGACCTCAAAGTCTGGACCCAAATACTTGTTGATGGTGGTCGCTTTGGCCGGCGATTCGACGATAAGAAGATTTTTAGCCATCAGTGTCGGTATTCGCCTTCTTCGTCAAACATCAGATCTTCCATCCAAGCGTAGTTGGCTTCTTGGCCGGGCTGATTGAACAGCACCATCAACACCACCCACTTGACCTCTTCCATGGCGACTTCGTCGGCATCCAAAGCCATCAGGCGGTCAATGACCAACTCGCGGCTGATTGGGTCGAGAACACCGACGTTTTCCAGATACAACAGCAGCCCTCGCGCGTCGACGTCCAGTCGCTGCAGCTCTTCTGCGTTGAAGATCCGACAGCTTTTGGGCACCTGTGTGGTGGGGAAGGCGGGGATGCTCGCCGGCGTTTGGCTTTCTGGGCGGTTCATGATCGCCACTTGGCGCTGTTCGGCCAGCTCATCCAGCCAGGCGAAAGCGCGCTCGATTTCTCGTGAGGAGAACCCAACCTCTTCAAGGCTTTGCGACAAGGTGTCGCGATCGGGTGTGGCCTCGGGCTCGTCGTAGATGTAGTTCTCGAACAGATACATCAACAAATCGAGTACATTTTCTTTCATTCATGAATCCTTGCTTTCAGTGGCTACACAGTCACGGCAAGCCGCCGTGACTGTCGTGTCAGGTGGGCTCGATGCGCTTAGGATACTGAATTATCCCACCAATTGTCGGTCGCTGGGCACTGATTTGGGGCTCAGGTCAACACGGGCTTGGCTGAGATGGCCTGTTTTCACTATGCGGGCGAATGCCCACGAGGTCAACCCCTCTGAGGACAGCTGCGGCCCGGCAGCCGTTGGTGGTGCTCAATATTCTGTAAAATAGATCAACCGAACGCACACACAGTGTGTGGCAAGCTTAAAACGCTGTCACCTTTGCGACACCAGCGGTTTGTCTCAACCACAGACACAAGACCCCATGGCCATGCTAGACATATTAGAGTTTCCAGACCCCAGGCTCAGACAAGTTGCCACACCGCTGGCGCAGGTCGATGCCGGTGCCAAAGCGCTGGCAGAAGCGATGCTCGAGACCATGTATGCCGCCAAGGGCATTGGCTTGGCCGCCACCCAGGTCAACGACCGGCGCCGGGTGTTTGTCATGGACACCAGCCCCACCCAAGATGCGCCTTGTGTGTTCTTTAACCCTGAGATCGTTGAGCGCAGCGGCGAACAAGTGGGCGAGGAGGGTTGTCTGTCGATTCCAGGCCTGACCGCTGATGTGCAACGCGCCGAGCAGGTCAAAGTCCGCGCGCTGAACCTTGAAGGCGAGCCTTTTGAGCTGGACGCGCACGGTCTGGAGGCGGTGTGCATCCAGCACGAGATTGACCACCTCGATGGCAAGGTGTTCCTCGATCGCCTCTCGCCTTTGAAACGACGGATGCTCCAAAAGAAATACCAAAAACACCGCCAGCAGGCCGCTAACGAGGCATGAGCCTCAACATCCTCTTTGCCGGCACGCCTGAGTTTGGTGCGCCCGCGTTGGCGCGTTTGATTGACTTGGGCCATCCGCCATTGGCGGTGTTGACCCAGCCCGATCGGCCCGCAGGCCGAGGGCGCCAATTGCAAGCCAGCCCGATCAAGCAGCTGGCGCTGGACCAAGGCATCGACGTGTTGCAGCCGGCCACCCTCAAAGGCGTGGATCTCAGCCCTTGGGCGCCGGATTTGTTGGTGACGGCCGCCTATGGCCTGTTGTTGCCCAAAGCCGTGTTGGACGCCCCCCGGTTGGGGTGTTGGAACCTGCACGCGTCTTTGCTGCCCCGCTGGCGGGGTGCCAGCCCCATCCAACAGGCCATCTTGGCCGGTGACCCACAAACGGGGATTTCTTTGATGCAAATGGATGAGGGCTTGGACACCGGCCCGGTGTTGATGCAACAGGCGTTGGACATCGGCGCCAACGAGACCGCCGGTGAGCTCCACGACCGGCTGTCGTGGTTGGCGGCTGATCTGTTGCAAGAAGCCATCGCCGCCGTTGACGACAACAGCTTGCCCACGCCCTGGCCGCAGCCCGATGACGGCGCGTGCCACGCCCCTTTAATCAAAAAAGCCGATGCCCAGCTCGATTGGCAGCAAGACGCCGAGCAACTGGCGCGCGCTGTGCGCGCTTATCACCCCTGGCCTGTGGCCCACACCGATGTGTTTGCCGACCGTGGCATCGCCCAGCTTCGCATCCACCAAGCCCATGCCATGCCCACCACCCGCGCCACCCAAGACAAGCCCGGGACGGTGCTTCGGGGGTTCGAACAGCCGCTGGTGGTGGCGTGTGGACGCGGCGCGCTGGCCATCGATCGGCTGCAGGTGCCTGGCAAGCGACCCGTGCCCGTTGACGATTTTATCAATGCCCACCCCGACTGGCGCTGAGCCGCGCTGGGCGGCGGCCCAAGTGGCCCAACGGGTCTTGGACCACGGCCAGGCCAGCGATGTGGCGTTGGAAGGGGTGTGTCAGGCCTTGACCAGCAGCCAAGATCGCGCGCTGACACGCCGGTTGGTGCATGGGTTGATGCGCGATTGGCCGATGGTCACCGCGCTTTTAAAAACCTTGCTGCAAACCCCACTCAAACGCCGCGATCGGGGCGTGTATTTTGTTTTGTGCATCGGCTTATCCGAGCTTCGCACGCAGCGAGAGCCCGACCACGCCGCCGTCAATGCCGCGGTGGAGGCCGCAAGGCTGGCTAAAGCCAAGCACATGACAAAGCTGGTTAACGCGGTGTTGCGGCGGTTTTTACGGCAACGCCAAGCGCTTGAGGCCGATCAGGCCGATGTGTTGAGCGCGCAGTGGGGCCACCCCCAGTGGTTGATCGATGCCCTCCAAAAAGACTGGCCGAATGATTGGCCAGCGATTTTGAGCGCAGGCAACGCCTCACCACCGCTGACGTTGCGCGTTAATGCGCGGCACTGGGCGCGCGATGAGGCGTTGTTGGCCCTGTCTGCAAGCGGCCTCAAAGCCCACCCCATCGACGGGTTGAACGATGCGGTGGTGCTCGAACAACGCGCCGCCATTCGTGACATCCCGGCATTCTCTGCGGGGGGTTGGTCGGTCCAAGACGCCAGCGCGCAGTGGGCGGTGGATTGGCTCCAACTCAAGCCCGGCCTTCGGGTGTTGGATGCCTGCGCCGGCCCCGGCGGCAAAGCCGCGCACGCACTCGAGCGGGCCGACATTGAGCTCCACGCCGTCGAGTCGGATGGTGAGCGGTTGGCGCATGTGGGCGATGGGTTGGCGCGACTGGGGCTCAAGGCCTCGCTGATCCACGCTGATGCCAGCACGCCTGAGGCATGGTGGGATGGGGTGACGTTTGATCGGGTGCTGTTGGATGCGCCGTGCTCGGCCACGGGCGTGATCCGCCGCCACCCGGATATTCGGTGGTTGCGCCAAGCCGGGGATGTGCCCAACCTGGTGGCCACCCAGCGGTTATTGTTGGATGCTGTCTGGCCCCTGCTGAAGCCTGGCGGTATCCTTGTCTATGTCACCTGCTCGGTATTGGCCGCAGAAAACCACCAACAAGTGGCGTCATTTTTGGAGAGACACAGCGATGGATCGATCCTCGAACCACCCCAACACACCCCCAAAGCACCGGGACGCGCGGTCTCGCCGGGTTGGCAAGTGTTGCCGGGGGAGCGTGGTTGGGATGGTTTTTATTTCGCTGCTGTTAAGCGGCTGTGACCGGCTCGGCGATGGGGGTGGGGGTGGCGATGCGTCCCGTTCGGACCTGGCGCTGTCGTTGAGCGAGCCTGCCATCGAGTGGCGAGGGGATGTCTTGGGGGTGGCCACCGGCGTGGTGTTTGCGCCCTCAGCGGCGATCTTGGAGGCCTTGGAGCACGGCGTGGCCGTGAACGTGGTGGTCGCCACTCGGATCCACCCCTGGCACGGCGCGTTGGCCTCAGCGAGTCAAACGCGCAACCACCGCTTCGAGATTCGTTACTTGCCCTTGATTGAACACCACCAACTGACAGAACTCAAGACCGGCCAGACCGAGAGCTTCCCGCGTTTGAGCATGCTGTTGGAGGCCTTGTCCCAGCGCCACTGGCTCGACACCCACCTGAGTCGAGATGACGTTGGCGACACCGCTTGGCAGGTGCAAGCGCGGGTCGACATCGATCGCGAGCAGTTGCCCGCGCCAATGCAGTTGTCGGCGTGGCGGGATCGCAATTGGCGAAGCGGGCAAGCGTGGCTGACCTGGCGCGTTGAGCGGGATGATCATGCGCCCTAGTCGAGGTCGGTTGGCACCGCTGTTGAGCCGGCAGATGCACCCGTGGTTGCATCGCGTGTTGCGGGTGTTGCCTTGGGCATCGCTGTTGTTGGTGTTGTTAACGGCGTTGTATCTGGTGGTCAGTGTCGAGCAAGACACCACCCAGCTCAGCCGGCATGCGCTTTGGGTGTTTGTATCGGCCACGGTGGCGCTGGTGTTGCTGGCGGCGTTGATTGTCGGGCGGTTATTGAAGCTTCGCCACAGGATGCAAGCCAACGAGCCTGGGGCCCGACTGACCGCGCGCTTGGTGAAGATCTTTTCAGCGCTGGCGTTGCCGCCGGTGGTGGTGCTGTATTTGTTTGCTTTGCAGTTTTTAAGCGAGACGGTCGAAGGCTGGTTGGATGTGCAAACCGAACAGGCCTTGTCAGAATCCATCGAGCTGGGACAGATGTTTTTGGACTTTCGCACCCGCGAGGTCAGCGCCAGCCTCGAGCGCATCGTGGCTGACATCGAACTCAATGCGCCAGAGAATTGGGATGACGCGCTGTTTGAGTACGTTCGCACATCCGGGCCCACTGAGCTGGCCGTTATCAACGCCGCCGGTCAAGCCCAAGCCTCGGTCAACCTCGACCCGCGGGCGTTGGCGCCCAACCTGCCAGACCCCTTCGCGCTGAGCCAGGTCGTTGACAATGAGACCTATGCCGCGGCAGAGCCGAGCGAGTCGGGGTTGGTGATTCGGGTGCTGCGACAACTGCCGCGCCAGCGCTTGGGCCAATCGCCCATGATTGTCCAGGCCATCTACCCCTTGCCCCAGGCGTTTTCTGGCATGGCGGAGAACATCGAGCAGGCCTACTACCGCTATCAAAACGTGGCCTTCTTGCGCGAGCGTCTGGAGCAAAGCCTGGTGTTGATTTTGTCTTTGGTGCTGCTGTTGACCGCTTTGTTGGCCATTTTGTTGGCCTTCAACGCCGCCCGGCGCGTGACCCAGCCGGTCAAAGAGTTGGCGTTGGCCACCCAAGAGCTGGCGGCGGGGCGATTTCCAAAAGCGTTGAAGAGCACCGCCCCCGATGAGTTGGGTTTTTTGGTCGAATCGTTCAACACCATGACCCATGAGTTGGCCCAGTCCAGGCAAGCTTTGGAAGCCCAGCGCCGCTACCTTGAGGTGGTGTTGAGTCGGCTCTCAGCCGGTGTGGTGGCTGTCGATCAACGCGGCCAGATCACCGCGCTCAACCCTTCGGCGTGCGAGATTTTGAAACTCAACCGCGACGATGATCAAAACAAATCCATCCGCGAGGTGGTGTTGGCCCATCCGCGACTGAGCCCATTGTTTGACTTGATCACCCAGCGGCTGGGTGCGCCGAGCGGTGAGTGGCGCCAAGAAATCCAGATTGGCGAGTCGCCGCAGGCATCGGCCGGCGATGATCGGCCATTGGTGCTGGTGTGTCGCGGGTCTGATCTGCCGGGTGACACCGGTGGGCACGTGGTGGTGTTCGACGATGTCACGGTGCTGGATCAAGCCCAACGCGAAGCGGCGTGGTCTGAGGTGGCCAGGCGTTTGGCGCACGAGGTCAAAAACCCACTGACACCCATCCAGCTGGCCGCCGAGCGGCTCGAGCACAAGCTCGGTCAACGCTTGGGTGGCGATGACGCCGAGCTGTTGGCGCGCGCGACCTCAACGATTGGCACACAAGTTGATGCGCTTCGGCGGTTGGTGGATGCTTTTGGTGATTACGCCAAGCCCAAGCCCCCAAAGATGGAAGCCATCGATGCGGCCAGTGCGATCCAAGCGGTGGTCGATCTGTACGCCAGTGCCGGCGAGCAAGCGACGTTTGAGTTGAACGTCGAACCGGCACTCACCCTCACCGCCGATCCCAGTCGTTTGCGGCAAGTCTTTTTGAACCTGATTGCCAACGCCATGGAGGCCCAACCCAACGCACGCGCCACCATTGAGATCAGCGCCCATCGACACCCCAGCCGCGATGGCTGGGTCATGTTGACTGTGGCCGATGATGGACCGGGTTTTTCCGATGCGATCATCGCGCGGGTGTTTGAGCCCTACATCACCAGCAAGGAAGGGGGCACGGGGTTGGGCTTGGCCATTGTGCGTCGGATCATCGAAGAGCACGGCGGTGAGATTGGCGTCAGCAACGACCCCAACGGTCGTTTGAGTGGTGCGGTGGTGCGAATCTCGTTGCCGTCGGGCGGGTGATCTTGCCCTCGTTTGGCGGTATCCTTGGGTCGGCTTGTTGATTGAAG
Source organism: Wenzhouxiangella sp. (assembly GCA_031580925.1). Classification (GTDB taxonomy): domain Bacteria; phylum Pseudomonadota; class Gammaproteobacteria; order Xanthomonadales; family Wenzhouxiangellaceae; genus Wenzhouxiangella. The sequence goes on from JAVLCB010000007.1 coordinate 71,522, forward strand.
ACATGAGACAATAACGCTATGGCAACGGCATCAATCATGGTGGTGGATGACGCCCCCGATATTCGGTCATTGGTTGGGGAGATCCTGACCGATGAGGGGTATGCGGTGATCGAGGCCGCCGACGCCACCGAAGCGCGCGAAAAGCGCAGCCGCCACCAACCCGATCTGATTTTGCTCGATGTCTGGATGCCAGGCGACGATGGCATCAGCTTGCTGCGTGAGTGGGCTGAAGCGGGGGCATTGAACATTCCTGTGGTGATGATCTCCGGTCACGGTTCGGTGGATGCCGCCGTCGAGGCGACGCGACTGGGCGCGGTCGATTTCATTGAAAAACCAGTGTCCATGGCCAAGCTGTTGGCCACCATTGAAAAAGCCCTCAGCCACGCCGACCAGCGCCGCGACAGCGCTGAAACAACCGCGGTCAACCGGGAGGTGATGGAGCCTTTGGGCCGGTCGGCCGCGGTGCAAGCGTTGCGCCAAAACTTGGAAAAAGTCGCCGAACACTCGGGTCCGGTGCTCATCAGCGGCGAGCCTGGGGTGGGCAAGTACCAGACCGCGCGCTGGGTGCACGCCCACGGCAAGGGCCGTGAGGGGCCTTTTGTGTCGGTGAATGCAGAACGGCTGGTCGACGACGAGCACGCCGAGGGCTTGGTGCTCGGGTTGCACCCAAGCCATCCCGGGCTGATCGCGCAAGCGGCAGGCGGCAGTGTGCTGATTGAAGACATCGCCAAATTAAAGCCAAGCTTGCAAGCGCAGTTGGCTCGGTGGTTGGAGGTGCAGGCCGGACAGACCCCACCGGCATCGGCGGGGGTTCGACTGTTGGCCACCACCTCAGAGTCTTTGCGCGCCAAGGTCAGGGCGGGGCGATTTGATGAGGGCTTGTACTATCAGCTGGGGGTGTTGCACGTCGACGTACCACCGTTGCGTGAGCGGCGTGATGACTTGCCGGACTTGGTGCGGTTTTATGCTGAATATTATCCAGCGCGCGATGGCTTGGCGTATCGGCCGTTTTCGGTGGCGGCACAGAACAAACTCCGCCAATACGATTGGCCGGGGAACTTGCGCGAATTGAGAAACCTCATCCAGCGCATCTTGATGATGGGCCACGAGGGTGAGGTCACGGTCAGCGAGGTTGAGCGCGCCTTGGCCAGCGCCGGACCGGCTGAGCACCATCCGCTGAGTGGTGATGTGCCCGACTGGTTTCGGCTGCCGCTTCGTGAGGCGCGCGAGGCGTTTGAGCGCGATTATTTGCTGACGCGACTCAAAGCGGTCGATGGCAGCGTGGGCAAACTGGCCGAAGCCATTGAAATGGAGCGCACCCATCTTTATCGCAAGCTCCGTCAACTCGGGATCGATCCCAAGCAGGTATAAACGATGCAGATCATTATCTTAGGCGCAGGCCAAGTCGGAACGGGGATGGCGCACAGTTTGTCGCGCGAAGACAACGACATCACCTTGGTCGATACCGACGCTGAGCGGTTGAAAAAGCTTCAAGAAAAGCTCGATGTGCGCACCGTCCAAGGCCACGCGGCCCACCCACAAACGTTGATTCGAGCAGGCATTGAAGATGCCGATTTGTTGATTGCGCTGACCAACTCCGATGAGACCAACATGGTCGCTTGCCAAGTGGCCTATTCACTGTTTAACACCCCCATGAAAGTCGCCCGTGTACGCGCCGCTGACTACCTGGAACACCCCGAGTTGTTTGACCGCGAGCACTCGCCGATTGATGTGTTGATCAGCCCAGAGCGGCTGGTGACCGAGCACATCCAACGACTGATCGAGATTCCGGGGGCTTTGCAGGTGCTGGACTTCGCCGGCGGCAAGGCGCAGCTGGTGGCCACCCGCGCGTTTCCTGACGGGCCGTTGGTGGGCCGTGAGTTGAAGTCATTGAAAGAGAAATTGCCCGATGGGGTGGATGCGCGCGTGGCCGCGATTTTTCGGGACGACCAGGTCATTATTCCAGAGGGTGACACGGCCATTGAAGTCGACGACATCGTCTTTTTCTTGGCCGCCACCCGCGACATTCCCGTGGTGATGCGCGAGCTTCGTCGCATGGGTGGGCCGGCCAACCGCATCATGCTGGCCGGTGGTGGCAACATTGGTGCGGGTTTGGCCAAGCATTTAGAGCGCAACCACCATGTCAAAATCATCGAACAAAACCCCGAGCGTGCTGAGACCATCGCCGACGATCTTGATACGTCCATTGTGTTGGTGGGCGACAGCGCCGATGAGGATCTGTTGCACGAGGAAGGCATCGATGAGATGGATGTGTTTTGTGCGCTGACCAATGATGATGAGGCCAACATCTTGTCATCCATGCTCGCCAAGCGGATGGGGTGTGAGAAGGTCATCACCCTCATCAACCGACCCGCTTATGTGGATCTGGTCGAGGCCGATCGGATCGATGTCGCCATCAGCCCGCAACAAATCACCATTGGCGCCTTGCTCACCCACATCCGAAAAGGCGACATGGTCCGGGTTCACTCGCTAAGACGCGGGGCAGCCGAGGCCATCGAGGCCGTCGCCCACGGCCAGCCGGGCAGTTCTAAAGTGGTCGGCAAGCTCATCGGCGAGATTGATTTGCCGTCTGACACCATCACCATTGGCGGCATTGTCCGCGGCGATGAAATCATCATGGCCCACCACGATGTCATGATCCAAAACGACGATCACGTGATCATGTTTGTGGCTGACCAAAAAGCCATCGCAGCCGTTGAAGATCTGTTTTCCCCCGATGCGGTGTTTGCATAAATGAGACTCAACGCCTATGCCCCGGTCCAGCGCGTGGTCGGTGTGTTGTTGGCTTTGATCAGTGTCAGTTTTGTGCCGCCATTGGTGGTGTCTTGGGTCGTCCAAGACGGCATCGGCTGGTCATTTATGGTCAGCTTTTTCTTGGTGGCCGGTGTTGGTGGGCTGTTGTATTGGCCGGTCAGGAAGGCCCACCGAGACCTTCGCATCAGCGATGGGTTTTTGGTGGTGGTGGCGTGCTGGGCGGCGGTGTGCTTGGCCGGCTCGTTGCCCTTTTTGCTTGGCCTCGATGCGTCTTTGGCCGATTCTATTTTTGAGTCCACCTCCGGCATCACCACCACAGGGGCGACGGTCTTTTCAGGGCTGGACGACATGCCCCTGTCGATTCTTTGGTACCGCCAACAGCTCCAATGGATGGGCGGGCTGGGCATCATTATTTTGGCCGTGGCCATTTTGCCCATGCTTCGGGTTGGGGGGATGCAGGTCTATAAGGCCGAGGCCACCGGGCCAATGAAAGAAAATCGCCTCACGCCTAAGATCGCAGAGACCGCCAAGGCCCTGTGGCTGATCTACATTGCATTGACCATCATCTGTGCAGCGGCCTATTGGGCGGCGGGGATGTCGGCGTTTGATGCCCTGATGCACAGCTTTTCAACCATCGCCACAGCGGGCTTTTCAACCCATGATGCCTCAATTGGGCATTTCAACAGCCCACTGATCGAATGGCTGGTGATTGTGTTTGTGTTTATCGCCAGCTTGAACTTTGCCTTGCACTTTCTGGCCCTGCGTCGGGCCAGCATGCAGGTCTACCTCAAAGACCCCGAGCTGAAGTTGTTTGGCCTGTTGGTGGTGTTGATCAGTGTCTTGGTCACGGTCTTGTTGTGGCGCCAAGACGTCTCGGGTGGGTTTTGGGCATCGCTTCGAACGGGGGCACTTCATACCTTGTCGTACATGACCACCACAGGGTTTGCGACCGAAAGCGTCTATCTTTGGCCTGGGACTTTGCCTTTGTTGCTGTTGATGATCAGCGCCTTGGGCGGCTGTGCGGGCGCCACCACCGGTGGGTTTAAGATGATCCGCGTGTATCTGTTGACCAAGCAAGGCATTCGTGAGCTCAAACGGCTGGCCCACCCTCGCTCGGTGGTGCCCTTGAAACTGGGCGGGCGGACCTTGGACGATGAAGTGGCGAATGCGGTGTGGGGGTATGTCTCGCTTTATATCGTCTGTATTGTCGTGCTGACTTTATTGGTGTCGGGCTTGGAGACCGATCTGGTGACAGCGGTATCGGTGGTGTTTTCTGCGATGAACAACCTCGGTCCTGCATTGGGTGAGGCGGGTGCAAACTGGGGTGGTTTGAGTGACATCACCAAAGGCTTGATGAGCTTTGCGATGCTGTTGGGCCGGCTTGAGATCTTCACCATTTTGGTGCTGTTGACACCGACTTACTGGAAGCATTGATCGAACGGATTGAGCATGGATATTGCCGCATTGGAACGCATGATCGAGCAAGGCCGCGACAGTTATGAGGCGCGCTTGGCTGTCGGTCAAGCCCACCTCAAGCTGGGCCAGTTTGATCAGGCCATCGTTCATTTGCAGGTTGCCACCCAGACCCAACCCGACAAGACGGTGGGTTGGCAGCTGCTGGGCCAAGCCCAGCGCGATCATGGCGATGGGGCGGCGGCACGCGCCAGTTGGGAACGCGGCATCGAAGTGGCCGCCACCAACGGCGACGAGCAGGCCAAAAAAGTCATGCAGGTGTGGCTCAAGCGCTTGGGGTGATCCCTGTGCCCATCGTTTTGGTTTGATGTTTTAACCGAGCTGTCTGGCTCAGCCGTTTTGATTCGGTCATTCAACCGGGTCAGCAAACACCCCATTGAGGATGCCCGCCAAACGAAGCCCGCTGCGGGCCAGTTGCAACTCCGCGGTGGCCATCCACACCTCGCGATAAGTGTCGTCCATCACCGCGATCGGTGCGGCGCGGTCGCGGCCACTGTCGTATTCGTAACGCCTGGGCACAGGATAAAGCCCTGCAAAGATATAGCGTCGGGCTTCAATCACCCAAGGCTTGGGATCGGTTTGCGTGATCCACAGGGCTTTTTCAGCCTCGGAGTAGGTGGTGTTGAGAAACTCGGCATACTCGCTCGAGCTGAACCGGTCCAGGCGCGGCTCAATCACGTTGAGGTCCCAATAGCGGTGTAGGTTGTAAGGCTCATCGCGATAGACCACCTCAAAATCATTGCCGCCGCGATCATCACCAAAGCCGGTGTGCAGGGGTTGGTGAATGTCGCCAACAAAATGCACCAAAAACTTCAGCGCTTCGATGCGTTGGGCTTTGGGCAAACGCTCATCACGCAATTCTTGTTGGTACTTCAAGACCGCGGTGTAGACCGTGCCCTGGGGCAAGTTGAGATCGTCGTCATCGGGTCGAAGTTGGTCTCTGGGGCCGTTGACGTAGTGGAAGGGGGCGGTGTCGCGTCTGTCGCCGCGGACTTGATCCGCCCAAGCTGCCACCTCACCCAAAGACTCATCACCCAACAGTGCCTCGACACCGGCTCGGGCCTGCGGGGTGAGGTGCAGTTGCGCCAAATGCCCGGTGGTCTCATGGGCATAGCGCGACCACCCCCACGCCTGGTCGGTGGCAGTGAGCCAGCTGGCCACACTCAGGGCCAAGGACAACAGGACAAAAGACAAAGCGTTTTGGGCGGAAGAGACAAGGGTCATGGTGTGGGATGGTGCCAAATTATGGAATGAGCACCAGTTTACCAACACTTTGACCGGATTCGATTCTTTGCTGGGCAATTGCCGCATCGGCCAAGGGGTAAGTCTCAACAGGCAAAGGCAGCAAAGCGCCTGATTCGAAATGATCCAACAGCCAGTGCATGCCCGCTTGCAGGCTGGGCGCGTGTGATTGTAAGAAACTCAAATTGGCCGCCAACACGCTTTTGTTTTGCTGGGTCATGTGCATGGGATTGAACCGCGGTGTGCGCAGCCAATCCCAGGCAAGCTTCAACCAGTTGAGCCGGCCATTTTGGGGCAACATGCTCGCAAAACCATACACCACCACCCGCCCGGTCGGCGCCAGGTGGGCATAGCTTTTCGCCAAGGTAGCCACCCCGTTGGCGTCAAACACGGCATCGAAACCACCCGGCGCCCAGTCACGCGCGCGCGCCCACAGATCGTCGCTGGATCGACAAATGACCTCGTCAGCGCCCATGGCTTTGGCCTGGTTGATCTTGTGTGGTGCGCCCACCACGCCTGCAATCTTGGCGCCGGCCAGTCGGCCCACTTGGCACAGGGCAGAGCCGACACCGCCAGCGGCCGAGTGGACCAGCCACGTCTCATGGGGTTGCGGGTGAACCTGTCGGTGGACCATCCACCAGGCGGTGAGAAAAACCGTGGGCAGCGAGGCAGCTTCAGCGAAACTCAAATGCGTGGGTTTTTTAAACACGCCATCGGCTGGCAGCGCCAGGTGGCTGGTGTAGCCACCGAACAAGCTCAGCCCAATGACCTCATCGCCCACGGCCCAACGGTCTTTGACATCCTCGCCCACGTCGATAATGCGTCCGGCCACCTCAAAACCGGGGGTGATCGGGTAACCATGCAGCGCTTTGGCCGAGGCATACAACCCCATGCGGATGATGCCATCGGCGTAATTGACCCCGGCCGCTTCACAGGCAATCACCACTTGGTCTGCGCCGGCGGTGGGCACAGCGCCTTCTTTTAACACCAGGGCATCGTAGCCGCCGGGTTTGGGGATTTCGATGTATTGACGCATCACTGGTGTGTTCATGGCGCTTCTTGGTGGGCCTTAATCAACCGACACAGGGCCTCAATGCCTTGCACAATCCGCGGGGTGGGTCGAACCAAAAGGTTGGGGTCGACGCTTACGAGTGTGGTGTCGGCCAGTGCCCCGTCAAGGTGGGGCGCCCACACCTCGAGCGGATCCGAGGCCTCTTTTGAGGCGCGTGGCTCGTGCCCCGACAAAATCATATCAGGCTGGGCCGCCAGCACCGATTCTGGATCCACGCTCAGCGCTTCGGTGTCGACATCAGCAAAGACATTGTCGGCGTGGCAGGTGGCCAACACCTCATTGATCACGTGCCGGCCGCCGAAGGTATACAACGGTCGATCGGCGATCTGATAAAACACCCGAACGGGTGGGGAGGTGGTGTCGGGCAACGCGCGGTTTTGCCACGCCGCCAACTCAGCGGCATACGCTTTTGCCTCGGTGTTGGCCACATCGGTGGTGCCGGCGACTTGGCCAATGTGTTCTAAGGCGGTTTTAATGTCATCGAGCGTTTGGGTGTCAATCCAGACAACCTCCACGCCCAGTTGCGCGAGTTGATCGGCGACCGCTTGGGGCGTGCCGCCGCGCCAAGCCAGCGCAATCTTTGGATCGAGCGAGACGATGGCCTCCATGTCAAACCGAAACGCATCACCAATGCGGGGCAGATCCAGCGCCGCTTCGGGCCAGTTGCTGTACTCGACCACCCCCACCAAGTGCTCGCCGGCACCGGCGGTGTAGGCCAGCTCGGTCAAGTGCGGGGCCAAGGTGATCAAGGTGGGTTGGGCCGCACTGGCGTGGGCCAGGTGGGCGTGACCGGTGAGCCATGCACAAGCAAAGATCAGGGCCTGAGCCGCGGTGCGGAGTGAGCGCCTAGATTTGATAGGCATAGGTCAATGTGGTGGTCAGCACCAACCACAATAAAATCATCAACGGCAAGCCCACGCGCACAAAGTCGTTGAACTTGTAGCCGCCAGCATTCATCACCAGCAGGTTGGTCTGGTAGGCCATGGGGGTGGCGAAACTCAAGTTGGCCCCGAACAACACGGCCAACACGAAGGGCTCAGCGGGCAGCATCAGCTGCTGCGCCACGGAGATGGCGATGGGGGTGCCAATCACCGCCGCGGCGTTGTTGGAGACCACATTGGTCAACGCGGCCATGGCGAGCATCAAAAAGCCCAAGATCACAAACCCAGGCACCCCAAAGCTCACCGCCAAAAACACCTGGGCCAGCCAGTCGGCCGCCCCGGTTTGCATCAACGCCATCCCCAAGGCCAAGCTGGCGACAATGATCATGATCACTTGGACCGACAGCGCACCCATGGCTTCTTTCCAGGTGAGTGTGCGGGTGGTCAACAGCGCCAATACACCCAGCACCGCGCTGATCGCGATCGGGAAGATGCCCAGTGCCGCCATCGCCACGACCGCGGCCATGATGCCCAGTGCAATGGGGGCTTTGGCGGTTTTGGGCAGGTCGACGCCGCCATCGAGCACCAGAAAGTCTGTGCCTTCTTTTAGGGTGTTGAGGTTTTTCGCCGCCGCTTGCACCAACAGCACATCGCCTGATTTCAAAACGGTGTTGTCCACACCGGTGGCGCGCGTTTCGTCTTGTCGATCGAATCGGTGTAAGGCCAACAGCCGAAGTTTATAGCGAGACAGCAAGCGGGCTTGACCGATGCGCACACCCAGCAAAGAGGAGTTGGGCGTGATGGCGACTTCAGCGATGGTCTGGTTTTGTTTGGCGTAATCCAGAGGGTGGGTCTCATCGACCTCCACGTCGCCAGAGAACAGCTTGCCGCCCAACAGGTGGGCAAATTCTCTGAGGTTGTCTTGGGTGTTGGTGGTGGTGATTCGATCGCCTGCGGTCAACACCACGTCGGGCAGGGGGGTGACAAAGACCCCAGGCCCGCGCTGGATTTTTTCGACCTTGAGTTCGCCGCGGCAGGCGTCGATCGCATCGGCCAAGGTGCTTCCTGTCGCTTGGCTGGTTTCATCGAGACGGATTTGGGCCGTGTAGAGTCGTTTGACGGGTGATTTCATCGGCACTTGTCGGTTGGGCAACAGCTTCGGTGCGATCAACCACAAATACAGCACCGCCACGCCACCGGCGATTGCGGCAGGCAAAAAGAAATCGAACATCTGAAACTCTGCCACGCCCATGTCGGCCGCCACCCCCACCACCAATAGGTTGGTGGACGTGCCGATGGTGGTGGCCATGCCACCGACAATGCTGATTAAGCCAATCGGCAGCAGCATCCCCGACGACGAGCGGCCGGTGCGAAGGGCCACCCCCAACAAAATGGGCAGCAGCATCACAACGATGGGGGTGTTGTTGATGAATGCGCTCAACACCGCGCACACCAATAACGTGCCAAGCATGGACAAGGTGGGCGATTTTCGCCACAAGGTGGTCAATAACCGACCCACCGGCTCCAGTGCACCGGAGCGAATCAACCCCTCGCCCAAAATCATCAACGCCGAGACCGCGATCAAGGCTTGGTGACCAAAGCCTTGAAAAAAATCACTGGCGCTTAAGGTGTCGCCGTCTGTTCCAGTGTAGGGGAATAACTCAAAGCCAATGGTCAACAGCGCCAACACCACCAGTGAACTCGTCTCAAGCGGGATGCGCTCACGCGAGAACAAGGCCAGCGCCACCAGCACCAGCATGAGCACCATCAACGCGTGTATGTTGGGCATCAGAATCGGCATCAGCGCCATTCTACGGTATTGCGGGTGACAAAGCCCATGCGATAATGGGGCCCATGTCGAACTCACCCATGATCCACCAGATCGATCCTGTCGCCATCAGCCTGTTTGGGTTTGATGTGTATTGGTATAGCCTGATGTATCTGGTGGCGTTTGGCTTGTTTTGGTGGTTGGGCACCCAGCGGTCTCGGCAAGCCCATGCGCCTGTCAACGCCGAACAGGTCTCTGATTTGTTGTTTTGGGGTGTGGTTGCTGTGATCGCAGGTGGCCGGTTGGGGTATGTGCTGTTCTATGTGCCCGATGAGCTGGTGGCCAATCCCTTGATGGTGCTCAACATCCGCGATGGGGGCATGAGCTTCCACGGCGGTCTGTTGGGTGTGATGGTGATGATGGCGTTGTTCGCCCGCCACCTTGGGGTGGGGTTTATCCGGCTGGCGGATTTTGTTGTGCCGCTGGTGCCCACCGGTTTGGCAGCTGGGCGCATTGGCAATTTCATTGGTGGCGAGCTGTGGGGTCGACCCACCGATGTGCCTTGGGCGATGGTCTTTCCAGCGGCCGGTGATGAGCTGGCCCGCCACCCCTCGCAACTGTATCAAGCCGGCCTTGAGGGCCTGGCGTTGTTTGCGCTCTTGTGGTGGTACAGCCACCGCCAGCGCCCACTGGGCGCGGTCAGTGCGTTCTTTTTGATCGGCTATGGACTGTTTCGGTTTATCGCTGAGTTTTTCAGACAACCCGATGTCCACCTGGGGTTTGTGGCGTTCGATTGGATGACCCAAGGCCAGCTGTTGTCGCTGCCGATGATCGTGGCCGGTGCGGGCTTGATGTGGTGGGCTCAAGCGGGTCGGGCGGCGCGCACGGTAAACAAATAAGTCGCATATAACAGGCCACAACCGATGAGCGAGGATCAATGATGGACGTCTATCATCAGCTTTTACAGCGCATCTTGGATGAGGGGGTGCGGCGAGAAGACCGCACCGGGACGGGCACGGTGTCCGTGTTTGGACACCAAATGCGGTTTGACTTGGCGGCTGGCATGCCGTTGGTGACCACCAAAAAGCTCCACCTTCGTTCGATCATCCACGAGTTGCTGTGGTTCATTCAAGGCGATACCAATGTTCGCGCTCTCCAAGAGGTTGGGGTGAGTATTTGGGATGAGTGGGCCGCTGCCGATGGCTCACTGGGTCCTTTGTATGGCGCCCAATGGCGTGCTTGGCCGACGCCCGATGGTCACTCCATTGATCAGCTCAACGAGGTCATTGAACAGTTGAAAGCGCGCCCCAACTCGCGGCGTCACGTGGTCAGCGCCTGGAACCCCGCCGACTTGCCCGATGAGCGCATCTCGCCCCAAGACAACGTGGCCCAAGGCCGCATGGCGCTGGCGCCGTGCCACTGTCTGTTTCAGTTCTATGTGGCCGATGGGCGCTTGAGTTGTCAGCTGTACCAACGCTCGGCGGATTGTTTTTTGGGGGTGCCGTTTAATATCGCCTCGTATGCGCTGCTGACGTACATGGTCGCCCAAGTCGTGGGCTTGAAGCCTGGCGATTTCATTCATACCTTTGGCGATGCCCACATTTATCTCAACCACCTTGACCAAGTTCACGAACAACTGAGCCGTGAACCTCGCCCGTTGCCGACATTGCAATTGAACCCAGCCAGGCAACAGCTGGTTGATTTTGTGTATGAGGATTTCGAGCTGGTCGGTTATGACCCGCATCCGGCCATCAAAGCACCGATTGCTGTTTAATACTGGAACGAGCTGAATGAACCCACCGCGCATCCACCTGGTCGCCGCCATGACCCAAGACCGAGTGATTGGTCTTGACGGCGCCATGCCTTGGCACTTGCCCAAAGACTTGGCGCACTTTAAATCGGTGACCCTTGGCCACCCCGTGATCATGGGTCGAAAGACCTTCGAGTCGATTTTGGATAGCCTCGGGCGGCCGTTGCCTGGCAGACAGAACATGGTCATCAGCCGAGGCCAACCGAATGTGCCCGAGGGGGTGGGGGTGTATTCAAGCTTGGACGAGGCGATGGCAGCGTGTGCTCGACTCAACGAGCCGGTGGTCGATGTGATTGGTGGCGGTCAGGTCTATGCGTTGGCTTTGCCGTTGGCTGATCGGCTGTATTTGACGCTGATCGATGCCGACATCACGGGGGATACCTGGTTTCCAGCGATTGATATGTCGAAATGGGCTGTGCGCAACACCGAGACCCACCCCAAAGACGATCGCAACAGCCACGCCATGACCTTTGTGACCCTTGACCGCGCCCCACTGCGCTCATGAAACGCCACATCTTCATTGGCGATGTCCACGGTTGTTTGGATCCCTTAGAGCGTTTGCTCGAGGTGCTTTCATTCGACCCAGCCAACGATCGGTTGCGGTTTGTGGGGGATTTGGTGAACCGCGGTGGACAATCGTTGGCAGTGCTTCGCCTGATTTACGCCCTTGGCAAATCAGCCGAGGTGGTGTTGGGCAACCACGACTTGGCGTTGTTGCGCTATGCCCACAAAAAGCCCAGCCAACGCAAGCGCAATCCAGAATTTGATGCGGTGTTAAAAGCCAAAGACGGCCAAGCGCTTTTGGATTGGCTGAGACACCGGCCGCTTTTTTGGCAACACGAGGGCCAACGCATCGCGATGGTCCACGCGGGCATTGACCCGCGCTGGGGGGTGAAGGCAACCGCCATTCGCGCGGCGGAGTTGTCGCATGCCTTGATCCATGAGCCCGAGGCTTTCTTTGACCACATGTATGGCAACTGGCCCAAGCGGTGGCGTCCACACCAACCCCACTTCAAGCGCTTGCGGGCCATCACCAATGCCTTCACCCGGATGCGCTTTTGCACGCCAGATGGGCGTTTGGACTTTCAATCGAAAGGCAACCCCAAAAAGCCCCCCAAGGGGTTTGCGCCTTGGTGGGTGCACCGCCACCCGGATTGGCAAGATTGGACGGTGGTGTTTGGCCACTGGTCTACCCTGGGGCTGATGGTCAAAAAACGCGTGGTCTGTTTGGACAGTGGCTGCGCGTGGGGTGGCGAGCTCAGCGCACTGGTGAGTGACCCCGACAAAGACAGCCACGAGATCGTGTCGGTGCCCGCCGCGCCCTGACCAAGGTCAGCACGACGTTGGGGGGTCGCGCAACGCCGCCAATGCCTCAGTCGCGTCGGGCTTGACGCCCATCCAAAGCTCAAAAGACAACGCCGCTTGTTGCACCAGCATGCCCAGGCCATCGACCACCGGTCGATCGTTGGCCGATGCCCACTCAAAAAGCGGTCGATGCGCCGGCCCATAGTTCAGGTCATAGCACCACGCCTGGGGCGTCCACCAACGCGCATCGGGCAGGGTCAGTGCGCCCTGGTGGCCTTGTGATGTGGCTTGGATGATGCCATCAAAAGGCGCCAGCGTGGCCGGTGGCGGCGCGTTGGTGGTGAGCGGGTGTGCGCTCAGCCGCGCATCAGCAAACCGATCGCACAGCGCTTGAGCGCGGGCGAGTGTTCGATTCATCACAGCCACCTGACTGGCCCCGGCCGCCAGCAGGGGCCCGACGATCCCAGCGGTGGCCCCACCGGCGCCAATGATCAAAAGCCGCTGGTCTGCCAGTGCCAAGCCATTGGCTCGCATATCGTTGACCAAGCCGGCGCCATCGGTGTTGGCACCCCACCACCCGGTCTCGGTGCGAAGCAAGGTGTTGACCGCCCTGGCTTGGGTGGCATCGACAGACAGGCCCTCGCACACATCAAGCGCGTGTTCTTTCAATGGCACGGTCAGGTTCAGGCCTTGGTGGCCCGTCTCATGCAGGTGTCTCAATTGGTCTGACAGTGCGTGGGCGGGGCAGTGAATCGCTCGATAGTCCACCGGCCGCTGGGTTTGTTGGGCGAACAGGGCGTGGATCTTGGGCGAGAGGGAGTGTTCGATCGGCTCGCCCAGTACCGCCAATCGGATCGTGCGTTCGCTCATGGGGACACCTTGTCTAGGTAGCGTGCTGGGCTCAAGGCTTGGATCATCTGCCGATCCATCGCCGGCCCGGCCAGCGTTGTTGATTGGCTGATCTGGTCGGCCAGTAAGTCGGCGCACATCGGCGTGTGGGTGATGCCCCGAGAGCCGTGACCGATGTTGAGATAAACTGCCTCACCCAGTGCGGGCACTGGGCCGACGATGGGCAGCCGATCGGGGGTTGTGCACCGAAAAGCAGAGCGCTGGCCGATGATGCGAATCCCATCACCCCCCAACGCCTGCCAGATCGTTGGAAGGTGGGTCTTGAGCTGGTCGATGTTGTGCGCATCATCGCCAGCAACGCTGCCGGCGTGTTCGCCGTGGAGGTCATACGTCGCCCCCACGCAGTGACGCCCGGCAAGCGCTGGTGTGACATAGCCCATGTGGCAGTGGGCTTCATTGAGGGCCTGTGAGTCAGGCGTCATCGCCACGTCGGTCACTTGCCCGCGGATGGCCTTGATCGGCAAAGCCGCCAACCCCGAAAACTCAGTGGCGGCGCCGGCATTGGCCAACACCAACACATCACCAGCCACATCATCAGTGGCGGTGACAGCGGTGGCGCGATAGTCAATGTTGGGGTGATCAAGCAGCCGGTCGATCCACGCTTTGGGGTGAATATAGCCCGCGCCTTTCAAGCGGGCCGTTTCATCATCGATCAGGGTGAGCAACGAAGCCGGCCACGCGCCTGTGGCAAATGCTTGGTGTGCGTTTTTCTTGCGTCTGGCTTGTTTGAGGTGAAGCACAACGTCGTTGAGCTGGCCATGGTCTGGATGGTCAGGGAATCCCAGCACACGAAACCACACCAACGCGCGGATCAGTGCGTTGAGATAGAAGCGGTTTTGTGACTGCAGGTGTGGCGAGGGGGTGGCATACACCACACCCGCCCAGTTGCCTGACGCGCCGCTGGCCGGTGGGTTGGGGTCACAAACGCTCACCGTCCAGCCGCGCTTGGCCAGTGCCCGCGCGGTGGTCGCGCCGGCCAGGCCCGCCCCGGCAATGACCGCGTGGCCGCGGCGCGGGCGACGTGGTGTTGTGGTGCCGGGCAGGGCGCCCACAATCCGGTGGCGTTTGCCGGCAAACCCCGGGTGTCGGTCAACCGCAAACCCCGCCTCGGCCAAGCCGCGTCTGACCTCACCGGCGGCGGTGAAGCTTGCCAATGTGGCCCCCGGGGCAGAGCGCGCCGCCAGGGCTTGAAACAGCGCCGGCGTCCACATCAAGCGGTTGCGCGCCGGGGCAAAACCATCCAAAAACCACGCATCCACTTGGGCGGATGTGGACTCAAGCACCGCTGTTGCCTCGCCCCAGATCAAGGTCAAGGTGACCTGATCGGCCAGCCAGACGCGATGGTGGCCGGGCGCGGCCGGGGGGTATTGGGCCACCAACCGTTCAGACCACGGCGCGAGGGTGGGCCATTGGGACACCGCCCGGGCCAGGTCTTCGCGTTGAAGTGGGTGGAGATCGACAGACACCACCTCAAGGCGCGCGCCTTTGGGGGCGGTTTGGCTGAACAACTCAGCCGCCAGCAGCACGTTTAAGCCAGTCCCAAACCCGGTCTCGCCGATGACAAAGGCCTCATCGTTGCGCAAGGCCCCGAACCGCTCAGCCAGCCGGTTGCCCTCGATAAACACCGCCTGGGCCTCGGCGGGGGCGTCGTCGTGCCCAAAATAGCCATCGTCAAATGCCACCGCGCGGGGCACGGGGCCCGACCAATCGACTTGGGCTGGGGTGATGGGGTCAAAAAAGTCACGCATGCCCGCGATCATAGCAAGCCGGCGATCGGGCCATGACAACAATGGCCATGCGCCTCCTGGGGTGGCGGGGTCGGGGTTGTCAGCGCCTTTTTCATTATGTTATATTGTTTCAATATATCGGCAGCAGGTGGTGGTATGAAAGCGATGAAAAAAGAAGCCGTGGCGCTGGACAAAGTCGCCATAGGCGTGTCTTTATTGTGCGTGGTGCACTGCTTGAGCATTCCTTTTATCTTGGCCTTGGGCCCGGCGCTGAACTTGTGGTTTTGGGGCAGCGAGGGGTTCCATCTGGCGCTTTTGACGGTGGTGTTGCCGTTGAGTTTGGTGGCTTTTTGGATGGGTTATCGCACCCACCAAAACGCGAGGATGTGGGCGCCTGGGCTGATCGGTCTTGGGATTGTCACCGTCACCGCGATACTGGAACACTTTGTGATCGGGCCAGGCACCGCCGCGGTGATGACCTCAGGTGGTGGGGTGTTTTTGATTGTCGCGCACGTGATGAACCTCAAAGACCAAAAGGCCTGCTGCGCGGTCTGAGCCCAGCCGGCTGAAGTTGCCTCGGTCAAAGTGTGGGTGTTATCGTTGAATTTCCTAGCGTATCGGGAGTTCAACGGTCATGAGCGAAAACTTTTCCTCTTTCAAAGCGTTTTATCCGTACTACCTTGATGAGCACCAAGACCTCCGGTGCCGGCGGCTGCATTTTGTTGGCAGTGGGCTGGTGATTGTGGCCTTGGTGTTGGGTTTTGTGCACTCACCGTGGTGGTTTGTCGCAATGCCGGTGTTGGGCTATGGGTTTGCCTGGATTGGCCATGTGGCGTTTGAGAAAAACCGCCCGGCAACGTTCAAGTATCCGTTGTATAGTTTTGCCGGCGATTGGATGATGTTTTTCGATATCCTCCGCGGACGGGTTAAAATCTAGCTTTAAGAACACGCTTTTGGGTTTGAACGCCCAGCCAGCCAATACAACCATCAATTTGCAAAGGGACATTCCATGAGTGAGATATTGTCAGACCGGCGCTACAGCGAAAGCCACGAGTGGGCCAGCGAAGAAGACGCCGGTGTGGTCAAAGTGGGCATCACCGATCACGCCCAAGGCCAACTGGGTGATTTGGTGTTTGTTGAACTGCCCGAAGTGGGGGCTCACGTCGCTCAAGGCGATGCCTGCGCGGTGGTCGAGTCAGTGAAAGCCGCGTCTGACATTTATTCACCGGTGACCGGTGAGGTGGTGGGGATCAACGACCAGCTGGCCGACGCCCCTGAGATGGTGAACTCAGACCCCTACAACGATGGCTGGCTGTTCACGGTCAAACTCGAAGACAGCCAAGAGCTTGGCAACCTGATGGATGCCGAAGGCTACGCTGCCCACACCGAAGATTGATGGGGCTGACGGGGCTGATGAGGTCTTGGGCTGGCGTTTCGGGGGTGTCAGTACGACCAAGACAGTCGGCGATAAATGAACCCCATCAACCACGCAGGACCAATCAATAAAAACTGCAGGTCTTTAAAAAACGAGGGCTTCTCGCCCTCGATTTTGTGGCCGACGAACTGCCCAACCCAAGCGGCGACGAACACCACCAGGGCCACTTGCCACAACGCATAGGGGGCGGTGTTATCGACCGCCCAGCAAATCAGCAGAGACAACACCATAAAAAGCCCGATGCCCAAAGACAGCTTGGGCGAGAGCATGATGTAGTAAAACTGAGCCCCGAGTGCCCCCACCACGGCCCAATTGAGCCCACTGATGGGTGAGGGGATGGACCACACCAGCGCCAGCACCGACCAAAAAATCAACGGCACACACACCCAATGAATCAGTTTGTTGGTGGGGTTGGTGTGGCTTTGCCCATAGTCATCGAACCATTCATCTGCTGAGCGCATCAAACCTCTCCTGTCTTTGTCAACAATGGCCCCACTCTAGCTCAATCCGATAATGTCTGCCAAGCCCGGGCAATGGCCTGGTCGACTGTGGCGAGCAGGCGGTCGTCTTGCTCGCTGGGCACCCGATCCAGCCACTGGTGGTGTTGGGCTTCGATCAGGTGGTGCCAATGGTTCATCAGCTCGTCTTTGAGCGCTTGATGGATGCCATCGACTTGGGCCAGCTGCTCATCGGGCAGGCGGGTGCGCACCAGCCCAAGGTTGCCGTGACTTTGTGTCAACACCCCCAGTTCGGCGATGAACTGGATGTCATTGAGGCGTTGCTTGATCGCACCCTCCGCGCGCTGGCTTTTTTGCTTGTGGCGCATCGTTTGCAGCGCTTCGGCGGTCTGGCGGCGGTCTCTGGGTTGGGTGAGCACGTCTTGTCTGATCGCATCGAACGCCGATTGCAACGACGCATCACCGGCCATCCAGCGCGCCCGAATCAAGGCCTGGTGCTCCCACAGCCAGGCCTGGTGCTGTTGGTAGTCGGCAAACTGATCGATGTGGCTGACCAGCAAGCCCGCGCGGCCGTTGGGGCGAAGGCGCGTGTCCATCTCCACCAAGCGCCCGCCGGGCAGAGGCAGCTGCACCATCGAAATCAGTCGCTGCGCGATTTTGATGACTTGGGCTGAGTTGTCGGTGTGTTGGTGCAAGAACACGCAATCGAGATCCGAGGTGTAGTGCATCGTCCCAGCGCCGCCATTGCCGTAGGCGATCACTGCCAAGGGTGGGTCATCGGCCAAGCTGGTGAGGACTTTTTCGATGCAGGTTTCGATCACTTGGGTCAGCTGCTGGCTGGCCTGTGCCACCGTGATGCTGCGGTTGAGTTCGGCCAGGGCGGTTTTTAAAAAAGTGGTTTGGCGCCACCGGCCCAGCTGGTTGAGTCCCATTTCAGGGTCGGTGCCATCGAGGCTCGGTGGCGGTGGCATGGTCAGGCGGTGGGTGGGGTCAATCAAGTCATCCAACAGCTGGGGTGAGTCGATCACCCAGCGTGCGATTTGTTCGCTGGCTTGGAACACATGAATGACCTGTTCGGTGATCTCAGGGCGCTCATGCAGCAACGACAAATAAGCCGAGCGTTGCGCGATCTGCTCGATCAGCGCAAGCACGTCCCCCAAGCCCCGCGTGGGCTCAGGTTGGGCGAGCAGTTTATCCACCAGCTCGGGCATCAACCGGTCCAAGCGGATCCGTCCCTCACCCGACAGGGGGCGCTTGGCGAGACGCGCGGTCAAGGTCTCGAAGGGTGCGATAAATTCTTCGACGTTGTCGGTCAGGCCGCGTTGGCGGATCTCGACCGCCCAGTCGGGCGTCGGTGGCCAGCTGATTTTGGGTGACGGGCGGTGGGTGTGCTCGATGAACTGTCCGTGGAACGTCTCGGCCACCCACGTGCGATGCGCGTTGAGTTGCTCCAACAGCATCGTGGCGTTGTCCATGCCCATCAAATAAGCCAGCCGCTCGAGTTGAGCACCCGGTTGGGGCAGGTGGTGGGTTTGTTGGCCGGTCATGGCTTGCAGGCGATTTTCCAGTGTTCTGAGAAAGCCATAGGCATCGCGCATCCGGCTGGCGGTCGGCGTGTCGAGCTGGCCTGATCGCTCCAGCGCGCCCAAGGCGGGCAAAAAGCCCGCCACCTGAAGTTCGGGTGAGCGCCCACCCTCGAGCAGTTGCAGGCTTTGAATCAAAAACTCCAGCGCCCGAATGCCTCCAGGGCCTCGTTTGATGTCGTCGTGACCGCCTTGGCGTTGGCTTTGCCCGTCAATTTTTCGGTGCAGCGCACGCAAAGACTCAAAAATCCCATAGTCGAGGTAGCGCCGGTAGATGAAGGGTCGAAGGGTGTCGAGGAGGCGCTCGGTGGTTTCGCCATTGCCGGCGGCGTGGGCGGCTTTCAGCCAGGCATAGCGCTCCCAGGTGCGCCCCTCGCTCAAAAAGTAAGTCTCCATCGCCGGCAGCGACCAGACCAAGGCGCCGGCGGAGCCAAACGGGCGAAGCCGGGTATCCATCACCCAGACCCGACCGTGTTCGGTCACCGAGTCCATTCGCTGAATCAGCCCTTGTGCGACCGCACTGAAGTATTGGCTGGCCCCCAGCCGGCGCCGCCCGGTGGCATGCCCCTCGCCTTGGTGGGTCATCACCACATCGATATCGGAATTGAAGTTGAGCTCATCGCCGCCGAGCTTGCCCAGCCCAATGACGGCGAGCGTCAGTGGTTGGCCGTTGTGGTCCAGCAGCGCCCCGTGCTCGGCCGCCACCGCCTGTTCAGCTGAAGCCAGCGCCAACGCCAAACACGACCGAGCCAGCGCTGACAGGCGCTGGCCGACCACCTCAATGTTGGCTTGACCGGTCAGGTCCTGCATCAAGATATGGATTGAGTGCTCAGCACGGTACCGCCGCAGCGCTTCCCACAGCGCCTGATCGGTCTCGAAGGCGGCGAGGGGGGGCAAGGGTTGGGGTGGGGATTGGGCGGTCTCAAGCAGATCCGGAAACTGGCGCTGGGCGCTGGCCACGTAGTCACACAACTCCACCAGCGTTTGCGGGCTGATGTCGATGGCGTGGGGTGCTGGGCGCTCGGTCATGGTCCCATTATGCCCAAGGCGCGCCGCCCCATAAAAAAACCCCGGCAAAGCGCCGGGGTTTTTGTCGTACAGCGTTGGGTCTTGAGCGAACTTACATCATGCCGCCCATGCCACCCATACCGCCCATGCCACCCATATCAGGGGCACCGGCGCCACCGCCATCGTCTTTCTGCGGCTGATCAGCAATGGCCGCTTCGGTGGTGATCATCAACCCAGCGACAGAAGCTGCGTTTTGCAGCGCCGAGCGGGTGACTTTGGTCGGATCCAAGATGCCTTCTTCGATCATGTCGACATACGCACCTGTGGCGGCGTTGTAGCCGTAGTTGCCTTTGCCTTCCGCCACTTGAGCCAACACCACAGACGGCTCGCCACCTGAGTTGGAGACGATCTTGCGAAGCGGCTCTTCCATGGCGCGCATGGCAATCTTGATGCCCACGGTTTGCTCTTCGTTTTTGCCGTTAAGCCCCGAGATTGAGCCCAAGGCACGCACCAAAGCGGTTCCACCGCCGGGCACCACGCCTTCTTCAACCGCCGCACGGGTGGCGTGCAGGGCATCTTCAACGCGGGCTTTTTTCTCTTTCATTTCGACTTCAGTCGCCGCGCCGACTTTGATCACGGCCACGCCACCGGCGAGTTTGGCCACCCGCTCTTGGAGTTTTTCGCGATCGTAGTCTGAAGTGGCGTCTTCGGCTTGCACGCGGATTTGGCTGACACGTGACTCGATGGCCGGCGCATCACCCGCACCATCGATGATGGTGGTGTTTTCTTTGTCGATTTGGACTTTCTTCGCTGAACCTAAGCTGTCCAGTTCAGTTTTCTCCAAGCTCAAGCCCACCTCTTCAGAGATCACCTGACCGCCGGTCAAGATGGCCATGTCTTCGAGCATGGCTTTGCGACGATCCCCAAATCCAGGCGCTTTCACCGCAGCGACTTTGACAATGCCGCGAAGGTTGTTCACCACCAAGGTGGCCAGCGCTTCGCCTTCGATGTCTTCAGCCACAATCAACAGGCTTCTGCCCGCTTTGGCGACAGACTCCAAAAGGGGCAGCAGGTCACGGATGTTGGAGATCTTCTTGTCGTGCAACAAGATGAAGGGGTTTTCCAAGTCCACTTGCATGGTTTGTTGGTCGGTCACGAAGTAAGGCGACAGGTAACCGCGATCAAACTGCATGCCCTCGACCACGTCGAGTTCATTTTGCAGCGACTGGCCTTCTTCAACAGTGATCACGCCTTCTTTGCCGACTTTGCCCATCGCCTCGGCGATGATGCTGCCGATCTCTTCATCGGAGTTGGCAGAAATGGTGCCGACTTGCGCGATGGCTTTGTCGTCCGAGCATGGGGTCGAGATTTTTTTCAGCTCTTCGACCGCAGCGGTCACGGCTTGATCAATCCCACGCTTGAGGTCCATGGGGTTCATGCCCGCAGCCACTGACTTCAAGCCCTCACGCAGCATCGCGTGAGCCAGCACGGTGGCGGTGGTGGTGCCATCACCGGCAGCATCTGAGGTTTTGGAGGCCACTTCCTTGACCAGCTGGGCGCCCATGTTTTCGAACTTGTCTTCAAGCTCAATTTCTTTGGCGACCGAGACACCGTCTTTGGTCATGGTGGGGGCACCGAAGCTTTTCTCCAAAATCACATTGCGGCCTTTCGGGCCCAGGGTGACGCTGACGGCCTTGGCCAATGTATCCACACCTTTTAAGATGCGGTTACGAGCGTCTTCTGCAAAACGTACGTCTTTAGCACTCATGGTTGTTGTCCTTCCAATTCAATTTAAATCGTGTCATTTAAGTC
Organism: Wenzhouxiangella sp.; assembly: GCA_031580925.1. Classification (GTDB taxonomy): domain Bacteria; phylum Pseudomonadota; class Gammaproteobacteria; order Xanthomonadales; family Wenzhouxiangellaceae; genus Wenzhouxiangella. Next base: position 92,780 of record JAVLCB010000007.1, read on the forward strand.
AGTCGTCAATTTGAGCGGGTTTACTCAACGACAGCCATGATGTCGTCTTCACGCATCACCAAAAGTTCATCACCGTCGACTTTGACCTCAGTACCGGAGTACTTGCCAAACATCACGGTGTCGCCCACTTTGACATCCAGCGCTTTTTGTTCGCCGTTGTCTAAGATCTTGCCATTGCCGACAGCCAGCACCTCACCCCGGATGGGCTTTTCAGTCGCACTGTCAGGAATGACGATGCCACCTGGGCTGGTGCGCTCTTCTTCAACGCGTTTAACGATGACGCGGTCATGTAAAGGACGCAATTTCATGGGTTCTTTCTCCCTTCCAACTCTTACAATTTGGTTGATAAATGCCCATCCACCACAGGGTGCAGGGCTTGTTTGCGGCGCTTGAAATCGGTTGGGTCCCATCGGACCGGCCCGACCAATCACCGATACGCTTGGACAAGATGGAGCCCCGTTGGGTGCTTTTCAAGGGTTTGGGTGCATCTTTTCAAGAAACGGTGCTGTGAGCGCTACAATAGGTGGTCATGACCCACGACAATCCCCTCTATTTGGTCTACACGACCGTCGAAGACGCCGAGCAAGCCCAAGCACTGGCGCGTGGGCTGGTGGACGCGCGGCTGGTGGCCTGCGCACAGATCCACCCGCCCTGCGAGTCGGTGTTTCCGTGGGATGGGCAGGTCCAGACGGCCACCGAGGTGGCGCTGACCTTAAAGACCAGCCGAGCCTGTTGGCCGTCGGTCAAGGCGTGGCTGGCCGAGCACCACCCCTATGAGGTGCCCGAGGCGCTGGCGGTGCCGGTTGCCGACGGATTGCCCGCCTACACGGCCTGGGCGCACGCTTGGTTGGCGGACGATGACGGTACAGGAGAATCGACAGAATGAAACGTTGCCGCGTGAGACGGTGTCTGGTGCCTGCGTTGACAGGCTGGCTGGTGGCGCCTGTGATGGCGCTTGTGATGGCATGTCTGATGGCATCGATGGCCACAAACGCCCTGGCGCAGATCTCAGCCGATGACCTGTTGCCGGTTGAGGAGGCCTTTGCGGTCGAGGTGGAGCGCGTTGATGACGCGGTGGCGCTGCATTGGACCATTGCCGAGGGGTATTACCTCTACCGGCACGCTTTCGAGGTCAGCGCTGATTCGGTGAGCCTGGGCACCGCCCAGTTGCCGCAAGGCGAGATCACCACCGACGAGTTCTTCGGCGAGACCGAGACCTACCGCGGCGAGATCACGATGCGGGTCCCGATCGAAAACGCCAGCGCCCAGGGGTTTGATCTGAACCTGGTCTCGCAAGGGTGCGCGGATTTGGGGGTGTGCTACCCCCCGCACCGGCAAGTGCTGAGCGTGCCGGCTGCCGGTGAGGCCACTGGCCAGGCAGATGACCGGGCCCCGCTGGCCGGTCAACAGGCCGTGTTGGGCAACAACCAAGCCTCGGGCTTGCAGGGGCTGGTCGGTGCATCGGCGCTGCCGGCTGAGCAGGCCTTCCAAATCGATGCGCTGGCCATGGGGCCTGATCAGGTGTTGGTGCGGTTGCGCGCGCAGGCGGGCTACTACATCTATCAATCGAGCTTGGGCTTTGCCAGCCCATCGCCCAATGTCGCTGTGGACGGGTTCCAAGCGCCCCAAGGCGAGCCGATTGAAGATGAGTACTTCGGCCAAACCGAGGTGTATTTCGGTGAAGTGGAGGTGCCAGTCGACCTGACCCGGTCCGAGCAAACCGCTTCGGTGATTGATTTTGAGGTGGCCTTCCAAGGCTGTCTGACAGACGGCATTTGTTATCCGCCGATGAGCCGCATGTTCTCGCTGGACCTGCCCGAGCTGTCTGAGGCGTCCGAGCAGGCTGATGCGCCGGCCAGTGAGGTGGCCACGGCAAGCGAGTCGGGTGCAGAACCTGGCCCCACACTCGCCGAACAAGACCGCTTGGCGCGCGCTTTGGCCGAGACGCCGCTGTTGGCGTTGGCGCTGTTCTTGGTCGCGGGGGTGTTGTTGGCGTTCACCCCGTGCGTGTTTCCGATGGTGCCGATTTTGTCGGGGCTGATTGCTGGGCAAAGCGATGAGATCAACACCGCGCGGGCGTTTCGCTTGTCGATGGTGTATGTGTTGTCGATGGCCTTGGTCTACACCGCCTTTGGTGTGGTCGCGGGGATGTTTGGCCAAAACCTCCAGGCGGTGTTCCAACACCCGGCGGTGTTGATCAGCTTTGCGGTGTTGTTTGTGCTGCTGTCGCTGGCGATGTTTGGGTTTTATGAACTGCAGCTGCCGGCGCGGTTGCAAACCAAGCTCAACGAGCTGTCCAACCGCGCCGAGGGCGGCACGTTGATGGGGGCGGCGATCATGGGGGCGCTGTCGGCGCTGGTGGTGGGTCCTTGCGTCGCGCCTGCCTTGATGGGGGCGTTGATCTACATCGGCCAAACCGGGGATGCGGTGTTGGGCGGTGGGGCGCTGTTTGCCATGGCGCTTGGGATGGGCATTCCGCTGGTGATCTGGGGCACCTCGGCCGGACGCTGGTTGCCCAAGGCCGGTGTTTGGATGAACGCTGTCAAAGCCGTGTTCGGCGTGGGCTTGTTGGCGTTGGCGATTTGGATGCTCGAGCGGGTCATCCCCGCGCCGGCGATCATGGCGCTGTGGGGCAGTTTGGCGATCGCGTGTGGGGTGTATTTGGGTGCGCTCACCCGACTTGGCCCAGAGGCGAGCGGTTGGCACAAGCTTTGGCAGGCGCTGGGCGTGATTGTGCTTTTGATCGGCATTGTCCAATGGTTGGGGGCGTTGAGTGGCGGTCGCGATTGGACGCGGCCACTCGGTCATTGGCAAGGCGCATCGGCCAGCCAAGCCGCGCCGTCGGTGGAGTTTATGGCGGTCGATACCTTGCCCCAACTGGAAGCGGCGGTGGCGGCGGCCGATGGCCCGGTGTTTTTGGATTTTTATGCCGATTGGTGCGTGGACTGTGTCCGCATGGAGCGGCGCACCTTTGTTGATCCCCAAGTCGCCAACCGGATGGCGGCGTTGACGCTGATCAAGGTGGATGTCACCGACTACACCCAAGCGCATCAACAGATCCTGAGCCACTTTGATTTGATTGGTCCGCCGGCGATGCTGTTTTTCTCTGAAGGCCAAGAGCTTGCCAACCTGCGACGCTTTGGGTTCATGGCCCCCGATGCCTTTTTATCGCATTTGGATGCGGTGCAATCGGCCACGCAGTAAGATGGCCGTCAACCAACCCAGTGATCAGCTAAGTGAGTGCGTTCATGCATCCTGTCATTAGAGCCAGCGCCAAGTGGATCGCGATCGGTGTGTTGGGCGTTGCCTTGGGCGCGGGCTTGGCGTATTTCACCCGACCCGATGTCCCTGAGCCTGGCAGCGAGGGCGCCCAAGTGGGTGACCCCCGGCCGCCGCTTGAACACGCCCAGCTCAACGGCGAGATGGCCTCGATTGATGCCTTCGATGGCCAAGCGGTGCTGGTCAACTTCTGGGCGACGTGGTGCGCGCCTTGCCGACGCGAAATGCCGCTGCTGCAAAGCGCTTATGAAGAATACAGCGGCGAGTTGGTGGTGCTCGGCGTGGCGATGGACGACACCGACTCGGTGGCCTCGTTTGTCGATTCGTTGGGCATCAGCTACCCGATCTGGGTGGGCCAGACCGATGTCTCGGCCGCCCAACGGCGTTGGGGCAACCCCGCCGGGGCACTGCCGTATACGGTGTTGGTCGATGCTGAAGGGGTCATCCGGTGGCAACACTTGGGTGAGGTCAGCCCCGCGCAGCTCGAGGGGGCCTTGGCAGAGGTCTTTTAGCGCTGGGGCGGGGGTCAAGATACGCCAACGTATGGCGATCTTCGCCGATCATGTAGACAACGTCACGATTATTCGGCACAATGGATGATTGTGTTTGCAATCTTAATGAGTCATGCGTCATGCGAATCTTGGTCCTCCACGGCCCCAATCTCAACCTGTTAGGCCAGCGCGAGCCTGAGGTCTACGGCACCACCACCTTAGATGACATCAACACCGAATTGCACCGGTTTGCGGCGGCCTGTGGGGTGTCGCTGGAGATCGTCCAGTCGAACGCAGAGCACGTGTTGATCGACCACATCCAACAAGCCCCCGAACAGGGGTTTGAGGCGCTGTTGATCAACCCAGGCGCCTACACCCACACATCGGTGGCGATTCGCGATGCCCTAAGCGGCGTGGGGATCACCTTTGTCGAGGTCCACATGAGCCAAGTGGCCGCGCGCGAGCCGTTTCGACACCACTCGATGATCGCTGATTTGGCGCTGGGCACCGTGTCTGGGTTTGGGGCAGACTCGTATCTTTTGGCGTTGCAGGCCTTGGTCAACCAACACGGCACAACGGACGCATGAGCATGGATTTACGCAAAATCAAAAAACTGATCGAGCTGTTGGAAGAGTCCAATCTGGCCGAGATTGAGATCCACGAGGGTGAGGAGTCGGTGCGGCTGATGCGCCAACACCCGCCGTCGGTCGCCACCCAGCCGATGCCCGTAACCGTCCCTGCACAGGCGCCGGCGCAGGCGGCCACGCCCGCGCCAAACCAATCAAAATTGGCCGGTGACGACCCCAGCGAGGGCGTGGAGGTCGAGCCTTTGCCCGAGGGCGACATCATTCGCTCGCCGATGGTGGGGACCTACTATTCTGCTTCAAACCCGGACTCACCGCCGTTTGTCAGTGTCGGCACCGCGGTCAACGAAGGCGATGTGCTGTGCTTGGTCGAGGCAATGAAAATGTTCAACCAGATCGAGGCTGAGTTCAGCGGCGAGGTCGTGGCGGTGTTGGTCGAAGATGGTCAGCCGGTTGAGTTCGATGAGCCTTTGTTTGTTATTGCCCCGGCGTGATGTGCACAGTCAGCCCATCCGCCGTCACGTCCCGTCAAGATTGCAGTGAGGGGTAGCCCAGCCCATGGCGCGTTTTAAGAAAGTCCTCATTGCCAACCGCGGCGAGATTGCCCTTCGCATCTTGCGCGCCTGCCAATCGCTGAACATCTCGACGGTGGCGGTGCACTCGACGATCGACAGAAACCTCAAGCACGTGGGCATGGCCGATGAGTCGGTCTGCATTGGACCGGCCTCAGCCGCGGACAGTTACATGAACATCCCCGCGATCATTGCCGCGATGGAGGTGACCGACGCCGAAGCGGTCCACCCGGGGTATGGTTTTTTGGCCGAGAACGCCGATTTTGCCGAGCGCATTGAGGAGTCGGGGTTTGCCTTTATTGGCCCACGCGCTGAGACGATTCGGTTGATGGGCGATAAGGTCTCAGCGATTCATGCGATGTCACAAGCCGGCGTGCCGTGCGTGCCAGGCTCTGATGGCCCCCTTGATGATGATGACCAGCGAAGCGCTCGCCTGGCCGAGGGCATCGGTTATCCCGTGCTCATCAAAGCCGCCGCGGGTGGTGGGGGTCGGGGCATGCGCACGGTGCATCGCGCCGACGAGCTCATTCAGGCGATCCAAACCACGCGCCAAGAAGCCGAAACCGCGTTTGGGGATGGCACCGTTTACATGGAAAAGTTTTTGGCCAACCCGCGCCACATCGAGATTCAGGTGTTGGCCGACGCGCACGGCAACGCGGTTCACTTGGGCGAGCGCGATTGCTCGATGCAACGTCGCCACCAAAAAGTCATCGAGGAGGCGCCCGCCCCGGGGATTACCGATGAGCAGCGCGCTTACATCGGCGGGGTGTGCACCCAAGCGTGCCAACGCATTGGCTATGTGGGTGCGGGCACCTTTGAGTTTTTGTACGAAGATGGCGAGTTTTATTTTATTGAGATGAACACCCGCATCCAGGTCGAGCACCCGGTGACCGAGTGCATCACCGGCATTGATCTGGTCCGCGCCCAAATCGAGATTGCCAGCGGCACGCCGTTGGCTTTTCGCCAAGACGACATCGAGTTTTCGGGGCACGCCTTGGAGTGTCGGATCAATGCTGAAGACCCCGAGCGGTTTTTGCCGCAACCGGGCACCATCACCGCCTTCCACGCGCCAGGCGGGCCGGGCATCCGGGTCGACTCGCATGTTTATGACGGCTACACCGTCCCGCCGAACTATGACTCAATGATTGGCAAGCTGATTGCCCACGGCCCCAGCCGCAAGCAAGCGATGACGCGCATGCGGGTGGCCTTGGATGAGATGGTGCTCAAAGGGCTGGTGACCAATGTCGGCCTGCACCAGCGCTTGATTCGGGACGAGGGGTTTAAGGCCGGTCAGACAAACATCCACTACTTAGAGCAGCAGCTCAAGAAATAACCGCTCGCCTTGATCGCCCGCGCCAGCGCGACCCGATCCAGGGGCGGGTGGTCCAAAGGGGCTTGCCAAGTTGGCCACCGATCCACATAAACCCCCATGTGTGCAAAGCCAGTGGCCACCTCTTTGGGGGTGTCGACCACCACGATACAACCTGCCAGCCTGCTTGCGTCAATGGGCGCCAACGCGACCACGGGGGTGCGTTGCTCGTCCCACATGACAGACCCGATGGGCGAGATCACCGCTTCGCCATTGCCCTTGCCATTGCCATTGCCATCGCTCATCGGCGCCTCGTCGTCAGCGTCGTCAGCATCGTGGCGTTTGTCTTGATCGGTCAGCGCCGCCAATCGATCCGTGGCGATGATGGCGCTGATGGCCTTAGGCGGCAGCGCACACCCCGTGTGGTCATCCAGACTCAGCACCAACACCACGCCGTCGGTCGATGTCGACACCGGGGCCAACAGCGTGGGGTGGGCTGGCCTGGGTGCCTCAACGGCTGCGGGGTTGGGCATTGCCAAGTCAGGGCTTGAGGCATTGAACAGGCGCTGGTGCAGCAGCTGCTCGGCCAGGTGTCGGGCGTGTTGATCGCGCTGGGCGGGGGTCAGTGTGTTGGTCTCGTGCATGCCAAGCAATCGATCGATGCGCGCATACCAGCGTCCCCAGTCGGCGATCGGCGCGTGGGCGGGGAGGTCGGTCAGGACCATGTGGCCCAACAAGCCCAGCCGGCGCATCGCGGGGCTCAAGTGCACCGACTCGGCCACGCTGGTCAGCGCCTGGGCGAGCGGGTCGCGCTCGCCGCGGTCAACAAACGCCCAAAGCGCGTGTTGATAGGCGTGTCGTAAGGTCAGTGGGGCATCCATCGGTTCAGTGGCCTTGCTCAATGCTCGGGTCAATTTTTGATGCGAGCATCGCCTCGAGCGCGCCTTGGGTCTCGGCGAGGGCGCTCAGGGTTTGCGCGAGCGATGCCTCCAGCGATTGCAGTTGGTCTTTAAGGTTCGAAAGCTCCGCCAGCAGCGCGTGGTGGCGGTGGCGCCCTGGCTGGTCGTGCCACTGGCAAACGCCTTCAAGGCTTTGACGCGCGCTGTTGAGTCGCTGGCCCAGCGCCTGGTCTTTGTCGATGTCGCGGGGTGTGGCCAACACCGCCTCCAAGGTGGCAAAGGTGGGTGGCGAGGCGGCTTTGAGTTGCTCGAGCTGGTCGTTGAGTTGCTCGATGCGCTCGGCCTGGCGCGCTTGCTGCGCGGTTTGTAAGTCCGCCCAAGCCATGTCCAGCGCGTGCTCGACGGCACTCAATTGCGATTTCAGTGTCAGATCACCTGGATCGCCAACAAGCGTGTCGATCCAGTGGGTCAATTCGGCGCTGAGCGCTTGGATGCTGTCTCGGTGGTGGTCGGTGGCCTCCAAGGCGTGCAGCGTATTGGCCAAGGCTTGGCTGGCCGCAGCGCGTTGCAGGCTTGGGGTGTCGTCGTCGCGTCGGGCGCTGTGTTGGCGCCGGTGGGTCCACACAAACACCATCGACAGCGCCCAGCCAAGGGCCAGGGCGAGGCTGGTCATCGCCCAGGTGGCAGAATCAAATTGCAAAGCCCACTCGGTCAGTGGCTGAAGTGACTCTGGCGTCATCGTGATCCTTTGCGCTCGTCAGGTCGGTAGAATACCCTTATATTGAGCCATGGAGGCGGTATGCGTCGCAATCTCATCATGGTGATGGATGACATCGCCCACATCAAGCCCATCAAAGACACCTCGTTCGCGTTCTTGCTCGAGGCCCAACGCCGGGGGTACGCGCTGGCCTACGCCAACCCCCAAGCGCTATCGCTGGTGGGCGCGCAGGCCCAGATCCGTGTCCAGCCCTTGACCGTGGCCGATGACCCCAACGACTGGTTCAGTGCCGGCGAGTCTTTTGAGCACGTGTTTGGGTCGGACGATGTGGTGATGATGCGCAAAGACCCCCCGGTGGATGCCGACTACATCTACGCCACGCTGGTGCTCGATCGGGCCAAAGCGCAAGGGGCCCAAGTCGTCAATGACCCGCAAGCGCTTCGCGACTTCAACGAAAAGCTCGCCATTGCCCAGTTTGGTGAGTGGATGCCACCAACGGTGGTCAGTGCCGCCCACGACACGTTGAAGGCGTTCATCGATCAACACCAAACCGCCGTACTCAAACCCCTCGACGGCATGGGCGGTCGCGGTATTTTCTTGGCGCGGTCTGGGGAGGCGAACATCAACGCCATGCTCGAGACCTTGACCGGTGGCGAGCGCCACATGGCCATGGCGCAGGCGTTCTTGCCCGAGATTGCGGCGGGCGATAAACGCGTGTTGGTGGTCAACGGCCAGATCGTGCCGTTCATGCTCGCACGCATCCCCGGCGACAGCGACTTTCGTGGCAACCTCGCCCAAGGCGGGCGGGGCGAGGCGCAACCGGTCAGTGACATCGAGCGGGCGTTGGTCGCCGATGTCGGCCCCGCGCTGGTCGATCGCGGGGTGGTGTTTGCTGGTCTCGATGTCATCGGCGATCGATTGACCGAGGTCAACGTCACCAGCCCCACCTGTGTGCGCGAGCTCGATCAGGCCTTTGGCTTGAACATTGCCGCGCAATTGTTTGATGCCCTCGAAGCATAACCTCACGCCACCCAGCGACCGGTTGTGGCCGGCGGTGGTTTGGGCGCTTTTGATCCACGTGGCGCTGGTGGCGCTGATCGAATGGGACGGGCCGTCCACCACCGAGCCATCGACTTTGGATGTCGTGTGGGTCCCCACGCCACCCCAGCCAGACGAACACACCCCACAAGAGCCTGACTTCTTGGCCAATGCCGACCAAGCCGGCGGTCAAGACAGCACACCACAACGCCCCATTGAGGCAATGAGTGGGCCGGGCAATGACTCAGGCCAGGCCTCAACCGAGCGCGCCGGTGACCCCACCACGCCGAGCGAGCGGCCAGCCCAAGACCGCCGACGCACCCAAGCCAACCGCGCGCTGGATCTCAGTGGGGTGCGGCAGGGGCGTGGTGATCCCAACTGGGCCGATCGGTCGCAAGCGCTGGAGGCCAACCCGCGTCACAAACGCATCAACGCGGCCACCCAAGAACATCGCTTTGCCGCTTACATGGATGCCTGGATCAAAAAAGTCGAGCGGGTGGGGCGGCTTCATTATCCGCAAGAGGCCAGGCGGCGCGGGTTGTCGGGAAGCCTGGTGTTGAGTGTCGACTTGTTGCCCTCAGGCGAGGTCGATCAGGTGGTGATTGAGCGCTCATCGGGGCATGCGTTTTTGGATGAGGCCGCGCGCGAGATCGTCGCCATGGCCTCGCCGTATGCGCCGCTGCCGATTGAGCCAGGCGAGCTGGACCGGCTGACGATCACGCGAACATGGCAATTTTCAAGTGGTGGCGCGTTTCGCTGATAGAATGAGTCCATGAGCTATTTAGAGCAGCAATTTTTGGTGGCGATGCCCGATCTGGACGACCCCAACTTTACCCGTGGCGTTACGCTGTTGGCCCAGCACAACGACGACGGGGCGTTGGGCTTGGTCGTTAACCGGCCGTCCAACCTGCACTTGAGCGACTTGTTTGAGCAAATGGGCCTCGACCACCCAGACCCCACCGTTGCCGATCAGGTGGTGTTTGAAGGTGGGCCGTTGCACCGCGAGCGGGGCTTGGTGTTGCACGAGACCGAAGCCTCCGATCCTGAATGGGACTCCAGTTTGCACGTCGGTCAGCACTTAAAAATCACCACCTCAAAAGACATCTTGGAAGCCATCGCTGAAGGCCAAGGGCCGGCGCGTTTCATGGTGGCGTTGGGCTATGCCGGCTGGGAAGCGGGTCAGCTCGAACAAGAGATCCGGGACAATGTGTGGTTGAACGTCGACGCACAAAAAGACATCGTCTTTGATGTGCCCGTTGAGCAACGCTGGGCGCGTGCGGTGGCGACCTTGGGGTTTAGCGCCGAGGTGTTGCAGCCCTCGGGTGGACATGCCTAAGCCTGGCACAGCGCTGGCACTGGACTACGGCAAAGCCAAGACCGGCGTGGCTGTGGGCCACCCGCTGACCGGATCAGCCCAACCCCTGGCCCCCGTGGCCTCAAAATCCGAAACCCAACTGTTGCAAGGCTTGGCTGAGGTCATGAAAGCCTGGCAACCCACCCAGATTATTGTCGGGCTGCCGCTGAGTGCCAGCGGTGACGACACCCCGATGAGCCAGACCATCAGAGCGTTTGGCGACACCCTCCAAAAAGAACACCCCAGCGTTGAGGTGGTGTTCCACGATGAGCGCTTGACCTCGCAAGCGGCGGCCAGTGTCCACGCCCACCGCCGAGAGTCGGGCCGGTCCAGAGCGCGCGACGCCCAAAAGCTCGATTCGGTGGCGGCGGCGTTGATTTTGGAGTCATGGATGCGCGAGCAACAGGAGATCTCATGCCTTTGAACGCCTTGATTGATATCGATGCTTTGGCCGATGAGCACATCGAGCACATCTTGGGCCGTTCGGTGGACCTGCTCAACGGCGCCGAGCCAGTGGCCAGAAGCCACACCGTCGCCAATTTGTTTTTTGAGCCCAGCACCCGAACCCGCACCTCATTTGAAATCGCCGCCCGGCGCCTGGGCCTGACCGTGATCAACATGGACGGGCCACGCTCGTCAATGACCAAAGGCGAATCGCTGATCGACACGCTCGCCACATTGCACGCCATGGGCGTGGAATTGGCGGTGCTTCGGCATGAGCAAACGGGGATTTGTCACGAGATTGTCGATCAGCTGCCCGCGGGGCTGTCTTTGATCAACGCAGGCGATGGCTGCGGGCAGCACCCCACCCAAGCGCTGTTGGATGCGGCCACCTTGATGGCCCAAGGGGTGGATCTGGCCCACGCCAAGGTGGTGATCGTGGGTGATTTGCGCCACTCCAGGGTGGCGCGCTCGAACATGCGCTTGTTGTCGCGGTTGGGTGTGGCCGAGGTGGTGTTGGCCGCCCCCGCGCCCTGGATGCCCGAGGCCATTCCCGATGGCGTTGAGATCACCGCATCGAACTCGTTCGACGAGGCCTTGGATGGCGCCGATGTGGTGATGATGCTTCGGGTCCAACAAGAGCGCATGGATGAGGGTGCTGGGGTCGATTGGGCGGCCTACCACGCCGAGTGGGGACTGACCGCCGAGCGGTTGGCCAAAGCCAAGCCAGACTGTTGGGTCATGCACCCGGGGCCGATGAACCGCGGCATTGAGATCACCGATGAGGTGGCCAACGGCGATCGGTCTTTGGTTCTCAAGCAAGTCAAAATGAGTGTGTGCACCCGCATGGCGATTTTTGAGTCGATGCTGGCTTAACCTCTTTGGGTGAGTCGACTACAATAAAAGTCATGACCATCGAATCCCTCGAGCGCCCACTTCGCCACGTCCGAAGCTTTGTGCGCCGCCCGGGTCGGTTGACGCCGGCCCAAGACCATGCCTTGACCACCTTATTGCCCCAATACCAGTGGCGACCCGAGGATGACTTGGTCAATGCGTCATCCGACACCCAGTGGGTCATGGAGATCGGGTTTGGCAATGGCCAGGCCTTGGTGGAGATGGCACAAGCCCAGCCTGAGTGTCGCTTCATTGGCGTTGAAGTGCACCCCCCAGGCGTGGGTCGACTGCTCAATGCCCTCCACGACAACGCCATTGACAACGTTCGCGTGATGATGGTCGACGCGGTCGAGCTGCTCACCCAAGACATCCCCAACCAAAGCCTGGCCGAAGTTCGGATCTACTTTCCCGACCCCTGGCCGAAAAAACGCCACCACAAGCGCCGTTTGATCCAGCCAGACTTCATTGCGCTGCTGCACTCAAAACTCAAGCCCCAAGGCCGGGTGCACTTGGCCACCGATTGGGCGCCGTATGCCGAGTGGATGGTTGAGGTGTTTGCCGCCAACACCCACTTTGAACGGCTCGAGGGGGCGACGGTGTGGCGACCAAGCACGCACTTTGAAAGGCGCGGTCAGCGCCGCGGGCATTCCATTGTTGATTTGGTTTACCAAACCAAAACCGGAGATCGTTAATGGCGGTGTCGGGACTCACGCTCAGCGGCGACATGGTCTTGGTGCTGTTGATTTTGGGGCTCACCATTGGGTTGTTTGTCTCTGAGGCGATTCGGATTGACATCGCCGCGCTGTGTATTTTGGTGTTGATCGGGTTGTTGGGCTTGGTGCCCGCCGAGCAGCTGTTCAATGGCTTTGCATCGAATGCGGTGATTTCGCTGATTGCGGTGATGATTTTGGGGGCAGGGCTGGATCGCACCGGGGTGATGAACCAAGTCAGCGTGTGGATCTTAAAGTGGGGCCAGGCCTCGTCCCAGCGGGTGGTGGCGTTGGTGGGGGCGTCGTCTGGTGTGGTGTCGAGCATGATCCAAAACGCCGGGGTCACGGCCTTGTTTATGCCCGTGGTCGGGCGCATCTCGGGCCGTCGCCAGATCCCACTGCCGCAGCTTTTGATGCCGATGGGGTTTGGTGCAATGGTCGGTGGCACGATCACCATGGTCGGCTCATCGCCTCTGATTTTATTGAACGACTTGATGCTCACCTCCAACCGGTCGCTGCCCCCGGGTGCCGAGGCTTTGCAAGGGTTTGGGCTGTTCGCGGTGGCGCCGGTGGGGCTGGCGTTGTTGGCCACCTCGGTGGGTTATTTTTGGTTGTTCGGCCAGAAGATGCTGCCGACCAGTGACATCAAAGGCAGCAGCCGGCCGGCCAACACAGAGCATTACTTTGCCGATGTTTACGGCATTGAAGGCGAGGTCTACGAGGTGTTGGTGACGGTGGACTCACCGTTGGTGGGGATGCGCATCAGCGAGGCCGAGCGCTTGCCCGGCGCGCCGCTGCTGTTGGGGATCCAATCCACCGACCAACCGCGGTTGGCGCCGCCGGCCGATGAAATGGTCTGGGTGGGAACCGTGCTGGGGGTGATGGGCACGCGCGAGCAGGTGGGGCAGTTTGCGTTGGACCACCAACTCAAGCTCCAGCCTCGGCTGAAGACGTTTGGGCAGCTGTTTAACCCCACACGGGCGGGGATTTCCGAGGTGGTGATTCCACCCGGCTCGCGCCTGATTGGCCAGACCATCGGTGATTCTAAGCTTCGCTCGCGGTTTGGCATTTCGGTGTTGGCCATCAACCGCCGCGGTGAGATTTTGCGCGAGCGGCTCAGGGGCGAAATCCTACAGCCGGGGGATTGTTTGGTGTCGCACTCGACCTGGGCGGACTTGGCAGAGTTGGCCGATGACAAAGACTTCATTGTCGCCACCGACATCCCCAAGCAAGAACAACGCCCCCAAAAAGTCATCCACGCCCTGATTTTTTTTGGCCTGTCGTTGGCGTTGATTGTGCTGACCGACATCCGGTTGTCGATTGCGTTGTTGACTGGCGCGGTGGGGATGGTGTTGACGGGGGTGTTGAGCATGGATGAGGCCTACGCGTCGGTCAGCTGGAAGACGGTCTTTTTGATGGCCAGTTTGATTCCTCTGGGGTATGCCATGGAAGCCACCGGCACAGCGGCTTGGTTGGCCGAGCAGGTGGTGGGGGTGTTGGGCACCATGCCAGGGTGGGTGTTGCAGCTGGCGTTGGTGTTGTTGGCGACGGTGTTTACCTTGGTGATGTCGAATGTCGGGGCCACCGTGTTGTTGGTGCCCATTGCCATCAACCTGGCCATCGTCACGGGCGGGAGCCCCGCGGTGTATGCGTTGTTGGTTGCGCTGGGTGCAAGCAATGCCTTTATTTTGCCCACCCACCCGGTCAACGCGTTGATCATGGGCCCGGGGGGTTACCGAGTTAAAGACTTCATCCGGATCGGCGGGTGGATGTCTTTGCTCTACATTGCCGTGGTCTTGGTGACGGTCAATCTGTTGTTTTAGCCGCCACCAAGACGCGCTGGCTTGTGAGATGATCGACTTGTTGGCGGGCTGAGGTGGCACCGAAAAGCCGTGGAACCAATGCCATCAAAGGGAGTCTAGACCACCATGGATCCGTATTCTAAAGAGCGATTTCAACGGGCCTTTTATGGCCGGTTTCAGTCCCCGTTTGGCCCGCCACAGATGAGCATCTGGGCGCGCATTGGTTTGTTTATCGTCACCATTGCCGTGCTGTCGGTGAGTTTCATGTTGGGGCTGGTGTTTTTGGCGGTGGCCGTGGGGTTGGTGGCCATGGGGTTGATCGCGCTGGGCATTCGCCGGCTGATTGGATCAAAAACCCCACCCCAAGACGACGATGACATCAAAGTCACCTACCGGGTTGTCCACCGACGCAAAGACGACTGAGGCGGGGGTCAGTGGTTGAGCACACTGATGACCAACAGCACCGCAAAGATCACCCCCACCCACAGCGCCATCGCACCGATTGACCAGGATTGACCCAAGTGGTCCAACGGCCACTTGGGCTGTGCCATCCAGCGAGCAAGTTGGCCCAAGGGTCGAGTCATGGTTTGGCTGACGGCCAGGCCTGCTTGGCGGATTGCCAGAGGGGCTTCGACCAACACCCAACGATAAAGCACTTCGGCATCGATGAGTCGCGTTACGGGTTGGCGGGGCAGCCCCCAACCAAAACGCGCCAACAGGGCATACACCAAACCAGCACCACCCAATAACAACAGCTGAGCGATGATTTTTTTGCTGGTGAAGACATCCGTGGTGCTGCCAAACGGTCGAATGAGATCAAGCCAGCCTGGCATGAGGCCCGTTACGAGTAAGGCAAGCACCGGAATGAGCAGTGCGATCTGCTGGATGCCCGCGATGGGTCTGGGGGTGTGTGCCGTGGGGCGGTGGGCTGGGGCAATGAAGACCCGCCAAAAGATGCGCACCCACGCGTACAACAACCCCAACACCGACAGTGAGACCAACACCCAATACAAGCCACCGGGCAAGGTGGATGTCTCGATGGCATCGAGCATCAGCTTTTTGCTGATAAAGGCCCCCGTCAGTGGCACGGCCATATTGGCCAAGCTCGCCACGGCGACACAGCCGGCCACGATCGGCCAGTGTTGGGCCAAGCCCCCCAGCCGGTCTGAGTCGGTGGTTTTAAATTGCGCCCAAATCAGCGCCACGGCCATAAACAAGGTCATCTTAAACAGCACATCCATGACGATGTGGAGCGCCACCCCATCCAAGGCGGTGGGCGTGCCCACGCCAATGGCCACGACCATCAACCCCAGCTGCACCATCATTGAATAGGCCAGCAAGCGACGGAGGTTGTTTTCGGTCAACACATGCGCCATGGGCCAAAGCGCCATCACCACGCCGATTGGCACCAACACCGCCTCACCCGGGAAGACGCGCAGCAACGCCACCACGCCGACTTTGGTGGTCACCGCAACCAACACCGCCAAGCCGGCCATCGAGGCTTTGGGGTAGGCGTCGACCAACCAAACATGGACCAACGGGAAACCGGCTTTGATGCCAAAGCCGACCAACAACAACACCCCAGCCAGCCCATCCAAGGCGACAGGCCCCACCAACCAATCCCCGCTTTGGCCAGCGTGGGTCAAGATCCCCGCCAGCACGGTCACGCCTGCACCGATCTGGAACAACAAATACCGAACCCCCGACGCGGTGGCCACCTCATCGCGCCTGGCCAAGATCAGCACCGACCCACTCAAGGCGATGATCTCAAAAAAGACAAAGAAACTGATCCAGTCGCCGGCCAACACCACCCCCAGGCCACCGGCAAAGTAGGCCAGCATCGCACCATGCTGCCAACGATCAGCCACAGGGGCAATAAACAGCGCCCCAATCAACGCGGCCAGATGGAACAACCCCACCATCAATAACCCCAAGGCATCCGCTTGAACGGGGACCAGCGCATGGTCCATCCAATCAACACTGAAACTCGCCCCAACATTGAGGTTGTGCCAGGCCAGCCAGCCCGACAGCAACGGCGTGGCCACCGTCAGCCACCCAAGCTGGCGTCTGGGCACCACGGCCATCAGGCCCGCTGCCGCCAAAAACACCACCACCGGCGAGAGCAGCATCCAATCACTCATCATCGCCGCCTCCCTTGGCCGTGAGCCATCGACGGGCGATGGCCGCCACGCTCAACGCGACCAACACGGCCACCCCACCGACCAGCGCATAACTTAAAA
The DNA here is from genome assembly GCA_031580925.1 of Wenzhouxiangella sp. Taxonomy (GTDB): domain Bacteria; phylum Pseudomonadota; class Gammaproteobacteria; order Xanthomonadales; family Wenzhouxiangellaceae; genus Wenzhouxiangella. The sequence continues at coordinate 109,111 of JAVLCB010000007.1, forward strand.
GCGCCATCATGGAACCAACCCTTTGGCCAGTTCAAACAACGGCTCGGGGTAGAAGAACAGCACCACACACGCCCCGGCGGTGATCGCCATGGCCACGCGTTGTGCCCAAGGGGCTTCGTGGATGCCTTCGGTCGGCACGCCTTCAGCGGCGGGGGCAAAAAAGCCCCGGATCGGAATGATGAGCAGATACAAGATGTTGAGCAGCGAGCTCACCAACAAGGCCGCCACAACGATCCACTGCTCGGCCTCGAGGCTCCCCAGCAGCAAGTACCACTTCGACCACATGCCCCCAAAAATGGGCAAGCCAATGATCGACAAGATGCCGATGGTCATGAAGGTGAACGTGTAGGGCATCACCCGACCCAGGCCATCGAACTGTTGGATCTTCTTGCGGTTGGAGGCCACCTGAATCGCACCGGCCGAAAAGAACAACGTGATCTTGGCCACCGCGTGCATGGCCATCTGCATCACCGCGCCGACCACCGCCAATGGGGTGGCCACCATCGCACCCACGATGACATAACTCAACTGAGCCACCGTGGAGTAGGCCAGCCGTGCCTTGAAGTCATCGAGCGTCAACGCCACCAAAGATGCCGCGACAATGGTGAACGCGGCCACCCACGAGACCCAAATCCCGGCGCCGGTTTGTCTTAAGGTCTCAATGCCAAACACAAAGATGGCCACTTTTAGGATGGTGAACACCCCGGCTTTGACAACCGCGACCGCATGCAACAGCGCGCTCACCGGCGCCGGGGCGACCATCGCCGAGGGCAGCCACTTGTGGAATGGCATCAACGCGGCCTTGCCAATGCCAAAGGCAAACAGCCCCAACAACACCGGGATCCAGTGCGGGGCGATGTGTCCGGCGACAATGCCGCCCGATTGGAATTCTAGGGTGCCGGTGGCCGCATAGGTCCAGATGATTGCAGGCAACAGCAAGCCAATCGATGAGGCCAGCAAATAAAACAAATACACCCGACCACCGCGCCGGGCGTCTTGGGACCCTGAATGGGTCACCAAGGGGTAGGTCGACAGTGTCAACACCTCATAGAAAATGAACAAGGTCAACAGATTGGCGCTGAAGGCAATGCCAGCCGCTGCGCCCAAGGCGATGGCATAGCAGGCAAAAAAGCGCGCCAAGTGGGGGTAGTTCATGTGCTTCATGTAGCTTTGGGCGTAGAGCGTGGCCACCAGCCACAGGCTGGCGCCAATCAGTGCAAACAACAAACCCAATGGCTCAACAGCAAACCCGATCGCCACACCAGGCAGCAACTCACCGAAGGTTTGGGTGGCCCCTTGGCCCGACAGGGTCGGCTCGATGTGACCACACACGGCAAGGAAAAAGGCAATCGAGGCCAGCCACCCGGCGCCATCACGAACCTTGGGGTGGTTGTGCGCCAGCGCGATCGCGACTGCCCCAAAAAACGGAATCAAAATCACCCCAATGGGGGAGACGGTGGGCAGCGCGATCATCTAGAAACCCCCCAACAGGGCTTGAGCGGCTTGTTCGGCTGCACTGAGGCTAAAGCGCGTGTCCAGGCCGAAATACACGTTCAGCGCCACCATCAACCACAGCGGGATCAGCAGCGCCAAGGGGGCTTCTTTCACCGGTTGTTGGTTGTCTTTGGGTGGTGTGAACCACGCCGCCTCAATGACCCGCCAAATGTAGTAGACCGCCATGAAAGAGGTGATCAAAATCAACACCACCAACCACACCAGGCCCGCATCCAGCGCGCCCCAAATCAGGTACCACTTGCTGATGAAGCCCGCCGTGGCTGGCACGCCGATCAAAGACAGCCCCAACAGCGCAAACGCGCTCATCGTCCAAGGCATTTGTCGGCCAATCCCATAAAACGCCTCGATGCGGGCCGAGCCTGTGCGGTACATCACCGTCCCCAGCGCCATAAACAAACCCGCTTTTATCAGCGCGTGGTTGAACAAGTGCACAAATGTGGCGGTCAGTCCGATCATGCTGACCAACGCCACCCCGAGCACCAAATAACCCACCTGGGCCACCGACGAGTAGGCCATCATCCGTTTGAGGTTGGGCTCAAACATCGCCACCCAAGACCCCACCACCATGCCAGCGACCGCCAAGACCATCATCAAGCTTGCCAGCGGCACCGCCCCAAAACTGTAGTCCCCACCAAAAATGGTGTAGATGAACCGAAGCATCACATACAGCGCCACTTTTGTTGCGGTGCCGGCCAAAAACACCGTGATGACATTGGGCGCGAAAGCGTAGGCGTTGGGGAGCCACAGGTGCAATGGCAACAGCGCCAGTTTCAGGCCCAAGCCGACAATGATGAACGCAAAGCCTGCGCGGATGGCATTGGTGTCGGCCACCGCCGGAATCCGCTCGGCCAGATCGGCCATGTTGAGCGTGCCGGTCATCATGTATAAAAAGCCGATGCCAATGAGAATGAAAGTCGCCCCGATCGTGCCCATGATCAGGTAGCGAAAGGCCGCCAGCAGCCCCCGGCGGTCGGACCCAAAGGCGATCAAGGCGTAGGTTGACAGCGATGAGATCTCTAAAAAGACAAAGACGTTGAACGCATCACCGGTCAAGGTGATGCCCAAAAGACCCGCCAGCGCCAACAAAAACAGCGCATAAAAAATGCCCTGGCGTTTGGGGATCTCTTGGTCGGTGCTGGCCTTCCCCCACAGCAACGCCAGCGCGGCGATGCCCGAGACAATAAAGGCCACAAACGCATTGGCGTGATCGACCCGATACTCGATGCCCATCGGTGGGGCCCAATTGCCGAACGCGTAACCCATCGGCTCAGGCCCCAACCCCGACCAGACCAACAGCGCCAACACCGCGCTGGCGGTGGCGGTCACAAACGCCAACAGCCACGGCGGGTTTTTGCCGGGCAACAACGCACTCACCCCCGACAAGATCAAGGGCATCAAGACGACAAACGGCATCCACTGGGTCAGCGTCATGGCAGGATCAAGGCTCCTCAGGCTCGTGGCTGGGGTCGCCAATCAAATCATCTTCGATGGTGCCATAGGCTTCTTGGATGCGGATGGCCAAGGCCAGCCCCACCGCCGTGGTCGCCACGCCCACCACAATCGCGGTGAGGATCAACACATGCGGCAGCGGGTTTGAATAAAGCGCAACGCCGTCTCGCAAAATTGGGGTGGCCCCGCCAATGACCTTGCCCGCTGAGATGAACATGATGAACACCGAGGTCTGAAACAGCCCCAGCGCCATCAGTTTTTTGTCCATGTTGCCGTGCGCGATCACGCCATAAAAGCCGATCATCATCAGCAACACCACCACCCAGTAGTTGAAATAACTCAACACCACACTCATGGCGTGTCCTCGTCCAGTGCGTCTTGATCCAGCGAGTCTTGGTCGCGTTTGCGGCGGGCGAACATTGTAAAGATCAGCATCACCACCGTGGCCACCGTGATGCCAATGCCCAGCTCAACGGTGATGATCCCCGCCTGTTGCGCGGCTTTGGGGTCAGCCAACAGCGTGGAGAACTCCAAAAAGAGCCCACCTTGGGCGACGTTGACCAGACCGACCACGCAATAGAGCATCACCCCCAACACCATCAGCACAAACATCGCACGCTCGGGGATCACTTCAAGGCCCAGGTCCAGCCCATAGATCAACACAAACAAAATCCACGCGGCCGCAAACACCACGCCCGCTTGAAAGCCCCCGCCAGGCGAGTACTCACCGTGGAACTGGATGTAGAGGGCAAACAGCATGATCAACGGAATCAAAAAGCGCGCGACAATGCGAAGGATCTTGTTGTCACTCATCGCCATTCTCCACGGCAACGCGGCGACGTCGCCGACGTCCTCGTTTCGCCGGCACACTCAACAAGGCATACACCGCCAGCCCGGCGGTCAAAATCACAAAGCCCTCGCCCAGCGTATCGATGGACCGGTAGCTGGCCAACACCGCCGCGACCATGTTGGGGATGCCCATGTCGTTGTAGGTGTTGGCGATGTATTGGGCGCCCACGTGCGCCTGAGCGGGGCTTGTGGCGTCGCCAAACTGCGGCAAATCAAGCGTGGCATAGACCAAAAACGCCCCGGTGATGGCCACCACCCCAAACGCCAGCCAGTGGTGCCGCCAAGCTTTTTGTGAAGGCGCCTCAACGCGATCGACCATGGTCAAAGTCGCCAAGAACAACAGCGTTGAGATCCCCGCACCGACCGCCGCCTCGGTCAGCGCGACATCACCGGCATCCAACACCACAAAAAGCCCCGCCGAGATCAGCGAGTAAATGGCAAACAGCATCGAGGCGGTGAACAAGTCACGCACGCGGATGATGGCGACGGCCACCACCACCAAAAAAATCAACAGGCCGATGTCGATTAAGTATTCGATGACCGATCCTCCGGGCTGGCCTTGTCAGTCGGTTGGCCTGTTTCGCCTCCTTGGGTGGGCTGGACGCCATCGCTTAAAGCCGCGCGCGCCAACGCGTGGGTGGCGGTGGGCGCGGTGAACAGCAAAAACAACAAGATCAAGGCGAGCTTCAGCGTCAACAGACTCAAGCCCGTTTGCATGATCAAGCCGGCGACGATCATCAGTGCGCACAGCGTGTCGGTCATGCCCGCCGCGTGTAGACGGCTATAAAAATCAGGAAAGCGCAGCACCCCCAAAGCGCCCAATACGCCGATCAGGCCCCCACCCAGGAGCAACGCAGCCGAAATCACATCCAACACGAGATCACTCATGGGCGTTGTCAGCGGCAACGTTGGGGGTGTGGGCGGCGGCCAGGTCACCGCAGCGGGCGAGTTTCATGACGGCCACCACCGCCAAGAAGTTGATCAAGGCATAGACCAAGGCGACATCGACCAAGTCGCCGTTGCCTGAAAAGACAGAAATCAACGCCACCACCAACACCGTCTTGGTGCCGATGACATTGACCGCCAAAATGCGGTCATAAATCGTCGGTCCTTTGAGCGCGCGCACCAGCGCCAAGGCCATGGTCAAAAACACCAGCAACACCGAGACGACATAGACCGCCGTCATGATGGTGTCCTTGCGTTGTTGGGGTTGTTGGCTTGATTTTCTAACCACAAGACCTTGTCGGCCATTTGACCCGACTTCAGCCCCTCGGCCGAGGCGTCATCGAGCGCGTGCACCCGCATCGACTCGGGCGTGATGTCCAAGGTCACCGTGCCTGGGGTCAGGGTGCACGAGTTGGCATACGTCACCCGCGAAACCGCGGTGTGGTGGGGGACGGGCACGTCGATCACGTGGGGCCGAATCTGTCCCGGGGAGAGCACCCGTTTGGCCACGTGGATGTTGGCGGTGATGATCTGCCCCACCAGCCACGCCCAATAGGCGAAAAGCTTGGGGAAATAAAGCCCTGGGTTGTGTTCAACGCCCACCACGTCCATGCGAAGCGAGAGCCAGACCACCAACGCCACCGAGCCACCGCCCAAGATAAACAGCAAGGGCTTGTAGACGCCAGAAATGGCGAGCCACAGGGCCACCAGCGTCAAAGTTAGGGAAAAAGCGTAGCGCATATGGGTCTAGATATTAGCAAGACCCGAGCACAAGTTTTTGAAAATCGGTCTTCGAGCGCTCAAAGATAAGGTGAAAACAGCCAACAAATCGAATCGCGCAGGCGGGTCCAGAACCCCCGCCCATCGACCTCATCTAAGGTCACCGCGCGACCTGCTTGGGCCGCCTCATCGACCAGCGCGTGCATCTTCTTGGCAAAGGCATCGCCGTAGGCCTCCACCTGCAGCTCGAAGTTCAGCCGAAGGCTCCTGACATCCCAATTGGCCGAGCCAATGACCGCGTAGGCCTGATCAATGACCAGCAGTTTGCCGTGGTGAAAGGGTGGGGGTTGATAGAACACCCGCACCCCCCGAAACAACAGCTCCCAGAGCATGTTGCGGGTGGCCCAGTGGACAAACGGCAAATTGTTGTCGCTGGGCAGCACCAGCACCACATCAATGCCCCGGATGGCCGCCCCTTGGATGGCGCTGACCAGCTCCCTGGGCGGCAAGAAATACGGGGTCATGATCCGCACCGAGTGCCGGGCTTGGGACAGCGCGGCAATAAACAGCATCGTCAGCCGGTCGAGGTCCTCATCGGGCCCATCGGTGACCACGCGCGCTTGCACCTTGGGCCCCTGGCCGGCTTCAGAGGTGGGGGTGGCGCGTGCGGGCAGCGGGTCGCTGTGGGCGCTGGCCATCGCCCACAGGCGTTCAAACTCATGGCGAAGTTGCTCAACGACGGGGCCTTTGAGACAAAAGTGCAGGTCGTTGGTTGGGGTTGTGTTGTCGGGATCGTCGATCCGGTGCCGGTGCGAGATGTTGATTCCACCGGTCATGGCAACAGCATCGTCGACAATGAAGATCTTGTGGTGGCTTCGCATGTTGATCGACAGCGATGGGGGCACCAGGTGGGGGGGCAAGAACAACCCCACGCTGGCGCCGGCTTTTTTCAACGCGTGGGTGATCGGGGGCTTGGAGTACAGCCGGCCGACGCCGTCGATGATGACATGGACCGCCACCCCGCGCGCCACCGCACGACCAATGGCCTCGACAAAGGCCCAGCCGGTCTTGTCACGATCGAAGATGTAGGTGGCGATCAACACGTGGTGTTGTGCCGATTCAATTGCCTCGAGCATGGCGTCAAACGTGGCCTGTCCCCCCAGGTGCGTCTCAATGGTGTTGCCCTCAACCAGCGGGTAGCGGCTCAAGGCTTGGCCGGCTTGGCGCAGGGGGTGGCTGGGGTCGGCGGCGTGGGCTTGGCGCTGGGCTTCGGGGCTTAAGTGGTGGGGTTGGGCGGATCGATGGTCGCTGGGGTCACCATCCAAGGGGCTCAACGGGCCGCCGCGTTCGGTGCCGAACACGGCGAGGTTCAACCCCAACCGCTGGGCCCGGCCCCGGGCCCGGTTGAGCCCGAAAAAAACATACAGGATCGGCCCGGCCAGCGGGAACAGCAGGCACACCGCAATCCAGCCAAACGCTGCTCGCGAGTCTCTCTTAAACAGCAGCGCGTGCAGCGCCGTGGCGGGCGCGAGCACCGCGTGGAACAGCAACACAATCCAAGTCTCGCCTGTCATGGTCCCCAGTGTAGCGGGTTCACTTAAAAGGGGTGCATCCTCACACGCAGTCGGCTACAATACATATCTTTCTATCCGCATTGAGAGATATAGTGACATGAAAGGGCGCGTATTTACATCAGAATCGGTCTCTGAGGGCCACCCCGATAAGATGGCCGACCAAATCTCAGACGCCATTTTGGATGCCATCTTGACCCAAGACTCGAATGCCCGCGTGGCTTGCGAGACGTTCATCAAAACAGGCGCGGTGATTGTCGGCGGTGAGATCACCACCAGCGCGTGGGTGGACCTCGAAGAGCTGATTCGCCAGGTGGTGGTGGATGTGGGCTACGACAGCTCGCGCGTCGGCTTCGATGGCAGCACCTGTGCGGTGATCAATATGATCGGCAAGCAATCGGTCGACATCGCCCAAGGCGTGGACCGGCAGCTGCCCGAAGAGCAAGGCGCGGGGGATCAAGGCTTGATGTTTGGCTACGCCTCGAATGAAACCGAGGTGTTGATGCCCGCACCCATTTATTACGCCCACCGGCTGGTGGAGCGCCAAACCGATCTTCGCAAGAGCCACAACAACCCCTTGCCGTGGCTGAGGCCCGACGCCAAAAGCCAAGTCACGCTTCGCTATGAAGGCAACACCCCGGTGGCGGTCGATGCGGTGGTGCTGTCCACCCAGCACGATGAAGACGTTGGCCTCGATGAGATTCGCGATGGCGTGATGCGCCACATCATCGAGCCCATCTTGCCCGCCGATTGGTTGAGTGACCAGACCAAGTTCCACATCAACCCCACCGGCAAGTTTGTGATCGGTGGCCCGGTGGGCGATGCCGGCTTGACCGGCCGCAAAATCATTGTTGACACCTACGGGGGCATGTCGCGCCACGGCGGCGGGGCTTTTTCGGGCAAAGACCCCTCGAAGGTTGACCGCTCGGCCACCTATGCCGCGCGCTACGTGGCCAAGAACATTGTGGCCGCGGGATTGGCCGATCAATGCGAGGTGCAAGTCAGCTACGCCATCGGTGTCGCCGAGCCCACCTCGATTTCGGTGACCACATTCGGGACCGCCAAAGTGGCCGAAGAGGCCATTGAGCGGTTGATCCGTGAGCATTTCGATCTGCGCCCCTATGGCATTGTCAAAATGCTCGATCTCTTGCACCCGATGTACCGACCGACGGCCACGCACGGCCATTTTGGGCGGACGTCAGAACGCATCGAGGTCGCTGGCGATTCATTCGACAGCTTCCCTTGGGAAAAAACAGATAAAGCCGAGGCACTCAAACAAGCGGCGGGCGTTTAAGCCCACAAGATTCATTTGATTCGTATCTATTTCAATTGCAACTTAAACCAACTTAAATCAACTTAAATCATAGAAGGATCACACCATGAGCGCGAAACACGAAGACACCGTCAACAGCGTCTTGTTTGACAGCACGATTGCGTCTGTCGAACACGACCACGTCATCAAAGACTTGAGCGAAGCGGCGTTTGGTCGCAAAGAGCTCGAGATTGCCGAAACAGAAATGCCGGGTCTGGTTGAGATCCGCGATGAGTTCCGTGCCGATCAGCCGTTGAAAGGCGCCAAGATCGCAGGCTCACTCCACATGACCATCCAAACGGCCGTGTTGATTGAGACCCTGGTTGATTTGGGCGCAGAAGTCCGTTGGGCCTCTTGCAACATCTATTCCACCCAAGACCACGCCGCAGCGGCGATGGTCGAGCGCGGCATTCCCGTGTTCGCTTTCAAAGGTGAGAGCTTGGTTGAGTACTGGGAGTTCACCCACCGCATCTTCCAATGGCCCGATGGCAGCACCGCCAACATGATTTTGGACGATGGCGGCGATGCCACCATGCTTTTGAACTTGGGCTCTGCTGCAGAGACCGACCCCTCGGTGCTGGACAACCCCGGCAGCGAAGAAGAAAAAGCCTTGTTTGCGGCCATCAAAAAGCGCCTGCAAACCAACCCAGGTTGGTACACCGAGGCGTTGAAAAACATCCAAGGGGTCACCGAAGAGACCACCACCGGGGTGGCTCGCTTGTATCGCATGCAAAAAGAAGGCTCGTTGAAGTTCCCCGCGATCAACGTCAACGACTCGGTCACCAAGTCCAAGTTTGATAACTTGTACGGCTGCCGCGAGTCGTTGGTCGATGCGATCAAACGCGCCACCGATGTGATGGTCGCTGGCAAAACCGCCATCGTCTGTGGCTATGGCGACGTTGGCAAAGGCTCAGCCCAATCGTTGCGCGCCCTGAGTGCGAACGTGTGGGTCACCGAAGCCGATCCGATCTGCGCGTTGCAAGCGGCAATGGAAGGCTACAAAGTCGTCAACATCGAAGACGAGGGTGTGATTGAGGCGGCTGACATTATTGTCACCGCCACGGGCAACTTCAACGTCATCCGTCATGACCATGCGCTTCGCATGAAAAACGAGGCGATCGTTTGCAACATCGGTCACTTTGACAATGAGATTGATGTGGCGTCACTCGAGCAATACGAGTGGGATGAGATCAAGCCGCAAGTCGATCACATCACCTTCCCCGACGGCAAGCGCATCATCTTGTTGGCGCAAGGCCGCCTGGTGAACCTGGGCTGTGCCACCGGCCACCCAAGCTTTGTGATGTCGAACTCGTTCACCAACCAAACGCTGGCGCAAATCGAGCTTTGGAAAAACGGCGATCGGTACGACAACGAAGTCTATGTGTTGCCCAAGCACCTTGATGAAAAAGTCGCCAGGCTCCATCTGGATCGAGTCGGTGCACGCTTGACCGAGTTGACCGCAGAGCAAGCCGACTACATCGGTGTGGCGCAAGAAGGCCCATTCAAGCCAGAACACTACCGGTATTGATCACCGGTGGTCTGGCTTGGCTGAGATCCGGTGGCTGAAGTAACGGGCCAGTCGATGCCGTGCCCGGTCAGCTTTGAGTTTTTTCCACCCCACGAGCCTGAGCATCAGGCTCGTGTGCTGACCAGCGCACAGCAATTGGCCGCTGTTTCGCCTGAGTACGTCTCGGTGACATTTGGTGCTGGCGGGTCCACCCGCCAGCGCACCCGAGACACGGTCTTGGCGCTGTTGGCCGAGACCTCTTTGAGTGCGGCACCACACATCTCGTGCATGGCCGAAGACCAAGCCGGCATCTTAGCGCTTCTCCACACCTACCAAGCCCACGGCGTTGAGCGGTTGGTGGTGCTTCGCGGTGACCGCCCATCGGGCGGGGGTCGTGGGGTGTTTGCCCACGCCATCGATCTGGTGCGGTTCATTCGTGAACACTTCGGGTCGGGGTTTCATATTGAGGTGGCCGGTTATCCCGAACACCACCCCGAGTCGCGCTCGCCTGCCGATGATCTCAAGCACTTCAAAGAAAAAGTCGACGCCGGTGCCGACGGCGTGATCACCCAGTATTTTTTCAATGCCGACAGCTATTTTCGGTTTGTCGATGACGCCGAAGCGCTGGGGGTGGATGTGCCGATCGTGCCGGGGGTGATGCCCATCACCAATTACAGCAAGCTGGCGCGGTTTTCATCGACCTGCGGGGCCGAGATTCCGTTGTGGATGGCCAAGCGCTTGCAAGCTTGGGAAGAGGCAGGCGACCATGCCTCACTGAAAGAATTTGGCCATGATGTGGTCGCCCGTTTGTGCCAACGCCTGATTGACGGCGGTGCCCCGGCGCTTCATTTTTATACCTTGAACCAGGCCAAGCCGAGCCTGGCCTTGTGTCAAAGCTTGGGGCTTACTGCGACCCGCTAGTCCCCTCATCGCCATAGATGGCAATGGTCATTTGACCCTCGGTGTCGATCGATGCCCGGTACATGCCCTCGGTATTAAACGGCGTGGCGATGTGGCCGTGTCGGTCCATGGCAATGACGCCACCCTCACCGCCGGCCTCGACCAGCACCCCGTTGATCACCTCGTCGGCCGCCCGATCGAGTGACGCGCCTTGGTAGCGCATCCGCGCGCAGATGTCATACGCGACCACGTGGCGAATAAAAAACTCGCCATGCCCGGTGGCGCTGACCGCGCAGCTGGCGTTGTCGGCGTAGGTGCCGGCACCAATGATGGGCGAGTCACCGATGCGACCGAAGCGTTTGTTGGTCATGCCACCGGTTGAAGTGCCCGCCGCGAGGTTGCCGGCCTGGTCAAGCGCCACCGCACCGACGGTGGAATACCAGGGTGCGTTGCTCGACCCCATGGGGCTGTCATCGAGCCGTGCGGTTTGAGCGTCTTGCCACTGCTGGTAACGAAAGTCGGTGATGAACCAGTCAGCCTCGATGAACTCCAGGCCTTGATCGCTGGCAAAGGTCTCGGCACCGGCGCCACTGAGCATCACGTGGGGTGAGTCGGTCATCACCGCGCGCGCGGCGCGAATCGGATACCGGATCCCGCCGTCTTGGGTGCTGGCCCCGGCGATCGCGCCGGCCTGGCCGGTGGCGCCATCCATCAGCGAGGCATCGAGTTCGACAAAGCCCTCGTGGTTGAGCACCGCGCCGCGCCCGGCGTTGAACTCAGGGGCATCTTCCATGACATTGATCGCGGCCATCACCGCATCGATGCTGGTGCCGCCGGCTTGCAGCAGCTCGTGACCGGCGCCAAGCGCTTGTTCTAACGCGGCCCGAATCGCGGCCTCGCGTTCGGGGGTCATCGCCTCGCGGGTGATGGTGCCGGCCCCGCCGTGGATGACGATGGCCACTGGCGTGGCGTCTGCCGTGGACTGCGGGGTGTTGGCCGATGGCGCGTCTGGCTGGCAGGCGCTGAGGAGAAGCAAGCCGGTGGTGACAACGCTAAAACGAATCAAAGAAGTCATGGGGGTGTCTTTCATGGGGATGCCTTTTATGGGGATGCCTTTTGTTGGATGGCCGCTTGGGGTCAAAGCCGCGCTTTTGACCAGTATAGGGCGGCATAGATCTTCGGATCAATGGCATAACCTTGGCGGTATCGCTCATCGAGCCAGGCATCGATGTTGGTTCTGGGCACCTGATGAACGGTAATGTCTTCCGAGGCATCGCCACCGCCGGGCCCCACCTGGACCAGGTCCTTGGCCCAAACAAAAATCACATATTCGCTGCTCAATCCAGCTGATGTCGGAACAGTCATCCCCTCGTGAAGGGTGGTGGCACGCCAACCCGTCTCTTCTTCGAGCTCCCGACCGGCGGCATCCAACATCGATTCTTGCTCGGTGCCAACAACGTCGCCGATGAGCCCTGCCGGGATCTCGATGGTCCTTTTCTCAATGGGCTTACGGAATTGTTCGACCAGCAGCAGCTCGTCGTTCGGCGTCCAGGCGATGATCGCGGCCACGGGGTGATGGCGGGCGACAAACTCCCAGTCATCGCGCTCGTTTAAGACCAGATAGCGGCCGGTGTAGAGGGTTTTGACTGAACTTTTTGGCATAAATGCACCATAATGGTCAAAGAGATATCACAAGCATACAGGATGGTTTCGATGAGCGAATGGAAGAAAGTCGGTGGGCTGTTGGTGTTGTTGTGCTGGAGCGTGAGTTTGTCAGCGCAGTTGATGCCCGAGCGTCTCTCACCCCAAGAGCAATACGCCTATTACTTTAACCAAGCGGCACAGGCCTATAACGCAGGCAACGACGCCGATTGGGTGGCGGCCACCGAAAAGCTCCACGCGCTGCGGCCATTTAACCAGGATTTCATGACCCATTTGGTGCAAGGTTATGCGCGGCTGGGGCAGACCTCTGATGCGTTCAACATGATGCTGAAAATGCAACAACAAGGCTTGGCTGAAGATTGGTCACGGTTTGATGAGCTGGCCGAGCTTCGCCAGCACAGCTTGTATGGTCATTTGACCAATCTCATGACCAAAGCCGGCGAGCCGTTTGGCAAGGCCAACGCGTTCGCTGTGGTGCCTGGGTCAACGCCGATGCCCGAGGCGATGGCGCTGGATGCCGAAAACGATCGATTGTTCATCGGCACGGTCCGCGATGGCGAGATCCACGTCCGATCGGGCGATGACGGGGCTTGGTCGGTGTTTGCCGACCGCGACAGCGTCCCCGACCTCAAAGCGGTCTTTTCTTTGGGCATCGACTCGGCGAGGGATGTCTTGTGGGTGGCCACCGGCATGACCAGCCAATACCGCGGCTTTGATCGCGAGGCGTTTGGCGAGACCGCGTTGATCAAGCTCGATCTTGACAGCGGCGAGCACCTGGCCACGTACCCGGTCGAAGACAGCAACCAAGACCACCTTTTGGGGGCGTTGACCGTGGCGCGCGATGGGACGGTGTATGCCACCGATACGCTGCTGCCGCTGGTCTACCGACTCGGCCCTGAGGCCGACAGGCCCGAAGTGTTCTTCGGCAGCCCACAACTGAGCTCGCTGCGGGGCCTGGCGTTGGATGAAGACAAACAAAAACTCTACGTGGCCGATTATGAGTTGGGCATCGTTATCTTGGATACCAGCGGCCAACAGCAGGCCTGGTCGTTGTCTATCCCCGATACCCTCAACCTCGGTGGCATCGATGGGATCTATTTGTCCGATCAATACCTCGTCGCCATCCAAAACGGCATCAGCCCCGATCGGGTGTTGCGCTTGGAGCTGGGAGACGATGGTCTTGGGGTGTTGGGTGTGGCGCCCGTGGTGGCCGCGTTGCCTGAGTTTGGTGGGCCGACCTATGGCACGTTGCACGATCAAACCTTGTATTTTTTCGCCAACAGCCACTGGCCGCATGTCGATGGACGCGGTGAGCCTGTTGAATCACCCTTGCCCGATGTGCGCATCATGACCACCAACATCGACAACCCAGAAGTGCAGGTGGTCGGCGAAGAGATTTTGCGCCAGCTCCAACAACAGCAGCAAGGCAACTAGTCAGGC
>JAVLCB010000008.1:0-99575 GCA_031580925.1 Wenzhouxiangella sp.
GTCGTGTTGCAGCGTTGCATGCACCTTTATCCAGGCAAGCTGCCTCAATGCTGCCGTGAAGGCACTGATTAAGCATCGGCTGTTGGGGGTGACCTGTCTCCAAAGCCTCGCGGCCGCGCTTGCCGATTGGTGCGGTGATGCGCTTTACCAACAGCCCCGAGCGAGAACAAGCCGAGTACCGGGTGGTGGCCGAGTGCGTGTCGATGGCCTTGCCTTGAAGGGGCATCCGGTGAGCATGGCGCGCGTGGCTGGGACGAGTCGGTCGTTGGGTTGATGATGAGGTTGGTGATGATGCTGGTGATGATGCTGGTGATGAGGTTGACCGGCAGGCCAGCTTTGGGCTGGGCGCTGGTCGGGGTGAGAGGATTCGAACCTCCGGCCCCTGCCTCCCGAAGGCAGTGCTCTACCAGGCTGAGCTACACCCCGATGTTGATCCCTTAGTGTAGCTCAATTAACGAGTGGATCTGAAGATCACGCGCGGAAATAGAATGATCAATAAAAATCGGTTATTCTGGCCGGATGCGCACGTATACCAATGAGCCCCGGGCCAGCCTCAACAATGACCCGCAACCGATCAGCAAAGTCTCCACCAGCGTCTACCCGGCCGGTGCGTTAAACCTGTTGTCCCAAGCCGAGGTCGCGCGGTTGTCTGATGCCACCTCCGAAATTGGCACCACGCTTCGCCGGTGTGCGTTGGCGGTGTTGAACTCTGGTTTGCAAGGCGACGATGCCGAGCAGTTGTTGGCCGATTATCACGATTTCACCATCGAGATCCACCAAGTCAACCGCGGCATGCGCATCGATTTGGACAACGCCCCAGGGGGCGCGTTTGTCGATGGCAAGATGATCCGCGGGATCCGCGAGTTGCTGTCGGCGGTGGTGCGAGACATCATTTACTACCACACCGAGGTCAAGCCCAATTCGTATTTTGACTTGAATAGCTCGCCAGGCATCACCTCGGCGACGTTCGATATTTTGAGGAACGCGCGGGCCTTGGACGCTGAGCGCGAGCCGCAGCTGGTGGTGTGCTGGGGTGGTCACTCGATCGGTCGCGAGGAATACGAATACACCAAAGAGGTGGGTTATCAATTGGGGCTTCGGGGGATGGACATCTGCACTGGGTGTGGCCCAGGCGCGATGAAAGGCCCGATGAAAGGGGCCACCATTGGCCACTCCAAGCAGCGCATCTTGCCGGGGCAATACGTCGGCTTATCAGAGCCTGGCATCATCGCCGCCGAGTCGCCCAACCCGATTGTCAATCAGTTGGTGATCATGCCCGATATCGAAAAACGACTCGAGTCTTTTATCCGTCTGGGCCATGGGGTGGTGGTGTTTCCAGGTGGTGCGGGCACGGCCGAGGAGATTTTGTATGTGCTGGGGGTGTTGTTGCACCCAGACAACCAAGCGATCCCGTTTCCACTGATTTTTACCGGGCCAGAGAGCGCCAAGGCCTACTTCGAGCAAATCGATGCCTTTATTGGCATGACGCTGGGACCTAAGGCGCAGTCGCTGTACACCATCATTGTCGACGACGGCCCGGCGGTGGCGCGGGCGATGCACGATGGCATTGAGAAGGTCAAACAGTTTCGGATTGAGGCCAACGATGCGTTTTACTACAACTGGTTGTTGACCATCGACCCTGAATTCCAAAACCCCTTTGAGCCGACCCACGAGGCGATGGCTGGGCTGAGCCTATCAAAAGACTTGCCGATTCATCAACTGGCGGCGAATTTAAGGCGGGCGTTTTCAGGCATTGTGGCGGGCAACGTCAAGCCGTCTGGGGTGGCGGCGGTGCGCGAGCACGGGCCCTTTGAGATCCACGGCCAATCCGATATGATGACAGCCTTGGATCAGCTGTTGGCGGCGTTCGTCCGCGATCACCGGATGAAATTGCCAGGGGGTGTGGCGTATACGCCGTGCTATCGGGTGGTCACACAAAGTTAAGCCAGTGGGATGGGCGATGAATCAATCGATGGGGTGGGTGTTTAACAGAATAAACGCATGGCCACGCAGTGGGCTGTGCTGGCTGCTGCTCGCTTGGCTGAGTTCGGCGGTGTGCGCGCAATCGGATCCGGCCGAGTCACCGCCCCAACCCCAACCGCTGGCGCAGTCAACGCCAGACGATGTTGTCACCGAGTCGACGCTGACCCCTGAGTTGGGGGTTCAGCCGCCCGTGGATGAGGCCTCGTCCGCGCTTGAGGGGTTGGATTTTTCTGACCCTGAGTCGGTGCTGGTTTGGGTCAATCGGCGTTTGCAAGGGACGGCGCGGCAATTGGATGAAGACAGCGCCGATCGGTTGCTTGACTGGGTGGATGAGACCGCACCGCGGTTGCGGTTGCAAGTGGCGCGTGACATGTATTTTGGCGTGGGGCGACTGGCTTTTGGTGTCAGTGCTGACGAGCGGGTGTTGGAGTTTTTGGTCAAAGCGCGGCAATTGGCCGAAGGGGAGGCCAAGGTGGCCGCGATCCAGCACTGGATCGGTGATGTACACGCGGCCACGGGGTCGTTTGAGGATGCGCTGGAGGCGTATTTAAGTGGTCTGCAGGTCGACGGGGTGGATGCGCCGGTGCGCGTGGAGTTGTTGCTGTCGCTGGGGGATGTGTCTCGGCGTTTGAACGAGACCGATCGGGCGTTGGCGTACTTGGCCGAGGCCCAAACTTTGGCCGAACAGGCGCGCGTGGGTGAGCCGCTGGCCCGGGTGTTTTTGGTCACGGCAGCCGTGTATCGGCAATTGGACGAAAACGAGCGGGCGTTGTCGGTGTATCAAACCGGTCTCGAGGTGGCAGAGCGGTTTGATGACCCGGTGTTGTTGGCGATGTTTTACAACAACTTGGGCAATGTGGTCCGCGACATGGGCAACTATGAAGAGGCGTTAGGCTACTTTGATGAGGCGTTGCGCATCGCCCGCAAGCAAGGCTCGGACTATGGGGTGGGGATCAACCACATCAACCAAGCGGTGGTGTATTCACTGCAACAAGACTATCTCCAAGCACTGGAGAAGTACCAACAGGCCGAAGCGGTGCTCAGTGAGATGGATCGACCCTACGAGCAGCGCGCCGTTTATGAGGGGTTTGCGTTTATCTATGATGCATTGGGTCAGTATGATGCCGCGTTTGAGGCCTTGATGCGGTTCAATGAGCTCAACAGCCGGGTGCTCAATAAAGAAATCCAAATCGCCTCAGAAGAGATCCAGACCCGCTACGAGACGCTGCTGAAAGACTCGGAGCTGGCGCTGCAGGCTTCCGAGTTGCAACAACAGCAACAAAAGCTCTACCAGGCGATCATGGTGATTGTGGCTTTGGTGGTGATTGTTGGTGGGTTGGTGGCGTTTTTGCGTTACAGAAACCAAGCGTTTCGGGCGCTGTATCTCCGGAACAAAGAGCTGATGTTGGCCAATGCGCGCGCCCGCCAAGCCAGGCGCTTGAGCCGCGACCAAGACTGGCATGAGCCGCCCGGTGGTTTGGCGGTGGGTGAAGAGGTCAGTCTGGACGACATCGAGAGCGATGAACGTCTGCAGGTTCTGTATGAGCGTGTGGTGGCGTTGTTCGACGAAGAAAAGATCTACACGCGGGCGGATCTGTCGATCGACGAGGTCGCCGCCCGGTTGGGCAGCAACCGAACGTATGTTTCGCGGGCGATTGCCCTGATGGCAGACATGAGTTTCCGCCACTTTGTGAACTTCTACCGGGTCAACGAGGCCAGGCGCTTGTTGCACGAAGACAAACGCTCGTGGTCGGCGCACAGCCTGGCCGAGGAGGTCGGCTATGGGTCGATCTCGTCGCTGTATCGGGCGTTTGACCAGCACGTGGGGATGAGCCCGTCGCGCTATTTGGATGCCATCCGAGCCGACAGCCTGCGGACGCGTTCGTCGAGCTGACCCCCAGCCCGTCTGACCCACTTCTTTTCGTCGCTCCATTCCAGTTTTTTGCTTTGCTGCGCCGGCCAGCGGCGGCAGGTTCGCGGGCGGGTGTTGCCCTGTGGGTAACTTGCTCAACCCATGCCAATGGGCTCAGAAAGGGTGAATTTTGCTGTTTTGCGAAAAATTGTCGTTTTGAGAAGAAGTTTTGTGGTTTTGCGAAACATTTTTGTTGTTTTGACAAACCCCAGGCCTGACCAGTCACGACAATGGCAAGCGTTGCACATTTGGGGTTTAACAACCAATGCAACAAGGCGCTTGTTGCAGGTCTGTTGGCATTGATGCTGCGCCAAACCGTGCCCATTGCCTGACTGAGCCTGGTGGGCCTGGGGCCTTAAGCCAGGCCACGGCGATGGGGCACTCAAGGCCGGTCAGTTCAGGCATGAGAACCGATGACCCCACAGGCAGTTTCATCTGCCCAATCCCAACGCCCCAGTTCATGCGTTGGGCTGGTCGGCTTTGGTGCGATTGTGAACCCCAAATCCCCTTGAGCACCCACCGATCAGTCCAACGCGCCATTGTCTGTCCTAAGCCCACCCCGAAGCCTGCCCCGCTGGGGCGGGGAATTGGGGTGGGATCAATTCAGGCAAAATTGCTTCAACCCCCCAATGAGCACCTTGTTGTGAGTGGCTGAAAAATAACGGAATTTTTTCTCGAAAAAATCCAATTTTTGGCTGATTTTGACCCCCAAAACCCCCGTAGACCCCCAATTTTATTGACTTTTTTGCTTGACAAGCGCGTGCGCGAGACTTAAGGTGGCGCTAAGTGGAATTTAGTGGGAATCAGTGGCTTATTTGAACTGATTCGTGGAGAAGGGTAGGTCAGAGTGTTTTTTGGAGAAACCGCCATCACGCTGGACGCCAAGGGCCGCATTGCGATGCCCACGCGTTACCGCGAGGATTTGGTCGCTGCCTGCGAGGGCCGGCTGGTGCTGACCTATTCGGCGTTCGACAGCGGTTGTCTGTGGCTGTACCCAGACACTGAGTGGTCGCGGGTTCGCGAGCAGGTGATGGCGCTGTCGACCTTCAACCCCAGCCACCGCAGTTTGCAGCGCCGCTTGGTCGGCTCGGCCACCCAGCTGGAAGCCGATGCCAACGGCCGGCTGTTGCTGCCCCAAACCCAGCGCCAAGTCGCCGGCCTTGAAAAGCGGGTGGTGTTGATGGGCATGGGCCAGCGTTTCGAGATTTGGAACGAGAACGTGTTGAGCCAGCGCCGCGTCGAAGAAGAGCGTCAGATGCAAGACCAAAGCTCCTCTGAGATGGCGCAACTGGTGTTGTAGGTCAAGCCCATGGCGCATGTGCCCGTGTTGCTCAACCCCGCCATCGAGGCCTTGGCCATTGAAGGCGACGAGACCTTGATTGATGGCACTTACGGCCGCGGCGGGCACGCGCAGGCAATGCTCGATCGACTCGGCCCCCACGGTCGGTTGCTGGTGATTGATCAAGACCACGCGGCGGTCGCTCATGCCCAAGCCCACATCGGACAAGACCCCAGGGTGGTTGTCAAACACGCCAATTTCGATGACATGCCCGCCTTGGCCGAGGCCTTGGGGTGGATGGGCGAGGTCAACGGCGTGCTGCTGGATCTGGGCGTGTCCTCGCCGCAGCTCGACGATGCCCAGCGGGGGTTTAGTTTTATGCACGATGGGCCGTTGGACATGCGCATGAACCCCGATGCCGGCGAGTCGGCTGCCGAGTGGTTGGCGCGCGTGGATGAAAAAGACCTGACAGAAGTCATCAAAAGCTATGGTGAAGAGCGTCGCGCCCGGCGCGTGGCTCGGGCCATTGTGGCCGCGCGCCAACGCCAGCCGATTGAGACCACTGGCCAACTGGCCGAGATTGTCGCCTCGGTGATCGCCGCGCGCCCGGGCCACCACCCGGCCACCAAGACCTTTCAAGCCATTCGGATTTTCATCAACCGCGAGCTCGACGCGTTGGATCGCTGGCTTGGTGACATCGTGCCCACGCTGGCCCCAGGCGCGCGGTTGGCGGTGATCAGCTTTCACTCTTTAGAAGACCGACGCGTCAAACAGGCTTGGCATGCCCTCGCCAAACCCCCCGCCGCCAGTCGCCGGTTGCCCACGGCGGTTGATTTCACTCCGACGCTGAAGCTCATCGGCCGGTCGATCGCGGCATCCGATGAGGAGTGCCGAGCCAACCCGCGAGCACGCAGCGCTCGACTGCGCGTGGCCGAGAAATGCGTCGGGGTGGCGGCATGACGCGGGTGGGGCTGTTGGCCATGCTGCTGGTGGCCGTGATCGGCTCAGCCATGGCCGTGGTTGTTTTGAAACACGACGCCAGAAAAGCGTTTGGTCAGTTGCAAGCCAGCAACGAGACCCGCGACCAAGCCATGACCGAGTGGTCGCGGCTGCAGCTCGAGCTCGCCTCGCTGGCTGAGTTGGGCCGCATTGAACAAACCGCCACCACCACGCTCAACATGACCCCACCCGAGCGCACCCAGGTGGTCATCCAGCAACCGATGGGACAGCCCACCAGCGTCAACCTCGACGGCGACCAACGCACCGTGACCGATCAGGAGCCTCGTTAGATGGCCAAACGCCGCACTCGCTCAAGTTCAGCGCACGATAAGGCCGCCGGTGCTGGCTCAGGCAAGGCGTCGAGCATGGGCTTGAACATGGGCTCGAGCATTGCCATTCGGGTGCGCTTGGCGATGGGCTTGGTGGTGTTGCTGGCCATCGGTCTGTTTGCTCGGGCCATATTTTTGCAAGTCGGCGAGTCTGAGTTTTTGCAAGGCCAAGGCGAGGCGCGGCACATGCGCGCGGTTGAGATCCCGACCATGCGCGGCTCGATTGTTGACCGCCACGGGGAGCCGCTGGCGGTGTCGACGCCGGTCGACTCGGTCTGGGCGCACCCCTTGCGCGCGTTAGAATCCCCCGAGCTGTTGCCCCGCTTGGCCGAGATTTTGGATGTACCCGCCGACGAGTTGGAGCGCCGCCTAACGCAACGCACCCACACCGAGTTTGTCTGGCTTCGTCGCCGCGTGACCCCCGATGTCGCCGCCCAGGTGCAGGCCTTGGCGATGCCCGGGGTGGGTTTTCGCCGCGAGTACCGCCGCTACTACCCGACCATCGAAGCCGGTGCGCAGTTGGTCGGCTACACCAACATCGACGACCGCGGCCAAGAGGGCTTGGAGATGGCCTTTGACAACTGGCTCGATGGCGAGCCAGGCAGCAAGCGGGTGATCAAAGACCGCCAAGGCCGCGTGGTGGAAGAGCTCGAGCTCATCCAACCCATGGAGGCCGGTCGCGACCTGACCTTGACCATCGACCGGCGCCTCCAATACCAAGCCTACCGCGCGCTTCGCGATGCGATGTACGCCCGCGACGCCCAGTCGGGCTCGGTGGTGGTGATGGACATCACCACCGGTGAGGTGTTGGCGATGGTCAACCACCCCTCATACAACCCCAACGCCTCAGACCGAAGCGTGGGGGAGGGCTTGAGAAACCGCGCCATGACCGACATGTTTGAGCCCGGGTCGGTGATCAAGCCGTTCGCCTTGGCCGCGGCGTTGGAGTCGGGCCAAGTCACCCCTGAGATGATGATCGACACCTCGCCGGGCACCTTGACGGTGTCGGGCCACACCATTCGAGACGTTCGCGATTTTGGTGAGTTGACCATCACCGACATGCTGGTCAAGTCATCGAATGTCGGCATGGTCGAGTTGATTTTGGACATGCCCCCAGAGCGTTTGTGGGGGATGTACCAGCGCTTCGGTTTCGGGCAAGTCACCGGCACGGGCTTTCCCGGGGAGTCGGCGGGCGTGCTCCGCGACTACGCGCGTTGGCGGCGTTTAGAACAGGCCACCTTGGCGTATGGGTATGGCTTGTCGGTCACCCCGTTGCAACTGGCCCGCGCGGTCAGCGCCATTGCCGATGGCGGCCGGCTGCGTCAGCCGGTGCTGATTCAAGAAGACACCCAGTACCCGCCCCAGTCGGTGTTGGACCCAACCACCGCCCAGCAACTGACCGCGATGATGGAAGCGGTGGTCGAGTCAGACGGCGGCACCGGTCGGCGCGCGCAGATCCCGGGTTACCGGGTCGCCGGCAAGACCGGCACGTCCCGAAAGTCGGTCGCCGGGGGCTACGCCAACCGCTACGTGTCGAGCTTTATTGGGTTCGCGCCGGCCAGCCGGCCGCGGTTGGCGGCGGTGGTGGTGATCAACGACCCGGCCGGTGAGGCCTACTATGGCGGCGAGGTCGCCGCGCCGGTGTTCTCTAAGGTGATGGCGGCCGCGCTTCGATTGAACAACATCCCACCCGACGATGCCCAGCAGATGATGGTCTCAGCAGGGGGCGAGCGATGATTGATGCGCGCATCAAAGCGCTGTTGGATCAGGCCACTGACGTGGTCGGTGACAGCCGCTGGGTCAGCCCAGGCGCGGTGTTTGTGGCCATGGCCGGCGAGAAGCGCCACGGCCTGATGGGCTTGGAAGAGGCCATCGAGCGCGGCGCCGGCGCGATCATTCATGACGGCGCGGCCGACGCGGCCGATCTGGCGCGCTTGGCGCGCGTCGAAGTTGAGACACTGGCCTGGCCGACCTTGCAAGACGACCTGCCCGATTGGCTGGCTTATTTTTGGTGTGACCCGGCCGATTCTTTGACCTTGCACGCGGTCACCGGCACCAACGGCAAGTCGTCGGTGGCGTGGCTGATCGCGCAAGCGCTGGACGGGGCGATGATTGGGACCTTGGGCGTGGGTCGCCCGGGCGCGCACCACAAAGCCGAGCTGACAACGCCGTCGATTTTTGAGATCTACCGGCAGCTGGCCCAGCTCAAACACCAAGGGTTTGAGCACGTCGTGTTGGAAGCCTCCAGCCATGCGCTCGTCCAAGGTCGCCTGGCGGGCTTGGCATTCGAGACAACGGTTTTCACCAACCTCGGCCACGACCACTTGGACTACCACGGCGATCGGGTGGCTTATGGCCAAGCCAAGCAGCGCCTGTTTGTCGATTTCAACAGCACCCACCAATTGATCAACATCGATGATGCCTTTGGTGATGAGCTGTATCGAACGCTCAAACAGCGCTCTCCAACGCCTGACGTATTCAGCTACTCGCAAGCCGGGCCCACCCGAGCCGATGCCACCGCGCTGATCCAGCCGACCCGACCCGCCGCGCCTGATGACGACCGCCGGGCTGGGTTGACGGTGAGCTTGAGCTTGGTCGATCAAACCAAGCTCCACATCAACTCCCAGCTGCTGGGCTCGGTGAACGCCTACAACCTGTTGATCACTGCACAAGTGATGCGCTGGGCTGGGCTGGCGCCAAGCCGCATTGGCGAGCGGTTGGCCGCGCTCACGCCACCGCCGGGTCGCATGGAGACGATCGGTGGTGAGCCGCGCGCGCACACGCCGCAGGTGGTGGTTGATTACGCCCACAGCCCCGATGCCCTCAAACACGCGCTGTTGATGGCCCGCGAGATTTGTGGCGGTCAGCTTTGGGTGGTGTTTGGTTGCGGGGGTCAACGCGATGTCTCCAAGCGCGCGCCGATGGGCCGGATCGCAGAGTCTTTGGCCGATCGGGTGGTGATCACCGACGACAACCCACGACACGAGTCGAGCTTGACCATCATTCGCGCCATCCAATCGGGCATGCGCCAGCCCGAGCGCTCGCGGGTGTTGGCCGATCGGCGCGAGGCGATTGAGTGGACGATTGCCCAAGCCGGTGGTGAGGATGTCGTGTTGATTGCCGGCAAAGGCCACGAGACCGAGCAGATCATCGGTGATCGGCGCGAGCCGCTGGATGACCGCAGCATCGCCCAACACGCCTTGAACGCGGGCCTCAATGACCACCAGGAGGCCTGCTAGATGCCGCTCAATTGGACCACACACCACATGGCCCGGTTGCTCGATGCCAACGCCCAAGGCGCTGATGTGGCCGTGGCTGGGTTGATCCACGACACCCGACTGATCGCCGGCGGTGAGCTGTTTTTGGCGCTCAAAGGCCAAACGACCGATGGCCACGATCACATCAATAAAGCCCGCGAGATGGGCGCCGGTGCGGCGCTGGTGGCGCGCCCGGTCGATGATCCCCTGCCGCAGGTGATTGTGGGCGATGTGCTGGCCGCGGCCGGTCAGCTGGCCGGCGCGTGGCGGGCGAGCTTGGATGTCTCGGTGGTGGGGATCACCGGTTCAAACGGCAAGACGTCGGTCAAAGAGATGGTCGCGTCGATCTTGACAACCGAAGGCAAGACCTTGGCCACGTCGGGCAACCACAACAACGAAATCGGCGTGCCGATCACCCTATCGAGGCTGGATGCCAGCCACCAATACGCCGTCATCGAAATGGGGGCGGCGCGCCAGGGTGATATTCGTTACCTGTCGCAGCTGGTCAAGCCCCAGGTGGGGATCTTGACCAACGCCGGCCCAGCGCACTTGGAGAGCTTTGGGTCGATCGACACCATTGTCCAAACCAAAGGCGAGCTCATCCGCGCGCTGCCCGATGACGGCACCGCCATCATCAACGCCGACTCCCCCTACGCCAGCCGCTGGCGCGATTGGGCGGCGCACTGTCACAGCATCCACTTTGGGGTCGCGCCCTCAGCTGAATTCAGGGCCGATGTGCCCGATGACTACACCATGGGACAAGCGGTGCCGATCGACACCCCCGAGGGGGTGTTTGAACTGGTGTTGACCGTGCCGGGTCGGCACAACATCGCCAACGCGCTGTCGGCGATCGCCGCCACCAGCGCTTTGGGCGTGCCGGTGACCGGAGCGCTTGCAGCGCTGGCGCGCCTTGACAGCGTCGCCCAGCGTTTGCAACTCCACAAGCCCGCTAAAGGCGTGGTCATCATCGATGACAGCTACAACGCCAACCCCGCCTCCACCGAAGCCGCGCTGTCGGTATTGGCCGGCCAGCCGGGTCAGTTGTGGCTGGTGTTGGGCGACATGCTCGAGCTTGGGGATCAGGCCCAAATGATGCACCACAGCATCGGCCAGCAAGCCGCCCACCTGGGCATCGATCGGCTGTTGGGTCTGGGGCCGCTGGCCGCGCACGCGGTGGCGGGGTTTGGTGAGGCGAATGCCACCGCAGCCGCCGAGCACTTCGATAGCCACGCTGCGCTCACCGCGGCGTTGGCGCCACCTTGGCCGCAACCGGTGGCGGTGCTGGTCAAAGGCTCGCGGTCGATGCGCATGGACCAGGTGGTGTCTGATTTGATGGAGGCGTGTCGGTCATGTTGATGTGGTTGTTTGACGATGTGTTGTTTGTCGATGTGGCCTTGTTTGGCTACATCACCTTTCGAACCATCATGGCCGCGCTGACAGCAATGCTCGTTTCGTTGCTCGTGGGGCCTTTGTTTATTCGCCACATGGAACACCGCCAATACGGACAACCGATTCGCGCCCTGGGCCCAGAAAGCCACCACCAAAAAGCCGGCACCCCGACCATGGGTGGGGCGTTGATCTTGATCGCCATCGTGGTCTCGACGTTGATGTGGACAGACATGACCAACCGCTACGTGTGGGCGGTGTTGTTTGTCACGGTGGCGTTTGGGGCGATTGGTTTTATGGATGACTTTTTAAAGCTCAAAGACAAAAGCTCAGACGGCTTGTCTGCCACATCAAAGTACCTGGCACAATCTTTAAGCGCGATTGCGGTGGCGGTGTTTTTGTATCTCAGCGCCGATGTCGCGGCCAACACCCAGCTGTTTGTGCCGTTTTTCAAAGACATTGCCCTGCCGTTGGGGTGGGGGTTTGTGGTGCTGGCTTATTTCGTGATTGTTGGCGCATCAAACGCGGTGAACCTCACCGATGGGTTGGATGGCTTGGCAATCATGCCGGCTGTGTTTGTGGCCACCGGCTTGGGGATCTTCGCCTACGCCACCTCCAATGCGGTGTTTGCTGATTATTTGGACATGGCGTTTGTGCCGGGTGTGGGGGAGTTGGCGATTTTTTGTGCCGCTTTGGCCGGCGCGGGCTTGGGCTTTTTGTGGTGGAACACGTATCCCGCGTCGGTCTTTATGGGCGACATTGGCGCGCTGTCGGTGGGCGCCTCGTTGGGGCTGGTCGCTGTGGCGGTTCGCCAAGAGATCATCTTTTTTGTGATGGCGGGCATTTTTGTCATCGAGACCTTGTCGGTGATTTTGCAAGTCGCGTCGTTCAAGTTGACTGGCAAGCGCCTGTTTCGGATGGCGCCCATCCACCACCACTTTGAACTCAAAGGCTGGCCTGAACCCAAGGTCATTGTGCGGTTTTGGATCATCGCGGTGATGCTGGTGTTGGCCAGCCTGGCGACGATGAAGATTCGTTGAGGTTGATGCATGAGCCATAAACGTCAAGCGCATCGGTTTGGAGACCACCCCCGTCAGGTGGGCTTAGACCCGTGGCTGGTGCTGATCACCGCGGCCTTGCTGGCCATTGGTGTGGTGATGGTCACCTCCACATCGATCGTGATCGCAGAAAGCCTCGACCAATCGCGTTGGCACTATGTGATTCGCCACGTGTTTTTCATCAGCGCGGGGTTGGTGGCGTGTTTGGCCTACATTTTTATTCCCACAGCCGTGCTCGAAAAGCTGGGGACAGCCGCGCTGGTGGGTGCGCTGGTGTTGATGGTGTTGCCGTTTGTGCCTGGCTTGGGGCACACCGCCAACGGCTCCACCCGCTGGATCAATTTGGGCGTGGCCAACTTCCAGGTGGTTGAGGCGGCCAAGGTGCTGGTGATTATTTTCATGGCCAGCTATTTGGCCAAGCGGCCGCGGTTGGATCAAGCCCCGTGGCACAACACCTTTGCCCCGTTGCTGGTGGTGGCGGTACTGGCGGGGATGCTGCTCAAACAGCCCGATCTGGGCTCGGTGATTGTCATCGGCGCGATTGTGGTGGGGTTGATTTGGTTTGCCGGTGCGTCGATCAAGCACTTGAGTATTTTGGCGCTGTGCGCGGCACCGCCACTGACCTTCGCCGCCCTCGAGCCGTATCGCTGGCGGCGGGTGGTGTCGTTTATCGACCCGTGGGCCGACCCATTCAATGCCGGCTTTCAGTTGACCCAAGCCTTGATTGCCGTCGGTCGCGGTGAGATCGGCGGCGTGGGCTTAGGCGGCAGCATCCAAAAGCTGTTTTATCTGCCCGAAGCGCACACCGATTTTATTTTTGCCGTCTACGCCGAAGAGTTTGGTTTGATTGGCATTGTGGTGGTGCTGGCGCTGTTTGGCCTGTTGGTTGGCCGGATGCTGTCGATTGGTCTGAAGGCCCACCAAATGGACAAGCCCTTTGCTGCGTTTTGTGTCTGGGGTGTGGCGTTGTGGCTGGGCTTTCAAGCCGTGGTGTCGATGGGCGTGAACTTGGGTGTGTTGCCGACCAAGGGGTTGACCTTGCCGCTGATCTCATCGGGCGGGTCGTCGATTTTGATGACGATGGTGGCGATTGGGTTGGTGTGTCGGGTGCAGTGGGAGTTGCAAACCGAGCAACTGAGTCAGCCCAGGCGTCGCCAGAGGTTTGCGGTATGAGCCTCAAGGTCTTGATCATGGCCGCCGGCACCGGTGGGCACGTCTTCCCAGGCCTGGCGGTGGCGTCGTGCTTGCAACACAAGGGCGCCCAAGTCCGTTGGCTGGGCACCCCCCATGGGCTCGAAAACCGCTTGGTGCCCAAAGCTGGCATTGAGCTGACCGCGATTGATATCGCCGGCGTGCGAGGCAAGGGGGTGACCGGTTGGCTGGCGTTGCCGGGTCGGGTGCTCGGGGCCATGGTCGCCGCTTGGCGGGCGTTTCGCCAAGACCGCCCCGATGTGGTCATCAGCATGGGCGGGTACGTTGCCGGCCCCGGGGGCTTGGTGGCCAAGTTGATGGGCATTCCGCTGATCTTGCACGAACAAAACGCCATCGCTGGGCTGACCAACCGCTGGTTGGCGCCGTGGGCGGCGAAGATCTTCACAGGCTTTCCCGGTGTGTTCAAACGCGGGGTGTGCGTGGGCAACCCGGTCCGCGCGGACATCGCATCACTCGACCAACCCCAGCTTCGCTGGCAAGACCGGGCAGGCCCGGTGCGGGTGTTGATCATCGGCGGTTCGTTGGGCGCGCGGATTTTCGCCGAGCGCATCCCCCAAGCGTTGGCGCAGCTGCCCGCCGGCACATCGCTGCAGATCACCCACCAAGCCGGCCGCGTCCTCGATGAGGCCAAGGCCCATTACGCGGCGGTGACCTTGCCCGAAGGCGTGGCCGTTGAGTTGGTCGAGTTTATCGATGACATGGCCGCTGCCTGGGCCCACGCCGATGTGGCCATCACCCGTTCGGGCGCGTTGACGGTGGCCGAGCTGGCGGCTGCGGGTGTCGGGGCGTTGCTGGTGCCGTTCGCTTTGGCGGTGGACGATCATCAAAGCGCCAACGCGGCGTTTTTAAGCGACGCTGGCGCGGCGTGGTTGTTGCCAGAGACGGCGGCCACCGTCGAGCGGCTGGCTCAGTGGTTTGGCGAGCTTGACCGCGAGGCGTTGCTGCAACGGGCGGTGCGCGCGCGGGCGTTGGCACGCACCGACGCGGCCGAGCACGTGGCCGAGGCGTGTTGGGCGGTGGCGGCATGACGGCGGCGGGTTTGACAATGGCCTCAAGAGCCGACCAGGCCCCGGGTCTGATGCACCGCACCCGCCGGATTCATTTGATTGGTATCGGCGGGGCGGGGATGTCGGGCATCGCAGAGGTGCTGATGAACTTGGGCTTTGAGGTGTCGGGGTCTGATCAAACCCACTCAGCCACGCTCGAGCGCCTCAGCCGGCTCGGGGCATCGGTCTCGGTGGGCCACGCCGCCGACCACATCAACAACGTCGATGTGGTCGTTGTCTCTGGGGCGGTCGGTGAAGACAACCCCGAGTGGCAGGCGGCCATCGACGCCAGGATCCCCGTGGTCGCGCGGGCCCAAATGCTCGGCGAGTTGATGCGTTTTCGGGCGGGCATTGCCATCGCCGGCTCGCACGGCAAGACCACCACCACCTCGATGGTGGCGGCGATTTTGGCGCAAGCGGGCCTGGACCCGACCTTTGTGGTGGGTGGGTTGATTCACGCCTACGGCACCAACGCGCGCTTGGGCCAAGGCCAGTACCTGGTGGCCGAGGCCGATGAGAGCGATGCATCGTTTTTGAAGTTGACCCCGATGATGGCGTTGGTGACCAACATCGACCGCGATCACTTGGATGCCTACCAAGGCAGCTTTGATCAGCTGCAGTCGGCGTTTTTGGAGTTTTTGCATCACCTGCCTTTTTATGGCGTGGCGGTGTTGTGTATCGATGACCCCCACGTCAACCAATTGCTGGGCCATGTGGCGCGCAACGTCGTCACCTATGGCTTCAGCGACCGGGCCGATGTGCGCGCCAGTGGCGTGGTCCAGCACGAGGCGCGCATGGGGTTTGAGTTGCACTTGCCCAACACCGACAGCCAGGCGGTTGAGTTGGCCTTGCCCGGTCGCCACGCGGTCCAAAATGCGCTCGGGGCGGCGGCGGTGGCTTGGGAGTTGGGCGTGGCGGCCACCGACATCGTGGCCGGCTTGCAAGCGTTCAGCGGGGTCGGGCGGCGGTTTGAACCGATGGGCACGCTCGCGCTGTCGGGCCAAAGACAGGTGTTGGCCTTTGAAGATTATGGTCACCACCCCACCGAGCTGGACGCGGTGATTCAAGCCGCGCGCGGCGGCTGGCCAGACAAGCGTTTGGTGTTGGTGTTTCAGCCGCACCGATTCACCCGCACCCGCGATCAGTTCGACGCCTTCGCCCGGGTGCTGGCCGAGCCTGATGTGTTGATCTTGGCCGACATTTATCCAGCCGGCGAAGCCCCCATCCCAGGGATTGATTCACAGGCGCTCGCCGAGGCCATCACCCAGCGCGGCGATGATCGGGTGCGGCGCATCCACAGCGTCGATGAGGCACCGGCGTGCATCGACCGGGTGTGCCAAGACGGCGATTTGTTGCTGATCATGGGCGCGGGCGATGTCGGTCGCCTGGCACAAACATTAAAAAGGTCGCTGGCATGATGCGCATCGACCCCAGCAGCGTCGGGCATGTGGCCCTGGTCGCCGGCGGCGACAGCGCCGAGCGTTCGATTTCTTTGAAAGGCGCCGACGCCGTGGCTCAGGCCTTGACCCGCCTGGGCGTGAACTTCAGTCGCTTGGATGGGGCACGCGCGGTGGTGGACCAGGTCGGCGCGGGCCACTTTGATCGCGTCTTTAACCTCCTCCACGGCCGCGGCGGTGAGGACGGGGCCTTGCAAGGCGCGCTTCGCCTGTATGGCGTGCCCATGACCGGCTCGGGGGTATTGGCCTCGGCGCTGACGATGTCCAAGGTTCAAACGAAAAGAATCTGGCAAGCCACGGGCCTGCCCACGCCCGCCTTTCGAACATTGAACCGCGCCGAGTGCCAAGCCAAGTGTCAAGACAGCGCCGGCCAGGTCGATGACCAGGCCATCGCATCGATGATGGCAGGACTTGAAGGGCCTGTGTTTGTCAAACCCAACCGCGAGGGGTCGAGTTTGGGCATGAGCCGCATCACCGATCGGCGTGAGCTGCCCGCCGCGCTCAACCAAGCCTTTGGGTTTGATGACCAGGTGCTGGTCGAGCAATTGATTGATGGGCGCGAGTTGACGGTCGGATGGGTGGGTTCAACAATTTTGCCGGTGATCGAATTGAAAACCCCCCGGGCGTTTTATGACTTTGATGCCAAATACGCCGCCAGCGATACCGAGTATGTCTGTCCTGCCCAGCTGCCCAACGGTTTGAGTGACACCGTCGCTGATTTGACCCAGCGGGCGGTTGACGCCACCGGCGCGCGTGGCTGGGGGCGGGTGGATTTTATGGTCGATGGCGATCACCAGCCTTGGCTTTTGGAGATCAACACCACCCCGGGGATGACCCCGACATCACTGTTGCCGAAAGCGGCGCTGGCGCACGGCATGACCTTTGAGGAGTTGGTATGGCAGATTCTCAGCCAAGCCGAAATCGCCTGATCTCGCTGTCGATGTGGGCGAGCATCGCCGCGATTGGCGCGGTGGTGGTGTTGGGTGCCTGGCTTCGCATGGGCATCATCGGCACCACTTGGTGGCCGATTGAGTGGTTGGAGGTCTCGGGGGCGTTGCAGCGCACCTCCGCCAGCCAGGTGCGGGCGACCGCCGCGCCGTTGGCCACGGGCGGGTTCTTTGCCACGGATTTGGACCGCATTCGCGATGAGGTCGAGCGCTTGCCTTGGATTGCTGAGGCCAGAATCATGCGCGTTTGGCCCGATACCTTGCGAATGACGTTGCGCGAGCACCAGCCGGTGGCCCGTTGGAATGAATCAGGCGTGCTCAGTGGCGCCACCGATCAAGGCGGCGCGCTGTTGAGCATCGATGGCAGCGAGGGCATCCAAGGTCTGGTGCGTTTATACGGACCCGACGGTCGTCACGACGAGGTCTTGAAGGCATGGCGCGAGATGCGCCCGACCTTGGCCCAAGCCGGGCTGCACGTTGACAGCTTGGCGTTGGATGAGCGGGGCGCTTGGACGGTCAGCCTGACCAATGGCATCGAATTGCTGCTTGGACGTGAGCAACGCCAGGCGCGCTTGGCGCGGTTTGTGGCGGTGCACGATCACCTCCGTCAACAAGACCGACGCGCAGCACGCGTGGACATGCGCTATGCCAATGGCATGGCGGTCGAATGGATCAATCCCAACAGGGAGCAACAAAGACGTGGCTAAGAGATCAGAAAAATCATTGGTCGTTGGGTTGGATATTGGCACCAGCAAGATTGTCGCGATCATCGGCGAGATCGGTGAGGACGGCGGCTTGGAGGTGGTGGGGGTTGGCTCGCACCCGTCACGTGGCTTAAAACGTGGCGTGGTGGTGGACATCGAATCGACCGAGCAAGCCATCCAGCGGGCCGTGGAAGAGGCCGAGTTGATGGCCGATTGCGAGGTGCACTCGGTGTTCGCTGGCATCGCCGGGGCCCACATCCGGTCTTTGAACTCGCACGGGGCGGTGGCGATTCGGGACAAGGAGGTCACCGATGGCGATGTCGAGCGGGTGTTGGAATCGGCCCGCGCGGTGGCCGTGCCCGCCGATCAGTCGATCCTGCATGTGTTGCCACAAGAATACGTGATCGATCAAACCGATGGCATCCGCCAGCCGGTGGGGATGTCGGGGGTGCGCTTGGAGGCGCATGTCCACCTGGTCACCGCTGGCGCGAGTGCCACCCAGAACTTGAGCAAGTGCGTCGCCCGGTGTGGCTTGCAAGTCGATGATCTGATTCTTCAACAGCTGGCCTCGAGCTATGCCGTGCTCAGCCAAGACGAAAAAGACTTGGGCATCGCGCTGATTGATATCGGCGCTGGCACCACCGACATTGCGGTGTTCACCGAAGGCGCGATTCGCTACACCGCCTGCATCCCCATCGCTGGGGACTTGGTGACCAATGACATCGCGGTGGCGTTGCGCACACCGACGATCCACGCCGAAGAGATCAAGATCAAATACGCCTGCGCACTCGAGCAGATGGCCGCCAGTGACGAGACCATCCAAGTGCCCAGCGTCGGTGATCGATTGGCGCGCCGCCTTGAGCGGCGGACCTTGGCCCAAGTGGTTGAGGCGCGCTATCGGGAGCTCTTTCAGCACGTGGCCAAGCAACTCCAACAGTCGGGGTTTGATTCGGTGATTCCAGCCGGGCTGGTGCTCACCGGTGGTGGGTCGAAGATGGAGGGCGTGGCCGAGTTGGCCGAAGAGGTGTTGCACATGCCGGTGCGCATCGGCAAGCCGTCGGTGGTGACCGGTCTGTCTGATGTGGTCAACAACCAAAACCACGCCACCGGCGTGGGCCTGTTGATCTATGGCTCCAAGACCGAAAGCTCGGCCCCGAAATCCTCGGTGGCCAGCGTTGAGGGGCTGTGGTCGCGCGTCAGTCACTGGTTTAAGGGGGATTTTTAGCCATGGTCGAGCCAGGCGCCCAACTGAATAACAAAAAGAAATCAATCCGGGGCACCACCCCGTCATTGATCAAAGTCAAATGCAATATAAAAAGCGAGCAAAAAGGAGCAAGTCATGTTTGAAGTGATCGAAAATTATGCACCCGGTGCCACCATCAAAGTCGTCGGTGTCGGCGGCGGCGGTGGCAATGCCGTCAACCAAATGGTCAATGCCGATATCGAAGGCGTGGAGTTTATCTGTGTCAACACAGACGCTCAGGCGCTTCGGAATTTCTCCGGCAAGTCCACCTTACAAATTGGTGGCAGCGTGACCAAAGGCTTGGGCGCTGGTGCCAATCCAGAGGTCGGCCGCCAAGCCGCACTGGAAGACCGAGAGCGCATCTCGGAGATGTTGTCGGGATCGGATATGGTCTTTATCACCGCCGGCATGGGCGGGGGCACCGGCACGGGCGCGGCCCCAGTGATCGCCCAGACCGCCAAAGAGATGGGGATTTTGACGGTGGCGGTGATCACTCGGCCGTTTCCATTTGAAGGCCAGCGCCGCTTGGCCGCAGCCCAGCAGGGCATTGATGAGTTGACCCACCACGTCGATTCATTGATCACCATCCCCAACGCCAAGCTGTTGAGTGTGTTGGGCGCGGATGTCTCTTTGCTCAACGCCTTTAAATCCGCCAACCACGTGTTGTCGGGTGCGGTGCAAGGCATCGCTGAGTTGATCACCCGGCCTGGGTTGATCAATGTCGACTTTGCCGATGTGCGCACCGTGATGAGCGAGATGGGCATGGCGATGATGGGCGCAGGCACCGCATCGGGCGAGGACCGGGCGTTGATGGCGGCCCAATCGGCGATCGGTTCGCCGCTGTTGGAAGATGTCGACCTCAACGGCGCTTGCGGTATCTTGGTCAACATCACCGCGGGCATGACCTTGACGATGAAAGAGTTCGAAGAGGTGGGCACCACCGTGGCGGATCTGGCCTCGGATGATGCGACCGTGGTGATCGGGACGGTGATTGAGCCGGACATGGGCGATGAGATGCGCGTGACCGTGGTCGCGACCGGGTTGGGTGAGCCCGCGGCCAAGAAAGAAGAGCCGCCGATGAAGTTGGTCCGCACCGGCACCGATGACATGCCCATGCAAGAGACCAGCACTGGCTCAACTGAGACGAGCTCAACCCCGAATCTGCGCGGTGGGGCACAAGCGAGCACAGAGGCCAAGCCCGAGCAGACCTTTGGTGAGCAAAAAGAGCTCGATTGGTTGGATATCCCGGCGTTTTTGCGCAATCAAGCCGACTGAAGTCTGGGGTGGGTCGATCGGGCGGTGGCGCGGGGTGTGTTGTTTTTTGACAACATGTGTGGCGTCA
Source organism: Wenzhouxiangella sp. (assembly GCA_031580925.1). Lineage (GTDB taxonomy): Bacteria > Pseudomonadota > Gammaproteobacteria > Xanthomonadales > Wenzhouxiangellaceae > Wenzhouxiangella. The sequence goes on from JAVLCB010000008.1 coordinate 20,155, forward strand.
TCACAAAAAATCAACGCTGGGGCGTGCTCGCTGTGCTATCCTTGCGCCCCAGTGGTTGGTTTTTGTGCACCCCGTGCACGGTGATGGCGTCGCTGGATGGACGCTGCCACGCCCGGTTTTCATTGACCCGGTTTTGATTGACCCAGTTTTAGACAATGGGTCGTAGATAACAAGGCTTGAAGATTTGATTCGACAACGCACACTCAAAAATGTCATCCGCGCCACCGGCGTGGGGTTGCACATGGGCCAAAAGGTGGCCATGACCTTGCGACCGGCGCCTGTGAACACCGGCATTGTGTTTCGCCGGGTGGATCTGGACCCCGTCTTTGAGATCCAAGCCCAGCCGCATCTGGTGGGTGACACGTCGCTGTCGACCACGCTGGTGGTTGATGGCGTTCGAGTGGGCACCATCGAGCACTTGATGTCGGCGTTGGCGGGGTTGGGTGTGGACAACATCTACATTGATCTGTCGGCGCCTGAGGTGCCGATCATGGATGGCTCGGCAGGCCCATTCGCGTTCTTGCTGCAATCGGCGGGGATCTGCGAACAAAACGCCGCCAAGCGCTTTATTCGGGTATTGAAAACCGTCGAGATCCACGACCCCACTGAAGACAAGTGGGTGCGGTTCTCGCCTTATGAAGGGTTTCGGGTGAACTTCACCATCGACTTCGACCACCCCAGCATTAAAGGCAGCGCTTGCCAGGCGGACTTGGACTTTTCAACGACCTCTTATCTTAAAGAAGTGGCGCGCGCGCGCACCTTTGGATTTTTGAAAGACATCGAGTATTTGCGAAGCCGCAACCTCGCTTTGGGCGGCAGCATGGACAACGCTGTGGTGTTGGATGATTACCGGGTGCTCAACGAAAACGGGCTCCGGTATGACGATGAGTTGGTCAAGCACAAGGTGCTCGATGCGGTGGGTGATCTCTACCTTCTCGGTCGCAACCTGATTGGTTCTTTTGTCGGCCACAAGTCAGGCCACGAGCTCAACAACCAGCTGCTTCGCGCCCTGTTGGCCGATGCGTCGGCTTGGGAAGAGGTCAGCTACGACGACGAGGCGTACGCGCCGATCTCGTACGTGCAACCCGCCCAAGCGGTGTGACGCTTTAAACGGCGAGAATAACCACGGGCAGTCAGCGAGCCTGCTTCGCTCCAGATATCCAACTCAGTGCGACCCAGTCACTGACCCCGGTTGGGGCCGACAATCACCTTCACTTGATCAATCGGGCCATCCCACACGCTCTGGGCGGCCTGCAAGACGTTGTTGGCCTCCAATTGCGCCCGCGCCACCCAGGCCGATGAGCGTGCGGCCAGCACCAAGGTGTTGGCTTTGACCTGTGCGACCGCCACCTGCCCTTGGAGTTTGGGGCTCAACACCCCTTGAATCTTGGCGTCCAGCACCTCATATCGAAAAGACTGGCGCAACAACCCGGTCAACACAGGATCGGTGCTGTGACCGCCTGAGGTCAGCGCGTTGAGGGTTTTTTCCTTTTTGTCGTGCATGGACACCTCTACAGTTTAGCCCCGATAACCGCTACAATGTGGGGCTTCAGTTGTTCTGTCGCGCGCCAGTCAGCGCCCGATGGGGCCTTTACAACGGACCAGTCATGCTAAAAACCCTGATCACCAAAGTCGTCGGCAGCCGCAACGAGCGCTTGATCAAACAGCTCGAACGGCAAGTCGATGCCATCAATGACCTCGAGCCACAGATGCAGGCGTTGGATGACGACGCCCTGGCCGCCCAAACCAGCGCACTGCGTGCGCGCCACGAGGCCGGCGAGACACTCGATCAACTGTTGCCCGAGGCCTTTGCCACCGTGCGCGAGGCGGCGGTGCGCACGCTCGGGCTTCGCCACTACGACGTCCAGCTGATCGGCGGGATGGTGCTGCACCAAGGCAAAATCGCGGAGATGAAAACCGGTGAGGGCAAGACGCTGATGTCGACCTTGGCGGTGTATCTCAACGCCATCGCCGATCAAGGCGTGCACGTGGTCACCGTCAACGATTATCTGGCCAAACGCGACGCCGGTTGGATGGGGCGGGTGTATCACGCTTTGGGGCTGAGCGTTGGCGTGGCGGTGCCGGGCATGGACGCAGACCAAAAGCGGGCGGCGTATGCGTGTGATGTCACCTACGCCACCAACAACGAGCTTGGGTTTGACTACCTTCGAGACAACATGGCGTTTTCGGTCGAGCAACGCGTCCAGCGCGGTCAGGCGTTTGCCATCGTTGACGAAGTCGACTCGATTTTGATTGATGAGGCCAGAACGCCACTGATCATCTCAGGCCCGGCCGATGAGGGCCCGGAGATGTATGTCAAGATCAACCGCGTGGTGCCGCATTTGGAGCGCCAGGCCGAAGAAGATGGGCCGGGGGATTTCAGTGTCGATGAGAAAACCCGCCAAGTCTATCTGACAGAAGACGGGATGGCCAAAGTCGAGGGGCTGTTGACCGATGCTGGGTTGCTCGAGGCCAACGACAGTCTCTACAACGCCAATAACCTGGGCTTGATGCACACCTTAAACGCCGCGTTGCGAGCGCATCACCTGTTCCAAAAAGACGTCGACTACATCGTCAAAGACGGCGAGGTGGTGATTGTCGATGAGTTCACCGGCAGAACGCTGGCCGGTCGGCGCTGGTCGGAGGGCTTGCACCAGGCCATCGAAGCCAAAGAGGGCGTGCCCATTCAGCGCGAAAACCAGACGCTGGCCTCAATCACCTTCCAAAACTACTTTCGCTTGTACGACAAGCTGGCCGGCATGACCGGCACAGCCGACACCGAAGCCTATGAGTTCCAAACCATCTATGAGCTTGAGGTGGTGGTCATCCCCACCCACAAGCCCATGGTCCGCGAAGACCGGGCGGATCTGGTGTTTTTAGACCAAGCCCAGAAGTTTGATGCCATCGTCAACGACATCGTCGATTGCGTGGCCAGGCAACAGCCGGTGTTGGTGGGCACCACCTCCATCGAGACATCTGAGGCATTGTCGAAGGTGTTGGATGATCGAAAAATTGCCCACGAGGTCCTCAACGCCAAGCAACACGAAAGAGAAGCGGCGATCATTGCCCAAGCGGGCCGTCCCGGTGCGGTCACCATCGCCACCAACATGGCCGGTCGGGGCACCGACATTGTGCTGGGCGGTAACTTCGATGCTGAAAAAGCCGATCTTGGCGAGTCAGCCGACCCGGCCAAGCTCGAGGCCTTGAAGGCCGATTGGCAGCAGCGCCACGACACCGTGATCGAGGCTGGGGGCTTGCACATCATCGGCACCGAGCGCCACGAATCTCGCCGCATCGATAACCAGCTCCGCGGCCGGTCGGGCCGCCAGGGCGATCCGGGTTCGAGCCGGTTTTATCTGTCGTTGGATGACAGTTTGATGCGGATTTTTGCCTCGGATCGATTGGGCAACATGATGCAAAAACTGGGCCTTCAAGAGGGCGAGTCGATCGAGCACCCGTGGGTCACGAAGGCCATCGAAAACGCCCAGCGCAAAGTCGAGGCGCACAACTTTGATCTTCGAAAGCACCTTCTGGACTTCGACGATGTGGCCAACGACCAACGGCGCGTGATCTACACCCAGCGCAATGAACTGATGGAGGCCGAGGATGTCCACGACACCATCGTCTCGATCAAACAAGAAGTTTTTGAAGACCTGGTCAGCCAATACATCCCACCTGAGTCGGTCGAAGACATGTGGGACCCTGAGGGCTTGGAGAAAGTCTTGGAAGGCGATTTTGGGCTGGACATGCCGATTCGCCAGTGGCTGGACGACGATGACGATTTGGAAGAGACCGGTTTGCGCGAGCGCATTCTGACCGGTGTCGAGGCGCATTTTGCCAGCAAAGAAGAGGCCACCGGTGAGCAGGTCATGCGCCAGTTCGAGAAGGCCTTGATGCTGAGCATTTTAGACCAGCACTGGAAAGAGCACCTGGCGGCGATGGATTATCTTCGCCGCGGCATCAACCTGCGCTCGTTCGCTCAGAAAAAACCCCAACAAGAATATAAGCGTGAGGGGTTTGAGATGTTCACCGCGATGCTTTCGAGCATGCGCTACGACGTGATCAAAGCCTTGTCTCGGGTCGCCATCAAAGACCAAGACGATGTCGATGCTGTCCGCCCGAACCAGCGCTCGGATGCATCGATGCAGTTTCAGCATGCCAAAAGCCCATCGGCCACGGACAGTCCAAACGCCGGCGCCAGCGGGCAAGCGGCATCGGTCACGCCCGAGACCTTCATTCGCGAGGGGCGCAAAGTCGGCCGCAACGAGCCGTGTCCGTGTGGGTCGGGCAAGAAGTACAAGCAGTGTCACGGTAAGCTGTAATGGCCGCGTCGGTGTCGGTGGTGGCAGCCATCATCACCCCCTCACAGTCCGACCCGGTGGCCACAGACCAACCCTTAAGCCCGGATGTGCGGGTGTTGCTGTCCCAGCGCCGGCCCGGCAAGCACCTGGCAGGCCACTGGGAATTCCCCGGCGGGCGAATTGAGCCTGGCGAGACGACCCACACTGCGTTGGCACGCGAGCTCAAAGAAGAGTTGGGCGTGCTGATCGAGGCCAGCCGGCCGTGGTGCAGCTTGACCCACCACTACCCCGACAAGACCGTTCACCTCCACATCCACAGGGTCACGCAATTTCAGGGCGTGCCGGCCGGTTGCGAGGGCCAGTTGATCGAGTGGGTGCGTTGGGGCGAGGTGGCCCAACGGCCCATGCCCGCCGCCGATCGGGCGCTGTTGAAGGTCTTTGGCATGGCGCCGGTGGCCTGGATCGCGCCAAGCAAGCCCCACCCCAACGAGACAGGCCATGCCGCACCCGATGCACTTTCTCGGTGGCGCCAAGGCCTGGCTGAAATCAAAAACACCCCGTGGGCGGGTGATCCGTGGTGGTTGGTGTGGCCGCTGGGCCCACAGGGCGCCTCGGATGAGGCTTGGGCGTTGGCCAGACAAGCCATGGCCTTGGCCAAAGAAGCGGGCCACCGGCCCTTGTTGGCCGGCTCACCCGAGCAGGCCCAAGCGCTGGGCGCCAGTGGCGTGTACTTGGATCAAGCCGCGGCCTTGGCCCTGACCGAGCGCCCGGTGGGATTGGAGTGGGTGGCGGTGGCCTGCCACGATGCTCAGGGCTTGGCCCAAGCCACCGCCTTGGACGCTGATTTTGCGACCCTATCGCCGCTTCGGCGCGCGCAGGCCACGCCCGACCAACACGGCTTGGGGGGTGAGCAGTTCAAAGCACTGATGGCCCAGGCGGGGCTGCCGGTGCTGGCCTTGGGGGGCGTGGGCTGCGAGGACGTGGCATGGGCACGAAGCTTGGGTGCCTTTGGGGTGGCCGGTGTTCACAGCCTGTGGAGATAATGTCTCGATGAGCGAGTGTCAGCGCGTGCCCTTTCCCATCCCCAGCCAGCCTCGACCCGAGCGCCACACAGTGGATGTGTGGTTGGTGGACCTATCGGCCATGCCGATGCCCGTGGCCCAGGGCGATTCGAACCCGCCTGGGGGCAGCCTCCACAACCCAGCGCGAGACCGCCGGATTCGTCAGCGGTTTTTTGTTCGCTTGTTGCTGGCGCGCTACCTGGATCAACCCGGCAAAGACATCCAGCTGTCAAAAGACAGCAACGGCAAACCCCACATCGTCGGTGAGTCGCTGGCCATCAATTGGTCGCACACGCGGGACTGGTTGGCGGTGGCGGTCGGTCACCGTGACCCGATTGGCATCGACATTGAACTGAGCCGGACGCTGGCGCGCGTTGGTCGCTTGGCCAGGCGCTGCTACCCATCAGAAGAAGCCCACGCGATCGCTGCTTTGGATGAGCCGGCATGTTCGAAGGCGTTTTTGCAGCGTTGGACCAAAACAGAAGCGCTGGTGAAGGCCCAAGGCGAGCGCTTGGCGAGTGCGTTGGGGTCCATTCGGTTTTCCCATCCCAATCAAACGCTGATGCACTGCCCCAAACACTGGGTGGCCCCGGTCAATTGGTCGATTCAATCGCTTGAGTTTGATGCACCGCTGATCGCGGCGTTGGCCAGCCCCGAGCCCATTTTAAGCGTGCGGCTCAACCAAGTTCAGTGGCCCCAATAGGCTAGGTTTTTTTTAAAGCGCGCCAGCCCACAGCCAGCCCCAACGCCAAGGTGATCAAGCCAGGCACCGAGTAGTTCGACGTCAACGGCGGGGTCTCATAGCCAATTAAAATCGCCGCGCCGATGATTAAGCCGGCAGCCAAAATCGACAGCGGGACTTTGCGGTTGTGGGCATTGACATGCCCCGCGAGCGCTTTGAGGTCTTGGGCTTCGATCTGTGTTCGGAACTGCCCCGAGGCGGCCACGCGAACCGCATCAAAGACCATGTTGGGCAGATCGGGGGTGCGCGCCAGCCAACCGGGGGCCTGGCGCGCGATGGCATCGACAGTGCGCTTGATGCCATAGCGCTCGCGGTACGCCGCTTCGAGCTCGGGCTTGGCCACCTCCCAAATGTTGAGCTGGGGGTAGAGCTCGCGGCCCATGCCCTCAATATTGAGAAGTGTTTTTTGCAGCATGATCAGCTGGGGTTGGATGGTGAGTTTGAATTTCCGAGCGACCGTGAACAGCTCCACCACCAACTCAGCGAAAGACACCTCCTCGAGCGGGCGGGTGAAGTTGGGCTCGCACACCGTCCGAGCAGCCGCTTCGAGTTCATCGACGCGGGTGTCGGCCGGCACCCACCCGGCCTCGACGTGGAGTTCGGCCACGCGCCGGTACTCGCGGTTGAAGATCGCCAAGAAATTTTCACCGATGTAGTAGAGGTCTTTTTGGGTCAGGCTGGCGACAATGCCAAAGTCCAAGGCGATGAAGCTTGGGTTTTTCGGGTCAGACGCGTCGACCAGGATGTTGCCAGGGTGCATGTCGGCATGAAACAAGTTGTCCCGAAAAACTTGCCGGTAGAACAGGCGTATCCCCAGACGGGCCAATTTCTCAAGGTCCACACCATGGGCTTTCAAGCCATCAATGTCTCTGACAGGCAAGCCATACACCCGCTCCATCACCAACACGCGGTTGGCCGTCAGCGGCCAGTGGATTTTGGGGATGTAGAGCTCTTGGCTGTTTTCGAAATTGCGCCGGATCATGGTGCAGTTGGCCGCTTCGGACTGCATGTCCAGCTCGTTGATGATCACCCGTTCAAACTCAGCCACCACTTCATCGGGGCGGATGCGCTCGCCTTCCGGGTGGTAGCGGCGCACCAAGCGGGCCAGTTGATACAGCAACGCCAGATCGCTTTTGATTTGGAGATCGATGCCAGGCCGAACAATCTTGACCACCACATCCTGGCCATCGAGCAGGCGCGCGCCGTGGACTTGGGCAATCGAGGCCGAGGCCATGGGCTCGGTCTCAAAGTGGGCAAAAGCCGCTTCCACGGGTTGGTTGAGCTCGTCTTCAACAATGGCGCGGGCTTGTTGACTGTCAAAGGGCGCGACGTCGTCTTGGAGCAATGACAAGGCCTCGGCGACATCCAGCGGCAATAAGTCCCGGCGCGTGGACAGAATCTGGCCGAACTTGACATAAATGGGCCCAAGCGCTTCGAGCGCTGATTTCAACCGCATCCCCACCGATTGGTCTTCCACGCCACGCCGCCGGCCGGGGAGGATGCGAACAATGCGCGCCAGTTTCAACGGGCCGGCATCCAACAGCAGCTCGTCGAGTCTAAAGCGACCCAGCGTGAGGATGATCCGGATCAGTCGAGCGCCGTGGCGAATCATGCCAAGCCCCGCCGTTTGGCGTTGACCGCGAGTCGATCAATCGCTTCTTGGAGCAGATCAACCCGCTCACAAAACTCACCAAACCTGGGCCGGTCAACCACCCACTGGCTTTCTTCTTTGATGAACGTGCTGGCTTGATCAAAGGCCGTCTGGCCCAAGTGTTGGCCCGACGCCAAGGCGCCTTTGAGGCCCATGTAGAGTTGGTGACCGATCACCGGCCCAAACCGCTCCACAAACAGCTGCGCCCAGTCGGGGTCCAGCTGGCGCATCAATTGCTCCAAAGCTTGAGCGGCGGCGGCATCGCCTTCGATGCGCACCCCACTGCCTTGTTCGCTCCAATTGGGAATGGCCATGGCCAACAGCGCTGAGGGTGTCCCGGTGATGGTGGTCATCACCGATGCGCTGTCAAACCCCGCTCGGGGCTGGGCGCTGATGCTCAAGCGCCCACCGTTGCTGGCAAACACCAAGACAATCTCCAAGCCGGTCAAGCACAGCGCCACCGGTTTGGCGTCGAGTTGGTCAATTTTGTCTTTGGCTTTGCCGCCGGCGTCGAGACGAACCAGCTCGTTGAGCGCCACGTCCAAGGTCTCAGCCAGCAACCGGGGCAGGGGGGTGACAAACTCACTCATCGCCTGGCCCTTCGGGCTTTTGGGCCCGGTGGATCGCACAGATCCCGCCAGAGAGGTTGCGCCACTGGGTGGCGACAAACCCGTGGTGTTCGAGCATCGCGGCGAGTGTGGCCTGATCCGGGAACCGTCTGATCGACTCGGCCAAGTAGCGATAGCTCTCAGCGCTGCCGGTCAAGCGTTGGCCCAACCAGGGCAGGACCTTAAACGACCAAGCGTCATATGCTTCAGCAAGTCCTGGGGTGCTGACCGGTGCGAACTCCATGATGTGCAACCAACCCCCGGGCTTTAATACCCGATACATCTCATCGAGGGCTTGGTCTCGGTGGGTGATGTTTCGAAAACCAAAGACGATGGTGATGTGGTCAAACTGGTCGCTGGCCAACGGCAAGCGCTCGGCGTTGGCGTTCAGCCAGTGAAAGTGCTGGGTCAGCCCGCGTTGGTCCATGCGCCGCTGGCCGGCTTTGAGCATCGAGGCGTTGATGTCAGCGACGATGGGTTGGGCGCCTTGGCGCAGGGCGAGCTTGGCGATGTCACCCGTGCCGCCGGCCAAATCCAGCAAGCGATCGCCGGGCTTGAAGTGACACCCAGCAACAAAGTGCGACTTCCACAACCGGTGGACCCCCACCGACATCAAATCGTTCATCACATCATAGCGATCGGCGACGGTGTCAAAGACCTCGCCGACCAAGCCGGTTTTGTCAGCAGGGTCGACTTCTTTGAAGCCAAAATCGATGGTCTTGGACTCTGGTGTTGGTGCGCTCATGATTGTTGGGCCAACCTGTGCCGGTATTTTTCCATGTTGGCGTCCATATTAACGCCCAGTTCGTAAAGAAATGACCACGAGTAAATCCCGGTCTTGTGGCCGTCATCAAAAATGAGGGTCACGGCGTAATTGCCCACCGGTTCGATGCGCTCGATGTTGACTGTCTCTTTTCCGGGCAAGACTTTCGGCTCGGACAAGCCGTGGCCTCTCACTTCGGCTGAAGGCGAGTGGGTTCGAAGGTAATAACACGACAGCTCAAAGTGCGCGCCGTCATCGTAGTCGATGACCAACACGCGCTGTGATTTTTCCAAGCGAAGCTCTGTCGGTTGCGGCGCAGACATCAACTAGCCCATATCGTAATAGGTGGGCGCGCCCGGACCCACGGGCATGCCGAGCACAAACACCCAGATGTAGAACAGCGCCATCCAAGAGATCAAGAAAAACATGGAATACGGGAGCATGGTTGCCATCAAGGTGCCGATGCCAAAGCGCTTGTTGTAGCGTGCCGCCCAGGCCAGAATGAGTCCAAAGTAGCTCATCATGGGGGTGATGATGTTGGTGGTCGAATCGCCGATGCGGTAGGCGGCTTGGATGAGCTCAGGCGCGTAGCCAATCAGCATCAACATCGGCACAAAAATCGGTGCCGTGACGGCCCACTGTGCCGAGGCAGACCCCAGCATCAGGTTCACCCCAGCGCACATTAAGATAAAAAAGACAAACACGATCGGGCCGGTCAAGCCGATGTTTTGTAGAAAGTCAGCGCCCAAGACGGCGGTGATCACACCCAGGTTCGACCAACCGAAAAACGCGACAAACTGCGCGGCGAAAAACACCAAAGTGACATACAGGCTCAAAGTGGCAATCGCCGATGCCATGCCGTCGATCATGTCGCGGTCATTGCGCATCGTGCCCACGGTTTTGCCATAGGCAAACCCCGTGGTTAAAAAGAAGATGAAAATCCAGGCCACAATCGAGGCGAAAAACGGTTTGGGGCTGCCCGTGCCGGGCTCGCGCAACACGCCGGTTTCTGGAACAGCCAAAAATGCAATCAAACCAAACACCCCCAGCGCGGCAAGCCCTGCGCGCGCCAAGCCCCGTTTTTCATCCGAGCTGAGCGGTTCCATCGCCCGATCATCCAAGATCGATGGGTCGGCGTTGGATGGGTCGTACTCACCCAGCTTGGGTTCAACGACATAAATGGTCACCAACGCACCAATGGCGGTGACCAAGAACGTGCTGACCATCATGAAATACCAGTTGGCGGTGGCATAGACCGAATACTCAGGATCGATGAGCCGGGCGGCCTCTTGGGTGATGCCCGCCAGCAGCGGATCGACGGTGCCGATCAATAGGTTGGCGCTGTAGCCGCCAGAGACCCCAGCAAAGGCCGCGGCCATGCCCGCCAATGGGTGGCGGCCCAAGGCCAGAAAAATGGCCCCGGCCAAGGGCACCAAGACCACATAGCCCATCTCCGAGGCGGTGTTTGAGATCGCGCCGGCGAACACGATCGCGACGGTGACCACGTGTCTTGGGGCATTGAGCACAATGCCGCGAACCATTGCTGAGAGCAGCCCCGATTTTTCCGCCACGCCGACGCCGAGCATCGCCACCAACACCACACCCAAAGGCGCGAAGTTGACGAAGTTGTCCACCAGGTTGCCCAAGATCATGCGAACGCCTTCGGCATTCATCAAGCTCACCGCCTCGATCATCACCCCCTCGTTGCCGGGTCGGGGGTCGGCGACACTCAGACCCAAAGCACCAAACACCCCAGACAAAAACACCATGCCGGTGGCCAGCACGGCAAACAGCGTCACCGGGTGAGGCAACAGATTGCCCAGCCACTCAACGGTATCCAAAAAGCGGGTCAACGCACCGCGGGTCGGTTGGGTTTGATGTGACATGGTCTCGTCCTTGTGGCCCGAACGCCCCAGCGGTGTCTGGGGCTTGTTATTGTCTGTTGGCGCGCGCTCGCAAGAAGTTCAACAGATCAATCCGGGTGATCAGCCCCAAGAATTGATCCTCGCCCATGACAATCGCCACGTGATCACGATTGAATATCGGCAACAACTCATCGATGGTGGCGCCGACGTCAATGTATTCCAAATCAGTGACCATCGCCGATGAGACTGGGCGGGCGAACCGCGACTCGTCCTCGTAAACCGCCACAAGAATATCAGATTCATCAATCAAGCCGACAATGCGCTCGTTTTCCATCACCGGCAGCTGTGAGATGTCGTACAGCATCATGCGCTTGTAGGCGTTGGCCAGATTTTCGTGTGATCCCACCACCACCGCGTCGCGACTGGCCATGGGGCGGGCAATCAGGTCCCTCAAGTCGCCATAATTGCTGCCATCGATGAGGCCGTGCTCGCGAAGCCAATAGGCGTTGTAGACCTTGGACAGATACCGGTTGCCTGTATCGCACACCATCGACAACACCCGCTTGGGCTCGGTTTGGGCTTGGCAATAGCGAAGGGCGGCCGCCACCAAGGTGCCGGTCGATGAGCCCCCCATCAGGCCTTCTTTTTCCAGCAACTCGCGCGCTTTTTCAAAACTCTCACGGTCGCTGATCGAATACGCCGTGTGCACCCGAGAAAAATCACTGATCGAAGGCAAGAAGTCCTCACCGATGCCCTCGACCAACCAGCCACCGGCATCGTCGGCGACCTGGCCGGTGGCGATGTAGTCGGCCAAGATGGAGCCTTCAGGGTCGGCCAGCACCAACTCAAGGCTGGGGGCGACTTTCGAAAAATAACGAGACAAGCCGGTGATGGTGCCGCTCGAGCCCACACCCACAACCACCGCATCCAAGTCTTCATCCATCTGCGACCACATCTCAGGGCCGGTGGTGCGTTCATGCGCATCGGGGTTGTCGGGGTTGGCGAATTGATTGATGAAATACGCCCGACCGCCCTCGGCTGTGATGTCGGCGGCGACTTTTTGGGCGAGGTCTTGGTAGTACTCGGGGTGGCCTTTGCCGACGTCTGATCGGGTGATGATCACCTCGGCGCCCATGGCTTTGAGGGTGAAGATCTTTTCGCGGCTCATCTTGTCGGGGATCACCAGCACCAGTCGATAGCCTTTGGCTTGTGCAACCAGCGCCAGACCCAAGCCGGTGTTGCCGGCCGTGCCCTCGACCAAGGTCGCCCCAGGGGTCAGCTCACCGCGGGCCTCGGCGGCTTCGATCATGTGCAACGCGATGCGGTCTTTGATCGACCCGCCCGGGTTGGTGCTTTCGAGTTTGAGATAAAGCTCGCAAGGGCCGGTGTCCAGGTTTTGGACACGCACGATCGGCGTGTTGCCAATCATCTCCAAGACATTGTTGTAGCGGGTCATTGGGAGGGCCTCGGCGGGCTTACAGGCCGGACTCATCCATCAATTGGGTCAGTCGGTCTTTGATGCGAAGTTTTTCTCGTTTGAGGGTATTCATGGCTTCATCCGACATCGGCGCTGTGCCGGTCTCGGCGGCGAGCACCCGTTTTTCCAGTTGCCTGTGCTCGTTGTACAGCGTTTTAAACTCTTCATTGGATTTCAGCAGTTGTTCGACTTGCTCGGGTTTTGATTCAAACATCCATGACTCTCCTTCGCTGGTCTTTTTCAAACTGGCGATCGGTTGTGATCGCACATTCACTGGATAACTGGCACTGGGCAACTGGCACTGGGCAGCGGGTGGGGCGTTAACCATCCTCCAGTAAGATGACATCCACGCGTCGATTCTGGCTTCTGCCTTCGGCGGTATCGTTGCTGGCAATCGGGAAGTCTTCACCCATGCCGACCGCTTCAATGCGCTCTGAAGCCACCCCCAAACTCACCAATTGCGCCTTGACGGCATCGGCGCGTTGTTGGGAGATTCTTAAGTTCACCGACTCATTGCCCGTCGAGTCGGTGTGGCCTTCGATGCGCACCTCTTTGTCGGGCTCAGTTTGCAAAAGCTCGACCACATCGGCCAAATTGCTCTGCGCATCTTCGGCCAGGTTGGTCTCACCGGTGGCAAACAGCACATCACCCAAGGTAATGACCATGCCCCGATCGGTTTCTCGAAGCGCCATCAGCTCCAGCCGGCGTCGAAGGGAAGCCGCGGCTTCCGAGGCCAGTTCGGCTTCGCGCCGAGCCAGGGCGATTTCGGTGGCTTGGGCTTCGCTGAGCCGGCGCGCCGCTTCCGCTTCCTCGCGGGCCATGCGTTCGCGTTCGGCCGCTTCTTCGGCGCGTTCTGCCGCCGACAGGGCCTGTTCGCGGGTGCGTTGGATTTCTTCTTCGGTGGCCACGCTGCTCAAGCGGGCTTGTTCGGCCTCGGCGCGCGCTTGAGCCACTTCCAGCCGGGAGGCGTTGAGGCGCAGCGTGGTGATGGTTTGATCAATCTCCTCAGCGGCGTCCTCGGCCTCGACGCGGTAGCTTTGCGCGCGCGCAATTTCGATGCGCTTTTCAGCGATTGCAATGCGGTGGGTGCGCTCTGAGGCGGTGATGTCTGACGATTGGGTCTGGCGCACGGCGCGCTCGGCGTCGGCCACCGCCAGCGGCACGCGTTCGTTAATTTCGGCGTCTTGCAACAAACGCTCAAGTTCAGCTGTCAGGTTTTGGAGGCGTTGGTTGTCCTCGGTGGGAACCGAGGTGGCGGCGCAGCCTGTGAGCACCACGATCAGGCCAGCGATCAGACCCGCGCTCATCATCCATCGTTTCATGGCAGCACCTCCGGTCCGTACAACTCAACCAGTTCTTGTTGCAAGGCCTCCAGGGTTTCGCGCCGCTCGGCCAATACCCGTCGGGCCAGCGCCGCCTGCGTTCGGGCCAACGCCAGCTGCGCTTCAATCTCAGCCTCGTCGGCTCGATGCCGGGCGGCTTGTGCGTCACCATCAACGATCGCTTGCCGGGCCTCGTCCAAACGCCGGTTGGCCAGGCGCAGCTCCAAAGGGGCATGCTCGGTGCCGCCGGCTGTTTCAGCGCGGCTGATCGCTTGTTCGGCGTTGTCCAACACACGGGGATCGGGCGGGGTGGTTGCGCAGGCGGCGACCATCAAAAGCCACACGCCGGCCACCGCCAATCGAATGGCGCCTGGCTGTTTGCTCGCTCTCGCCACGGGATCGATCAACTGGGGCTGCTGCATGGTTTGCGGGTCTTCCACTCGTTTGGGTTGATGCCTTCATTGTGCCCGAAATCCGGGCAAATGGCACGGCCTGTCTCGCCGATGCCTCATCAGACCCCATCCCGTCCGGCCAGTTCAGCCAGCAAGGCCGGGCGGTTGCGCCCAATTTGGGTCGACTGGGACACAAATCAGCCATAATAGGGGCCTGTGTCCCTGTTGATTGGTGGGGTCTTTGATGGCCATGCTCAAACTCAATGAATTCTTGCCATACCGCCTGTCGGTGCTGTCCAACCAAGTCAGCCAAGGCATCGCCAACACCTATGCCGAACCGTTTGATTTGTCGGTCACCGAGTGGCGTGTGTTGGCCATCTTGGGCTTGGAGGACGGCTTGAGCGCCACCGACGTGGCCGAGCGCTCGGCGATGGATAAGGTGGCGATCAGCCGGGCGGTCAAGCGACTGTTGGGCGCTGGACGCTTGACTCGGCGGGCGGACTTGGCCGATGGCCGCGCCAAGAGCCTGTGGTTGACCGACGAGGGTCGGCGTGTGTATGAGGCCATTGCGCCGGCGGCCGTGGCGTATGAGGACCGTTTGCTTGCGGTGCTCAGCGACCAAGAGCTTGTGCAATTCAACGCGCTGCTCGATCGGCTGACGGCGCACAGCGAGCAACTGAACACTGAGGCCTCGTCACCGGCCACCACACGCCATGACTGAGCGCAGGACACCTCAAGCACCTGACGAGCCATCCATCGATGCCTCGACCATCGGGATTGATTTCATACGTTTAAGGATCAAGCCATGAGTTTCAGTATTTACAGCGCGTTCGATGGCGGCAATGTGGCCGTGATCGATGCCACCGACCCCAGCGATGTTCGTTTGGCCATTCGCCCGGATGTCGGCGACCGCCACTTCCAATGGTTTTACTTCCAGGTGTGCGATGCCCAAGGCGTGGATCTCAATTTGGTGATCGAAAACGCCGGACAAACCTCATTCGCCGAAGCCTTTGAAGGCTATCAGGCGGTGGCCTCCACAGACCAGATCCACTGGTTTCGGGTGCCCACCCATTTTGATGGCCAAAGCCTCACGATCGAGCATTGTCCCAATGCCGATGTGATCTATTACGCGTTTTTCGAGCCCTACTCGAATGCCCGCCACCTTCAGTTGCTCGCGGATGCCCAAGGCCACCCCGCCGTCTCACTGGAGAGCTTGTGCCGCACACCCGATGGCCATGCCCACACGCTGATGACCATCACCGAGTGTGAGGACGACACACCGGTGGTGGTTTGGATCACCGCGCGGCAACACCCCGGCGAGCCGATGGCCCAGTGGTGGGTGGAGGGGTTCTTGGATCGTTTGTTGGACCCGGCCGATGCCGTCGCTCGGGCGCTGCTGGCCCGGTGCGTGTTTTATGTGGTGCCCAACATGTGCATCGATGGCGCCATCCGCGGACACTTGCGGTGCAACGCCCACGGCGCCAACCTCAACCGCGAGTGGGCCGAGCCCAGTCCCGAGCGCTCGCCTGAGGTGTTTTATGTTCGAGAAAAAATGCACGCCACCGGCATCGACATCGCACTCGATGTGCACGGCGATGAGGCCTTGCCGTATAACTTCTTTGCCGGCGCGGAGGGCACCCCAGGCTGGAATGACGACAAACAACGCCAGTTTGATCACTTCAAACACACCTTGGCGGCGCTGTCGCCTGACTTCCAAACCGAATACGGCTATGAGATCGACCCGCCCCGCAGCAGCGATCTTAAAAAATGCACCGACTACCTTGCCGAGACCTTCGATTGTTTGGCGGTGACTTTGGAGATGCCGTTTAAAGATGCCGCCAACGCCCCAGTGCCCGAGACCGGCTGGGATGGGGTGCGAAGCCAACAGTTTGGCCGGGTCATGCTCGATGCCTTGTGGGCCGTGGTCAACGAGCAACCCCGCCACTGAGGCGCCAATCGATGGCGGCGGGTTAACGCGTGACTGTCACCCCGCCCGCAAGATTCGAACCGGCGGGGTGGTCAACACCGAGCGGTTCCCCAACCAGCCGGCGCCCACCACCAATAAGAACGCGGCCAAAAACCCACCCAAGAACAAGGTGGGTGAGGGGTTGTAGGCAAACCCAAACAGTTGCGAGGCCAGTACACGCCCGGTCAATGCCGCGCCCACGGTGGCCAGCGTGCCGGCGATGGTGGCCATCAACCCATACTCGATCATCAAACCGCGTTTGACCAACCGGCTGTTGGCCCCCAGCGCGCGAATCAGCGCTGACTCGTGGCGCCTTTCATCGCGCGTCGCCTCCAACGCGGCCAGCAGCACCACCAAGCCCGCCAGCAAGGTGAGCGTGAACACCACCTCAGCGGCTTGGCTGACCCGCTCAATGATCATCAACACCCGCTCGATCAGCCCGCCGATGTTCAAGATCGACACATTCGGGTGGGCGTCGTTGATTGGCTTGAGGCTTTCGTTGCTGTCATCGGGCCAATAAAACGAGGCGATGTTTTGGTGGGGCAGGTTGTCACCAGCTTCTGGGGTCAGCAAGATAAAAAAGTTGATGTTGAACGAGTTCCACTCAACCTCACGAAGGCTGGTCACGGTGGCTTTGAACTGCTCAGCACCCGATTCAAACACCAACTCATCGCCCAGGCCCACGCCCACGCGATCCGCCCAACGGTTGGCCAACGACACTTGGCCTCGATCGCCCATCGTGAAGAACGCACCGGCGGCGATTTGGTTGGCCGGCGGCAGTTGGTCCATGGTCTCGGCGGGCACCCAAGAGACGTTGACTTGACCGGTGAAGCGGTCTTCGGGTGGGGGCGCGCCATTGATCTCAATCAGTCTGACCGAGGCCATGGGCCCCATCTCGAGGTTTTGAGCGCCGGCGGATTGGAGCCCCTCGCGCACCGATTCGCGCTGATCGGGCTGGACGTTGACCACGAAGTGGTTGGGCGCATCGTCGGGCAAGGTGGCCTGCCACTGGGTGATCAACTCGCTTCGAACCACCATCAGCAACAACAGCGCCATCAACCCCAAGCCCAGCGCGGTGATTTGTACAATCCCCGCCCGGCGGCGCCGGTACAGGCCGGCCAACCCAAACCGCCACGCGGCCGTGGCTCTTTTCGAGGCCGCGTGGGTCAGGTGCATCGCCAGCCACGCCGAGACCGCCAACGCCAACGCCAGTGCGCCAGCGCCGCCAAGCACGATCGAAGACAACACCACATCACCCAGCTGCAGTGCTGGGATGGCCAGACCAGCCCCCACCAACACCAGCCAAAGCCCCACGCCCAAGGGGCTTTGGGTGTCCAGCGAGCGGTTCAAGATCCGAATCGGCGTGACTCGCCCCAGCCCCAACAACGGCGGCAGGGCAAACCCCATGGCCAACAACGCCGTCAAGCCTGAGGCCACCCACCACGGCGCCCAACGCGGTGCGGGCAAGGTGCCGGTGCCGGCCGTTGCCAGGATGTCAGCGATGACATGCTGCACGGCAAAGCCCATCAACCCGCCGATGATCACCGCCACACCGATCAAGCCGGCCACCATCCACGTCAGCGCGCCCAAGATGGTGGCCGAGCGCGCCCCAAAGGTTTTCAGCAACGCCACCAAATCGCGCTGGGCGTGCGCAAAACGAAGCGCGGACAGCAAAATCGCCACCGCCGCCAAGATCACTGACGTCAATGCCGCCACCCCCAAAAAGCGCTTGGCTTGGGTCAAGGCTTCGGCGGTTTGGGCTTGCCCCTCGTCGGGGGTGATCAGGCGCTGATCGTCTTGCAGTTGATCGGCCGCCCAATTGGAATACGCGGCCACACCGGCCGAGGCGCCGGCGACCAACAGCCGATGGCGCGTGCGTGCCCCGGGGCCGAGCAGGCCGCTGGCGTTGAGGTCATCGATGTGCATGATCAACCCGGGTGCGACCATGAACTGAGACCCCCCGCCGTCGGGCTCGTAGCTCAACACCCGATCGAGCGTCACCGACACCCGCCCCAGCTCAATGGTGTCGCCGACATCGAGACCCAATTGCCGAAACCCCCGCGGTTCGAGCCAGGCCTGTTGGCGCTGGGGGCCTTGCTGGATGCGCCGCTCGTCGGCATCCAGGCCGTCTTTGATGCCGACCTCACCGCGCAAGGGGTAGGCCGGGCTGACCCCTTTGATGTCGATCAGCTGGCTTTGTTCGTTGACAAACACCGCGCTGGAGATCACCACCATGTGGGCCACTTCCAGGCCCTCGGCGAGGGCCTTGTCAACAAAGCGCTCGCCGATCTCGTTTCGAGACGCGATGACGACATCGGCGGCCAGGGTCTCCGCGGCCTGGCGGTCGAGTTGTCGGGCAATCCGGTCGGTGAACAAACCCACCGCGCTCAACGCCGCCGTGGCGATGGTCAAGCCTGCAAGCAGCAGCAACAAGGCCCCCGAGCGGCCTTGGCGGATCAACAAGCGCCACGCCAGCCTGATGGTGTTCATCGGATCAAGCGCCCACCATCCATGGTGTGGGTGGTTTGGCAGCGCTCAGCGAGCGTGGGGTCGTGGGTGACCAACACCAAAGCGGTGCCCGATTGGGTGTTGAGGTCAAACAACAAATCGGCCACGGCGGTGCCGGTGGACCGGTCGAGGTTGCCCGTCGGTTCATCGGCAAACAAGATCTTGGGGCCATTGGCAAAGGCTCGGGCGATCGCCACCCGCTGCTGCTCACCGCCGGACAGCTGGCGGGGGTAGTGGGCCAAGCGCGGGCTGAGCCCCACCATCTCCAAGGCCTCCTGCGCGCGTTTTTTCGGGTGGGGGTGTTTGGCGATTTCCAACGCCAGCATGACGTTTTCGAGCGCGGTGAGCGTGGGCAACAGGTGAAACGATTGAAAGACAAAACCCACCTGGCTTTGACGAAGGTCGGCGCGCTCATTCTCGCTTAAAGCGGACAGGCCCTGGCCGGCCAACACCACATCGCCCTCGGTGGGGCGGTCCAACCCGGCCAACAGACCCAACAACGTGGTCTTG
Source organism: Wenzhouxiangella sp. (assembly GCA_031580925.1). Classification (GTDB taxonomy): domain Bacteria; phylum Pseudomonadota; class Gammaproteobacteria; order Xanthomonadales; family Wenzhouxiangellaceae; genus Wenzhouxiangella. Next base: position 39,321 of record JAVLCB010000008.1, read on the forward strand.
CCCGATCCAGACGCACCGACAATGGCCAGGGTTTCACCTGCTGTCAGATCAAAACTGATATCGTCTAAAATCACCAATTCGCCGCCGGGCGCGTCCACACGAAAGCCCACGTGTTGGCACGATAAGATGCGGGTGGACCGCTGATTGGGCGGGTTGTGGTCTGGGCGAGGTGTGTTGGGTTGGGTTGTGGTCTGCAAATGAATCGATCCTTATTATTAAAGCGTGATGGGCGTGGCTGTTGGGGCCGAACTGTCTTGGTCATTGGCCTGCTGGCCCACCTGAGCTGGGCCGTTCCGGCGCAGGCCAGCACCGTGCTGATCATCGGCGACAGCTTATCCGATGCCTACCGCCTGCCCAAAGCCGACGGTTGGGTGGCGCTGCTGGCCGATCGACTTAAAGCCGCTAACGGTGTCAATGCCCACGCCGAGATCATCAATGCCAGCATCTCAGGTGAGACCAGCGCCGGTGGTGCACAACGCTTGCCCAGTTTACTCAAAGACCATGAGCCTGATGTGGTGATGATCTTGTTGGGTGGCAACGATGGGCTCAGAGCGCTGCACCCCGACCAGCTCAAAATGCACTTAAGCGACATGATTGAGGCGTCATTGGATGCGGGCGCTGAAGTGGGGCTGATGCAAGTGAGGTTGCCACCGAATTTGGGTCCGGCCTACATCGAGCGTTTTGAGGCGGTGTATCCTCAATTGGTGGCCGAGCACGGCATCACGTTGCTGCCTTTTTTCTTGGCCGATATTTTTGACCAAGCAGGCATGCTGATGGACGATGGCATCCACCCGACCGCAAAGGCCCAGCCATTGATGCTCGATACGATGTGGCCGCATGTTCAGGCGTTGCTGGCCAAAGCCAAAGACGACAGCTGATTGGTGAGACGATGGCGCATCCACACTGAGCCACGCCAAACCAGGCACACTCAAAAAAGCAGGTTCACAAGAACAATGGGAAGACAACACCATGACCGACACCGTTGAACGAGACCAAATGCACTACGATGTGATCGTCGTCGGCGCGGGACCGGCGGGTTTGACCTGCGCGATGCGCACCAAACAACTCAACCCCGACTTGGAGGTGTGCGTGATCGAGAAAGCCTCCGAAATCGGTGCGCAGATCCTGTCTGGTGCGGTCATCGAGACCGAGCCGTTGGATGCCTTGGTGCCCGATTGGCGTGATGACCCACCGCCGATTTGTGTGCCCGCGACCAGCGATGAGTTTTTGATGCTCAGCCCGGACAAGGCCCGCCGGTTGCCCACGCCGCCGCAACAAAAAAACCACGGCAATGTCATCGTCTCGCTGGGGGCGATGTGCGCGTGGTTGGCACCCAAAGCCGAAAGCGCGGGCGTGGATGTGTTCCCAGGCTTCGCCGCGGCTGAGTTGTTGTTGAGCGATGAGGGTCGAGTGTTGGGCGTGCTGACGGGTGACATGGGCATCGACCGCGATGGCCAACCGAAACAATCGCACGTGCCCGGCATCGAGATCCACGCCAAAGTCACGGTGTTGAGTGAGGGGTGTCGGGGGCATCTCACCAAACAAGCCATCCGACACTTTGGGCTGGATCAAGACTGCGATCCGCAGACTTATGGCATTGGCCTAAAAGAGCTGTGGCGCGTGCCCGAGGGGCGCGTCAAACCCGGCCACATCAGCCACTCGATTGGTTGGCCGCTGCCCGATTCGATTTATGGGGGCAGCTTTGTCTATCACCTGGACAAAGACCGGGTGGCGGTGGGGTTTGTCTGCGGTCTGGATTACCAAGACCCCAACTTCAGCCCATTCGAAGCCTTCCAACAGTTCAAGCACCACCCCACGATGCACGCGTTGCTCGAGGGCGGCGAGATCTTGTCATCGGGCGCGCGGGCCCTGGTCGAGGGCGGCTATCAATCGCTGCCGCGGGTGGAGATGCCCGGGGCGTTGTTGATTGGCGACTCGGCGGGCTTGGTCAATGTCCCGAAGATCAAAGGCGTGCACCAAGCGATGCGCTCTGGGTTGTTGGCCGCTGAGCACTTGGCCGAGCAGCCCCACGAGGCGCTCACCAGCGAGGGGTTCGATCAGCGCCTGCGCGCCAGTGCGGTGGTGTCGGAGTTGAAAAAGGTCCGCAACATTCGGCCTGGGTTTGTCAAAGGCCTGTGGTCTGGACTGGCCACGGCGGTGATCGAGACGCTGACCTTGGGCCGGTTGCCCAGAACCTTGTCCAACCACGCCGATCACGAGCAGTACCGAAAGCTCGAGCAAGGCGGCTTCGACTACCGGTGGGGCGAGCGCGACTTGGCGCCCAGGGACCGATTGGCGTCGGTGTATTTTGCTGCCACCGAGCACGATGAGGACCAACCGATTCATCTTCAGATCATTGACCCTGACATTTGTTTTGATCGTTGCGCTGAAGAGTATGGCCACCCGTGCACCAAGTTTTGCCCCGCCGGTGTCTATGAGATCGTCGAAGACGACGACGGCCCCCGACTCCAAATCAACGCCGCCAACTGCGTGCACTGCAAGACCTGTGACATTGCCGATCCGTATCAGGTGATCAACTGGGTCACGCCCGAGGGCGGTTCGGGTCCGAACTACACCAACCTATAATGACCACTGCCTCCACTGACAGGATGATCTGATGTCCACCAACACCTTGGGTCGAGTGCTGACACTGACCACGTTCGGCGAAAGCCATGGGCCGGCCATTGGCTGTGTGATCGATGGCTTCCCGCCGGGCATGGCGATCAGCCCCGAAGAGATCAAAGCCGCGTTGCTGCGCCGCGCCACTGGCCAAAGCCGGTGGACGTCACAGCGCAAAGAACAAGACGACGTCAAGATCGTCTCGGGTGTGTTTGAGGGGGTGACCACCGGCGCGCCCATCGCGATGGTGATCGAAAACACCGACGCGCGCTCAAAAGACTACTCGAAGATCAAAGACCAGTTCAGGCCGGGTCACGCCGACTACACCTACCACCACAAGTATGGGATTCGCGACTACCGAGGCGGGGGGCGGTCATCGGCGCGCGAGACGACCATGCGCGTGGCGGCCGGGGCCTTGGCGTCGAAGTACCTTAAGCACCACCACAACATCGAGATCATTGGTTGGATGTCACAAATCGGCAGCGAGGTGTGCGACGAGAAGTTCGATGAGGCCACCATCAAAACCAACCCGTTTTTTTGTCCCGACCCCGACCGCATCGAAGCGCTCGAGGCCTACATGAAATCAGTGTGGAAGTCGGGCGATTCGGTCGGCGCCAAGGTCAAAGTCCAAGCGCGTGGCGTGCCGGTGGGTTGGGGGGCGCCGGTCTATGCCAAGCTCGATACCGATCTGTGTAACGCGATGATGAGCATCAACGCCACCAAAGGCGTTGAGATCGGCGCGGGGTTTGCGGCTGTCTCGCAAACCGGCACCGAACACCGCGACGAGATGACCCCCGATGGGTTTTTGTCGAACCAAGCTGGGGGCATTGTCGGTGGCATCTCAACCGGTCAGCCGATCGAGGTCGCGGTGGCGTTCAAGCCCACCTCGTCGCTTCGCTTGCCCGGGCAAACAGTGGATGTGACTGGCCAACCCGTTGAGGTCATCACCACCGGTCGGCATGACCCGTGTGTTGGGATCCGCGCGGTGCCCATCGTCGAGTCGATGATGGCTTGGGTGTTGATGGATCATCTGCTGCTCCACCGCGCCCAGTGCCACGATGTGCCCGCACAAACCCCCAGGATTCCGACATGAGTTCAGCCTCAGGCCTGCGTTTGGCCGTGGTCGGCGCGACCGGGGCGGTGGGTGAAGTGGCGTTGGAGTTGATATCTGAGCGTTGGGGGCGCTCAGCGACAGTGCACGCGTTGGCCAGCGAGCACTCTGTCGGCCGCGAGGTCAGCTTTGGGCGCCAGTCGCTGGTGGTGGATGACTTGGCCACGTTTGACTTTTCTGGCGTGGACTTTGCGTTGTTTTGTGCAGGATCTCAAGTGTCGATCGAGCACGTGCCGCGGGCGGTGGCGGCCGGGGCGTGGGTGGTCGACAACAGCGCCGCGTTTCGAAACGACCCCAGCATTCCGTTGGTGGTGCCCGAGGTCAACCCCGATGCGCTGGCGGATTTGCGCTCTGGCATTGTCGCCAACCCCAATTGTTCAACCATCCAAATGGTGATGGCTTTGGCGCCCATTCACCGTTTGTTTGGCCTACAAGAGATTGTGGTGTCCACCTACCAAGCGGTCTCCGGGGCGGGCAAAGCGGCGATGGAAGAGCTGGGTCGCCAAGCGGTCGACCGGTTCAATTTTCGCCAACCCAAGCCCGAGGTGTTCAACCAACCGATTGGTTTTAATGTGATCCCGATGATCGATGCGCTCAACGCCGATGGGTTTTCCAAAGAAGAAATGAAGATGGTCGACGAGACGCGCCGGTTGCTCGCCTCGCCCGATCTGGCCATTCACGCCACGGCCGTGCGCGTGCCGGTGTTCACCGGCCACGCTGAATCAATTTATGTGCGCACCGACCAACCCATCGATGTCGATCAGTTGCACGCCGCGTGGGCCGAGGCCCACGGCGTCCGGGTGAGTGACGCCCAAGACCCGGCCACGCCGCTGACCCACGGCGCCAACCAAGACGCGGTGTGGGTCTCCCGGGTGAGGCCTTGCCTGGACCACGATCATGGCTTGATGCTGTGGGTCGTGGCGGACAATTTAAGAAAAGGCGCGGCGCTGAATGCCGTGCAGATCATCGAGGCTTTGCAGGATGCGCGTCGACCCGCGACCGAGCCCACGCACTGACACGCTGATCGGGCTTGGCGCGGTGCTGGGCCTGTGGCTGAGCAGTCTTGGCCTGGCTGGCGGGGCCGAGGCGGCGCTGCCGGCAGCGATTGAGCTTGGCACAAACGACACCGCCGCGGTGACCCTCAGCATTCCCTTGTCCCCGACCACCCAGGCCACTCAGACCACCCAGACCGTCGAGACGGTGTCGTGGCTGCACCCGCCCGAGGGCGTGGCGCAACCGCCGCTGGATTGGCGCGTGGTTGATGAGCACATGCGCGTGACTTTTGAAGTCGCTGCCGAAGGCCTTGATGACGTCCCCCAACGCTGGTCGCTTGAGGTGGTCAGCGACGAGGACCGCTGGGTGGTCGAGGCGCTGATCGATCCCCGTTTGACTGTGGTCGGGCCCATCACGCGCGGCCAGACCCTGTGGTCGGTGGCCAACCAATGGCCGGCGGCGGGGGCAGGCGAGGCCACCGCGCAAGCGGCGCTGATGCGTTGGGTGGCGGCCAACCCGCACGCGTTTATCGGCGATGACCCAGCCAGCCTCCGCCAAGGCGCGTTGCTGGTGGTGCCCAATCAAGCGTATGTGGAGCGCGGGCGCGCGCCGCTCACCCCAGCCGCTGGCAGTGCGCCAGAGCGCGACCCAGCTCGGCCCGCACCGTCGCCTGGTTGGGTGTCGCCGTGGTGGGTGCTTGAGGGCGCGAGTCCACCCCACACCCTGGCCACGGGCAAGACGACCGCCGACACAATTGGCCATACAAGCGCCGACACAATGGCCGAGCCCACCCAAACCGAGACGGTCAACACCCCGGGTTCGTTTCGCCTGGCCGATGAGCCCGGGGCGATCGCTCGGCTGGCTTGGCCGGTGTTGTCGGTGATGGTGGGCTTGATGGTGCTCCACGGCTGGGCGCATCGGGCCTTGGGCCAACCCCCGCCACCGGCGCGCGCGGTGCCGGTTGATGCCGAGATCGGCCCGGGCTCACCCGAGCTCGCCTGGGCGTTGGCGCAGTGGAGTGCGCGCCACCATGACCGCTCGCAGGCGTTGCATTGGCTTGATGAGGTGATCCAACACGGCTCGCCCAAACTGGCGCGCCAAGCCAAGCGCTTGGTGAGCCAAGGCGCGGCGGGACACGAGACGGTTGATCAAAAGACGGGCGAGCCGGCCCGTCGCGAGGATCGGTCGACGGCCCCCGCGGGGACAGGGCAGGTGCGCCGATGAGCGAACCTGTCGCCAGCACCCAGCGCTGGGCGGTGGGCGTCGAATACGACGGCTCGCCGTTTTATGGGTTTCAGCGCCAGCGCCAAAGCCCCACGGTGCAAGCGTGCTTGGAAGAGGCGCTGTCGCGGGTGGCCGATCAACCCATCACCATCCACGCCTCGGGCCGGACCGACACCGGTGTCCACGCCTTCGGGCAAGTGGTGCACTTCGATGCGCGCCATCATCGCGACGAGAGGGCGTGGCTGTTGGGTGCGCAAACCCACCTGCACCCCGGGGTGGCGATGCGTTGGGTGCAGCCGGTCAGCGATGCGTTTCATGCCCGCTACTCAGCCCGCGCTCGCCATTACCGCTACCGCATTCTCAACCGCCTGACCCGCAGCGCCATCGACCGGGACCGCGCCTATTGGGTGCACCAGCCGCTGGATGCCGACGCCATGCAACAGGCGGCAGTCGCTTTGCTGGGCGAGCACGATTTCACCAGCTTTCGCGCGGCGGGGTGCCAAACCCACCACGCCATTCGCCACGTCCACGCCTTGACCGTGACCCGGCGAGGCGATGAGATCGATATTGATATCCGAGCCAATGCGTTTTTGTATCACATGGTCAGAAACATCACGGGGAGTTTGGTGTTGATCGGCCGCGGTGAGCGACCCGTGGCGTGGTTGGCCGAGCTTCTTGAGACCCGAGACCGAAGCCAATCGGGGATGACAGCACCCGCGCACGGGTTGTATTTCATCAAAGCCTTATACGAGGCGCGGTGGGGATTGCCGCCCGAATACGCCATACCAGAGGTTTAGGCCGTATCATGGGGGTCTGATGAATGCCGATAGCCTCTGGGTCAAAATGTGTGGCGTCACGCGGGCCGAAGATGCCCACTGCGCGCAGCAAGCCGGTGTCGATGCGGTCGGGTTGGTGTTTGTCCCGAAAAGCCCGCGGTCTTTGAGCCTGGAACACGCCAGGGCGCTGGACCAAGCGATGGATCAGGGCATCGAGCGGGTGGGATTGTTCATGGATGCCCCGCCCGATTGGATCGAGGCGGTGCTGGCGGCGGTGAGGCTCGACCGGCTGCAGTTCCACGGCCACGAGTCGCCGGCCGATTGCGAGCGCTTTGGCCAGGCCTACATCAAAGCCTTGGGGTTTGGGGATGTCGCCTCAGGGGCCGGGGACGACCAAGCGCGGCGCCAACACCAGTGGTTGGACCGCGCCCGCCAATACGCCTCAGCCGATGCGTTGTTAATAGATTCACACGGATCGGGTCAAATGGGAGGTTCAGGCGAGACCAGCGACTGGCAGGCGCTGGCGCACACGGTCGAGGCCTTGGACCGGCCTTGGGTGTTGGCCGGTGGCTTGCGGCCAGACAATGTGGGCCAAGCCTTAGACCACCTCCATCCGGCTGGGATTGACTTTTCCAGTGGGGTGGAAACGCAACCTGGCATCAAAGATCATGGCAAGATACAGCAATTGATGAGCGCGCTCGATGCGGCCTCATCGTCTTAAGGAGACGACACGCGATCATGGCTAAGCCCCTAGAACAAATGCAACAAAACCCCCCAGTGTCGGGTGTCTGGCCAGACGCCACGGGGCATTTTGGCACCTACGGCGGACGGTTTGTCTCTGAGACGCTGATGCCTGCGCTCGAAGAGCTCGAGGTGGCGTGGCGGACACACCTGGCCGATTCGAAGTTCATCGAGCGCTTGGATCAAGACCTGGCCACGTTTGTTGGCCGGCCCTCGCCCATTTATTGGGCAGAGAACCTGACCCGGGCCGCGGGTGGCGCGCGCATCTTATTAAAGCGCGAGGACTTGAACCACACCGGCGCCCACAAGATCAACAACACCGTCGGCCAAGCCTTGCTGGCCCAAGCGATGGGCAAGCGTCGGGTGATCGCAGAAACCGGCGCCGGTCAACACGGGGTGGCCTCGGCCACGGTCGCGGCGCGGTTGGGCATGGAGTGCATCGTCTACATGGGTGCAGATGACATCGAGCGCCAGTCGCCGAATGTGTTTCGGATGAAATTGATGGGGGCTGAAGTGGTCAGCGTCAAGACCGGTTCTCGCACGCTCAAAGATGCGTTGAATGAGGCGATGCGCGATTGGGTGACCAATGTTGACAACACTTTTTACATCTTGGGCACCGCCGCCGGCCCGCACCCTTATCCTGCGATGGTGCGTGATTTCAATGCCGTGGTTGGGCGCGAGGCGCGCCGGCAGATGCTCGAACAATACGGGGCCTTGCCCGATGCGCTGGTGGCTTGCGTGGGTGGTGGCTCGAATGCGTTGGGCTTGTTCCACCCGTTCATTGAAGACGAGTCGGTGGAGATGGTCGGGGTTGAAGCGGCCGGGCGGGGCTTAAGTGGCGATGAGCATTCGGCGACGCTGTGCGCCGGTCGAGTCGGGGTGTTGCACGGCTCACGCACCTATTTGCTGGACGATGACGCCGGTCAGATTCGCGACACCTATTCGGTCTCGGCGGGTTTGGATTACCCAGGGGTGGGGCCTGAGCACGCCTGGCTGAAAGACACTGGCCGCGCGCGCTACGTGGGCGTGGACGACCAAAAGGCCATGGAGGCATTTCACATGGTTTCGCGCACCGAGGGCATCATCCCCGCGTTGGAGACCGCGCATGGCTTGGCCTACGGGATCGAGTTGGCCGCGACCATGTCGCCCGATCAAACGGTGCTGATCAACCTCTCAGGCCGCGGTGATAAGGACATCAACACCGTGGCCCAGCTCGAGGGCATCAGCTTATGACCCAATCGAGACCCAACCGGATTGATCGACGCTTCGAGGCGTTGAAAAAAGCCAACCGGGCCGCGCTGGTGCCCTACATCACCGCCGGTCACCCGCACCCCGATGCGACGGTGTCGTTGCTGCATACCGCCGTCTCGGCTGGGGCCGACATCGTCGAGCTGGGCATGCCGTTTTCAGATGTCATGGCCGATGGCCCGGTGATCCAGCGGGCGTGCGAGCGCGCACTCGAACACGGCGTGGGCTTGCAAGAAGTCTTGGCCATGGTGGCGCGTTTTCGCCAAGACGATGCCGATACCCCGGTGGTGTTGATGGGCTACACCAACCCCATCGAGCGTTACGGCACCGAGCGGTTTGCCCAAGATGCCGCGCAAGCGGGCGTGGATGGCTTGCTGATTGTCGACTGCCCGGCCGATGAGGCGCGGGTGTTGCAAGGCGACTTGGCCAGCGCGGGGCTTCATCAGATCTTTTTGGTCGCCCCGACCACCAATGATGCGCGCCTCGACCGGGCCGCTGAGTTGGCCGGCGGGTTTGTCTACTATGTCTCGCTGACCGGGGTGACCGGTGCGGCGACGCTCAATACCGATGCGTTGGGCCCAATGGTCGAGCGCATCCGGGGCCGCATTGATTTGCCGGTGGCGGTGGGGTTTGGTATCCGCGAGCCCGAACAAGCCGCCCGGGTGGCACAATTGGCCGATGCCGTGGTGATTGGCTCGGCGCTGGTCTCGAAGCTTCATGACATCGACGGGGTGGATGAGGCCTGCGCCACGGCAAACGCCTATCTGTCCGCTGTTCGAGTGGCGATGGATGAGGCGCGTGAGTCGGTGGATGTGGCGATAAACGGATAAGCGATGAACTGGTTTCAAAAACTGATGCCCTCAAGAATCCGAACCCAAGGCAATAAAAAACGCAAAGTGCCCGATGGGTTGTGGACCAAGTGCGATGCGTGCGACGCGGTGCTGTACCAACCCGAGTTGGAGAGGAACCTGTGGGTGTGTCCCAAGTGCGACCACCACATGAGCCTGACCGGCCGGGCTCGGCTTGAGGCGTTTTTGGATGCCGATCACCGCGTCGAAATCGGCGCGGACCTGCAGCCCCAAGACCCACTGAAATTTAAAGACTCGAGGCGCTACCGCGAGCGCTTGTCGGCCGCCCAGAAAGCCACCGGTGAGCGCGATGCGTTAATCGCCATGCAAGGCCAGCTGAACGGGCGCGATGTGGTTGCCGTGGCCTTCGATTTTCGGTTCATGGGTGGATCAATGGGCAGCGTGGTGGGCGAGCGCTTTGTGCAAGCCTGTCAGGTGTGTTTGGACAAGCAATGGCCGTTGGTGTGCTTTGCCGCGTCCGGTGGCGCGCGCATGCAAGAGGGGTTGTTCTCGTTGTTCCAAATGTCAAAAACCTCAGCGGCGCTGGCGCGCTTGGCCGAAAACGGCATCGCCTATATCTCGGTGCTGACCCACCCGACCATGGGTGGGGTGTCGGCGAGTCTGGGCATGTTGGGCGACATCCAGTTGGCCGAGCCCAACGCCTTGATCGGGTTTGCTGGCCCGCGGGTGATCGAGCAAACCGTCCGCGAGACATTGCCTGAGGGTTTTCAGCGCGCTGAGTTTTTGATTGAAAAAGGCGCGCTCGACCAGATTGTCGACCGGCGCGAGCTGCAACAGCGCATCGCGGTCTTGCTGGATGGCTTGATGCCACCGACGGCTGCCAAAGAAGGCGAGTTGATCGACGCCAGCCCTTGAGTCAGTTGAGTCTGTCGACCGCAAAGTCTTGCCTTGATGCGTACCTGGACGCGCTCGAACAGCGCGCCAGCGAGGCGGTCATCGAGCTTGGGTTGGATCGGGTGCAGGTCGTCTTTGATCGACTGTTCAGCCCCGACGCGTGGGCCACCACCCAGATTGTCACCATCGCTGGCACCAACGGCAAAGGCTCCACCGTGGCGTTTGCTGAAGCGATGGCGCGCTCGGCGGGCCGGTCGGTGGCGGCCTACACTTCTCCCCACATCATTCGATTCAACGAAAGGTTGAGGCTCAACGGCGAGGTGTGTCCCGACAGCGATTGGCTGGCGGCGTTCGAGGCGGTGGATGCGGCGCGCGCCGAGGTGGCGTTGACTTACTTTGAACACGTGACGCTGGCGGCGTTGGTGGTGATCGAGCGCGCCGGTCCTGACCTGGCGTTGTTGGAGGTGGGTTTGGGTGGTCGGCTGGATGCGGTCAACGTCATCGATCCCGACGTTGCGGTGTTGACCTCGATTGGGCTGGACCACATGAATTACTTGGGCCCCACGCGCGCCGACATTGGCCGCGAGAAACTGGGCATTGCACGCGCCGATCGGCCGTTGATCATCGCCGAGCGCGACTGGCCGGTGGCTTTGGAGACCGGGTTGAGTCAACACCCGGCTCATGTGGTGCGTGTTGGTGAGGCATTTGACTGGGCGCCGGGGGCGTCGATGGGAGTGGACCCTCGGGTGTGGTCGTTGACCGTGCAAACCGAGCGCGGGCCCACGCGTTTGGTGTTGCCGCCCCCCAGCCTGGTGGGCGCGCATCAATTGGCCAATGCGGCGGCGGCCATTGTGGCGTTGGCTCAGCTGTGGGGCGAGGCGTTTTTAACCAGCCCGGCGGTGGCCGAGGGCATTGAAACAGCCCAACTGCCGGGGCGGTTTGAGACGCTTGCCCACGCGCCCGATGTGATCGTCGATGTCGCCCACAACGAGGCCTCAGCGCAGGCTTTGGCCGAGGCGTTGGCCGCCCAGCCCCACACCGGACGAACGTTTGCGGTGTTCAGCGCGTTCGCCGACAAAGCCATTGAGGCGATGGCCGCCGCGTTGGCCGATCAGGTGGACCACTGGTGGGTGGCTGGTATGGATGGCCCGCGGGGATCGTCCGCGGCTGCGCTGATGGGCCGTGTTCAAAGCGGTGGTGTCACCGCCGGGCTGGACGCGGTAAAATCAATCCCAGATGCGCTTGATCGGGCCCTGGCCCAGGCCACACCCATTGACCGAGTGGTGGTGTTTGGGTCGTTTCAGGTGTTGGCGCAAGTCTCGTCTCGGTGGTCAAGCAAGGAGTAAGCTAGCGATGGATGATGTGCTCAAACAACGCTTGGTCGGCGCGGCGGTTCTCATCGCACTGGCGGTGATCTTTGTGCCCATGCTGTTCGATGCCCCCCGCGATGAGCGACTTGAGCGGCAATTGGATCCAGCCATCCCCAGCTCGCCCGAACGCGACGACAACATTCGTCGGTTGCCCCTGGACCCCAATGCCTCCCGGCTGAGGCAAGACGATGGCGCCGGTGACGCCGACCCAGCCGAGCCTCGCTTGGATGACGACGCCGACACCGAACCGGCCGACTCGGGCAGTGAGGCACCGGCCCAACGGTTGCCGATGACCACCGTTGATGAGCCGGCCGGCGAGGAAGACACCGGGGAAGCCACCCAAGAAGACACCGGCGCTGGCGACAAAGTCAGTGAGGCTGACGAGGCCCCTCGGAGCGACACCGGTGATGATGCGCCGGTGGGGGACCCGGCCGCGGACCAACAAAGTCGCCAAGACAGCGAAGACAACAGCGCCTTGGGGGCGTCGAGTGCTGTGTCGGCTGAGGCCATCGGGCCGGATACGTGGCGGGTGCAAGTGGCAAGCTTTGGCGTTGAGGCCACTGCAAAAGAGGTGGTTGATGCGTTGGCCGAGCGCGGCCACGCCGCGCGCATTGATCGCATCGAACGCGGGGATTCGGTGTTGCACCGCATCCAAACTGGCCCCTATCCCGACCGTGAGCGCGCCGAGGCGGCAGCACAAACAATTGCCGAGCAGGTGGCGGGGGTCGCACCGGTGGTGCGGGCGCCCCAAGCGGCTTCAGCGGCCACCGACGTGTCGCCCGGGTATGCCGTCCAGGTGGGGTCTTTCACCAGCGAAGACAACGCCGAGCGGTTGCACGCCCAACTGGTGGGTGAGGGGTTTGAGGTCTTCTACTTTGCCGAGTCGATGGGCTCGCGCGAGATTTGGCGAGTGCGCGTGGGCACCGTGGCCGAGCGCGATCAAGCCGAAGCGCTGCTTGAGCGACTGCGCGATGAGGCCGGCCTCGAAGGCTTGGTGGTCTCGCACCCATGACCGCGCTGACCCACGCCGACTGGGTGATTGTGGGCATCTTGGGTTTATCGGTCTTGGTCAGTGTGTTTCGGGGGTTTGTCAAAGAAGCCTTTTCCTTGGCCACCTGGGTGATCGCCGGCGTGGTGGCGTTTCGGTTTTCTGACTTGGGCGCGCAACGGCTGGCGGTGTGGATTGAGACGCCATCGGTTCAGTTGATCGCTTCCTTTTTGGTGATTTTTATTGCCATCTTGGTGGTGGGTGGGTTGCTGGGCGTGGTCGTTGGGCAAATGGTCAAGCACACCGGATTGAGCGGCACCGATCGGGTGTTGGGTGCCTTGTTTGGGCTCACGCGTGGGGTGGTGGTGATCACCATTGGCGTCCTGTTGGCTGGGCTGACGCCTTTTATGGATGACCCTTGGTGGCATGCGTCGGTGTTGTTGCCCCACTTTGAGACCATGGCCGAGCAGGTTGTGGGACAATTGCCCCCTGCTTTGCAAGACCAGCTGTTGCGTTCACAAGGATTGGAGATCTAAACGCCCATGTGTGGAATCGTCGGTATCTTTGGTCAAGCGCCGGTGGCGGCGCGTTTGTACGATGCGATGACAGTGTTGCAGCACCGTGGCCAGGATGCGGCGGGCATGACCACGCTCGATGAGGGCCGAATGCGCTCCACTCGAGGGCTGGGGTTGGTCAGCGATGTCTTTGTTGAAGACTCGGTGGCGAACTTGACCGGCCAGGTGGGCATCGGCCATGTGCGCTACCCCACCGCAGGCTGCGACCAACCCGATGAAGCCCAGCCGATGTATGTCAACGCCCCCTTTGGTATTGCGTTGGGCCACAACGGCAACTTGATCAATTCAGAGTCGTTGAGTCGCGAGCTGTTTGCGCGCGATCGGCGCCACATCAACACCGAGTCAGACTCGGAGGTGTTGCTCAACTGCTTGGCGCACGAGCTGTCGTTTCAGCTGGGTCAAAGCACGATTCAAGCCGAGGTGTCGCCTGAGCAAATCTTCGCCGCCGTGGACGCGGTCCACCGGCGCTGCCGCGGCGCTTACGCGGCGGTGGCATTGATTGCCGGGGTGGGGTTGTTGGCTTTTCGTGACGTTCACGGCATTCGTCCTGCGGTGATTGGTCAACGCCAAAGCGCCCAAGGCATGGAATACATGGTGGCTTCAGAGTCGGTGGCTTTGGACATACTTGAGTTTGACCTGATCGATGATTTGGGTCCGGGTGAAAGCGTGCTGATCGATCTTCAGGGCAAGCTTCACCGCCACGTGAGCGAATACGCCCAACCGCACACGCCGTGTCTGTTCGAGTACGTTTACTTTGCCCGACCCGAATCAATGATTGATGACTTGTCGGTGCATAAATCGAGACTTCGGATGGGCGAGGCGTTGGCCGAGAAGATTCTTCGCGAATGGCCCGATCACGACATTGATGCGGTGGTGCCCGTGCCCGATACCAGCCGCACCGCGTGCTTGCCGCTGTCGCAAATGCTGAACGTGAAATACCGCGAAGGCCTGATCAAAAACCGCTACATTGGTCGGACCTTCATCATGCCGGGCCAAGAGGCTCGGGCGCGTTCGGTCCGGCGCAAGCTCAACACCATTCCCTTGGAGCTTCGCGGCAAAAACATCTTGCTGGTGGACGACTCCATCGTCCGCGGCACCACCTCCACCCAGATCGTTCAAATGGCCCGAGACGCCGGTGCGAATAAAGTTTATTTGGCCTCGGCCTCACCGCCGGTGCGCCACCCGAACGTCTATGGGATTGACATGCCCTCAGCCCATGAGCTGGTGGCCGCCAACCGAAGCATCGAAGAAATACAGGCCATCATCGGCGCCGATCGGTTGATCTATCAAGACCTCGAGGCGATGGAACAAGCGGTGCTGGGCAGCAACACCACCTTGGCCGGTTTCGACAGTTCGTGCTTTTCTGGACAGTATGTCACCGGACTGGACGATGGCTATCTCGATGAGCTGGAGACACGCCGGTCAGACCAAGCCAAACAAACCCGCCGATACCGCGCCTGAGAGGTTTGAGACGTGGCCACTGACACCGCCATTGTCTGGTTTCGGCAAGACCTTCGTCTGGCCGATCACCCCGCGCTGACCAAAGCCTTGGACCACGAGGCGGTGGTGTGTGTCTATATCGATGATCAAAAAAGACACGGCGACTGGCCCTTGGGTCAGGCCAGCCGGTGGTGGCTGTCTCAGTCGTTGGCGCAGTTGGATCAATCATTGCGCGAGCGGGGCAACCGACTGGCCGTCTATGCCGGCGAGACGACGGCGGTCTTGACTGAATTGATTGCGACGCATCAGGCCACGGCCGTGTATTGGAACCGGGTCTATGACCCCAGCCCACGCGATCACGATGCCAAGCTCAAAGACCACCTGAAAACACAGTTTGCCTCTGATCAGTTGCATGTGGCGAGTTTTAAAGCGCAGGTCTTAAAAGAACCTTGGGAGATGCTCAAAAAAGACCAAACCCCCTATTTGGTGTTCACGCCTTTTTGGAAGCATTTCCAAGCGACCTGGACACGGCCTTTGGATCTGCCCACACCCCATCAGATTCCAGCGGCTCAGACGGTGAGCTCGCCTGTGACCATCGATCCGGCGACACTGGCGCCCAGCCACCGCTGGACAGACAAACTGGCCAAGGCGTGGCAACCGGGCTGGCCGCAGGCCCAACAACGGTTGAGTGAGTTTGTTGACGATGGCTTGACGGGCTACGATGCGGCCCGAAACCGCCCCGACCAAGCAGGCACGTCGAGCTTGTCGGCGCATTTGCACTTTGGTGAAATCTCAGTCGGCGAGGTGGTCCGCGCTTGCGAGCCATCGGGTCAGGTGCCCACCGATGACAGTGCGGTCTCATTTATTCGAGAAATTGTGTGGCGCGAGTTTTCGCATTATCTTCTGTACCATTTCCCCCACATCCCCAACCAGCCGCTTAAGCCGGTGTTCGATCATTTCCCGTGGCGATCGGCCGACGACTACCAAGACGACTTGGCGGCCTGGCAGGCCGGCCAAACTGGGGTGCCGATGGTCGATGCGGGCATGCGCCAGCTCAACGCAACCGGTTGGATGCACAACCGAGTGAGGATGGTGGTGGCGTCTTATTTGACCAAGAACCTGTTGATCCCGTGGCAAGAAGGGGCGCGGTATTTTTGGGACACGCTGGTCGATGCGGACTTGGCCAACAACACCCAAGGCTGGCAGTGGACCGCCGGCTCAGGCGCAGACGCCTCGCCTTACTTTCGTGTGTTCAATCCGGCACTGCAAGGCGAGAAGTTCGACCCCAGTGGCGCTTATGTGCGGCGTTGGTGTCCTGAGCGGGGCGATCAAACCAACAAGACCATCCATCAGCCCGACCCGCACATTGACCTCAAAGCCCAGCGCCAAGGCGCGCTCGATGCGTACGCTCAAATCAAAAAAGGCGCGTGAGCCCAGTGCCACGGCTCCCAGATCAACCCATGCCGGTTGTTGGGACCATAGCTTTCCACAAACTCAAACGCTTGCGCGTGGGTTTTGAGCCAAGCGTAGGCTTGGGTGTGCGCGAAGCCTTGTTCTAAGGCCGGCGTGTTCGGGGTGGTGATGTCCACCGCGCGGCCGCTGTGGTGTTCACTGAACCCAGGTGCGGCGGAGGCTTTGAGGATCTCATCGAGCCCAAGCCCTTGGGCGATTTTCTTCTCGATCAGCCCGGCTTGGTAGTCGATGGACCGGTAGGCCGAGACCACTTCAAGCTTGATGCCATCGGCGTGCGCCGCCGCCACCATCGCCGCCCACGCGGTCGCGGTCTCGGGCAACAGGCGTTGCACCCGACCGTGGATGTCTTGGCCGATCTCAACCAAGGCATCGGCCTCGGCTATCGGCTTGAGCAAAAACCGCTCGGCATAGTCTGGCGGCAATCCCAGGCGTTCAAACCACGCGTCAACGCGTTGGGTCGGATTTGTGGGGTGTGGCGACATCGAACTCCAGTGGTCGGTCATGTGCTGGGTGTCATGGGGTGATCCGGGGTCAGTGTATAGCCCTCAGCGATGTGATCCAAGCCCAACACCACCATCACCAACCGATCCACGCCGAGGGCAACGCCCGCGCAACGCGGCAATCCGCGCTCCAAGGCGGCCAGCAGGCGCTCATCGGGGTCGGTGTGGGGCCGTTGGCGTTGTTGGCGGTGGGCCAGATCGTCAACAAAGCGTTGACGTTGCTCGTCAACGTCGGTGAGCTCTTGATAGCCATTGGCCAATTCAACCGGGCCAACAAACACCTCAAAGCGCTTGGCGTGGTGTCCATCGTCACTGAGTTCAGCCAGCGCTTTTTGGTGGCTGGGGTAGTCATAAATGATGTGAATCTGACCTTCGGCCCATTGGCTTTGCACGTGACTTGCAAAGACATGATCGATTTGGTCTTCAACCGGCCAGTGCCGCGCCTCTGCAGGCACCCGGTGTTGCCACTGACCGAGTTGATCGGCTGTTAACACACCGCCTAAAGATTCGATGCAGGCCTCAGACCACGACAGCCAGCGGGTCGGCCACTGGTGGTTCCACATGGATGCGATTTCGGTGATTAAAGCGCTGACCTCGTCGGCCAAGGCGCGCCACGACCAGCCGATTCGATACCATTCGAGCAAGGTAAATTCGGGTTGGTGGTGGCGTCCTTGCTCACCGGCGCGAAACACCGGGCCCATCTCATAGATGTCGCCAAGCCCATGCGCGAGCAACCACTTGTGCGCCGCCTCAGGCGAGGTGCGTAAAAATGAAGCGGGCGTGGTCTTGAGTCCAACGCTGTCAATGTGCACATCGCTGACCGGGTGGGGGACGACACACGGGGTGGTGACCTCCAAGACACCGCGGGCTTGGAAAAACGCGCGCACGCCGCTTATCAGTTGTGCGCGTTGTTTGAGGTGGTCGGGGTTCACGTTGCCATGGTCTCAATGCTGACCGAGCAGTGGAGTCGACGAATCTGGTCGGCTTCGACCAGCAGGTCGCGGTGGGTCAGTGGGTGGGCTTCCAGCCAATCGCGGGGCAGCACCAAATCAAGGGCGTTGTCTTTGGCGATCCAGCGCGAGTGTTTTGGCCGATCATCGTTGCGGGCACGGCT
The DNA here is from genome assembly GCA_031580925.1 of Wenzhouxiangella sp. Classification (GTDB taxonomy): domain Bacteria; phylum Pseudomonadota; class Gammaproteobacteria; order Xanthomonadales; family Wenzhouxiangellaceae; genus Wenzhouxiangella. Next base: position 57,196 of record JAVLCB010000008.1, read on the forward strand.
CAAGGCCACCGCCAAGCGCATCAACATCAACAAATGCAAGGTTGTGTTCTGCAACCGCCTGGGCAGCGTGTCGAGTAGCGCAGGGTCGGGCTTGCCGCGCTGCCCACGAGCCAAGGTGGCCATCACCTGCTGTTCGGTTTGACTGAACCCGGGCATGTCCGCGTGGGCCAGAATGTAGCCCGAGTGGAGGTGGTAGTGCTCGTGGGCGATGGACAAGCCAAGCTCGTGCACCGAACAGGCCGCGGCCAGCAGCTCATGGCTGATTGCTGGCAGCGACCACGCTTGGGCGGTGGCCTGCCAGCCCGCCAGCGCCCAGTGGCTGACCCGTCGGGCTTGAACGCGGTCGCACTGGTAGCGGTCGAGCATCGCCTCGATGGTGCTGTGTCTGGGGTTGTGCTGGGTGCGGTCTGGCTCCAGGCGAGCCATCAAGTCATACAGCAAGCCTTCCCGAAGCGCGAACGGGGAGGCGGTCAGTTGCTCAATCCCCAGCGCCTCCATCAGGGCGTCGATGATCAGTGCGCCACCGGCAATGACCGGCCGGCGCCGGTCCGATAGGCCGGGCAGGTCAATCGCGTCGCTGTGCTTGGCGGCGATCAGCCGATCGCGGATGGCGTCCATCGAGGCGCGTGTTAAGCCGGTGGGGGCGTCTGGGCACAGCGCATCGTGGATGGCGACCAACGCCCGCGCCGTGCCAGAGGCACCAATGGCTTGTTGCCAGGGGTAGGCTTGGGTTTGTGCCGCCAGCGATTGGGCGTCGGCCAAGATCTTCTGTCGACCTTGGGCCCAACGTTGGGCGGTGATCACCCCATCGGTGAAATACTTTTGGGTGAGGCCCACGCAGCCCATCGGCAAGCTCTCGACCAGTGTGGGTGGGTGGCCATCACCGGCGACCACCTCGGTGGACCCGCCCCCGACATCGATGATCAGCTTCGGCGTGTCCTCATTGGCCATGCCCTGGCACACCCCCCGATAGATCAGGCGCGCTTCTTCGCGGCCACCAATGATCTCGATGGGGGCACCCAGCGCGCCTTCGGCGCTGTTTAAAAAGACATCGCGCTGGGCCAGGCGCCGAAACGTTTGTGTGCCCACAGCGCGGATGTGGTCATCGGGGATGCCTTGGATGCGTTCCCCAAAACGCCTCAATGAGGCCAGGGCCTGCTCGGTGGTCGGGGCGTCCAGGTGGCCGTGGTGGTCCAAGCCGCCGGCGAGTCTGACCATGTCTTTGAGTTGATCGATGACGCGAAGCTCGCCGTGTTCTTGGCGCGCGACCACCAAATGGAAGCTGTTGGAGCCCAGATCAACCGCGGCATACAGATCACGCTTGGGCATCACTGGGCCAATCAATCAATGCCTTTTGCATGTCCACCACCTCACCCGGTGGCACCGGTTCGGCCACCCGGGTGTAGCGCCCATCGGCCGCCAACGTCCACGCGCTTTGGTTGTCTTTGAACGCCATCTCAATGCTTTGTGTCCAAACACGGCGCGCGTCATCGGCATTGAGGATCGGAAAACACGCCTCGACCCGTTGGAACAAATTGCGCTCCATCCAATCGGCGCTGCTGGCCATGGTTTCTGTTTGGCCGCCATTGACAAAGTGATACACCCGGCTGTGTTCTAAAAACCGGCCCAAGATGGAGCGCACCTGAATATTGTCAGACAAGCCCTCAATGCCTGGCTTGAGACAGCAAATGCCCCGAATCACCAGCCGAATGGGCACGCCCGCGCGCGATGCGCGATACAGCGCTTGAATGATCTCAGGCTCGGTCAAGCCGTTCATTTTGGCGTCAATGCCGCAAGGACGATTGTTCTTGGCGTGCTCGATTTCGCGATCGATTTTTTTGAGCAAGGCGGTGTGCAGGTTAAACGGCGACTGCAACAGGTGGGTCAAGCGCTTGGCCTGGCCCAGCCCAGACAATTGTTGGAACATCAGGTGCACATCTTCAGCCAAGTCTTGGTTGGCCGTCAACAGGCTCCAATCGGTGTAGGCTTTGGTGGTGCCTTGGTGGTAGTTGCCGGTGCCCAAGTGGACGTAGCGACGCAGCTGGCCGTGCTCGCGGCGAACAATGAGCATCATCTTGGCGTGGGTCTTGTGGCCGACCACGCCATAGACCACTTGCACCCCGGCTTCTTGCATGCGCGTGGCCAGTGCGATGTTGGCCTCCTCATCGAATCGGGCACGAAGCTCAACAATGACCGTGACGTCTTTGCCGGCGCGGGCGGCCTCAATCAATAGGCTCACCAAGGCCGAGTCCTCGCCGGTTCGATACAGCGTTTGTTTGATCGCCAACACCGCCGGGTCATTGACGGCTTGGCGCATCAAGTCCACCACCGGCGTGAAGCTGTCATAGGGGTGGTGCAACACCCAGTCTTGCCGGTCGATGGCGGTAAACAGATTGTCGCTGGTGACCAACGCCCGGGGCGTGGCCGGTTGGAACGGTGGATAGCACAGATCCGCTCGGTCGGCCAAATCACACACCGCGCTCAAGCGGTTGAGGTTGACCGGGCCGTCGCATTGGTAAATGGCCATGGGATCCAGGCCAAACTGGGTGGCCAGGAAATGGGCGATGGGCTGGGGGCAATTGGCCGCGACTTCCAAGCGCACCGCCTGTGCGAACCCGCGGCCCATCAACTCACCCTCCAAGGCCCGCGCGAGGTCTTCGACCTCTTCTTCATCGACAAACAATTCGCTGTTGCGTGTTACCCGAAATTGGTAACAACCCTCCACGTGCATGCCTGGAAACAGGTCTTGGATGAAAGCGTGCATCACCGAGGACAAAAACACAAAGTCGTTCGGCCCATCGGAATGGCTTTGCGGGATCCGGATGATTCTGGGCAGTGAGCGCGGCGCACGCACCAGCGCCATGCCGCTGTCGCGTCCAAACGCGTCTTCGCCGTCTAAGGCCACAGCGAAGTTCAGTGACTTGTTTAGGATTCTGGGGAAGGGGTGGGCGGGGTCAAGCCCCAACGGGCTCAGCACCGGCATGATTTCGTTTTGAAAGTGGGCATACAACCAATCGCGTTGCTGCTCGGTCCAGGTTGAGCGGCGCAAGATGCGGATGTTTTCAGCACTCAATTTGGGGGTCAGCTCATCATTCAAGATGCGGTATTGCTCATCGACCATGGCAACGACGGCCTCACGAATGGCGTCGAGGGTTTGGCTCGGCGTGGTGCCATCACTCCCGGGTTGATTGGCGCCGTGGGCCATGCGCTGCTGGATGGACGCCACCCGGACTTCAAAAAACTCATCCAAATTGGTGCATGAGATACACAAAAACCGCAGCCGCTCCAACAGTGGGATGCGCGGGTCTTTGGCCAACGCAATCACGCGTTGGTTGAAGCTCAAAAGGCTCAGCTCGCGGTTGAGAAAAAGCTCTGGGGCATCGACTGAAGGCGCGTGCCATGCGGTGACCGACTCGGTCGTTTGACCGACGCTTGGGGTGTCTGTCATCGTTGTGCCAATCGAAACTGTTCGCGCCTCAATTGCACAATTCGTGCATTGATCCGCGCGCGCTGGTAATAGTCCATGGGCTCATTGTCCAACACCCGCTCGAGTTGTTCAATGGCCTCGTCGAGCCCACCCCGGATGTAATAACTCTCAGCCTGGGCTTCTCCGGCCCGGACGGGGTCACCGGCTTTGGCGGCGGCTTGGGCGTACAGTTCGGTCATCGTCAAGTCAGTTGGGTTGGCGTGCAGGTGGCGTCGCAGCACCGCTGAGGCTTCGATGGCACGGTCTTGGGTGGGCTCATGCATCAACGCTTGCGCGTATTGCACCGTCACCATTTGGCTGCCGGCGTACTGGTGATACAGCTCAGACAAAATGGCCAGGCTGTCTTCGACATCGCCATTGGCCAAGGCCCAGTCGGCGTGCAGCAGCCGATAGAGCTGGTTGTTGGGTGACGCGTCAAGCAACACATCAAGGTGTGTCTTGGCCAACGACATCTGGCGCGCTTCAACGGCCGCCAACGACAGCCCATAGTGCATCGGCAAAGCCGGGCGGTCTTGTTGTCTCAAGCGCAGGCGAAAATACTCGATGGCTTGTTCGGGGCGTCGGCTCATCAACACCCTCAACCGAGCCTGAGCATAGTGAAACAAATCGTCATCTTTTTGGATGATTTGTGGAAATTGTGCGGCTCGCGCCCGCGCTTCGGCCACGCGGTTGATGGTCAACGGGTGGGTTCTAAGATACTCAGGCACACCATCGCCGCGGCTTCTCGATTGGATATTGAGCCGCTCGAAAAACCGGGTCATGCCGTCGGGGTCATAGCCGCCTCGAGCCAACAGACCGATGCCCACGCGATCGGCCTCGGCCTCGCTTTGACGCGTGTGGTTAATTTGAAACTGGGTGGCCAGGCCCATGCCGCTCATCAAAATCGCGCCAGTGGCGTCGCTGCCACCGCCGGCCATGCCCGAGGCAATGGCAAGGCCCAAAGTCGCCAGCATCGTCGGCATCGAGACGTTTTGTTGGTTCTCCATCGCGCGAGCGAGGTGGTCTTGGGTGATGTGGGCGATCTCGTGGGCGACCACACCGGCGACCTCGGCTTCATTTTGTGCCAGCAAAATCAGCCCCGAGTGCAGGCCAATCACGCCCGCGGGTGCGGCGAACGCATTGATGCTGGGGTCTTTGAGTACAAAAAAATGAAAATCAGATTGGTTTCTTGTCGAATATGACACCAACCGGTAGCTCATGTCTTCAATGTAATCGACAATAAACGGGTCTTCGATCAGCATGCCATTGGCGCGAAAATACCGCTCGATGTCGGTGGCGAAGGTGCGCTCTTCTTCTGGCGAGAGCACCCGGGTGGTGGTTGAGCCCATTTCTGGCAAGCGGACGCTGTCTTGAGCGATCGCCGAGGCGCCAGACAGCGCAACAGCGCCCATCAGGGCCACGACCGCGCGTCGAATGCGTGTTGCTGTTACCGCCATTTCGCTTGTCTCATGGATTTCATGTTCTGGATTTCATGTTTTGGATGTCATCGCTTGGCCATCTCAACTGGGTGGAATGCGCTCAAATGGCCACCGCTGGGTGAGCACACCCTTGAGACACGGTAAGCTATCCACTGTGACCATTAAAACACACACAAGTGCCCACTCGCGGCCCCATAAGGCGGCCCATGCGGTCGTGATCGTCCGCGTTGCGGCCGATGACCCTCGGTGGGACACCGCTCTAAAGTGTAGCCAAGATCACGTTAAGAAAGGGTATCGGGTGCAGGTCTTTTTGCATGGCCAAGCGGTGGCACCCGGGCTTGCTGATCCACCAGCGGCGCTCCGTGCACTCGATCGAGACCCCAGCGTCGATGTGGTGGTCTGCCAAGCCGCGTGGCGCCGGCTTGGGCTGGCCGACGAGCCACCCTTGGCGGTGGCCAGTTTGGTGGGGCTGTGGTCGACAATGCAGCGCACTGACTTGATCTCAGTTTTTGGTCAAGGCGATTGGCCGGCGGCCAGCGGTGACTGGCCGAGCGTGGCGGTGGCGCCGCCAAGCCCTGGCGTGGCTTGGGGGGTGATGGTCGAGCGGGGCGTCGATGGCCAAGAGCGCCAAAGCCTGGTTGAGTTCGTGCTGGCCGCGGCGGTGCTGGAGCTCGATGTCGCGGTGGCCTTTGGCCCCCAGGCGTTGGGTGAGTTGTCTGGCGAGTCGGCGCGGGGTTGGGCGCAATTGACCGATCACGACCTGGCCCATGTCATCACGACAGCCTCGGACGATGCCCGGTATCATGAACGCCACTGGCTGGTGCTGTGAACCGACACGGCGAGACCCAGAAGACAACCCAGAAGACAACCGATAACACCACCCATGGACAATCGACTGCAATCGAATGATCACAGCTGGCCTTTGGATATTGATGGCCACCTCGCCGATGCTGAGCTGTGGAGCGAGGCTTTCGCCGAAGCCATGGCGGCGCATTTGGGCCTGACATTGAGCGATGACCATTGGTGGTTGCTTCGCTGGGTCCGCCAGTATTGGTTGGACTACCACAACCCACCGTTGATGCGGTCTGTGGTGAGCGCCTACCGGGCGCACCGCAACGACCCCAGCTTGGGTTCTTCGGCGCTGTATGGGTTGTTGTCTGAACACCCGGTCCGCCAAGCCTGCCAGCTGGCGGGCGTGCCCAAGCCCGATTGGTGTATCTGATTTGGTGTGTCTGATGGGTGCATCTGAGGTGACGGTCAACGGCTTTTGATTTGGGTGCGTTGGCGTGCACCATTGGGGTGTGGGCGATACACTAATCGTTATCAATCGTTAGCAATCGTCATCAGTCGCCATCGAACAACCATTTGAAGGAGTGGCAATGGATCACAACAAAATCATGATGTATGGCACCCGCAGCTGCCCGTTTTGTGTGGCCGCGCGGTCGTTGCTGCAATCGAAAGGCGCGGATTGGGATGAGGTCTTGATTGATGACCACCCCGAGCGCCGCGCCGAGATGATCGATAAAACTCAGCGCCACACGGTGCCCCAGATCTTCATTGGCGAGCAGCACGTGGGTGGGTTTGATGACTTACAAGCCTTGGATCAAGCCGGTCGGCTCGATCCGTTATTGAGCCTCTGAAGCACCGCGCCAGCCAGCACGAGCCCATCTTTTGGGGCGGGGTTTGCCCCGGTTTGGGCGAATGTCGGTATAATCATCGGCTTGATAAAAACAATTGATTAGGGCGCACAGTGAGCCAACCCACACAAACCATCACCGTGATCCGAGGCGACGGCATTGGCCCGGAGATCATGGATGCCACGATTGATGTCTTAAACCACCTCAACGATCAACACCAACTGGGCCTGGCCTACGATTTTCAGCTGGCGGGCCTGGAAGCCATCGAGCAAACCGGTGATTTGTTGCCCGAAGCCACATTGGCCTCGATTGATCGCAACAAAGTGTGTTTGAAAGCGCCCCTGACCACCCCAGTCGGTGGTGGCTTTAAGTCGCTGAACGTCGCCCTTCGCTCGCACTTTGACTTGTATGCCAACGTGCGCCCGGCGATCAGCTTTGAAGGCTCATTGTCTCGCTACCAAGGCATTGATCTGATCACCGTTCGAGAAAACACCGAAGGCGCCTACTTGGCCGAAGGCGCGTGCACCGCCGCCGACGGCTCGCGCGCTGAGTCAAAAATGATCGCCACGCGCACAGGCTGCGAGCGGATCGTGCGTTATGCGTTTGATCTGGCCCAGCGCTGTGGGCGCAAGAAGGTCACGGTGGTGCACAAGGCCAACATTCTCAAAGACGTCACCGGCTTGTTTTTGCGGGTGGCGCACGAGGTGGCCGAAGATTATCCCGACATCGAGTGCCAAGACATGATTGTCGACAACACCGCAATGCAATTGGTGATGCGGCCCGAGCAGTTCGATGTCATTGTCACCACCAACTTGTTTGGTGACATCATCTCCGATTTGTGCGCGGGCCTGGTGGGGGGCTTGGGCTTGGCGCCGGGCGCCAACATTGGCGCCTCGCACGCCATGTTTGAGGCGGTGCACGGCTCCGCTCCCGACATCGCAGGCCAAGGCATCGCCAACCCGTGTGCGTTGTTGCTGGCCACCGCGCAGATGTTGGAGCACCTCGATCACCACGCAGCCGCCAAGCAACTGCGCGCGGCGATCGCCGAGGTCATCGCCACAGGCGATCGCACCACGCCGGATCTGGGCGGGCAGGGCAACACCGCTGGGTTTGCCCAAGCCATCATCGAGCGCCTCGCCTAAGCGCCCTCGAGCCGGATTGAACGCGGATTGAACGCGGGTGGTGCGCGGTGTTGTAAATGTGCCACACCGCATGAAAATTTGGTTAAATAATGGCCCTTGGCGTTGTATTTTTACCAATAACCTCGCTACACTACCCCCCATGAGATCGGTTTTGACACCAGCGCGCAACGCACTTGTCGGCACGGGGCTTGCCCTGTCGCTGGTCGGTGGCGTGTCGCTGGCCGCCCAGCCCAGCCCTGACCGCGCCCAGTTCGAGCTTGGGCCTTGGAAGGCCAGGCTGGTCAATGAGATCACCCCCCGCTTGGATCGGCTCACGGGCCCGGCAACCCCCTTTGCTTCGGACTGGGCCTTGGAATCACTGGGCTCGCCATGGGCGAAGACGCCGTCACAATGGGTCGATCCGCGGCAGTTGGCACCGGCCTTCGCCCGCGAGTGGGTCACGGCGACCGCGTCACCGTGGCGGCCTTCGGATCGGATCTTTCGTTTGGCCGGTCTGAGCGATCGAGACCGGCGTGTGAATGCCCGGTCGATGTCGTTGCTCAACAGCCAGCGCGCGCGGGTCGAGCAATCACTGATGATGCCCGGGCTGACCACGCAAGTCAGCACCACCACGGCGTGGACGGTGTCGGCGGTGTTGGCGACCCAGCGGTTTGTGAACCCCGGCATGAACCTATTGGCGTACGAAGGCACCATTCCAGCCAGCCCCGATGCGGGGTGGTGGGACGGCGAGCGGGTTGAGACCTCGCATGGTTTGGGGGTGCGCGTCGGCGGCGAGTTTCGGCCTGTTGAGTCGGTGTCTGTTGAGATGGGTTTTCGCTCGCGCATCGACATGAATGCCTTGGCCAACGTGCAAGGCGTCCATGGCGCCCAAGCCCAATTGGATATTCCGTCTCGATTTGAGGCCTCGCTGAGTTGGCAGTTGACCGAACGTTTGGCCGGTGTGGTCGGGGCCTCGCACATTTTTTACTCTGAAGTGGGTGCGTTTCCATCGCGCGCGATGCCGGCCCGGTTCAGCGGTTTGTTGGGCGATTCGACCAGCCCTGAATTCAGTTGGCGTGACCTGACCGTGTTGAGTGCAGGCGTTGATGTGCAACTCACCGATGGGCTGTCGGCCAATGTTGAATACAAGAACCAAGCCCAACCGAACCCCACCTCCAAAGCCTTGTCCAATGCATTGGGCACGGCGTTGAACAAACACGCCTGGCGTGTCAGCTTGCGTCAGTCGTTGGGCGAGCGCACCCAGCTCCACATTGGCGCGGCGTACGCGCCACCGGAGTATGCCTTCGGTGGACACATCCTCGGGGTGGTGTCCGATCAGCTTGACCAGAGCTTGGAAGGGCAAATGCTTTGGCAGATGTGGTTTTGAGTTTCCCCCGTTACACGCAACACTCCTAACGCTTCAATGGCCAGCCATCGATGACCTCTCGCGGGGAGAGGTCGGCCGGTCTTTGGCCGTTGCGGGCCAGAAAAGCCCTATAATCAGACCATGATTCAGCGCCTCAACCATTGGCTGACCCGAACCTTCAGCGACCCCCAGGTGGCTTTGCTGGCCGCCTCGTTGGTGGTGGGCGTGTTGGTGATCATTTTCTTTGGCCGGATGCTCACCCCAGTGGTGGCGGCTTTGGTGATCGCCTATCTGCTCGAGGGCGTGGTGGGCCGGTTGCGCCGATTTGGGCTGCCCCGCTTGCTGTCGGTGAGTGTGGTCTTTACCGGGTTCATGGCGGTGTTGGTGTTTTTGCTGTTTGGCTTGCTGCCGTTGATCACCCGCCAGGTGGCGGCGATTTTGCAACAGCTGCCCAACTATGTGGCCCAAGGCCAAGCGTGGTTGAGCACCTTGCCCGATCGCTACCCCAACTTGATTTCTGGTCCCAACCCAGACCCCAACCAAAGCATCGGTGCTCGGGCATTGAGCGATGAAGAAATCCCACTGGCGCTGATCTCCCAAGACCAATTGAGCGCGCTGTTGGAAGCGACCAGTGCTGAGTTGATCAACTACGGCGCGCGGTTGGTGTCGTTGTCTGGGGTGATGGGCGTGGTGAGTCTGCTGATCTTTTTGGTGCTGATGCCGGTGTTGGTGTTTTTCTTTCTTAAAGACAAGCATAGGTTGATGGCTTGGGTGCGGGCACACACGCCCAAAGACCGGGGCTTGGTCACCCAGGTCTGGCGCGACGTGGATGCCCAAATCGGCAACTATGTGCGCGGCAAAGCGCTCGAGATTGTCATTGTCTGGAGCGTGACCTACGTGGTCTTTTTGCTGTTGGGCCTGCCGTTTGCTTTGCTGTTGTCGATGCTGGTGGGGTTGTCGGTGATCATTCCCTACATCGGCGCGGCGGTGGTGACGATTCCCGTCGCTGTCGTGGCGATGGTTCAGTTTGGCGGATTGGGGCCTGAGTTTTGGTGGGTGATGATTGCCTATGCCATCATCCAAGCACTGGATGGCAACGTGTTGGTGCCGGTGTTGTTTTCTGAAGTGGTGAGCCTGCACCCGGTGGCGATTATCACCGCCATCTTGGTCTTTGGTGGCATCTGGGGGTTTTGGGGGGTGTTTTTTGCGATCCCCCTGGCCACGGTGGTCAGCGCTGTCCTTCGGGCCTGGCCGCGGGCATTGAGTGAGGGCAATGCAGCCCGCGCCTGATCGCTTTGTATTGGCGGATCGCCACCACGATCCAGACACCGGCCAAGTCCAGTTGAACTATCAACTGGGCGATCAGCGCTTCACAGAAACCTTTGCGATGCCGCCGGGCCTGTCGGTCACGCCCACCCGCCAACGCGCTTTGGACCACGCCCTGGATGCGTTGCATTGGATTGCTGGGGTCAGTTATTTCAAGGCTTTTTGTCCGCCTCGGTTTGAAGCCAGCCACCGCGTGCCATCCAAACAGCAAGGGCAGTGGCTCGATCAAATCTATCGCCAAGGCCTGGCTGAGTTTGCCCACCGCCAAGGCCTTGACCCCGATCAATTCCCGCCCGCCCCGCGCTGCGATCAAAGCACGGATCGTCCCAACGCAAAACCACTGGGGCTGGGGTCGGGCGTCTTGCTGCCGTTGGGTGGGGGCAAAGATTCGTTGGTGGCGTGGCGCCGCTTGGCCGATCAGGGCTTGGCTGAGGTCACCATGAGTGTCCAAATCGGCCAGGCCCCGTTGATTCAGTCGTTGGGGGAGACCATGGTCGCCCGGGGTGATGTGGCCAAACACTGGGTGATTGCCCGCCGGCTCGATCCGAAGTTGATGCATCTTAACGAACACGGTGCGATGAACGGTCATGTGCCCATCACCGCGATCAACGCCGCGGCGTTGAGTGTTTTGGCGATCTTGTTGGATGCCCACTGGGTGGTGTTTGCCAATGAGCGCTCGGCCGATGAGCCGACCTTGATCGACGCACAAGGCCGCCCGGTCAACCATCAGTTCTCCAAATCATTTGTGTTTGAAAAAATATGGGCCGATTGGGTGGCGGCCGACATCGCTGCCGACTTAAAAGTCTTTTCTATCTTGCGTGCACGCACGGAGCTGTCGATCGCCCAAACGTTTGCAACGATGTCGGACTACCACGCTGAATTTTGTTCGTGCAACCGAAACTTCCACATTGATCCCCACAAGCGCGGCCAAACGCGTTGGTGTGGGGATTGCCCGAAGTGCCAGTTTGTGTATTTGATGCTGGCCGTTTGGATGAGTCCGGCTGAACTGCGGGCCATCTTCGGTGCGGATTTGTTGGGCCAAGCGCGACGCATCGATGGCTTTGCCCAGCTGTTGGCGCTCGATGGCCAAAAACCTTTCGAGTGTGTGGGGCAAGCCGATGAAGCCCGACGCGCGGTGCTTGAACTGAGTCAGTCCAGCCACTGGCGCGACCATGTGGTCATCACCGCATTGGCGCCCAAGCTGGCCTCACTGGCGGTGCCAAGCCTTGATGCGCTGTTGGCGCCGAGCCCGCCGCACGCCCTGCCAGCGGGTCTTGAGCCGTGAGGCTCGATGCGTTTAAGGGGCTTCGTGTGGCCATCTTGGGGTTTGGCCGGGAAGGGCAAGCCAGCCATCGCGTGTTGCAATCCCACGGCCTGACCCCGCCGCCGGTGGTGTGGACCGAATCCGGTCCACGCGTTGACCTCCCCGATGCCATGGTCGCGCCTTTTGATCAGCGCTTGGCGGCGTTTGATGTGGTCATTCGCTCGCCGGGCATCCGCGACCGCCACCCGGCCTTGGTGGCGTATCAACGACAGGGTGGGCGCGTCATCAACCCCTCATCCATTTGGTTCGCCGAGCGCCCCGAAGTGCCCGTGATTGCGGTGACAGGCTCGAAAGGCAAGAGCACGACCGCCTCGCTGGTGGGGCACCTGCTGCACGCCGTCGATCAGCGCGTCGCCGTGGCTGGCAACATCGGCCAACCGTTGATCGGTTTGCTGGATCAACCCGGCAGCGAGGGACTCGATTGGGTGGTGGCGGAGTTGTCGAGCTACCAGCTCACCGACTTGGTCGGTCAGGTGCGTTTGGGCGTGATCACCCGATTGTTTCCAGAACACATCGACTGGCACGGCGATATCGAGCACTACTATGCAGCCAAAGCGCGCTTGTTTGAACTGACCCGACCACACAGTGTGTTGGTGAATGCGCAAGACGCTGTTTTGATGGAAGCCTATGGCAGCCACGACAACCTCAAAGCCTGCCACCCCACCCACGCCCACCGCGCCGGCGACATCACCCACAACGGTGCAACAACCGGTGCCACAATCGGGCGAGGGGGTGAGGCGTGGATTGGCACCGAGGCCTTTGCGCTGCCAGGACGCCACAACCTCGACAACGCCGTGATGGCGCTGTCAGCGCTCGCCGAGCTTGGCTTCGATGCCAAAAAAGCCAGTTCATCGCTGGCGGCGTTTCGGCCGCTGGCGCACCGCTTAGAGCAGGTGCATCAAAGCCCGCAGGCCACATGGATCAATGACTCAATTGCCACCACCCCGCACGCCACCCGCGCGGCTTTGGAGTCGTTGGTTGATCGCGACGTGGTCTTGATTGTTGGCGGGCATGATCGTGGGGGGGATTGGTCGGTGGTCATTGATCACTTGAAAGCCCACCCCATCCAAGCCGTTGTGGCGTTGCCCGACAGCGGCGAGGCGATCACCAAAACACTCATCGAGGCAGGCGCGGTGGCCGCTGAGCGCTGCGTTCAAGCCGCTGACATGCGCCAAGCAATCAGCCACGCCGATGCCTGGGTCAAAGCGCTGGATGAGTCAAGCCAAGCGGTGGTGTTGCTCAGCCCCGGCGCACCGAGCTTTGGGCACTACCAAGACTTTGAAGACCGCGGCCGGCAATTTGGCGATGCGGTCAAGGCTCACTGTTCGCGATAAAGCGCGTGCTGGATCAGCACGCCCAGAGCATCGCGCTCGAGCGTGGGTGGCAAGTGATCAAGGCTCGACTGGGCTTGCTCGGCCAGCCGTTGGGCTTGGTGCATGGCTTGGTTGAGGGTGTCGAGCTCGGTGAGGATGTTGCACACCGCATCGAGTTGATTGAGGTCAGACGATTCAATCACCGAGCGGATCAGGGTGTGCTGGGCGGGGTTGCCTTGCTGCAGTGCCAAGATCAGCGGCAGGGTGACTTTGCCTTCGGCCAAATCATCGCCAATGTTTTTGCCCAGTGTGGCGTCGTCGGCTTGATAGTCCAACACATCGTCTGTGATTTGGAAGCACTGCCCAAGCACCAACCCAAATTCGCGCATCGTTGGCCGGACAGTGGCCTCGATGCTGGGGTCATCGGTGTGGGCCAACACCGCACCCAGCTCCGCGCTGGCCGAGAACAGGCACGCGGTTTTATCTGAGATGATTCGAAAATAATCGTCAACGCTCAAATCGGCATTGCCCATTTGCATCAGCTGCAACACCTCGCCTGCTGCGATGGTGTTGGTGGTGTCGGCCAAAATCCGCATGACCTCGGGGTTGTTGAGTTCCACCATCAGCTGAAAGCTTCGTGAGTACAAGAAATCACCCACCAACACCGACGGAGCGTTGCCCCAGATGCGGTGCGCGGTTTGCTGGCCTCGGCGGCGAGCCGACTCATCGACGACATCGTCGTGGAGCAAGGTCGCGGTGTGGATGAACTCAATCACCGCCGCCAACTGGATGTGGGATGTGCCTTGGTAACCCAGCGCTTTGGCCACCAACAGATGAACCAGCGGGCGCATGCGCTTGCCACCGCTGTGGATGATGTGCTCGGCGATGCTGTTGACCAACACCACGTCCGAATGCAACCGATCGGTGATGAGGGCATCGACCGCGCGCCGGTCGGCCTGGGTGAGGCCCATGACCTCAGGCAGGTCATTGATCTGGGGTATCGCTGGGGCTTGTTCCATAACCTACAATTATACGAGCCCAACTCGCTCGTGTCGGCACGAGTTGTATGACAGCGCCACAGTCAGGTGGCTGTGCTAGACTTTCTCAACCGTTTGGCATTATGCGCTGAGGAGAACACACAGACCATGGCTCGAGGCATCAATAAAGCAATACTTATCGGGAACTTAGGGGCAGATCCTGAAATCCGGCACACCCAAGGCGGCAACGCGGTTGCCAACCTCTCGCTGGCCACATCAGAGACCTGGCGCGACAAGAGTACCGGTGAGACCCGGGAAAACACCGAATGGCACCGCGTGGTGATGTTTGGCCGGCTGGGCGAAATCGCGGGCGAATACCTGAAAAAGGGCAGCAAGGTCTACATCGAGGGGCGCTTGCAGACCCGCAAGTGGCAAGACCGCGACGGCAACGACCGTTACACCACCGAGATTGTCGGCAATGAAATGCAAATGCTTGACTCGCGTGGCGGCGGTGATGCTGGCGGGTTTGATCAAAGCCCACAACAAAGCGCACCGCCCCAACAGGCCCCCGCCCAAGGCGCACCGGCCGGCTTAGAAGACGACATTCCTTTTTGATCGACACGGTCTGGTGATCGTGGACCCACTGATAAGGGGCTGACATGTCAACCATCTTGGTTACCGGGGGCGCGGGGTTCATTGGCGCGAACTTCGTGCGGTACGTGCTCGAGCACACCGCGCATCGGGTCATCAATCTCGATGCGCTGACCTACGCGGCCAACCCCGAGTCGCTGAGTGATCTCGACCCGTCGCGGCATCAGCTGGTTGAGGGTGACATTAACGATGAGCGGCTGGTGTGTGAGTTGTTGGCCACGCACCAACCGCAGTTTGTGGTGCACTTTGCCGCAGAGTCGCACGTCGATCGGTCCATCGATGGGCCGGGGGCGTTCATCCGAACCAACATCAACGGCACACAAACCATGCTCGACCAAGCTTTGGCCCACTGGTCGGGGCTGTCGGCTGAGCGCCAAGACGCGTTTCGGTTCATCCACATCTCCACCGATGAAGTCTATGGCACCTTGGCCCCTGAGGCCCCCGCGTTTGATGAGCACCACCAATACGCGCCCAACTCGCCGTATGCCGCCTCCAAAGCGGCCGCCGATCACCTGGCGCGGGCTTGGCACAAGACCTATGGCTTGCCCGTCATCACCACCAATTGCTCCAACAATTATGGCCCGTACCAATTCCCTGAAAAACTCATTCCGTTGATGCTGATCAATGCCCTCAATGGCAAGCCACTGCCGGTGTATGGCGATGGCCAACAGTGCAGAGACTGGTTGTTTGTGACCGACCATTGCCGCGCCATTGAGGCGGCGATGAACCACGGCCAGCCCGGCCGGGTTTACAACATCGGTGGTGATGCTGAAATGACCAACCTCGATGTGGTGCACGTGTTGTGTGACCTGCTCGATCAGCGGGTGCCGCTGGATCGGCCCAGGCGCGAGTTGATCGAGTTTGTTCAAGACCGGCCGGGCCACGATCGACGCTACGCGATCAATGCTCAGAGGATACAAAGCGAGCTCGGTTGGGCGCCACAAATGACGTTTGAAGAGGGCATCAAAGCCACGGTGGCGTGGTATCTGGACAACCCAACCTGGTGGCAGCGCATCCAAGATGGGCGCTACCGTCAGCAGCGTCTGGGCTTGAGCGCGGTGAATACGCCATGAATCGCAAGGGCATTATTTTGGCCGGTGGGGCGGGGACGCGCTTGTACCCCATCACCCAAGTGATCAGCAAGCAGCTGCTGCCGGTCTATGACAAGCCGATGATCTATTACCCCCTATCGACGCTGATGCAAGCAGGGATTCGGGAGATCTTGTTGATCACCACCCCACACGAGCAGCACCTGTTCCAAAAGCTGTTGGGCAATGGCGAGCAGTGGGGGATTGAGCTTCACTATGCGGTTCAAGAACACCCGCGGGGCCTGGCCGATGCGTTTATCGTGGGCCGGTCGTTCATCAATGGTCAGCCCTCGTGTTTGATCTTGGGCGATAACATCTTCCACGGCGATGGCATGGGGCACCTGCTGGCGCGTGCGATGGGCCGAACCCATGGGGCAACGGTTTTTGGGTACTACGTCAAAGACCCCGAGCGGTATGGTGTGGTTGAAATGGATGCCGACGGCCAAGTGCATTCTTTGGAAGAAAAACCCGAGCACCCCAAGTCCCACTATGCGGTGACGGGGTTGTACTTTTATGATGAGCGGGCGTGTGATTACGCCGCCGGCTTGCAGCCCTCACCCCGGGGCGAGATAGAGATCACCGACCTCAACCGCTGTTACTTGGACGCCGGTGATTTAATCGTCGAGCGAATGGGCCGAGGGTATGCGTGGTTGGATACCGGCACCCACGAATCACTGCAACAAGCGGCCGGCTACATCAACACCTTAAGCGCGCGCCAGGGCCTGAGGGTGGCTTGCCCCGAAGAGATGGCCTATCGCCAAGGGTGGATTGACCGCGAGGCGTTGCTGGGGCTGGCAGAGCCATTGGTCTCGAGTGGCTATGGCGACTATTTGCGTTTGGTGGCGACACAAGAACCGACGTTCGACGCGTAGCGATGGAGACGCAACCCACGTCACTCAATGGGGTGTTGATTGTTCAGCCGCGGGTGTTTGCGGATGACCGCGGTTGGTTTATGGAAAACTGGCGAGCCGAACATTATCAGGCCATCGGCATCGACCAGCCGTTCGTCCAAACCAACAGCTCGCACTCCAGCCAAGGCGTGATTCGTGGTCTGCACTACCAATGGCCGATGCCGCAAGGCAAGTTGGTTTGGGTCAGCCACGGCGAGGTGTTTGATGTGGCGGTTGATGTCCGCCCCGACTCACCGCAGTTTGGTCAATGGGTGGGGGTGGTGTTGGATGCCCAGCAACACCAGCAACTGTGGATCCCACCGGGCTTTGCCCACGGCTTTCAAGTGCTCACCGCCGACGCCACATTCCACTACCAATGCACCGCCCCCTACCGCCCCGAGCATGATCGCGCGGTGGCCTTCGACGATGCCGACATTGGCGTGCAATGGCCACTGGCGGCCCAGGGGGTGTCGGCCAAAGACCAAGTGGCGCCGGCATTGTCTGACATCGACCACAGCCACTTGCCCCAATGCGCATCCTGCTGACGGGGGCCGACGGCCAGTTGGGCCGCCACTTAAGACACCGGTTGGAGGTGAGGCATGAGCTGGTTGCGGCCAACCGCCAACGCGCTGACCTGACCGACCCTGCGGCCGTTTCTCAGCTGCTGGCCGACACCCAACCCGACTGGATCATCAATGCAGCGGCGATGACCGCTGTCGACAACGCCGAGACCGAGACCGAGTTGGCCGATCAGCTCAACCACCGACTGCCCCAGCAGCTGGCCAAGTGGGCGCGCGCCCACCGCGCTCGGCTGTTGCACTACTCAACCGACTATGTCTTTTCGGGCGATGGAGACAGCGCGTGGCAAGAGGGCGATCCCACCGCACCAAAAAGCGTTTATGGCATCAGCAAGCAACGCGGCGAACAGGCGGTGGCCGATTCTGGCGCCAGCGCGTACGTGCTCAGGACCGCTTGGGTATACAGCGCTTTGCCGGGTAATTTTTTAAGCGCAATTTTGGCCAAGGCCGCCCAAGGCGAATCGCTTCGGGTGGTGGATGACCAAATCGGCTCGCCAACGTGGGCCGGATCACTCGCCCAAGCCAGTGAGGTGTTGTTGGGTCACCCGCCCGACATGGATGCCGGCTCACAGATTTTGCACGTCGTCGATCGGGGTGCCATGAGCTGGTGTGCTTTTGCCAAAGAGGCGATCGGCCACGCGGTTCGTTTGGGCGTGTTAGACCGCGGTGTGGCGGTTGAGCCGGTGGGTTCCGACCAATGGCCGCAAGCGGCCCCGCGCCCGCGCTGGTCGGTGCTGGATCCGACAAAGTATGAGACACTGACCAACCAATCCATGCCGTCGGTATTCGAGGCGTTGGATGCGTGTTTAGCCAGTTGGAGCCAGTGGCGATGTTGATTCCGGTGATTCTGTCAGGGGGTGCGGGCACGCGGCTGTGGCCGGTCTCCAGAAAAGCACACCCCAAGCCGTTCATGCGCTTGGCCGATGGAGACACCTTGGCCGGGGCCACCATCAAACGCGCGTTGGCGGTGGCTCAAGGCCCCAGCAATGGCTTGCCCACCACGCTGACTGTCACCAGTCGCGACCACTATTTTCTGACCCGAGACATTTATCAAGAGATCGCGCCGGGTGCCGATCACCATTTTTTGTTGGAGCCTGAGGGCCGCAACACCGCCCCGGCGATTGTCGCCGCGGCGCGTTGGGTCGCCGAGCGGTGCGGTGAACACGCCAAGCTGTTGGTGATGCCGGCCGATCATTTGATTCGTGACATGCCCGCGTTTTCCAGTGCGGTGGTGGCCGCCGGCGAATTGGCCGATGCCGGTTGGCTGACCTGCCTTGGGGTCACACCCACCCACCCCGAGACCGGCTACGGGTACATCCGGGCCACCGGTGGTTTGCCCGCAGGCGGATTGGAGATCGACGCCTTTGTCGAAAAACCCGACCTTGAAACCGCTGAGCGTTATGTCCGGTCGGGCGAGTTTTTGTGGAACGCGGGGATGTTTTGTTTCACCGCCTGCAACATTCTCGAGGCGGTTAACGAGCAAGCCCATGACATCGCCCAGGCGATGGCTGGTGTGTGGTCTGAGGTCGACGCGTTGGCCGAGCCCATCGAATTGCCCGGCCCCTCATTTTCTCGAGTGCGATCCGAGTCGATTGACTTTGCGGTCATGGAAAGGGCGGCCAAGCGCGCCGTGGTCCCGGTCGATTGTGGCTGGTCAGACATCGGTTCGTGGCAAGCGATCAGTGATTTATACGAGAGTGATCAATCGGGCAACCGCATTCAAGGCGAGGTGGTGCTGATTGACTCCAAAGACAATTTTGTTCAAGGCGAGAGGCGATTGATCGCGGCGGTGGGGATTCAAGATCTGGTGATTGTGGATACCGAAGACGCCGTGTTGGTGGCCCAAAAAGACCGCGCCCAAGAGGTCAAGGCGATTGTCGATGAGTTGCAGCGTGCCAACCACTCCACGGTCACCCACCACGCCACGATCCACCGTCCCTGGGGCACCTACACCGTATTGGAAGACACCCCACATTGTCGCGTGCGCCGGCTGTTGATCAAGCCAGGCGGGGTGCTGTCGCTGCAGATTCACCACCGCCACAGCGAACACTGGACGGTGGTCAAAGGCCAAGCTTGGGTTCGGGTGGGTGACGACACGCAGTCGTTGCAAGCCGGTCAAACGGTGGCCATTCCCGCGGCGTGCGCGCATCGACTCGAAAACAACAGCGGTGATACGATCGAAGTCATCGAAGTCCAAACCGGGGATTATCTGGGTGAGGACGACATGGAACGCTTGGAGGATTTTTATGGAACGGGCTGAATGGATCAGGTGGGCGAGGATGGCGGCTGTATTGGCGGCTGTGTTGGGGGCTGTATTGATGATGGCCGGCTGCCAAAATCAGAATCAATCGGCTGAATCAGGCGCCGTTGATCAGTCGGGGTGGCCGGCGGCTGCGACTTGGGATGACGAGACCTGGGAAGCGGATACCTTGGCGTGGCGCGATGAGCGCTTGGCGCGGTTGCTGTTGCCGGATGGTTATCTCTCGTTGGCCGCTTTGGATTTTTATGAGCCGGGTCTTTGGACCGTGGGGCAGAGTGATTTGGCGGTGGTGGGCATGCCCACCGGGCCCGATATTTGGGGCGAATTGCTGCTGGCCGAGGGTCAGGCCTGGTTTGTCCCCGCCTCGGCGGCGGATGATGAGGTGAGGGTGGAATACCCCCACCCCGAGCAGGCCGATCCACCTTTACCCGGGGCGGTGCGGTTGTCTATTGCTGGGGATGAGGCGACCACCAGCCGGGTCGGCGGTGGTGAGGCGCACTTTTATGTGGCCATCCGCAAAGGCGACTGGGCGGTGCGGGTGCGCGATCCCAATTCCAGCGCCCGCCAAGATTTTGTCGGCTTGGACCACTACCCCTTGGATCGCGATTTCCAAGTGGTGGCTGAGTTTGAGCCCCACCCCCCAGGCACGACCATTCCCACAGCCACGGTGTTGGGCGAGTTGCTCGATGAACCCAACCCAGGTCGGGTGGTGTTTGAGTTGGGGGATGACACCTTCTCACTTGAAGCCATCGCCGCCGCCTCGGGCGATGAGTTTTTCTTTATTTTGGCCGACCGCACCTCGGGTGGGGACACCTATGGCTTGGGCCGGTTCTTGTACTCTGACTTACCCAATGAAGAAGGCTTGGTGGTGTTGGACTTCAACCGCGCCTACAACCCACCGTGTGCGTTCAACGCATTCACCACCTGCCCATTGCCGCCGCCTGAAAACCGGATCGACTATCCAATTGAAGCCGGTGAGCTCAAATACGCCGGAAAAGCCGGTCAAGACCCCGATCAATTGCCCGTGAACTGAGGCGCGCGTTTGTCCAAAAACGCCTGCGTGCCTTCTTTCATGTCGTCGCTGGCGCAGGTCAGGGCAAAGCGTGCGGTCTCCAGCGCGAGCCCAGACTCGAGGTCCATGTCACCGCCCAACACCGCCGCTTCCAAGATGCCCGCCATCGCGGCCGGGGCGGACTGCGCCAATTGTTGGGCCAGCGCCATGGTCTCGCGGGGCAGCGCTTCGGCACTGAGCGTTTGGTTGACCAGGCCCATCGATGCGGCGGTGGCCGCATCCACAGGCTCGCCGGTGAGCATCATCGACAGCGCCTGGCCGCGGCCGATCAAGCGGGTGAGGCGTTGCGTGCCCCCAAAGCCTGGCAGGATGCCCAGTTTGACCTCGGGCAACCCCAGCCGGGCATTGTCGCTGGCCAATCGCAGGTGACACGACAACGCCAACTCCAATCCACCGCCCAACGCAAAACCGTTGACCATGGCGATCACCGGCTTGTCCAGCCGTTCGATCCGGCGCATGACCCGTTGGCCCAGTTGCGAGAACCGATGCGCCATCAACGGCGACAAGTCATTGATTTCACGGATATCTGCCCCGGCAACAAAGGCTTTTTCGCCTTGGCCAGTGATGACAATGACCCGGACGTTGGGGTCTTGGGCCCATTCGGCGATCACGCCGTCGAGCTCGGCTAAGGTCTCGCGGTTGAGGGCGTTGAGCTTATCGGCGCGGTTGATGGTGACTGTGGCCACAGCCCCATCGTGGGTGCATAACAAATTCTTAAGGTTCATGGTCCGTTTCTCATTGATTTTGGGGCGTTGGTTTGGGCGTATTGTAGCGTGTAGAAAAATTAAACGATGGGCAGAATCGGGGGTGTATCATGGCCGTTGGTCGGTTAGAATGACCCAGTTCCCGATAATCCAAGGTATGGAGGCAACATGATTAAGACCGCAGTGGGTCTGTTGATGGCAACAGGTTTGGTCGCGCAAGTGGCCGCTCAAGACATGGAGTCAGAAGAAGAGCGTTTGGGCTATTCGATTGGCTATGAGTTTGGTGCCGAGCTGCAAAGCTATGACATCGATATTGATTTGGAAGCGGTCTACGCCGCCATTGAAGCGGCCTACAACGGCAACGAGCCGGCCGTTGAGGTTGAAGAAATGCGCGAGCGCATGGTGGCCTTGCAAGAGCGCATCCGCGAAGAGCGCATGGCTGAGTTTGAAGCCCTGGCTGAAGAGAATCAGGTTCGGGCCGAAGAGTTCTTGAACGAAAACGAATCCAAAAACGGCATCGTCTCGCTGCCCAGCGGTGTGCAGTATCGCATCATCGAAGAAGGTGAGGGCGAGCGCCCGACCATGGATGATGTGGTCACGGTTCACTACCGCGGTTCAAAAACCGATGGCCGTGAGTTTGATAGTTCATTCCGTCGTGGTGTTCCTGCGGTGTTCGAAGTCAACTCGGTCATCGCCGGCTGGCAAGAGATCTTGCCGTTGATGCGCGAAGGCGCGATGTGGCAGGTCTTTTTGCCACCTGAATTGGCTTTTGGCGTGCGTGGTGATCCACCCGCGATTGGCCCCAACGAAGCCTTGCAGTTTGACCTTCGTTTGGTCCAAATCGGGGCACCTGAGGGCTTTGAAGACCAGCAGCCGCAAGAAGGCGTCACGCCTTAAGCCTGGGAACGGCTCTTGAGGACGGATCACTTGAGGATGGATCAATCGTGACTGCAGCCACCCTTTGGCCCACCATTGAGTCCCCGTGCATCAGCATTTGCACCTTGGGTGATTCTGGCCACTGCATCGGCTGCTTTCGCACGGCACAAGAGATTGGTGACTGGATAAACTACAGCGACCAACAGCGCCAAGCCATCATCGAGCAATTGCCCAAAAGAGCGGAGCAGTTATTCGAGGATGAGTGACCTGAAAAGCCGCCTGGTCGAAGCTGTCCAGGGGGCCAATGCGCAACACCGAACAACCCCCGCTGGAGCACAAGCCTTCGGTGGGGGTTTTTCTTTGGACGATACCGCAAACAACCCTGCGCCAACCGCCAAAAAAGCGGCGGTGTTGGTCGCGTGTGTGCCCAACCCAGAACCCTCGGTGGTGCTGACGGTGCGCGCTCAAGGCGTGCCCCAGCACGCCGGCCAGGTGGCGTTGCCCGGTGGACGTCACCACCCAGGCGAAGCATTCCCCGACGAGACCGCGTTAAGAGAAGCGCACGAGGAGGTGGGCCTGGACCCGTTGGACGCTGAAAGTTTGGGTGTGCTGTTGCCGGTGGCGACACTGACAGGTTATGCCGTCACACCGGTGGTTGCTTGGGTGGATCGGCCCGTCCAGTTGGCCCCGCAAGAGCGCGAAGTCAGCCAGATTTTTCATTGGCCGTTGGTCGATGTCTTGAACCCCGAACGCTATTCCACCCATCGGCTGTCGGTGCCGACCCCAGGTCGTGTGATGCACTATCGCATCTGGCGGTTGCAAGCGGGGCAGTGGCCCATTTGGGGTGCGACGGCAGAGATCTTGGCGCAGTTGGCTCACCGCTGGCGCGGGCGAACCTCCAGCTCGGTGGCGTGGCGTTGACCCGCCTCATCCAATAACACCAACTCGATTCGGTCACCGGCTTCGAACGTGCCCCGCGGCTCCATCAGCATGATGTGGAATCCACCCGACTTCAACACCACCTCCTCGCCGGGGTTGATCAGCAATTGATCGAGGCGGCGCATGCGCATCACCCCCTCGTCGTTGACCATGTCATGAATCTCAATGCGGCCAAACTGGGGGCTTTGCCCGTCGATCAGCGCAATCGGGTCATCGCCGGTGTTGTTCAATGTCATAAAACCGGCCATTGTGCGCCCCGGCGGGGCCAGCGGTGACCACGGGTCATCGAACACCAAATCAGCGATTGCACCCCCCGATAGGGTCATCAGTAAAGTTGCGATCAGGGCGTGGCTGGGTTTCATGGTGAGTCTCATGACGGTTGTCCTGTGTGCGTCCGAACCTGGTCCCCTTATTATCCAATAATTGAGGTCCGTGGGGGCAGAAGTTGGTGTAGAGTTTGGGGTGAGCCATGGCTTTCAACCGATGCGCGTCCAACAACAAGGAGAGGGCTGGACAATGTCTGACTTAATCAACGCAATTGACCATGACGGTGGCGTTCGCGTCATCACATTGAACCGCCCACCGGCCAATGCGCTGAACCCCGCGATGGTGGCCGCGCTTCGAGCAGCACTCAACAACGCAGCGCATGACGGCGTCGACGGGGTGGTGCTGACCGGCCAGCCGGGGGTGTTCTCGGCGGGTTTGGATGTGCCTGAGTTGCTGGGCTTGGACGAGGCGGGGATGCGGGCCTTTTGGACAGACTTCTTTGGCTTGCTCGAGCAGGTGGCGGCCAGTCCCATGCCGATTGTCGCCGGCTTAAGCGGCCACAGCCCCGCCGGTGGGACGGTGATTGCGTTGTTCGCCGACTACCGCATCCAAGCGCGTGGGCCGTTCCAGCTTGGGTTAAATGAGGTCCAGGTGGGCTTGGTGGTGCCGCCGGTGATCCACGAGGCGCTGGTGAGGTTGATTGGGGCCTACCCGGCCGAGCGCCACCTGGTGGCCGGCCAAATGGTCGACGCTGAGACCGCGCACGCGGTGGGGTTGGTCGATGAACTCGTCGACCCAGATCAAGTCATTGGGCGCGCCGTTGACTGGCTCAAGGCGCACTTGTCGATGCCCAGAACCGCCATGCTGACCACCCGCGCGATCTGCCGACACCGCTTGATTGAGAACTTCAAAGCGCCCGGGGCGATGGATCTGGATCGGTTTGTTGAAGGCTGGTTCAGCGAAGAGACCCAACAGACCATGCACGCGTTGGCCAAGCGGTTGGCCAAGGCTTAGCCCAAGCGCAGGCTCATGTCCTCACTCGCCGGCCAGCTGGCGCATCACCGCGGGCAGGGGCACCGCTTGGCCTGAGGTTTTATCGATCCACACCAGCGTGGTTTGTCCTTCGGCATAGATGGGTTGGTCGGGGTGGGCCGGGCTCACCGCTTCAATGGTGTGGCCCAGCACCAAACTGCTGCGACCCACCCGAACCGGTTCAATCGAGACCTCGACGCTGGCGGGCCAAAAAATCGGCCGGCGGTAATCAAGATTGATGTTGGCCACCACAGGGCCTTGGTCATCGCCCTGCCAATCGCTGGGCACGCTCTCCATCCAGCGGGCGCGGCACTCTTCGATCAAACGAAGGTGGGTGACATTGCCCACGTGGTTGTAGGGATCCAAGTCCCCCCACAACACCTCCAACACACATGAAAACGCCTTCGCCATCAAACCACCTGCTGTTGTCCATCCATTGGTGAGGTTATGATAACCGCTGATCGTTGGGATGGATGGAACCGACCCGTCTATCATTCAATCAATCAAACAAGACAGCAACCCACCCATCGACCCATCAAGGCCCGCTGATGTCTGACCCCAAGCCCCCGAAGCGACCGTTGTCGTCCGCTGGGCCCTACCAAACGCTGGCTTCAGTGGTGGGGTTTGAGTTGGGATTGGCGGGGGTGGCCCTGCTCATCGCCGCTTGGCTGGGTTTGGATCTGTCGGCCCGAATGTCGTGGGATCTGGCCGCGTTCAATTGGGCGGTGATTGCCACGGTGCCCATGGCGGTGGCGATGCTGGTGCTCAGCCGCAGCCGCTGGCGCTGGGTCAAAGCATTGAATGAGCCCGTTGAAAAGCACATGTTGCCCCTGTTTAAAGACCTGCCGCCCGGTGGGGTGGCGTTGATCGCGCTGGCCGCGGGCACCGGCGAAGAGTTGTTGTTTCGTGGGGTGATTCAGCAAGGCATAAGCGATTGGGGCGGGCCCGGCTTGGGTCTGGTGGTTGCGTCGGTGGCCTTTGGTCTGGCGCACGCGGTGAATCGGTACTACGCCCTGGTCACCATGGTCATTGGGGTGTATTTGGGGCTGTTGTACCAAGCCAGCGAGAACATCGTGCTGGTGCTGGGTGTGCATGCGCTTTATGACTGGGTGGTCTTGCGTTTTTTGCTGCTGCGTTCAACGCCCAACAGCGGCGCCAAGTACTGACCCGTCCACGAGCCCTTGGCCTTGGCGATCTGCTCGGGCGTGCCGGTGGCGATGATGTTCCCACCGCGCTCGCCGCCCTCAGGGCCCAAGTCAACAATCCAATCGGCGGTTTTGATCACATCGAGGTTGTGCTCAATGACCACCACCGTGTTGCCGTGATCGCGCAAGCGGTGCAACACGCCCAACAGCTGTTTGATGTCGTGAAAGTGAAGGCCAGTGGTGGGCTCATCGAGGATGTACATGGTGTTGCCGGTGTCGCGTTTGGACAGTTCGCGAGACAGCTTGATGCGTTGCGCCTCACCACCCGATAGCGTGATCGCGCTTTGGCCCAAGGTCAAATAACTTAAGCCCACATCCATCATGGTCCGCAAGCGCTTGGCCACCGACGGCACAGGCTCAAAAAACGTCAGCGCATCCTCCACGGTCATCGACAGCACATCGTGGATGCTTTTGCCTTTGTAGTGCACGCTTAAGGTCTCGCGGTTATACCGCTTGCCGTGGCAAACATCACAGGGGACAAAGATATCGGGCAAGAAATGCATCTCCACCCGGATCATGCCATCGCCTTGGCACGCCTCACAGCGCCCGCCTTTGACGTTAAACGAGAACCGGCCTGGCTTGTAGCCGCGAGACCGCGCCTCGGCGGTGCCAGCAAACAGCTCACGAATGGGTGTGAACACCCCAGTGTAGGTGGCTGGGTTCGACCGTGGTGTGCGCCCAATGGGGCTTTGGTCGATCTCGACGACTTTATCGAACCACTCCAAACCGTGGGCTTTTTTGTACGGGGCGGGGTTGTCGGGCGAGCGGTTGAGCTCGCGGGCCAACAGGCGATACAGGGTGTCGTTGATCAGCGTTGACTTGCCCGACCCGGAGACACCGGTGACGCACACCATGTGGCCGGCGGGGATTTCCAGTTTGACGTTTTTGAGGTTGTGGCCTGATGCCCCTTCAATTTTGAGGACTTTTTTGGCGTCGTACGGCTGGCGTTGGGTCGGCACGTCAATGCACTGCCGGCCCGACAGATAGTCCCCAGTCAGCGAGGCTTTGCACTTGGCCAGGCCCTTGGGCGGGCCGCTGAAGACGATCTGCCCGCCATGGACCCCAGGCCCTGGGCCGATGTCGACAACGTGATCGGCTGAGCGGATGGCGTCTTCGTCGTGCTCGACAACAATGACGGTGTTGCCCAGATCTCGAAGGCGCATCAAGGTCGCCAACAGCCGGTCGTTGTCTCTTTGGTGCAAACCAATCGAGGGCTCATCGAGCACATACATCACACCCACCAAGCCCGCACCAATCTGGCTGGCCAAACGAATGCGCTGCGCCTCACCGCCGGATAAGGTGTCGGCTTGCCGATCGAGCGTCAAATAATCCAAGCCCACATTGACCAAGAACTGCAGCCGCTCGATGACTTCTTTCAAGATCTTGGTGGCAATCTCACCGCGCCAGCCGGCGAGGTTGAGTTGCTGGAAAAACGCCAAGGCGTGTTCGATAGAAAAGCCTGATATTTGTGCCAGATTCTGCTCGCCAACCGTGACGTGGCGCGCGGCGCGCTTGAGGCGCTGGCCGTGGCAGTCTGGGCACGGTTGGGTGGCAATGTAGCGCGCCAGTTCATCGCGGACCGCGCGCGAGTCGGTGTCGCGATAGCGCCGCTCCATGTTGGGGATGATCCCGACAAACGCGTGTTGTTTGGCCTGGCTGCCGCGGTGGGTTCTGTAGTGGAAGCGGATCTTTTCACCATCACTGCCGTGGAGCACCATCTGTTGGACTTTTTTGGGGAGCTTGTTAAACGGCGCATCCAAGTCGAAGTCATAGTGCGCCGATAGATCTTGAAGGATTTGGAAGTAGTAGGGGTTTCTTCGATCCCAGCCACGAACCGCACCACCGGCCAGCGACAGCTCGGGCTTAGAGACCACCCGATCGGCGTCAAAAAATTGCTTCACACCCAAGCCATCGCAGGTCTCACACGCGCCTGACGGGTTGTTGAATGAAAACAGCCGCGGTTCCATCTCAGCGAGGCTGTAATCGCACACCGGGCAGGCAAAGCGCGCTGAGAACAACCGCTCTTCAAGCCCTGTGGGTTGGGCAGCGCTGGTTTTTTTCTTGTTGATTTTTTTCTTGGTGGTCTTTTTCTTGACGGCCTCGCCTGGCTCGGGCATCGGCGCAATCACCGCCAGGCCATCGGCCATGGCCAGGGCGGTCTCAAAGCTTTCCGCCAGGCGCTGATCAAGGTCTGGTCGCACACGAAACCGGTCGACCACCGCCTCGATGGTGTGTTTTTGGCGAAGCGAGAGCTTGGGGATGCCGTCGTCAAGATCAATCACCTCGCCGTCGATGCGCGCGCGCACGAAGCCTTGCGACTTGAGCTGTTCGATCAGCTGTTGGTGCTCGCCTTTGCGGTTTCGCACCAACGGCGCCAACAACATCAAGCGGGTGCCCTCTGGGTAGGCTTTGACTTGATCGACCATTTGCGAGACAGTCTGCGCATCCAGCGCCACCCCGTGGTCGGGGCAGTGGGGGGTGCCCACCCGCGCAAACAGCAAGCGCAGATAATCGTGGACCTCGGTCACGGTGCCCACGGTCGATCGTGGGTTGTGGCTGGCTGATTTTTGTTCGATGGAGATGGCCGGCGACAGCCCCTCGATGTGGTCGACATCGGGCTTTTCCATCATCGACAGGAACTGGCGGGCGTAAGAAGACAGAGATTCCACGTAGCGCCGCTGGCCCTCGGCGTAGATGGTGTCGAACGCCAGCGAGGACTTGCCCGAGCCGGACAGGCCGGTAAACACAATCAATCGATCTCTGGGCAGGTCCAGATCGATATTGGCCAGGTTGTGGGTGCGCGCACCGCGAACAGCGATCGATTTCATCCGACCAAGGATACCCGCCTGACTGTGAGAATATGTACACATCAGGCCATTGGGCCGGTGGGCGGGCGCTGGCGGGCCCAAACACCCCCAGCCGCGCTTGACCCCAAGGCGTGTTTTGGGTAGACTTCTCGCTCTTAAGTTGACTGATTTGGAGTAAGTCCCCGATGTACGCCGTATTCACCACAGGTGGCAAGCAGTACCGCGCAGCCGAAGGCGAGGTCGTTCGTGTTGAAAAGCTCGACGTCGATAAAGGCAGCACCGTTGAAATCGACCAGGTTTTGATGGTCGGCGAGGGTGAGGACGTGCGCGTGGGCACGCCCACAGTGTCCGGCGGCAAAGTGACCGCTGAAGTGGTCGACCATGGCCGGGGCGACAAGGTGAAGATCATCAAGTTTCGCCGACGCAAGCACCACATGAAGCAGATGGGACACCGTCAGTACTACACCGATTTGAAAATCAGCAAGATCGAAGGATAAGGACTTACAGCCATGGCGCATAAGAAAGCAGGCGGCTCGACCAGAAACGGCCGCGACTCGAACCCGAAATACTTGGGCGTGAAGCGCTTCGGTGGCGAAGCGGTTGTGGCGGGCAACATTTTGGTTCGCCAACGCGGCACGCGCTTCCACGCTGGCGAGAACGTCAAAGTGGGCCGCGACCACACGCTGTTTGCGCTCACCGACGGCAAAGTTGTGTTTGAGCGCCGTGGCAAGCCATTGCGCAAGTACGTCTCCGTCCAAAACGACTGACTCCAGATCACGGGCGCAGCACCGACCTGGGCGTGGCCCGCGGTGACTGACTCTCGCCAGCCGCGCCCACATCAAGCCCCGCCTTGGCGGGGTTTTTTGTATCCCGCCGCGTCAAACGGGCGGCGACCACCAAAGCATCTACAATACAACCATGAAATTCGTTGACGAAGCCACGATCACAGTTGAAGCCGGCAACGGCGGCGCGGGTGCTGTGAGTTTTCGTCGGGAAAAGTACATCCCGCGCGGCGGCCCTGACGGTGGCGATGGTGGCGATGGTGGCAGCGTTTGGCTGCAAGGCGATGCCGGGCTCAACACGCTGGCAGATTTTCGCCACCAACGCCAATTTAAAGCGCGCAATGGCCAGACTGGGGCGGGGCGGCAGCGCTCGGGCAAATCAGCCGACGATGTGGTGATTGCGGTGCCGTTGGGCACGATTGTGTGGGCCGATGAGACCGATGAGGTGATGGGCGAGATCACCGAGCACGACCAGCGGTTGTTGGTGGCGCATGGCGGTCGGGGTGGACGCGGCAACATCAACTTTAAATCCTCAGTGAATCGCACGCCCCGCCAATCCACACCCGGCACGCCTGGCGAGCGGCGTGAGTTGAGGCTGGAGTTGAAAGTGTTGGCCGATGTTGGGCTGCTGGGCTTTCCCAACGCGGGCAAGTCAACCTTGATTGCGGCGTTGTCTGCCGCGCGCCCCAAGATTGCCGATTATCCATTCACCACGTTGCACCCCAACTTGGGCGTGGTGAGTTTAGAGCCTGGGCGAAGTTTCGTGATTGCCGATATCCCCGGTCTGATTGAGGGCGCGGCACAAGGCGCGGGCTTGGGGATTCAGTTTCTCAAGCACCTGCAGCGCACCCACTTGCTGTTGCACTTGGTCGATGTCGCACCGATCGATGGCGCGGACCCGGTGACCCAGGTTCACGCGCTGGCCGACGAATTGGCCCAATTTGATGAGGCGTTGGCCACCCGTGAGCGGTGGTTGGTGTTGACCAAGACCGATCAGGTGGACCCGGACAATCGCGCCGCGGTGATTGCAGACATCATCACCCGGTTGGACTGGACAGGGCCTTGGTTTGCGGTGTCTGCCGTGGCGCGCGATGGCTTGACGCCGCTGGCGGGCGAGATCATGGCGCACATCGAAAAGACCCGGCCGCGGCCCGTTGAAACCGACCCGGTGTGGGCAGGCACCCCGCCACATGAACAACCCGATGCGTTTGAATCGGATGCATCGAACCCACCATTGAACAGGACAGACTGAACCGGCATGAATGAATCTTCCAGCCCATCGACCGATCGCTCGTTTGCACAATTGGACCTCCCGGATGTTTTGATCCAGGTGGTGACCGACTTGGGCTATGAAGCCCCCAGCCCCATCCAGTCGGCGACGGTGCCGTATTTGATGGCCGGCGACGACCTGGTCGGCCAAGCGCAAACCGGCACCGGGAAAACGGCCGCGTTTGCCTTGCCAATCCTGGGCCGTTGGCTGAGTGAGTCCAGCCACGCCAAGAGCCCCTATGCTTTGGTCTTGACCCCCACCCGGGAGCTGGCCATCCAGGTCGCCGAGGCGTTTGCCCGGTATGGTCAAGCCATCCCCAATTTCCGGGTCC
Source organism: Wenzhouxiangella sp. (assembly GCA_031580925.1). GTDB lineage: Bacteria > Pseudomonadota > Gammaproteobacteria > Xanthomonadales > Wenzhouxiangellaceae > Wenzhouxiangella. The sequence continues at coordinate 87,917 of JAVLCB010000008.1, forward strand.
TGCCCATCTATGGTGGCCAACCCTTTGGCGGTCAGCTCAATGGTCTCAAACGCGGCGCACAAGTCGTGGTGGGCACGCCAGGGCGGATCATTGATCACCTCAAGCGCGGCACCTTGGACCTCAGTGCACTGCACACCCTGGTCCTCGATGAGGCCGATGAGATGTTGAAAATGGGGTTTGTTGATGACGTTGAATCGGTGCTGGCCAAAGCGCCGGACAGCACCCAGATCGCGCTGTTTTCCGCGACCATGCCGGCCCCCATCCGAGCCATCGCCAAACGCCATTTGAAAAACCCCCACCATGTCACCATTGAGTCAAAGACCACCACGGCCGCCAGCATTCACCAGCGCTATTGGATGGTCAGTGGCTTGCACAAACTCGATGCCTTGACGCGCCTGTTGGAGGTCGAGCCTTTCGATGCCATGATCGTGTTTGCGCGAACCAAAATCGCCACCGAAGAGCTGGCGCACCGGTTGCGCGCTCGCGGGTTTGCGGCCCAAGCCCTCAACGGCGATGTGCCCCAAAACAAGCGCGAGCAGCTGGTCGAGGCCCTCAAGTCTGGAAAAATTGACTTGCTGGTGGCCACCGACGTTGCCGCTCGCGGGCTCGATGTGGAGCGCATCTCGCACGTGGTCAACTACGACATTCCCCACGACACCGAGGCCTACGTGCACCGCATTGGCCGGACCGGCCGCGCCGGGCGCTCCGGCCAGGCGATCTTGTTTGTCGCCCCGCGCGAGCGCTACTTGCTGCGTGCCATCGAAAAAGCCACGCGCCAGCCGCTCAGTGAAATGACGATGCCCACCGTCGATGATGTGCACGCCCAGCGCGATGAACGTCAGTTTGATCGGATTCGTCAGGTGCTGGAAAAGGATGAGTTGGGGGTGTTCCAAGAAAAAGTGCTCCACTGGCAAGCCCAGGCCGAAGCCTCATTGGTCGACATCGCCGCGGCGCTGGCCAAACTCGCAGAGCACGCCGGCACGCCGCCAGCGCCGAGCGTGGAGGCGTCGCCACCGGCGCACCCGAAAGACCGAGGCCGCTCGTCGGGGCCACGAAGCGAGAGACCACGCGAGCGTGCTCGCGGGCGAGACCGTGACCACCGAGACGACGACAAACAGACCTTTTGGGTCGGTGTGGGTGCAGACCAAGGCGTCCAGCCCGGCAATCTGGTCGGCGCGATCGCCAATGAAGGCGGTCTTGACTCGAAAGACATTGGTCGGGTGGCGATCAAAGACCGGTTCAGTTTGGTTGATCTGCCCAAGTCATTGGATGCGGCGGTGGTGGATCGTCTCAAGCGGGTGAAGGTGGCTGGCGTGGCCCTGAACATCCGCCCCGATCGGGGTCAGCCTGGTGCATCTGCACCCCAATCGTCACCACACTTGTCACCCCAATCGCCATACCAACCGTCACCGCAAGGACGCTACAAAGGCCGGCGGGCCGACGCCAAGCCCAAAGAGGCATACTCAACACCGCGTCGGGCTAAGCCCAAGCCAGCGGCCGGGTCGGACACCACGCCCCCTGAAGACCGTCGGCCCAAGCGCTCCGCCAAGCCGATTTCCAGGGCGCAAAGGAAGGCCGGTCATCAGCGCCGCCAAAGCGCTGGATCGGCCATCAAACGCGGTCGCAAGTGAGGCTGATGGCTTTTTGACATTGAGCGGGGCGCGAGTGCACAAGCCTTGAGTGGCGTGTGATAATGTTGACTGTGCAATTTCGGTCTCAGCAAAAGGTCATCAGGTGAGTTCACAGCGCATTCCGATCACGGTCAAAAGTGGCCATAAAGTCACCAAACCCCAAGGGTTCACCGCCATTGTCGACGGCATTCGGGCCCGCTCGGGTGTCGAGCCGCCTGAGTTTGGTCGCAAGCCGTCTTGGCTTCGAGCCAAGTTGCCCAGTGGCGGCAAGTACGAACAAGTCAAAGCCAACGTGCAGACCCACCGCTTGGCCACCGTGTGCGAGGAGTCGAAGTGCCCCAACATTGGCGAGTGCTGGTCTAATGGTGTGGCAACGATCATGCTGATGGGGGATGTGTGCACCCGAGCGTGTCGGTTTTGTTCGGTGGACACCGGCAACCCAAGGGGGTGGCTGGATCAACAAGAGCCTCAGAACTCCGCCGAGTCGGTGCGATTGATGGACCTGAAATACGTGGTGCTGACCTCGGTTGACCGCGACGATCTGGCCGATGGGGGCGCCGGTCACTACGCCGCGTGCATTCGCGAGATCAAACAAGTCAACCCCGAGACCAAGGTCGAGGCGTTGACGCCGGACTTTCAGGGCCGGTTGGGGGATGTGGAGACCGTCATTGACTCTGGCGTGGATGTCTTTGCCCAAAACGTCGAGACCGTCAAACGGCTCACCCACCCCGTGCGCGACCCCCGGGCAGGCTACCAGCAAACGCTTGATGTGTTGGCGCACGCCAAACAATACAACCCCAACATTCTGACCAAGACCAGCTTGATGTTGGGCTTGGGCGAGACGCTCGACGAGGTCGACGAGACCATGGACGACCTCCGAGCAATCGGTGTCGATATTGTCACTTTTGGCCAGTACCTGCGTCCGACCATGCACCACTTGCCCATCGACCGCTACGTGCCGCCGGAGGAGTTTCAGGCGCTGCGCGAGCAAGGCTTGGCCAAGGGCTTTTTGGAAGTCGTCTCCGGGCCGTTGGTGCGTTCAAGCTATCGCGCCGATCGCGTGTTTGAGAAAAACAACGTGGGCCTTGACGACTGACAGCGATGAACGACGACCCTGGGCCCAGTGGCCCCCAACCCACCGACCACAATGTTGATTGGACCGCGCGCGTTGACGCCGCACTCGATGCGCTGCGCGCCTCGGGCCAAACCATGACCTACCGCGAGTTCGCCGACTGGCTGGCGATCCCAGGGCCTGGCCGGATTCAGACTTTGACCCGAGCATTGGAGGCCACCATGGCCTGCGATGCCGCCGCTCAACAACCCCCCAAAGCGGCCCTGGTGGTCAGCCGACACCGCCCCGGGCTCCCCGCCCAAGGGTTTTTTGAGTGCGCGCGGCAATTGGGTATGATGGGCCATGAGGACACCACAAAGGCGCACCGGCGCTGGCTTGAAGCCCTCAAAAGTCAGGCCCGATCATGCGCGACAGGAGGACAGTGAATGCTTTTTTCGAATCCCACTTCGAACCCAACCGTTGGCCGAGTGGCCGTGATTCGGATTTTCTTGATGGCCTCGGTGGCGCTGTTTGTCAGCGCGTGCCAGCCGCAAACCTCGACGCATAAGGATCGATCAACCATGGCAGATTTGCCCCAGCCCCCAACCGCCCAACAACGTGAACACGTGGTTCAAGCACCGGGGGGCGACCGGCGCGATCCGTGGTACTGGCTTCGTGATGACGAGCGCCAAGACGAGGCCATGTTGGCCTACCTCGAAGCCGAGAACGCGTACAAAGAGAAAGTCCTGGCGCCGGTGTCTGATGTTCGCCAGACGCTGTTTGAAGAGCTCAAAGGGCGGATCAAAGAAGACGACTCGACGGTGCCTTACTTTGATCGAGGCCATTGGTACTACACCCGCTACGAGTCTGGGTTGGAGTATCCGATATTTGCACGCAAACCCGAAACGCTCGACGCCGATGAACAGATTGTTCTGGATGTGAACGTCCAAGCTGAGGGCCACGCTTTTTATTCTGTGGGGGACATGGACATCAGCCTGGATGGCACACGGTTGGTGTGGCTGGAAGACACCGTTGGACGGCGCCAATACGAGATTGTGTTTAAAGATTTGGACTCAGGCGAGGTGAGCTCAACGGGCATTTCGGGGGTGTCGAGCGTGGTGTTTTCTGCCGATCAGCGCTACGTGTTCTACGTGGCCAATCACCCTGAGACCCTTCGGTCTTGGCAGGTGTGGCGCTTGGATACCCAAGCAGGCGTGGATGAGCCCAACCGAGCGGTGTTGGTGTATCAAGAAGACGATGAGTCTTTCTATACCGGGATTGACCGGACGACCTCTGATGAGTTTGTGGCGATCTTTGTCAGCTCCACCGTCTCATCGGAGATGCAGATCTTGCGCGCCGATGACCCGTTGGGTGAGTTTGAGGTGTTCTATCCCCGCCGCCGCGACCATGAGTACGATGCCGATCACCTGGGCGATCGATGGATTATCCGGACCAACGACGATGCGCCCAACTTCCGGATCATGTCAGCGCCGCTGAATGAACACGCCAATCGTGAGGCGTGGCGCGATGTGATCGCTCACGATTCTGAGCGTTTCATCCACGGGTTTGATGCGTTTGAGTCTTTTTTGGCGGTGAGTGAGCGCTCCAATGGCTTGCGCGCTTTGCGGATACTGGACTGGGATAGCGGTGAGTCGTCGCTGATGTCATTCGATGAGCCGGCTTACGCGGCTTATTTGGGCACCAATGTTGACCAAAGCGCCACCACGCTTCGCTACGTGTACACGTCCATGACCACACCCACACAAACCTGGGAGATTGACATCCCCACGGGCACGCGGCGGTTGTTAAAAGAAGTGGAGGTGCCCGGCGGGTTCAACGCCGCCGACTATCGAACCGAGCGCACTTGGGCCGAAGCCGACGACGGCACCGCCATTCCAGTGTCTTTGATGTATCACAAAGACACGCCGTTGGATGGTTCGGCGCCGTTGTACCAGTACGGCTATGGCTCGTATGGTGCGAGCATGGACCCCACCTTCAGCACCAGCCGACTGAGCCTGGTCGATCGCGGGTTTGTGTACGCCATTGCCCACATTCGAGGCGGTCAAGAGATGGGTCGGGCGTGGTACGAGCAAGGCCGACTGCTGAACAAGAAAAACACCTTCACCGATTTTATTGACGTGACCGATCACCTGGTTGGCGAGGGCTTTGTCGATGCTGAGCGTGTATTTGCCATGGGCGGCAGCGCCGGGGGCCTGCTGGTGGGTGCGGTGGCGAACATGGCGCCGGAGAAATACCGTGGGATTGTCGCGCATGTGCCCTTTGTTGATGTGGTGACCACCATGCTCGATGAGTCCATTCCTTTGACCACCAATGAGTTTGATGAGTGGGGCAACCCCAAAGATGAGGCCTTTTATGACTACATGCTGTCGTATTCGCCATATGACAACATCGAGGCCAAGGACTACCCGGCCATGCTGGTGACCAGCGGTCTGTGGGACTCCCAGGTCCAGTATTGGGAGCCCACCAAGTGGGTGGCGAAGCTTCGGGCGATGAAGACCGATGACAATGTCTTGCTGCTGCACACCAACATGGAGGCCGGCCATGGTGGCGCGTCTGGGCGTTTTCAGCGTTTGGAACAAACGGCCATGGAGTATGCCTTCGTGTTGGATCAGGCCGGTGCGCTTAATGATTAATGAGATCAAGCCAACAGGTTGTCAGGTGATGGGGTGGTCGTGTACACCGCGCTGATTGCTTTTTTCACGGTCTCGATTCTTTTTTCGTTCCTGTGCTCGTTGTGGGAGGCGGTGTTGTTGAGCATCTCGCCGTCGTACATGCAAGTGAAGCTCAATGAGGGGACCCGCATGGGTGTCATCCTCAAATCCTTCAAAGAAAACATTGACCGGCCGTTGGCGGCCATTTTGACGGTCAATACCATTGCCCACACGGTCGGTGCCATTGGCGTGGGCCAAGAGGCCACCAAAATCTGGGCCGACACCAACCCTTGGTTGACCGGTGTCATTGTGCCTGTGGTGATGACTGCCGCGATTTTGATCCTCTCAGAGATCATCCCAAAAACAATCGGGGCCAACAATTGGAAAGTGCTCGCGCCTTTCACCGCCCGCAGTTTGGATGTGGTGATCAAGCTGGTCTATCCGGTGATTTGGTTGGCGCAAGGCATCACTCGGGCGTTCAACACTTCAAAAGCGCAGAATGTTTTCAGCCGAACGGATTTTTTGGCGATGGCACAAATTGGGTCTCAAGAGGGCACCTTGGATAAGACCGAGAGCGCTTTCATTCATAACCTGATGCATTTTAAAAACTATGCGGTGAAAGATGTCATGACGCCGCGCACCGTTGTGGTGTCCGCCCCCCAAAACATGACCGCGCGTGATTTTTATGACCGCCAAGACGAGCTGGTGTTTTCTAGAATTCCGTTAAGAGAAGACTTCGATCAAGAAAACATCGTGGGCTACGTGCTCAAAGATGAGGTCTTGGAGCATCTGATTGACGATGAACAAGACAAGCCTTTGAGTGCGTTCAAGCGCGACATGGTGTCTGTTCCGGAAGACTACAGCATCTTCCAGCTGTTCAATGACATCATCCAAAAAAGAGAGCACATCGCGCTGGTGATTGATGAGTTTGGCGGCATGGCGGGCATTGTGACCATGGAAGATGTCATCGAGACCTTATTGGGGGCAGAGATTGTCGATGAGACCGATACCGTCGTCGACCTTCAAGAAATGGCCAAAGACCAATGGAAAAGTCGCTATCGGCGCATGGTCAAACATCGAAAAGACAACGACGAAGGGTCCAATAGCGCGTCAGATTGAGGGCTGTCGCCCCGGTCGGGGGCGAGGCGGTGGTGTCCGCTGAGCCTCGATGGGGGTGGCGGAGAGAGAGGGATTCGAACCCTCGATGAGGCTATAAACCCCATACTCCCTTAGCAGGGGAGCGCCTTCAGCCACTCGGCCACCTCTCCGTTTATCAGTGCCTCAGTTTATCAGACTTGGCCCCTGGCCTGTCAATTCAACCGGCCGGTCAGCCGGGGCTGAGAAGGAGGCTGGCGGTGGTCAAATAGATCAAAATGCCCCCAATGTCGGCGATGGATGTGATCAACGGCACGCTGGCGGTGGCCGGATCCAAGTTAAACCGCGTCAAGATGAACGGCATGACCATGCCCATCATCGAGCCAAAGACCACCACTGCGACCATGGAGACGGCGATGATGATGGCGATATCGGCCCCGCCACGATAAAACCCCACCCCGGCGACCACCAAGGCCAGGCTGACGCCCAACAAGGCCGCGACACCGAGCTCTTTGCCCCACAATTTGAACCAGTCTTTGAGCTGGACATCCCCCGTGGCCAACGCCCGCACCATCAACGTGGCCGCTTGTGCACCGGCGTTGCCACCCGTGCCAATCACCAAAGGCAAGAAAAACACCAGCAGCAACGTCGCCTCGATCGTTTGCTCGAACAGGGCAATGGCCGCGCCACCGATGAGGTTCATGACCACCAGCACCAACAGCCAGCCCACACGCTTGCGGTACAGCAAGCCCGCGCCGGCATCTTTTAACGACACATTTAAAACACCCGCCGCCCCCAGCTTTTGGAAGTCCTCGGTGATCTCTTCTTCGGCCACATCCATGATGTCATCGACGGTGACAATCCCAATCAAGACCCCGTGTTTGTCGGTCACGGCCAGGGTGCTCAAGTCATACCGTTGAATGACTTGGACCGCTTCCTCCCTGTCTGCCGAGGCCAACACCGAGTAGTACTCGCCATCCATTAACGCCTCAACGGGCTTGTCTTGACGCGCCAAGATAAAGTCTTTGAGCCGGATGGCATCCAGCAATCGGCCGCGGTCATCGGTGACAAAAATGAAGTTCACCGTCTCCCCACGATCGGCCTCGTGGCGGATGTGATCGAGGGCCCTGGCCACCGTCCAGTCAGACTGAACTGAGACATACCGCGGCGTCATCAGTCGTCCGATGGATTCTTCTGGATAGCCGAGCAGTTTCAGCGATTGGGTTAAATCGTCCGGCGCCAGAAGCTTGAGGTGGCTTTCCAGATCTTCAGGCGAGAGGCTCTCCAAAAACGCCGTGCGGTCGTCAGGCAAGAGCTCATGCAGAATGCGGCGCGCCAACGTCGCGGGCAGGGCATTGATCAGATCCAGTTGTTGACGGTCACCCAGATACGAGAAGGTATCGGTTTGGCGCTCGTCGGGCAGTTGCTCAAAAACAGCCGAGCGGTCGGTGGTGGCCTCCATTTGGCTTAAGGCATCGGCAATGTCTTGGACCGCCAGGGCATCCAAGGCCGCATCAATGCCGTCCATGCGGCCTGCGTGCAGCATGTCGAGCAACTCAGTCACTGTCGTTTCGGTGGTGGGCATCGGTCTGTTCTCGGCCAGGGGGTGTCAACGGGTGTCAGCCGACAACGCATCGTCAGATCGTTTGATGGCGCCCACACACACGGCGTGTGGCTGGTGATTCACGTGCGACGAGTTGACGGTGGGGCGGTGGAGCGGCCAGGCCATCGCTGCGGCCTGAGTGATGAAGATCAGGCAGGCAGATTATGACGCTGTGGCGAGACCACCGCCGATGATTCGGTGACGACTCAAAGCCTGCCTCCTTGGATGATGGATCTGCCCTGAAGTATACGGTTTAGGGTATTTTTGTCAAATGAAGCCTGTATAATGACGGGAATTACCTCGGAGAGGATTGCCCATGCGACTCATTGATGAAGCCCTCACTTTTGATGATGTCTCGCTGGTGCCTGACCACTCCACGATCCTGCCCAACGATGTGGATTTGACCACCCGCATTACCCGCGAGCTCATGCTCAATATCCCGATTGCCTCGGCGGCGATGGACACCGTCACCGAAGCCAGGCTTGCCATCACCATGGCCCAGGCCGGTGGTGTGGGTGTGTTGCACAAAAACATGTCCATCGAGCGGCAAGCAGAACAGGTCCGGATTGTCAAAAAATATGAGGCTGGGGTCATCAAAGACCCCGTCAATGTCTCGCCCAACACCACCATTCGAGAAGTCTTGGAGCTCACCCGCCGCCACAACATCTCCGGTGTGCCTGTGGTGGATGGGCACGAGCTGGTGGGAATTGTCACCAGCCGCGATATGCGTTTTGAGAAGAGACTCGATGATCCGGTGCGCAACATCATGACCCGCAAAGACAAGTTGGTGACGGTCACCGAAGGCGCCAGCCAAGATGAGGTTTTGGAGCTTTTGCACCAACACCGCATCGAAAAAGTCTTGGTGGTCAATGATCGCTTCGAGCTCAAGGGTTTGATCACCGTCAAAGACATCCAAAAGTCCAGAGATTTCCCCAACGCCGCCAAAGACGATGCCGAGCAATTGCTGGCTGCAGCCGCGGTCGGCACGGGGGGCGACACCGAAGATCGCATTGCTGCATTGGTTGATGCTGGTGTCGACATCATCGTGGTGGATACGGCCCATGGTCACTCGCAAGGCGTGCTGGATCGGGTCAAGTGGGTGAAGAAAAACCATGGCCACATTCAAGTGATTGGCGGCAATGTCTCGACCTCAGCAGGCGCTTTGGCCCTGGTGGAGGCCGGTGCCGATGCGGTCAAAGTCGGCCAAGGGCCTGGGTCGATTTGCACCACCCGTGTGGTGGCCGGCGTCGGTGTGCCGCAAGTCAGCGCGGTGGCGGCGGCTGCTGAGGCTTTGAAAAAGCACGGGGTGCCGGTGATCGCCGATGGCGGCATTCGTTTTTCTGGGGATTTCGCCAAAGCGATCGCGGCGGGTGCGTCGACAGTGATGATTGGCAGTTTATTCGCCGGCACTGAAGAGGCGCCGGGTGATGTTGAGCTCTATCAGGGCCGTTCATACAAGAGTTATCGGGGCATGGGATCACTGGGGGCCATGGAGCAAGGGTCGAAGGACCGCTACTTCCAGGCCGATGCCGATCCCGATAAGTTGGTGCCCGAGGGCATTGAAGGCCGGGTGCCTTACAAAGGGCCGTTGGGCAGCGTGGTGCATCAATTGCTCGGCGGGCTGCGCTCGGCCATGGGGTATGTGGGCTGCAGTGACATCGAGGCGATGCGCACCGAGCCACGGTTTGTTCGGGTGACGGTTTCGGGCACGCGCGAATCGCACGCCCACGATGTGACCATCACCAAAGAAGCCCCGAACTACAAACTCGGATAAGGGTCGTGTCCGACAACATCCACGCCGATCGTATTCTGATCCTTGATTTTGGATCCCAGTACACACAACTCATTGCACGCCGGGTGCGAGAAATCGGTGTGTACTCCGAGATCTTGCCTTGGGATGTGGACCCTGCCTTGATCGAGGCCTTTCAGCCGCGGGGTGTGATTCTCTCTGGGGGACCCGAATCGGTGTCCGAGCCGAACAGCCCCAAAATACCCGAGGCGGTCTTTGGGCTCGATGTCCCGATATTGGGGATTTGCTATGGCATGCAGGCCATGGCCCATCACTTTGGTGGCACGGTGGCCCCCAGCGATGAAAAAGAGTTTGGTTATGCTGAGGTTCAACTGAGCCAAGCCGGTGCACTGCTGGCGGGCATCGAGGACCGTGTCAATGAACAAGGCGCTGGCGTGCTGTCGGTGTGGATGAGCCACGGCGATAAGATCACTGAGCTTCCCACAGGGTTTGAGGTGTCGTGCACCACCCCCTCGGCGCCAGTCGCTGGCATCAGCGATGAGCAGCGACGCTGCTATGGCTTGCAATTCCACCCAGAGGTCACGCACACCCAACAAGGCCGTCGGATCCTTGAGCGGTTTGTGTTGGAGATCTGTGGGTGCGCGGCTGAGTGGACAACAACCGCCATCATCGAAGATCAGCTTCAGCGGGTCAGGCAGCATGTGGGGCAGGGCACCGTGCTGTTGGGGCTTTCGGGTGGTGTGGACTCATCGGTGGTGGCCGCATTGCTGCACCAAGCCATTGGTGATCAGTTGCTGTGCTTGTTTGTGGATACAGGCTTGCTTCGCCACCAAGAAGGCGACCAGGTCATGGCGCTGTTTGCCGAGCATTTGGGTGTGCGTGTCGAGCGGGTCAATGCGAAAGCACAGTTCATGGCAGCTTTAAAAGGCGTTGAAGACCCCGAAGAGAAACGGAAGATTATCGGTCGAGAGTTTATCCGGGTGTTCGAAAAAGCCGCCAAAGCGCACCAAGAAGCGGCGTTTTTGGCTCAGGGGACAATCTATCCCGACGTGATTGAGTCGGCTGGGGCGTCGACTGGCAAAGCCAAGGTCATCAAGTCGCACCACAACGTGGGTGGGTTGCCAGAAGACATGCAGCTTGAATTGGTTGAGCCACTCAAAGAGTTGTTCAAAGACGAGGTTCGTGCCATCGGGGTGGAATTGGGCTTGCCGGCTGATTTGGTGATGCGCCATCCATTCCCCGGCCCGGGTCTGGGTGTGCGGATTTTAGGGGAAGTCAGAGAAGAGTTTATTGAGCCGCTTCAAAAAGCCGATCACATTTTTATTTCTGAACTGCGCCAAGCCAATTTGTATGATCAGGTCTCGCAAGCGTTTGCTGTGTTTTTGCCGGTGCGCTCAGTGGGCGTGGTGGGTGACACGCGACGCTATGAGTATGTCATCGCCTTGCGTGCTGTGGAAACGATTGATTTTATGACAGCCCGATGGGCGCGGCTGGATGCAGAGTTTTTGGACCATGTGTCTCGGCGCATCATCAACGAAATCACAGGCATTTCTCGCGTGGTCTATGACATTTCAGGGAAACCGCCCGCGACAATTGAGTGGGAATAGGCCATCAGGTGGGTTGCTTAGCGGTTTGGCCTTGTGGCCAGTATTCTGTTCTAAGTGCAGCATTCAACATAAATTGACGTGTTGTTTAGCGCGGCCTAATCAGGTGCTCGTGTTACTCAAAGCACAACCACCCATGTTACAAACTCGGCTTATCTTGAGGCCACGGCCAAGTTGAGTGGGCGTTGATGCCCCAGGCTGTGTCCCATTGTGAATGGGTAGCGACTATTTTGACAACAAACGGAGCAGTGAT
>JAVLCB010000009.1:0-90985 GCA_031580925.1 Wenzhouxiangella sp.
CAAGCTGCCCGAAGGGGTTTATTGTTTGAGTGAGGAAAGCCTCGCGCCTTGGCCCAAGCACCGCCAGCCTTTGGCGTATGTCGGATTGGGGTTGGCCAGCTATCGCTTCGATCGCTACAAAGACCACAACCCAAGCCAAGGTCGTTGGGTGTTGCCCGACGCTTATCGGTCTGAGGTGGAGGCCTTGGTCACCGCCAGTCACCTGGCACGCGACATCGTCAACACCCCAACCAATGACATGGGCCCACGCGCCCTCGCCGAGATCGCACAAGCGATCGCTGAAACCCATGGGGCGGCGTGTCAGGTGATTGCAGGTGAGAAGTTGGCCCAGTCGTTTCCAGCGATTCATGCGGTGGGCCGAGCCGCGGCTGAATCACCGCGGCTGATCACCCTCAAGTGGGGCCGGCAGGATGCGCCGACACTGGCTTTGGTGGGCAAAGGCGTGGTCTTCGACAGCGGTGGTTTGAGCATCAAACCCGCCGCGGGCATGGCGGTGATGAAAAAAGACTTGGGCGGTGCGGCCCATGTGTTGGCGCTGGCGCAGGTGATCATGACCCTTGGGCTCGACATCAACCTGCGGGTCTACATCCCCGCGGTTGAAAACGCCATCGCCGGCAACGCCTATCGACCCTCTGACATCATCAACACCCGCAAAGGCACCACCGTTGAGGTCGGCAACACCGATGCAGAAGGGCGGCTGGTGTTGGCCGATGCGCTGACCTTGGCCTGCGAGGAGGGTGCCGAGCGCATCATTGATTTTGCGACCTTGACCGGCGCGGCGCGGGTGGCATTGGGCGAAGACCTGCCACCGATTTATGGGCGCGATCAAGCCGCCACCCGACAGATTCAAGACCTGTCTTTTGAGCTCGACGACCCGCTGTGGCCGATGCCCCTGTTTGAGGGGTACCGCTCGTTGATCCAGCCGCCGTATGCGGACCTGTCCAACACCGGGGGCACGCCGATGGCCGGCAGCATCACCGCGGCCCTGTTCTTGGATCACTTCGTCGATCCACAGATTGATTGGTATCACCTGGACATTTATGCGTGGAACCTCAGCGACCGACCCGGCCGTCCCATCGGCGGTGAGGCCCAAGGCTTGCGTGCCATGTGGGCGTGGCTGAAGTCCCAATACGGCGCTCCGCTGAACACAGACTGACCCAGACTGACCCCCACCGGGCCATGTTGGCGATGGGTGGCTGCTGGGTTGCCGCGCGGTCGCTTACAATGGGGGTTTGTCGCGTGGTGGTCTTTTGATGGCTCAGTCTTTTTCACCGAACTCGTCTGAGACGAACACCCCGCTGGGTTACGAGGTCAAGCGCACGCTGTGGTTGGCCGGTCCTTTGATTGTCGGTCAATTGACCAACTTTGGCATGAACTTTGTCGACACGGTCATGGCCGGGCGGTTGGGCACCGTGGACTTGGGCGCGATTGCGGTCGGCTCATCGATCTGGGCGGCGGGGTTTTTGTTTGTGTTGGGCCTGTTGTTGGCGGTCTCGGCGGCGGTCTCCAGGCTCGATGGGGCCGGTGAGCGTGATCGGGTGGGGGAGTTTGTCCGCCAAGCCCTGTGGCTTGGGCTGGTGTTGGGGGTGGGGCTGTGGGCGTTCGCGCGCTCGGGGGAGTGGGTGATGACGCGCATGGACGTCACCCCCCAAGTGGCCACTTTGGCGATGGATTATCTTCGAGCCATCAGTTGGGGGGCACCGGCACTGGTGGGCATGCTGGTGCTTCGGTTTTTCTCAGAAGGCACTGGCAAGACAGGGCCAACCATGTATGTGGGGATGCTCGGGATTGCCTGCAACATTCCGCTCAATGCGGTGTTGATGTTTGGCCTGATGGGTTTCCCGAAACTCGGTGCGGTGGGCGCCGGCTGGGCCACCGCGATTGTCTTTTGGCTCCAGTTTTTGGCGTTTTTGGGTTGGGTCACCCACCGCCCGCATTACAAAAAGTACCGGGTGTGGGCGTGTTTCAGTCCCCCCGATCGTCGCGAGATCTCGGCCTTGGTCAAGCTCGGGCTGCCGATTGGCATCATGGTGTTTTTAGAAGGGGGCATGTTTGTCGGCTCGGCGTTGTTGATTGGCACACTGGGCGCGCTGCCCGTGGCCGCGCACCAAGTGGCGATGAACTACGCCGGTTTGGTGTTTATGGTCCCGGTGGGCTTGGCCGGTGCGATCACCGTCCGGGTGGGGAACGCGTTGGGCCGCGGCGAGCCCGTGGCCGCCCAGCGCGCCGGGCGGATTGGCATCGCCTTGGCGCTCACATTTGCGATGGTCTCAGCGGCGGTCATCATTGCCATCCCAGAGGCCATCGTGGCGCTGTACACTTCTGAGCCCGATGTCACCGAGTTGGCGGTGAGCTTGTTGTTTTTTGCAGCCCTTTTTCAGATTGCCGATGGCCTGCAGGTGGCCGCTGCCGGCTCGCTTCGAGGGTACAAAGACACCCGCCGGCCGATGGTCTACAGCGTGATTGCCTACTGGGCCGTGGGGATGAGCTTGGGCGCGTATTTGACCTTCAGCCAGGACTTGGGGCCCAAGGGCATGTGGATGGGCATCATCGCCGGATTGACCGTGGCTTCGGTGCTGCTCGGCGGGCGCTTTATCCGGGTCTCGAAAGACACCATCGACCAACAGGCCTGACCAATGGCCTATTGTGGTGGTGGCATCAGGCTCCTAGAATAGGAGACTGACACCACCACCATTGGACCCCAGCATGACGCACACCCCACCCCGGAACATCATTGTTCGACTCTTTTCTGGCTTCTGGCGCGGCATCACCGCGCTTCGCATGGCCGTTTTCAATGTCATCTTCTTGGCCATTTTGGTGGGCATCATCATGGCGTTGGTGGGTGATGACGACAGCGACGCGCTCGAGGATGGCACCACGTTGATCATCAACCCCAAAGGCGTGGTGGTCGAACAATCCAGCCTCACGCCTGTGGATGAGGTGCTCAATGAGGCCCTTGGGGAGTCAGAGACGCAGACCGAGCTGCGTGATTTGGTGGCGGTGCTTGAACACGCCAAAGACGACGACAACATCTCGCAAGTGCTGATCAGCACCGATGGGTTTGTGGGGATGGGGGCTGGCATGATGCTCGAAGTCAGCGAGGCGGTGGCCGAGTTCAAACGCTCTGATAAGCGCGTGATCGCTTATGGCGCGAACATGAGCGCCAGCCAATATTTCTTGGCGTCTTTGGCCGATGAGGTGTGGCTGGATCCCGAGGGGGCTGTGTTGTTGCAAGGCTATGGCCGCTATCGGCAGTACTTTGCTGAAGCTCTGGACAAGCTGGATGTGGATGTCAATCTGTTCCGAGTGGGCACCTACAAGTCCGCGATGGAGCCTTATATTCTCAATGAACAATCCGATGAAGACCAAGAAGCGGCGTTGTTCTATCTCAATGATCTGTGGCAGCGCTACATCGAGATGGTCGCCCAAAACCGCGGCATGACGGTGGATGTGCTCGACGACATTGCGATGAACTTGGCCGAGTACGTGGATCAAGCCGAGGGCAATTTGGCGCAAATGGCGCTTGAGCGTGGCTTGGTCGACCGGCTGATTGCTCGCCCGCAGATGCGCGCTGAGATGATCCAGCTGGGTGAGCCGGATGATGACGACAGCTACCTCAACATCACCATGAACAAATACCTCGCTGCTGTGCGCGCCCAGTCTTCGGGTGTTGATGATGACGAGGGCGAAGTGGGCATCATTGTGGCCGAAGGGCCGATCACCGAGGGCAACCAGCCGGTGGGGGTGATTGGTTCAGAATCCACCTCGCGACTGATCCGCAAAGCCGCCCAAGACGATGACATTAAAGCCGTGGTGTTGCGCATCAACTCAGGCGGTGGCAGCGCGTTTGCCTCGGAGGTGATCCGCAAAGAACTGATGGCGCTTAAAGAGGCCGGCAAGCCCGTGGTGGTCAGCATGAGCAATGTCGCTGCATCGGGCGGGTATTGGATTGCGATGGGTGCCGATGAGGTGTGGGCGTACCCATCGACGATCACCGGATCGATTGGGATTTTTGGGTTTTTCCCCACCTTCCAAGACACGTTGGCCAATGTGGGCGTGTACACCGACGGCGTGGGCACCACGCCTTATGCTGACGCCCTTCGCCCCGACCGAGCGGTGAGTGATGAGGTCTCGAGCATGCTCCAAAACATCATCGAGTTTGGTTACGAGGAGTTCATTGGTTTGGTTGGTGAGCACCGCGACATGACCCGCGACGGTGTCGATGCCGTGGCCCAAGGCCGGGTCTGGACCGGTCACCAGGCCCAAGAGCGGGGCTTGGTCGATCAGTTGGGCACCTTGCAACACGCTGTGGCCTCGGCCGCGCGTCAAGCGGGGATGGGCGATGAGTTCAGTATCACCTACGTTGAGCCCGAGCTCAGCTCCTTTGAGCAATTCATTGTGCAGTGGTCTGCCAAAGCGATGCGGGTGGCCGGCCTTGATGCCGTCATGAGCACGGTGGGCTCGAACCCGTTGACGCAATGGTTGCCCCAGACGTTTCAGTGGCGCTTAATCCAAGAGCTCAACCGCATTAACCAAGCCACCGAAGCCGGTCGGCGTGGGGTGATGGCGCATTGTCTGTGTGAAGCACCAATGTAAGATGGCCGATTGGTCTACTCATCGCACCCAGCCACCCCTGAGCCTGCTGTGATGCAGTGGTTGGCCATCGCTTTTGGGGGTGCTGCCGGGGCTTTGGCTCGGCATGCGATGGTGTATTGGGTCAACCACGCAGCTGACAAAGCTTTGCCTTGGGGCACGCTGAGCGTCAATGCCGCTGGGTCTTTATTGGCGGGTGCGGTGTTGGCTTTGTTTGTGGGCAAGTGGAGTGGGCATGTTGAGCTTCAAAGCCTGTTGGTGGTTGGGTTTTTAGGCAGCTTCACCACTTTTTCGGCGTTCTCGGTTGAAAACCTTCAACTGATCCAAGCAGGCCAGTACACGAAAGCGGCGGTCTATGTGGGCTTGAGTGTGCTGACGTGTCTGGTCGCAGCTCTTGCGGGTTTTCGGTGGGCTGGTGCTTGGATGGATTAGGTGACGATTCTCGACAAGATCGTCTTTGCAATAGAGACCACTTCGTCTTGGTCGATATTCCCGCCGGCCCGATGACTTTGGGCAGATCGTGTTTTGGCATTTCACTTTGACTATTTGAATTTTGGTAATTAACTTTGGGGCGCGTCGCGCACTTCGGGCGGCAACTCAGCCGGCGCCATCAAACCCCTCATTCTCGCCAGCGTCTCCAGCTCTGAGACCTCTCGTTCCAGCACCCGAAGCCGCATGCGCCAGGTTTGTAATTGCTGCGGGGCAGTGCTGTCGGCCTCACCTCGGGCCAGATCATCCTCAATGGTCTTTTTTTCGTCTCTCAACGCATGCAGGTTGGCCCCCAACTGGTGATTTCTCAGATAGGCAGGCCGCTCGCAGGCCGGCGGTTGCGCCGATCCGGCCATTGCACGATCAAACGCAGCCTCGGGGTCACAAAACCCATCGCGCGCTTGCTCCCACGCCGCCATGTACTCGCTTTGGCAGGCCTCAGCAAACTCGCCTTGTTCGAAATTGGCCAGCTGGCCTTGGTTGCCAAGATCGGTGGCGGTGTTCACCGCCTCAGCGCAGTCTGGCGTTTGCTGGCAGGCGGTCAGGCTGAGGGCAAGCACGGTGGAGCACAACAAGAGTGGCGCAGCGTATTTGGTTTTGGGCATCATTGATCGGATCCAGTCTGTTGGGTTGTGCGATGGGTGGTCTGGCATCACCGGCATCGATGAGAATGGTTGATGCCTGACAGGTTACACTACTTTGAAAGTGGTCATCCAGTGTCCCGCATGGGCCACGGCCAACCACGCCCACGTATGCAAACAAGGAGAGCTCAATGCTGGCGGCTGTGACAGATTTTCTGTGGTCTTATATCTTGGTGGGTGTGTTGGTGGTGATGGGTTTGACCATGACCCTTCGGTCTCGGTTTGTGCAGATTCGTTACTTTGGCGAGATGTTTCGGGTCCTCAAGCAGGCCTTCCACCACCAAGCCGGCCATGTCTCGTCGTTTCAAGCGTTGACGCTGAGTGTCGCGGGTCGCGTGGGCGCGGGCAACATTGCCGGCGTGGCGGTGGCGATCACCTTAGGGGGCCCCGGGGCGGTGTTTTGGATGTGGATGGTCGGCTTGATTGGCATGGCCACCAGCTTTTTTGAGTGCAGCCTGGCCCAAGCCTATAAGACCCGCGATGCGCGCACCGGCACCTTTCGGGGTGGGCCGATGTACTACATCGAGCGCGGGGTGGGCAGCCGTGGCATGGCGATGGTGTTCACGCTGCTGCTGTTGGTCACGTTTGGTTTGGCGTTTGTCGCCTTGCAGTCATTCACGGCGTCAACGTCTTTGCAAGAGGCGTTTGGAATCCCAACCGCAGTAACCGGCGTGATCATGACCGCGGTGGTCGGGTTTTCGATTTTTGGGGGCGTGCAGCGGATCTCGAGGGTGACCGAGATCATTGTCCCGATCATGGCGATTCTCTATATCGGTGTGACCGTCGTGGTGGTGGGCATGAACATCACCCAAGTGCCCGAGGTGCTGGGGTTGATTGTCAAAAGCGCGTTCGGGCTCGAGCCTGCCGTGGGGGGTGGCATTGGCGCGGCGATCATGATGGGGGTTCGGCGGGGATTGTTCTCGAATGAGGCCGGCTTGGGCAGCGCGCCCAATGTGGCCTCGGTGGCCTATGTGCCGCATCCGGTCAATCAAGGCATCGTACAAAGTTTTAGCGTGTTTATCGACACCGCCATCATCTGTACCGCCACCGCGCTTTTGATCATCCTCGCCGGGCTCCACGTGGATGCCGAAACAGGCAATGGCGTGGTGCTGACGCAGCTGGCGCTGGCTCAGTTTGTGGGGCCTTGGGGCGAGACGTTTGTGTCACTGGTGTTGGTGCTGTTTGCCTTCAGCTCGATCTTGTACAACTTTTATTTGGGTGAGAACGCCACCTATTGGATGAACAAAGACGATCGGATCATGTTCATTGGCTTTCGGGTGTTGATGCTGTTGCTGATCTTGTGGGGCTCGGTCCAAGACCTGACCACCATCTTCAGTTTTGCTGATTTGACAATGGCGTTGCTCGCCTTGGTCAACCTGGCGGCGTTGGCGATCATGATGAAAGTCAGTTTTCGGATCATGGACGACTACGAGGACCAAGTTCGCCAAGGCCAGGTGCCGGTGTTTGATCCCCAAGGGTTTGATGATCTGGATTTGGATGCCAACGCCTGGCACGACGCGGCGGATGCGCGCGACAAGGTGTCTCGGTCTTAGCCGATCAGGCGGCTTTTTTGTGGCGCTTGAGGTAGACCAGCAGCTGTGAGATCGCCGCTGGGGTCATGCCGGCGATGCGGCTGGCCTGGTCCACCGATTGTGGGCGGACCCGCTCGAGTTTTTCCAGCAACTCAGCCGAAAGGCTTTTGACCACGCCGTAGTCGAAATCATCTGGAATCACCTGCGTGGCCGCTTGGCGTTGCCGGTCAATGTCGTCTTGCTGGCGATTGAGGTAACCGGCGTAGCGGATTTGGATTGCGACTTGCTCGGCCACATCAGCCGGCTCGACGCCCGGGCCCATCCCCGGGATCGCCATCAACGCTGGATACGTGACCTCGGGACGGCGCAGCAAGGCCTCGGCCGAGCTGTCTTTTTTGATCGCCACGCCCAGGTGCTCAGACACCGTCTGGGTGAGCGCTTGTCCGACTGGCAACCGCAACGCCGCCAAGCGTTTGAGCTCTTGGTCAATCAAGTCTTGTCTGGTGGTGAAGCGTTGCCAGCGCCGCTCGTCGACCAGCGACAGTGTCCGACCGATTTCGGTGAGGCGAAGATCGGCGTTGTCTTCTCGAAGGTGCAACCGAAACTCCGCTCGGCTGGTGAACATCCGATACGGCTCGGTGGTGCCTTGGGTAATCAAGTCATCAATCAACACCCCGATGTAGGCTTGGTCACGTCGCGGTGTCCACGCCTCCAAACCCTGGCTTTGGCGGGCGGCATTGACGCCAGCCACCAGGCCCTGCGCGGCGGCTTCTTCATAGCCCGTTGTGCCGTTGATTTGGCCGGCAAAATACAAGCGATCGAGATGCTTGGTCTCGAGGCTGGGTTTTAAGTCGCGCGGATCAAAAAAGTCATACTCAATGGCATACCCGGGGCGGGTGATGTGGGCATCCGCCAGGCCATCAATGCTTCGCACCATCTCCACTTGGGCATCGAACGGCAGGCTTGTTGAGATGCCGTTGGGATACCACTCATTGACATCCAAGCCCTCAGGCTCAAGGAAGATTTGGTGCGAGTCCTTGTCTGCAAACCGCACCACCTTGTCTTCGATCGATGGGCAATAGCGCGGGCCCACGCCTTCAATGACCCCCGAATACATCGGTGATCGATGCAGGTTGTCTTCGATGATGGCGTGCGTGGTGGTATTGGTGCGGGTGATAAAGCACGACCGTTGCGCCGGGTGCGTGTCGGGTTCACAAACAAACGAAAACGACGGCAGCGGCTCATCGCCTGGCTGCTCAGTGAGCTTTGAAAAGTCAATGGTCCTGCCATCCAGCCGGGGTGGCGTGCCGGTTTTCAGCCGATCGACCGTCAAGGGCAGTTCCCTGAGCCGCGCAGCGAGCGTGTTGGCCGGCGCGTCGCCGGCGCGACCCCCCGCCAGCTGGGTCTCGCCCATGTGGATGCGCCCGCCCAAGAACGTGCCGGTGGTCAACACCACCGCCTCAGCGCGAAACACCAAACCCATGGCGGTCTTGACCCCCACCACGCGCGTGCCTTCTACGCACAGATCATCCACGGGTTGCTGGAACAAACGCAACAGCGGGGCTTGCTCCACCGCCCCACGAATCGCTTGGCGGTACAGCGCTCGATCGCACTGGGCGCGCGTGGCCCTGACCGCTGGGCCTTTGGAGGCGTTCAGCGTGCGCCACTGGATGCCCGCGCGATCAGCCGCGTGCCCCATGACCCCGCCCAAGGCATCGATCTCTTTGACCAAGTGCCCCTTGCCGATGCCGCCGATGGCGGGGTTGCAGCTCATTTGTCCGATGGTCTCGATGCTGTGGGTGACCAGCAGCGTCGCCGCGCCCGCTCGGGCCGCCGCCAATGCCGCCTCGGTGCCGGCGTGGCCACCACCGATCACAATCACATCGAAAGTCGTTGGATAGTTCATCAGGCCATTTTACCGCAGAGCGTGTCGATAACCCAACGGCGGGGTGACTGGCTCAACGGGCGGGTGATTCGGCCAGCAGGGTCTCGAGTTCATGGATGGACGCCCGGCGCATGGCTTTGCCATCGATGGGGCTGGGTGGGGCTTGTTTGGCGTCGGGGCCGACCATCACGGTGCAGTCAATCAGCTGGCCGTCTTTGTCCAACACCAATGCATCGACTTCCATGGCGCTGTCGCGGTGCCAGCGAATGCATCGTCGCTCTTGCTCGAAGGGGATGCCCTCGTTCATTAAAAAGTGCACGGGCGCATCCGGGTCATCGCTGAACAGGTGCAAGCACACCCGGGAGAATTCATCGGCGGTGCCTTCGAGCACCGGTCCCACCAGCCGAGGGCGGAAGTCTTTAAAAAACCCCATCGCCTCCAAAGCCAGTCTGCGCAGGGCGGTCAGGTGGGCGCTCAGCGCCTCGCCCCCAAACAACCGCTGCCACTCGCGAAGCGCGGCCTCGACCTCAACGTTGGAAGGCAACACCTGGCGGTTGGTGATGCCCAACCGGTGCGCGGCTTTTTGTTTGGCGGTGGCGTAGTTGCGTTGGCCCTCGGTGGCGATGATGCGCGCGGCCTCGGCGGCCACCGCGTGGCGGTGTTGTTCGGTTTGTCTGAGTTGTCTCGAGCCGCGTCCTTTCATGGCGCGCTCAAAAAATCTCGTAGGGGTTGTCGCCATCGCGCGCGTCGGCATCGGCTTGCATTGGCGGCAACGCATCGGCGTGGAACCACTCTTGGACCGCGTTGGCCGTGCCGGGGCGAACGCGCAGGCCGGTGTTGGGGTCGATCCAAGCACTGGCAATGCCCACAGGCATCGCCACGTCTTGCTCTGGAATGCCTTGTAAGGCTTGATCCATGTAGTCCACCCAAAACGGCAACGCGGTGCGCCCCCCTTGTTC
This sequence comes from Wenzhouxiangella sp., assembly GCA_031580925.1. Classification (GTDB taxonomy): domain Bacteria; phylum Pseudomonadota; class Gammaproteobacteria; order Xanthomonadales; family Wenzhouxiangellaceae; genus Wenzhouxiangella. The sequence goes on from JAVLCB010000009.1 coordinate 10,100, forward strand.
GAGTCGGCCCAGAGATTCATAGTCATCGCGCCCAACCCACACCGTGGTGACCAAGCCCCCACCTGAGCCCACAAACCACGTGTCACGAAAGTCATTGCTGGTGCCTGTTTTGCCGGCCAAGTCATCCCGGCCGATGGCCAGCGCGCGCCGACCGGTGCCCTCGCGCACCACATCTTTCATCACCGAATGGATCAGCCATGCGGTTTGCGGCGACATGATTTCAGGGGCGGGGTTGGGCACCACCGGCCCGACAAACTCAGGGTCGATCCAATCGCCAATCACCCCCGTTTGTCGGGTGTCGGGACACGTGGGGCACACCCGCGTCATGACAGGCTCAAGCACCACCTCACCTTGGTCAGTCTCGACGGTTTCGAGGATGCGGGGCTTGGGCTTGTGGCCGCCGTTGATGAAGGCCGCGTGCGTGGTGTTGACCGCCATCGGCGTGAGTGTGCCCGAGCCCAATGCCATCGACGGGCCGTTGGGCAGATCGCTTTTGGGGATGCCCAAACCGGCCACGTAATCGCGGGTGGTCTCCAACCCCATGCCCATCAGCAAGCGGATGCTGATGAGGTTTCTGGACTCGACCATCGCCTCGCGCAATGGCGTGGGCCCATAAAACCGCTCGGAGAAGTTCTGGGGTCGCCAGGTTTGTTGGGTGGAGGGGTCTTCGACCACCACTGGGGCGTCGTTGACCAGCGAGGCCAAGTGGTAGCCGTTGTCGAGGGCGGCGGCATAGACGAACGGCTTGAACGCCGAGCCTGGCTGGCGTTGGCTTTGGGTGACCCGGTTGAATTGGTTTTGTCCAAAATCAAGGCCGCCCATCAACGCCCGCACGGCACCGGTGTCGGCATCCATCGACACCAACGCCGCTTGTGCTTGGGGGATTTGTGCCAGCTGCCATTGGCCATCATCATCAAGACGCACGCGGACAACGTCGCCGCGGTTGATGACACCATCAACCCGATCGGGGCGCCGACCCAGCGCATCCAAGGCCAGTCGTGTGCGCGCCCAAGACACATCGGCCAGCCCAAGCGTGACCCATTGCCCGCCTTGGGTATAGATCTCGGCCCCATCCGCGTCGGCCTCAACCACCACCGCTGGGATCAAGTCGCCGATGACATCGTAGTCATCCAAGGCGGTCAAAGCGGCCGCCTCGTCCAGGGTCTCGAGGTTAAACCCATCGGCGTCTTGACCGATTACGGTCAACGGCGCCATGTCGAGCTGGTCTTCAGGACCGCGCCAGCCGTGGCGTCTGTCGTAGTTGTTCAAGCCGCGCTCAATGGCGTCGCGGGCGGCTTGTTGCATGCGCGAATCAATGGTGGTGCGGGCGATAAAGCCACCGGTGTAGGCCCGATCAGCGCCCATCTGCTCGACAATTTCAAGCCGCGCCATTTCTGCAACCCACGGCGCGGACAACTCGATCTCGGGGCCGTGGTAGCGGGCGTTGTTGGGCTGTTGTTGGGCGGCCTCGGCCTCGGCTTGGGAGACATACCCCAACCGCGCCATGCGCCCCAATACCCAGTCTCGGCGCACCAAGGCGCCGGTGGGGTTGGTGATGGGGTTGTCCCGCGATGGGGCTTTGGGGAGTGCTGCAATCTGAGCGATTTCGGCCAAGGTCAGCTCGTCGACCGTTTTGCCGTAATACACCTGAGCGGCCGCGCCCACGCCATATGAGCGGTGGCCCAAGAACTCTTTGTTGAGGTAGAGCTCCAGAATCTCATCTTTGGTGAGAACCTGCTCGATTTTCCACGCCAACAGAATCTCTCGAAGTTTTCGGGTGATGGAGTATTCCGTTGATAGAAAGAAGCGCCTGGCGACCTGTTGGGTGATGGTGCTGCCACCGGGCACCCGCCCTTGGCCCAACGAGATGGCATACAACCACACCGCCCGGAACGTGCCGCGCCAATCCACGCCTGGGTGGCGATAGAACCTGTCGTCTTCTGCTGCCAAGAACGCCAGCTTCAAACGCTCGGGCATGTCATCGAGCGAGATTGGCAATCGACGCTGTTCGCCCACCTCGGTGATCAAACGATCATCGGCAGAATAAATCCGCAGCGGGACTTGCAGTTCAACGTTTTTAAGCGAGTCGACCGAGGGCAAGGTGGGGTAGATCACCGCCACCATGACCACCGCCGCCAACGCGCCCGCGCCCATGGCATAGAGGGCCCAGCGAAACAGCAGTGATCTCAGTGGTGATGTCGATGTTTGGGTCATGGTGGATGCCGTGGGCCCATTGTTGGGCATGCGTCGTTGGCTGAGACGCCAGAAACGTCAAAAAGTGCCAACATCACCCACAGTATAAGGACTTGGCTTCTAGCATACCAAGCCAGTTCACAACAAAAGGTGATGCCATGCCCACCCAGTGGCCCCGTCTCAGCAGGCGATCGCGTCGATCGGCGCCGGTGGTGGCGATCGATTGGCGCGATGATGGTTGGTTGGCCGGCTGGATCGATCCCATTGACCACCAGCGCCACCACCTCAGCCGGCCGATGGCACCTGACGACGCGGTTGATGATGCGATTGATGACGCGAATGGGCCCCAGCTTGAGTGGGCCGGTTCAGTTGGCCGTTGGCTGCGCGATCACATCGGTCCCATCCAAGGCGTTGTGATGGCGCTGCCGGCGAGCGTGGTCTGGCATGCGTGGGTTCCGGAGCCGGCTGAGTTTAATGACACCGACGCCACAGCGATGGCCGCGTCATTCCCCCAGGCCTGGCGCGATGCGGGCTGGACGCTCACCCCATGGGGGGCGGATCCGCACTGCGTGGATGTCGGCCCCAGCCATGACCCCAGACAGCAGGGGGTGGGTGCCACCACCACCGAGGTCGGTCAGTGGTGGGTCGCGGCCGAGCCTGGGGTGGTGGCCCGTTACCAAGCCTTCGCGCGCCGAGCCGGGGTGTCATTGCTGAGGTTGGATGTGCGCGCCGCCGTGTTGGCGCGTGCCGTCCAACGCCGCCACTCGGGCGACTGGCCGGTGGTGCTGGTGGATTGTCACCGCGGCCAAACCCAATGGTTGGTTGTCGATCACAACGGCGTGCGCGGCGTTCAATCGTTTGCCCACCGGCGGTTGTCTGCGGCAGAACACGCCGATCACCTGGCCGCCCAATTGCAACCTGTGGTGGGCCAACACGGCATCCAAGCGTGCGTGCCCACCGGTGAGCCGTTTGATCGGCTCGACGAGGTCGCTGCACTGTTGGGCGTGGCGTTGGTGCGGGCGTGCGGTGTGATCACAACAGATGCAGGCGGGGTGTTGGCGTGCACGGCCGGGGTCGATGGTTTGGTGGATGGCTTGGTGAATAGCGGCGGGGTGAGGGTCAATGGAATTTAATCTGTTGGACTGGCGGGGCCAGATCAGGCGGCGAAAGACGCGCCAATACTTCGCGTTGTTGTTGGTGTTGGGCGCGTGTGTCGGTGTGATCCAAGTGGGGGTCTCCACAACCCACCAACACCAGCTGGCCGACACCCAGCGCGAGGTTCAACATCTGCAAGCGCTTGTCGACGCGCGAGGCGATGAGCTCGACGGGCTTGAGCGTGATGTGGCGACGGCCCAAGCGCGTGAGTCTGGGTTGGTTGAAGACATCGAAGCGCTGGTGGCGATTGGGTCACTGACCGAGTCCCAGCAACCGACCTGGCATGCGATCGTCGCGGCCCGGCCGGCGTGGGTGTGGCTCGATCGGGTGGTGCACCACTTGGCCGAGCCGGCCCAACAGGGGCGTGCCCCGTCAACCTCTGTTCGGGTGGAAGGGCGTGGGCTGACCTCTGCGGAGGTGCTGGACTATCAAGCGCGTTTGGCCGAGCGGCTGCCGGGTCGGCGCATTGAGTTGTTGGATCAGCAGCAAAATGCCCAAGGCTTGAGTGATTTTGTGGTGGGGATCGGGCCATGACGGCGACCACCACGCCGATGGCCTGGCGCCACACCGAGTTGTCTGCACTGGGGTTGGCACCGCTTTCTGTGCGCGCCTGGCTGGCGGTGGTGTGGGTGGCGGTGTGCGTTTGGATGGGTCACGTGATTGTGATCGAACCGACCCGCACCGCACTCGATCAGGCTCAAGAAAACGCCCAGCGGTTGAGCCAGCGCATGGCACGGGCCGAGCAAGCGGTGGCCACGCACACCGAGACCTTGGCCGCGCACCAACGCACCATCAGCGAGCATGCGCAGGCAGCGGGGCGGTTGACGGGCTTGAGTGCGCAGCACGCCTGGCTGTCTTCTGCGCGCCGCCACGCGCGCCAACGCGGTGTGCAATTGACCGCGCTTGGCCCGGTTCAGGCACTGACCCCACCGACGCCGTGGCGCGAGCTGGGCGATCAAGCCGTGGCTGACCCACTGGCCCTTGATTGGCTGCTGAGCGGCCAGGGGCTGGATTTTTTTGATGTTGAGCTCGAGGCCAGCGGCGCGCTGGGCCCGATCTTGGATTGGCTCCACGCCGCGCAAACGCCAACCGCTGGGGGGCGTGTGGCGGTGCACTGGGTCGACATTCGCCCACAGGCGGGGGCGGGTCTTCAGGTGTTGGCCCAGCTTCGGGTGCTGGGTTGGCCGAGCACCGACGAACCCCCAACGCCCGTTTGGGGCTTGGGCTTGAGGTCTGGTGAGTCCACCCGTTCCGACAAAGACCGCGCGGTCGGCGCGTTGACCTGGCCCAGGCCGGGGACTGATTGGTGGCAGGCGCTGCCGCTGGAGCGGCTGGCGTTGGTGGGGGTTGGGCAGCTCAACGATCGCTCGTGGGCGTGGGTGATCGACCCCACCGGCACCTTACGGGCGCTGGGCGTGGGCAGTTCGATCGGCACCCAGGGTCGATCGGTGGAGGCCATCGACGCCGATGGCGTGGTGCTCGGTGCCGTGGCTGACCAGCCGGCGCAGCGGTGGACGTGGCAATGAGGCATCGGGTGTGGCTTGGGTTGCTGGTCTGGCTGGGTGTGGTGGGCTGGGCCGAAGCGCGGTTGCTGTCACCACAGCCGTCACCACCGACGTCACCACCAACGGTCACGGTGCAGTTTAAAGCGGCCCCCTTGGATCAAGTGTTGATGCAACTGGCCGAGCACGCGCCTTTGGATGTGGTGTTGACCGAGCCGGTCGATGCCCCGATCAGCATCGAGATCAAAGACCAACCGATTGAGGAGGTGATGCGCTTGATCACCACGCTTCAAGGCTTGGAGATGCGCGAGGTCTCGGGGGTTTGGGTGGTCGCCAGCCCCGCGTATTGGACCGAACAAGCCGCGCGCCAACCGTTGGTTCGCCACGGCCACACCGTGATCCACCGCGACGCCACCCAACTGGTTGAGCAGATCGAGCCGATGCTCTCAGCCCGGGGTCAGATCCAAACCGACCCCACCCACAATCGGCTCTGGATCGAAGACAGCCAAACCCGTATCGATGCGATCAAAGACCGGTTGAGCGAGATGGATCAAGCCCCGGCCCAAGTGTTGATCGAATCCCGGATTGTGATCGCCAACCGCGATTTCAACCGCGCGCTGGGGATGCGGTTTGGCGCCACCCGCCGAGACGATGACCTCACCCCATCGATCGAACCGTCAGCCGCGGTCGACTTGCCCGCGGCGGGGGCATCGGGGCAGTTGAACTTGGCGGTGTTGAGCGCGCGTTATCGGCTCGATGCCGAGTTGAGCGCGCTGGAGGCCACCGGCGAGGGTCAGGTGATCTCCACACCGAGGATCGTGGTCGCCAATCGTGCTGAGGCGTTTATTCAGCAGGGGGTGGCGGTGCCGTTTGAGGCGGTGCAAAGCGGCCAAGGCGATAACGCCGGCGCGGTCAGCGTGCAGTTTCGTGAAGCCGCACTGGCGCTGCGCGCCACGCCTTTGATCTTGCCCGATGGCCGGATCCAGCTTGACTTGGGCATCACCCAAGACACCGTCGGTCAGATCTTTCAAACCGGCCGGGGTGGGTCGGTGCCTTCCATCGATACCCGCCAGTTGGGCACGCGGGTGTGGGTGGATGATGGCCAAACGCTGGTCCTCGGTGGGATCTTTCAAGAACAAGACAACGCCTTAAACGCCTCGGTGCCGATCCTGTCCAGCGTGCCAGGCTTGGGGCGGCTGTTCCAACGCGCCAGCCACGACGACCAGCGCCGCGAGTTGTTGATCTTTATCACCCCCACGCTGCTCTTGGGCGATTGAATCGAGATACACTCTAAGCTTATGAACACCACCAACACCCCCACCCCCGTCCCTGAGCATGTCACGGGGATCTATCGCGATCTCAGCGCCCAAGCCCAAGCCTTGATGGCGGGTCAACGCCACCGCGTGGCCAACGCCGCCAACCTGGTCGCGTTGATCAACCAACACCTTGAGCGCATCAATTGGGTGGGGTTTTATTTCTTGGACGACGACCCGCAAGGGCGCGGCGAGCCGGTGTTGATTGTTGGGCCCTTCCAAGGCAAGCCGGCGTGTGTGCGCATTGAAAAAGGCCAAGGCGTGTGTGGTGCGGCGGTGGTCAGCGGGCAGACCCAGCGCGTGGCCGACGTGCATGCGTTTGACGGCCACATCGCCTGCGACCCCCAATCGCGCTCAGAGATCGTGATCCCGGTGCGACACTTGGGCCAGATCATCGGCGTGTTGGACATCGACAGCCCCGATCCCGATCGCTTTGATGCCACCGACCAAGCCGGGCTTGAGCACGTGGTGGCCTGTTACAGCGAGGCGTTGGGCTGAACCACGTCCAGTATTTCACCCACCCCCGGGTGCAACGGCAGCTCCACCGATAACCGCACCAGCGTGCCAGGCTTCATGCCCGGCGGTGGCAGCGGCTTGGCCAACCACCCCACAAGATCAGCAAGCCCTGGGTTGTGCCCCACCAACCAAAGCGGTTGCGGGTGGTCGGCCAGGCGGGTGATCAACGCCACCAAGTCGCCGGTGGTCGCGGCCCACAGGTCCTCCATTTGCCGGATCGGGACACCGCTGAGGCCCTGGGTGACCTGTTCGATGGTTTGGCGGGTGCGTGTGGCTGGCGAAAAGCCAATGGTTGCCGGCAGCGGGTGGTCAACCAAGTGCTGGTGCAACCACCGATTCAGGGCCGCGCAGGTGGCCTGACCGGCCGCACTGAGCGCCCGGTCGCGGTCGTGACCGCTGGCCGCATCCGGCTCGGCTTGGGCGTGTCGAAGTAGCCACAGTTCCATGCTCGTGAGGCTACATCAGCTCGCGTTAATCAAAGGTGAGGGCAGGTCCATGTTGCCCCCCGAGACCACCACGCCAACCCGCTGGTTGGCAAAGTGTTCAGGGTGGCTGAGCACCCCAGCCAAGGCCACCGCGCCCGAGGGTTCAACCACTTGCTTGAGGTCTTTCCAAAGCCAGTTCATGGCGGTCATGATCTGGGCGTCGGTGACACACAACACCGCATCGATGTGGCGTTCAATGATGTCAAAGTTGATCTCACCGACCAAGGCGCGAAGCCCATCGGCGATGGTGTCGGGGTGGTGATCGCTCACCCGTTGGTGGGCTTGGAGTGAGCGGTGCGTGTCATCTGCGCCGGCCGGTTCAATGCCAATAATCCGCGGGCGCTTATCGGCCGGGCAGTCCAGGGCCGCCAAGATCATCCCCGAGACCAGCCCGCCGCCACCAATCGGCGAGACAATGATGTCGAGATCGTCGACTTGGCGCATCAGCTCCAACCCGCAGGTGCCCTGACCGGCGATGATGTGGGGGTGATCGTAGGGTGGAATCGGCCACCAACCCGCCTCCACCCAGCGCGCCAGACCGGCCTCGCGGGCGTGTTGGGTGGGCGGGCAATGCTCGACCACGCCACCGTGTTGGCCCACCGCGTCGACTTTGGCTTGGATGGCCCCTTGAGGCATCACCACGCGAGCGGGGATGCCCCGGGCGCGCGCGGCCAGCGCCAGCGCAGCACCATGATTGCCCGATGAGTGGGTGGCCACGCCGGGGCAATCGGCGTCGAGGTGGGACACGGCATGCGACGCGCCGCGGTACTTGAATGAGCCGGTTTTTTGCAGGTGCTCGCACTTGAAAAACACCGACGCGGACAGCTGCTCATCCAGGCTCGGTGAGGTCATCACCGGGGTGCACTCGATCAAAGACTCGATCCGGCGGTGGGCGTCAACAACGTGTTGGGGCGTGAGGCTGTGTGGGGCGGTCATGGTCAGTCCGGTTGTCTCAATGCAGGCCAGATCAGCGGCGCACGTAGGCGCTCAACGGCGTGCGGTCATACACCCGATCCCACGGAAACGTCGGGCCGGGGTCGAGCTTGCGCCGCACCGTTTGGCTGGGGTCATCGCTGGCGGCGACCACATCCAAGTCCAATTCATCGTGGCCGGCGATGTGGTGCAAGCGGGGCAGGCGCGCGGCAAGCTGATTGAGCAAGCCAATCAAAGCCTCAATCTGTTCATCGGGGTAGGGGGTGGACCAGTCTTGATGATCGGTGGCGTGCCAATCGGGATAGCGCCCAGGGTGGACCAACTCAATGCCGATGGAGGCGTGGTTGTGGCCTTTGACGTGATGGGCCACACGATCGGGTGTCACCCAACACTCGACCCGCCCATCGGTGTCCACATAAAAATGGCCGCTGTTGCCGGTTTTTGTGGCGGGGTAGTGGATGATTTCGGCAAAGCGTCTGGCTTCGGCGAGCGTCGGCAGCTCGGTGGCGTGGATCACCACTGCGTTGACTTCGATCAAGCCACGGGCTTGCAGGCCCTGAATGTAGGGCAACAAGTTCACCGTCCAAGGCGTGTCGTCGAGCCAATCATCGCGCATGTCAACATCTTACCGCACACCGCAGGCTGGAGCGATATGGGTCAATCCATGACCTTGGGCACAGGCACAACCGGGCGGGCTGGCGTTACAATAGGCCATTGAGTGTTGGCATCAAACAAAGGCAAGCCCCATGGCGCTGAACATTGAACAAGCCCGGTTTAATATGATCGAGCAACAGATCCGCACCTGGGAGGTGCTGGATCAGCGGGTATTGGATGCCCTCAAAGCGGTGCCGCGCGAGGAGTTTGTCCCGTCCAAGTATCGGCGCATGGCGTTTATGGATGTGCGCGTTCCACTGGGTGAGGGCCAAGTGATGCTCAAGCCCGTGGAAGAAGGCCGATTGTTGCAGGCATTGAACTTATCGCCCGGTCAGACCGTCCTAGAGGTGGGCACAGGGTATGGGTTTTTGACCGCGTGTCTGGCCGAGCTGGGGGGGCAAGTGATGAGCCTTGAGATCCATCCTCGGTTTGTTGAAGCGGCCCAAGGCCGGCTGACTCAAGCGGGCGTGGACGATGTGGCCGTTGTTGAAGGCGATGCTTTGGATGCAGACTTCATGGACTCTGGGGTGCTCGGCAGTGGTCAATTTGATTGCGTGGTCGCCACCAGTTCAGCGGCCACGGTGCCCGAAGGGCTGATGCGCCGAGTCGCCGTCGGTGGGCGCTTGGTGGCGATTCGGGGCCATTCCCCAGCCATGGAGGCGGTCTGCCTCCACCGGCAAGGCCAAGACCAATGGCTGACAGAAAGCTTGTTTGAGACCGATGTGCCGCGACTGATCGGCGCTGAAGATATTGAGCAATTCGAATTTTAATTGATGCCCAAAGCCACTTAACAAAGATGGCTTGTGGGACAACCCGTAGGATGTCAGGTATGAACGCAAAGAAACGACAAACGCTTGTGGCCTCGCTGGCGCTGAGCACCGCCTTAACCTTCAGCGGGGGCGCCCACGCGGTTGATTTGCTGGGCGTCTATGAGCTGGCACAAACCAACGACGCGGCACTGCGCGCAGCCGAGCGTCGGTTGGATGCCGCCGAAGAGATTCCCAGACAAGCGCGCGCCACGTTGCTGCCCACCATCAACGGCTCAGCCAGCCGCACCATCGGCAGCTCTGAGCCTGAAGTGGGGGGTCGGACATTGCCCTCGTCCGATGTCGACCAAGAAAACTACCGGGTCAGCCTCAATCAAAGTATTTTTGATGACGCCAATTGGGGCCAGCTGGCGCGCGGCCGCGCTGAGTTGAGCACCGCTGAAGCCGAGTACAAGGAAGCCTGGCAGGCGTTTTTGTATCGGGTCACGCAGCGCTATTTCGATGTCTTGACCGCGCTCGATTCGGTCACCTTTGCCAACGCCGAGCAAACCGCGCTGCGCCGTCAGTTCGAACAAGCCGAGCAGCGCTTTGAAGTGGGCTTGGCGGCGGTGACCGACGTCCACGAGGCCCGTGCGGCGTTCGATGGCGCCCGAGCGCGGTTGATTTTGGCTGAAAACGCGTTTGAAGACGCCAAAGAGGCGTTGCGAGAGACCGCCGGGGCGTATTTTGAGAACTTCGCGCGGTTGATCGATGACATCCCCCTAGACAGCCCCGACCCGGCCGATGCCCAAAGCTGGGTGCAAATGGCGCTGCAAAACAACCCGCAGGTGATGCAACAGCTCGGTCAGCTGGACGTGGCGCGCGCCGACCTTCGGATTGCCCGCGCGGGCCACTTGCCCTCTTTGGGCGTGTCAGGTTCGTACAGCCGCAACGTCAACAATGAGTTCACCGCGCGCGACCCACAAACGCAAGCGCCCATCGGCATCACCAGCTTCCAAACCGATGGCTGGCAAGCACAAGTGACTTTGAACATCCCAATCTTCCAAGGCTTTGCCACGCAATCGCGTCGACGCCAAGCTGGCTTTGTGTTGCAGTTGGCCGACGAGGTGCTCGACCAAGCCCAGCGCAGCGTGGTTCGGCAAACAGAAACCGCTTACCGTGGCGTGGTCGCGGGGATCCGTGAGGTCGAGGCCAGACGACAAGCGTTGGTCTCAGCCAACTCGGCACTGGAAGCGACCAACGCAGGGTTTGAGGTGGGCACGCGCACCATCGTCGATGTGTTGCTCTCCGAGCAGCGCTTCTTCCAAGCCGAGCGGGATTACTCGCAGGCACGCCACCAGTTCATTCTCAATCAGCTCAGGCTCAAGCAAGCGGCCGGCTCGTTGAGCGAGGACGACCTGAGCGAGGTGAACGCGCTCCTCGACTAAAGCCCCGGCGCTGTCTTGGCGCTGCATTAGAAGGACGCGCTCAGTCTCGACTGGGCGCGCTCCCCACCCAAGGGGCGACCACCGCCCAAGTGGCCTCCAAGCTTTTGGCGTGTTGGCGCACCACCGCGCGGCCGGCTTGACGCATCTGCTCAAGCAGCGGTGGCTGGTCGGCCAACGCCAGCAACGTCTTGATTAAGTCATCCCCGTCGGTCACTTCAACCAATGCGCCCTGGGCTTGCAGTTGGCTTTTCGCCTCGGCTTGCTGGTGGGTGTGTGGGCCGGTGAGCACCGCGCAATTCATGGCGGCTGGCTCATACAGGTTGTGGCCCCCCACCGGCACCCAGCTGCCACCGACAAAGGCGACGTCGGCTTGGCGGTAGGCCTCAATCAAGGCCCCCATGGTGTCGATGAGTTGCACCTGCACGTTTGAATTGGCACCGCTGCCGGCGCCCAGCGCTGGGTCAAAGGCTTGCCAGGCCAACCCCGATGCGTTCAATGCCGCACGAATCGCATCGAGGTGGGTCAGGTGGCGCGGGGCAAGAATCAATTGGGCCTGGGGGTGGTGTTGGATCAGCGCCAGGTGCGCATCGATCATGGGTTGAAATTCTTTCGGGTGGACGCTGCCGGCGACCCAGCAAAATGATTTCGTTGGTGGCTTGGGTTCACGCTCGAGCGATTGAACATCGCCCGCGGCTTTCAAGTTGCCGGTGACCACCGCTTGGGTCTCAGACAGCCCCAGCCGTTGCCAGTTGTTTTGTTGGGCGGGGCTTTGACAGGCCGCGGTGACAATCGCGTTGAGCGCGTGTCGATACAACCATGAAAAGCGCTGGTAGCGCTTGAAGTGGCGATTGGATAAGCGCGCGTTGACCAACACCACAGGCATGTGGCGTTGGTGGCATTGATGAAACAACTCAGGCCACAGTTCGGTCTCGGCCACCACCAAAACTGGGGGCTTGAATTGGTCCAACCACCGCCGCACTGCCCGGTGCGTGTCCAGCGGCGCGAAAGCCAGTTGCACGCGCGCCCCGAAACGGCTCAACGCTTGGTCAAACCCGGTGGGCGTGAACGTGGTCACCAACACCCGATGGCCACAATCGAGGGCCTTGTCAATCAACGGCGCGATGGTGTTGACCTCACCGACCGAGGCCGCGTGGCACCACACATCCACCGCCTGCGGTGGGTGGTTGTCGGTGGCTCGACCCCGGCGGGTGGGGGCGGCGGCTTGGGCCCGCGGCGAGGCCGACCGGCCCAAGTGGTCGAGCCGGCTGGCCGCCAGCGGGGCCAAGAGGGTGGTTAAGATCCGATAAATGCCAAGCATGTTAGAGCGAAGTGTCGCACAAGCTTAAGTAAAAGTCGCAATAATGGGGCATGGTCGCTTCTGTGATGCAAACGGTGTTGACCCACGTCGGGTTGTGGCCCATCCGCTTGATCGGGCGGCTGGGCTGGGCGCGCGCGCGCCGGCTGACCGGGCGATTGGCCCCGTTGCTCAAGGCGTTGATGCCCCGCCGCCGGCGCATCGTCGACCAAAACCTGGCCTGGTGTTTCCCTGAGCACTCAACGGCTGAGCGCTTAGAACTTCGTGATGCCCACTTTCGACACTTGGCCGAAGCCATCGGCGAGATGGCCGTGGCGTGGTCGGCCGATCGGCCAGCCGAGCCCGAACTCGGTGAGGTCCAAGGCCTCGAGCACATCCAAGACCTGCAAGCCAAGGGCCAGGGGGTGTTGCTGGTGACCGGGCACACCGTGTGCATCGAATCGGCCGCGCGGCTTCTGGGCGAGTCGATCACCGCCAGCGGCACCTACCGGCCGCTGAACAACCCGGTGTTGGAGCGCTTCCAAAACCAAGGCCGGGCGCGGTATGCCGAGGGCATGTTCTCGCGCGATGACCTGCGTGGCATGGTGCGGTATCTCCGCGGCGGTGGGGCATTGTGGTACGCCCCCGACCAAGACTTTGGGCCGGCGTTGAGTGAGTTTGTGCCGTTTTTTGGGATCCCCACGGCCACGGTTCGCGCCTTGCCAGATCTGGCCAGGCTGGGTCGCGCGAAAGTGGTGGGGGTGTACCCAATCAAAGACCCCGACACCGGGCGGGTGGTGGTGCACGTCGAACCGGCCTGGGATGATTTTCCATCGGCCGATGTGAGCCAAGACCTCGGTCGCTTCAACGCGTTTTTAGAGCGCCACATCCGCCAAGCACCGTCCCAGTACTGGTGGCTGCACCGGCGCTTTAAAAGCCACCCCGACGGCTCTCGACGGTACTGATCGGGCGCTATTGATTTGGCCGCTATTGAGGGGGCGTCGGTGGGCTGCGGTATTTTTGGTAGGTGTAGCGGGCGAGCAGCGCGCTCAAGATGATCCCCGCGCGGCCATCCAAGATCGCGGCTCGAAAGATCAGATTATCGACAAAGTGAAACCCCGCCCGCGCGGCGGCCACGCCCCAAAAAGCCCGCGTTGTGCGCCGCCCGGCCTGCAGTTGGGCGTAGTGGTCGAGCTTGGCTTTGGCGTGGTCAATGTCACGGTAAGAGTAATGGTGCAGCGGGGCTTCCAGGTGCCCCACGCGGGCCGTTGGGGACACGTCCAAGCGTTCATGAACCACCGCGTCGGTGAATTGGCCCGCGCCGCGACGAAGCAAGCGAAGCGGCGTGCGTGACCACCGACCGTGTTTGAGGGTGGCGCCAAAGGCGTGCGTGAGCCACGGCAAGGTGTAGGCCTCGAACGCCACAGGATGATCCGGTGAGGCACTTTGGGCTTGGGTCAGCACCAGGTCGATCTCGGCTTTGAGTTCATCGCTGATGACCTCATCGGCATCCAAAGACAACACCCATTGGCCCTGGGCCTTGTCCAGCGCGCGTTGTTTTTGGCGGCCAAACCCCGGCCAGTCGGTCTCAAAGACATGGGGGGTGTGGCGCCGGGCTCGGGCGAGGGTGTCGTCACGGCTGCCGCTGTCCAACACAATGATCTCATCGGCCCAGCCGGCCAGCGGTTTAAGGCAAGCATCGATCCGGTCGGCTTCGTTTAGGGTGATGATGATCACGCTCAAGCTTTGTTTGTGGCCACTCACCGAAGCCGTGGTGAGTTCGTGGCGGCGCCGAGCGTGCACCAGCCCCATGGCGCTGGCGGTGAAAAGCCCAAACCACACAATGCCCGCGTTGCGCTCGAAAATGGATTCCGACAGCGCCATCACCGCCAGCAAGGTCACTGCCGATAAGCCCGCCCAACCCAATTGGCGGGTGCTGTCGAGCCCGCTGAAAAACAAACGATAAAAGCGCCGGGCGGCCACGCCAATGATCACGACCAGCGCGATCAGCGCCATCATGCCCGCGTCGGTCACCGCCGACAGGTACTGGTTGTGAGGGTGTTGGTAGGGGCGCATCAATTCGCTGGCCCAGCCGGCATCGATGGCGCTTTGTAAGTTCTGGGCAAACACCCCCGGGCCGATGCCGGTCAGCCAGTGGCCCTCCATCGACGCCCAAGCGATGTGCCACATCTGCCAGCGCCGGCCCAGCGCGCCCTCGGTGAGGGTGCCTTGGCCGAGCAACACCAACTCATTGAACCCCTCGACAAAGCGCTGGCTGGTGGGGACGGTGGGCATGAACAACACCAGCAACGCCGCCGCGCCTGCCACCAATGGCAGCCCGTAGCGCCAGCGTGGCGGTTGGCGTCGGCCCAAAGTCACCATGTACAGCGCCACCATCGGGATCAACGCCAACCACGCCCCGCGCGAGCCACTCAACAACGAGGCACAAAAGGCCATCGCAATCGCTGCGGCGACCAGCCCGCGTCGCCCCAGCGAGGCGTTGGCTTCAAACAGCTTGGGCAACAGCATCACCGCCATCGCCAGTGCAATGCCACCAAAATAAATCGGGTTGGTGGCCCCTTCCACGCGCTGCTCAAAGGTGGCGGTCTGACCGGTCAAGAAAAACCACCAAGCAAACCCCCCAGCGACCAAGCCGCCAGCGATCAAACCCGACCAAAACGCCCGGTCAAGGCCATCAACCCGCCGGATAAACAAAAACAACGGAATGATCAACAGCAAGCGAAGCATCCGGCCCAGCGCCTCGGTGCCCGCTGATGATAAGCCATGCCCCCACCAAGCCAGCAGCCACACGCCCACAAACACACCAATAAAAAGAACAAAGACCCGCTCAAGCGCAAGCAATTGGCCATCAAACCACGCGCGTTGGTGGGTGAGCCAAACGATGGCGATGAGCGATAAGGCCAAAAAGCCAAAGCCTGCAACTTTGGGCACAACGAGGCCGGCAGCCAGCGTGATGAACATGAGCGTCGCACTCACTTGGGTGATGCGCAAAGAGGCCACGCTCATCGCGATGTAATCAGTCTTCGATCAGCTCGAAGTTGGCGCCGCAGTAGGGACACAGGGCATGCCCGGTCTTTTCAATGGGCAAATAAACCCTGGGGTGTGAGTTCCAAAGCTTCATCTCCGGGGTGGGGCAACTCAGCGGCAAGTCAGCGCGTTTGACTTGATAGACCCGCTCGGTATTGGCCGCGGTGGTTTCTTGACTGGCGTCTCGGTGTGAATTGGGGTTGGTTGGGTTCATGGCGTGTATTTTACCCTGAACGCTTCAAAGAGGGCAGCAGTCTGTTGGCCGCCTCGTGATAACGGGCTTGGGTTTGCTCGATGATGGCCTGGGGCAAGGCCGGCCCTGGCGCGGTTTTGTCCCAATCGAGGGTCTCGAGGTAATCGCGGACAAATTGCTTGTCAAAGCTCGGTGGGCTTTGTCCAATCACCCAAGCGTCGACAGGCCAAAACCGCGAGCTGTCGGGGGTGAGGACTTCATCGATTAAAAACAAGCCGCCGCGGCCATCGGTGCCAAACTCGAATTTGGTATCAGCGATGATGATGCCCCGATCGCGCGCGAAACTTTGGGCGTGTCGATACAGCGCCAACGACACATCGCGCACCTTGATCGCCAGCGCACTGCCAAGCATTTGTTGCATGGCTGCAAAGTCGATGTTTTGGTCGTGATCACCCGTGCCGGCTTTGGTCGATGGCGTGAAAATCGGTTCGGGCAGCGCTTGGGCTTGTGCAAGGCCGGTGGGCAGCTCAATGCCACTGATCTGGCCGGTGCGTTGATAATCCAGCCAACCTGAGCCGGTGATGTAACCACGGACAATCGCTTCAATGGGCAAGGGGTGAAGCCGCCGGGTCAGCATGGCCCGCGGCGTGAGTGTTTTCGCCAATGATGCGTCGGCAAAAACTTTGGCCAGCGCGTCTTCCAAGCGCGAGGGCTCACCAGCCGACACCGGGCCTGGTGCCACAATGTGATTGGCGATGATGTGCGCGGTTTGGTCGAACCAAAAGTTTGAAATGCGGGTGAGGATCTCGCCTTTGTCAGGAATGGCATCGGGCAAGATCACATCGAACGCCGACAGGCGATCGCTGGCGATGATCAACAACCGATCGTCGTCGACCGCGTAGATGTCTCTGACTTTGCCTTGGTGGACCTGGGTCAGGGGTGGGGTGGGGTAATCGGCCACAGCATCAGGGTACAATACGAGTCAGCCTCAAATTATACGCCCCATTGAATCTTATGAAACAGCCGCTGGTGATTGCCCCGTCGATTTTGTCTGCTGACTTTGCCCGGTTGGGCGAAGACACCCAAGCCGCACTCGATGCCGGCGCGCGGTGGGTGCATTTCGATGTCATGGACAACCACTATGTGCCCAACCTCACCATTGGGCCTTTGGTGTGTCAGGCGTTGAGAAACCACGGCATTGAAGCACCGATCGATGTGCACCTGATGTGCAAGCCCGTTGATCGGTTGATTCCAGACTTCGCCAAAGCAGGCGCCAGCTTGATCAGCGTGCACCCAGAATCCACCGAGCACTTGGATGCGACCTTGAACTTGATCCGCGCCCATGGCCTCCAAGCGGGTGTGGTGTTCAACCCGACCACGCCACTGGACTGTCTGGACTGGGTCAAAGACAAGATTGATTTGGTCTTGATCATGTCGGTCAATCCAGGCTTTGGGGGCCAGGCGTTCATTCCATCGAGCCTCGATAAACTCAAACAAGCCCGCGCGTGGATCGATCAACACGACTTGCCCATCCGCCTTGAGATCGATGGCGGCGTTAAGCCTGAAAACGCCCACGCGATCAAAGCCGCAGGTGCTGACACGCTGGTGGCTGGGTCTGCAATATTCAATGCCGACAACTATGCTCGGGTGATCAACGAGCTCATCGAGGCATGAACAAAGCCCAGTTCGAAGCGCTGGCCGCGGCCGGCCACAACCGCATTCCGGTGTGGCGGTCGGTGGCGGCGGATCTCGACACGCCTTTGTCGGTGTATCTCAAACTCGCCGATGGCCCCAACACGTTTTTACTCGAGTCGGTCCAAGGGGGCGAGAACTGGGGCCGGTATTCGATCATTGGACTGCCGGCCCAACGCGCCTGGCAGATCAAAGGCCACGAGCTTTTGGAGCTGGTCGACGGCGACGTGGTGGGTCGCCAGACCCACGACGACCCGCTGGCGGCGTTGACCGAGATCATCGCGTCGGTGAACGCGCCCAAGCTCGATGACTTGCCCGGGTTTTCTGGGGGCTTGGTGGGCTATTTTGGTTACGAGATCGTTGGGCTGATCGAGCCGCGCTTGCAGCGCGCGCCCGATCCTGAAGCGGTGCCCGATGTCATGGTCGTCGATGCCGAGGAGCTCGCGGTGTTCGATAACCTCTCGGGCCGGCTTCGCCTGATTGTCACCGCCGACCCCCAAAACCCCAACGCCTGGGCCGAGGCACAAGCGCGTTTGGATGCGTTGACCGAGCAGCTCAGGGCGGGCGTGTCGACCTATCCACCCACGCTTGATCTGCCCATCCCGTCGTTGGATGATTTTGAGTTTGATTTTGAACAGGCCGAGTTTGAAGCGGCGGTTCGCCAGGTCAAAGAGTACATCTTGGCCGGTGATGTGATGCAGGTGGTGTTGTCACAGCGCATGCGCTTGGCGCTGGCCGCGCGCCCCATCGATGTCTATCGCGCACTGCGGGCGCTCAACCCCTCGCCGTACATGTACTTTTTTGACTTCGGGGCGTTCCATGTGGTCGGCGCCTCGCCCGAGGTGCTGGTGCGCATTCAAAACAACCAAGCCATGGTGCGCCCGATCGCCGGCACCCGGCCAAGGGGGGCGACCCCAGAACAAGATTTGGCTTTCGAAGCCGAGCTGAAGGCCGACCCAAAAGAATTGGCCGAGCACTTGATGCTGATTGATCTGGGCCGCAACGACATCGGCCGGATTGCCCAAACCGGCTCGGTCACCTTGACCGACCAGATGGTCATTGAACGCTATTCGCATGTGATGCACTTGGTCAGCGAGGTCCACGGTTCGATCGAGCCGGGCACCCAGCCGATGGACATCCTGAAAGCGACGTTCCCCGCTGGGACCTTGTCGGGCGCGCCCAAAGTGCGCGCCATGGAGATCATCCAAGCGATCGAGCCGGTGCGCCGAGAGATCTATGCCGGTGCGGTGGGGTATTTCAATTGGCACAACGAGGCCGATTTGGCGATTGCCATCCGCACCGCCATTGTCAAAGACGGTGTCTTGCAGATTCAAGCCGGGGCGGGGATTGTTGCCGATTCAGACCCCACGGCCGAGTGGGAGGAAACGCTCAACAAAGGCCAGGCCGTGGTCAAGGCGGTGATTGAGGCCAGCGGCGGTGGGGGCTGACGGTCTTGGGGCTCGATGGGTTGGGTTGTTTGGACCCGGCCGCATTTCACCCGAATCGGGGTGGGTTTGTTTTATAGTTTGGTCTTCTTAAAAGCTCGCTTGATGAATCAAGCCCAGCCGACAGTGGAATCACAGCGCCCGTGAAAATTTTAATGATCGACAACTACGACTCGTTCACCTACAACCTGGTGCAGTACTTGGGTGAGTTGGGTGTCGATGTGGTCACGCACCGAAACGATGCGATTGACTTGGCCGGCATCGAGACCCTTGCCCCCGACGCCATTGTGCTGTCGCCGGGGCCGTGCACTCCCAATGAGTCGGGCGTGTGTTTGTCCATTGTCGAGCAACTGCAAGGCCAGTGCCCAATTTTGGGGGTGTGCTTGGGCCACCAAGTGATTGGCCAAGTGTTGGGCGGAGAGGTGGTTCGCGCGCGGCAAGTCATGCACGGCAAAACCTCAGCGATGCACCACACCAACCAAGGCGTGTTTCAAGGCTTGGACAACCCGTTTGAAGCCACCCGGTATCATTCGTTGGTGGTGGCGCGCGAGTCACTGCCCGAGTGTTTAGAAGAGACCGCTTGGACGGTGGCGGCCGGATCGGGTGAGCGAGATGAGATCATGGGCTTTCGCCACACAACCGAGCTCGTTGAAGGGGTGCAGTTTCACCCTGAGTCGATCTTGACCCAACACGGCCACCGGCTGTTGCAAAACTTTTTAGACCAAGTCCGCGCGCGCTGACACGCGCGCTGCCCAACAGGTGATTCAACCGTGACCCACAAAGACCCATCACCGATTCAACAGGCGCTGAACCAGCTGGTGGTCGGCAACGACCTGTCTGCGGCGTTGATGCGCGAGACCATGACCCAAATCATGACAGGCGACGCCGACCCAGCGGCCATCGGTGGGCTGTTGATCGGGCTTCGGCTCAAAGGCGAAAACGTCGACGAGATCGCCTCAGCCGCTCAGGTGATGCGCGAATTTGCCACGCCGGTGTCGGTGTCGGTCGATGGCTTGACCGACATTGTCGGCACCGGCGGCGATGGCGCGTCGACGTTCAACGTCTCGACCACGGCGGCCTTTGTCGCCGCCAGCGCGGGCGTTCGGGTGGCCAAGCACGGCAACCGGTCGGTGTCCAGCCAATCGGGGGCGGCGGACGTGCTGGAAGCGGCGGGGTGTCGACTCGATATCGACGCCACACAAGCCCAATCGTTGCTTGAAGGTTTGGGCGTTGCGTTTTTGTTTGCGCCCCAACACCACGGCGCAATGCGCCACGCGATCGGGCCCAGGCGGGCACTGGGGTGCTGGAGTCTGTTCAATCTGTTGGGGCCGTTGACCAACCCCGCTCAAGCCGAAAACCAGGTGCTGGGCGTGTTCAGCCCCAGCCGCGTGGCGGTGATGGCCGAGGCGATGAAACGCTTGGGCGCGCGCCATGTGTTGGTGGTCAGCAGCGACGATGGACTCGATGAGATCTCACCGACGGGGCCCACGCATGTGGCTGAGTTAAAAGACGGCCAGGTCGTGGAGTACACCGTCGATCCGGCCTCGTTGGGGTGGGCCTGCGAACCGATGGACGGTTTGAAAGTGACCGGACCCGACCAAAGCCTGGCCATCGTTCAGGCGGTGTTGGCCGGCCAGGCGGCGCCCCCGGCTCGACAAATCGTGGCCTTCAATGCCGGTGCGGCCATTTATGTGGCCGGCCAAGCGGCGAGTTTGCAAGCCGGCATCCAGCGTGCCTTTGAAATCATTGACAGTGGTCAAGGCTGGGTGTTGTTGCAACGCTACGCGGACGCCACCCAATCGTTTGGGGACGCATGAGCACTGACATCTTAAAAACAATCCTCGCCACCAAGGCCGATGAGATCGCCGCGGGCAAGCGCCACACCCCATTGGCCGAGCTCAAAGCGCAACACCAAGACACCCAGCCAACACGGGGGTTTGCCCGACAGCTCAACGACCGGGCTCGGCACAGCCAAGACGCGGTGATTGCCGAGATCAAAAAAGCCTCGCCGTCGGCGGGTTTGATCCGGGCGGATTTTGATCCGGCGGTGTTGGCCCAAGCCTACCAACGTGGCGGGGCGGCTGCGCTGTCGGTGTTGACCGACGAGGTGTATTTCCAAGGCCACCGCGAGTATCTGCAGGCGGCGCGTCAAGCCACCGACTTGCCGGTGATCCGCAAAGACTTCTTGATCGATGAGTGGCAAATCTGGGACAGCGCGGTGTTGGGGGCCGATGCGGTGTTGCTGATTGTCGCGGCACTGAATGATACTCAGCTCAACGACTTATCGGCGCTGGCTGAAGACTTGGGGATGTCGGTGTTGGTCGAGGTGCACGATGATCACGAGCTCGAGCGGGCGCTGCAGGTCGACATTGGCCTGATGGGCATCAACAACCGCGATCTGCATGTCTTTGAGACCGACCTTCAGACCTCGCTTCGCTTGGCACCTCAAGTGCCCAACGACCGGTTGGTGGTGGCCGAAAGCGGCATCCACACACCCGCCGATGTGGCGATGCTGCAAGCCGGTGGGATCGGCGCATTCTTGATTGGCGAGTCGCTGATGCGCCAGCCCGACCCAGGCGAGGCGTTGCAAGCGTTGTTTGCCTAAGCGCCCAAGTCAGTGGCTGGGCAAGTCAGTCGCTGGGGTTGAGCGGCACGTCGGGGGCAAAATCAAACGAGTCATAAAACAAGCGATCCTGCGGCAGCTGGGCATCGAAAAAGGTGGTGCGCGCGGCTTGCACCATCGCCGGTGGGCCACTCATGTAGACATCAAAGCCCGACAGGTCGGGGTTATCGCGAACCACCTGCTCGTGGACAAAGCCCGTTGGTCCGGTCCAATCGGGATCGGGGTGCATCAGCACCGGCACAAACCGAAAATTCGGCAAGGCCTCCATCCACTCATCGATGAGGGTTTTGGCGTACAGGTCGTTGGCTGTGGCCACGCCCCAATACAGGGTGATCTCCCGCGGCGGGGGCTCGTCTTCGCCGGTGTGGGTCTCGATGTCGTGGACCATTTCTTCAATCATCGCTTTCAACGGCGCAAAGCCGGTGCCGCCGCCCATCAAGATCATCGGCCGCTTCGACGAGCGACGGACAAAGAACGTCCCCAGTGGGCCTTCCAAGCGCACGATTTCTTTTTCTGCCATCCCCTCGAAGACATGGCTGGTGAACCCGCCGCCTGAGACGTATTTGATGTGCAACTCAATGTGATCGGTTTGCGAGGGCGGTGAGGCGATGGAGAACGCGCGCCGCTTGCCCTCGGGGAGCAAGATGTCGATGTACTGGCCGGCCAGGAATTGCAGCCTGGCTGCTTTGGGCAGTTTCAGTCTGACCCGCATGATCTCTGGGGTGAAACGGTGGAGGCTTTCCACCCGGGCCGGCAATTTACGCACGGGGATGTCGGCCACTTGCTTGAGCTCGCGCGCCTCAATCACCAAATCCGAGGTCGGCACCGCCTGGCAGGTCAGCCCCGCGCCTTGGGCCAAATCACTCAAACCCAACGCTTGTGGGGGGTTGTAGGGGTAGTCCACGCCGCCGTCGATCACCTGGCACTGGCAACTGGCGCAGGTGCCGTTTTTGCAGCTGTACGGGAGCACAATCCCTTGTCTCAGCGCTGCGGTTAGAATGGTCTCGCCCGGTCGCGCCTTAAAGACATGGCCGCTGGAGGCGATCTTGATTTGGTGAAGCGTTTTGTGACTGGCCACGTTGTCGATCCCGGGTTGCGTTGGGGTGTGCTGATCAGCCGGCTGAATCCGTACTGGATTAATCCTATATGGTCTCACAAATTCGCCCAGCGGATACAATGAAACCCACCTTTTGGACAAAGCCACGGCGGTGATATGCCCCCATTTCCAAACCTAAGGTCTTGGCCATGAACGCGCCTGGTTTGCACCCGACCCAGCCGTGGCGGTTGGTCTACCGATTGCCGTTGTTGGCGCTTCATCTGTTGTTGTTGCCGTTGGCGCTGTTGGCGTATTTGCCGGGCGTGAGGCGCTTGCCCACCCATGGCCAAACGCTTCGGGCGCGCGTCCACCGCTGGTGGGTCAGGCGGGTGTTGCGGATCTGTGGGGTGGAGCTGTCGATCAGTGGGCAACTGCCCCCGGTGGCGTGCTTGGTGGTGGCCAACCACGTCTCGTGGTTGGATATTTTGTTGATCCACGCGCAGCGGCCGGTGTGGTTGGTCGCCAAAGCCGAGATCGCGCGCTGGCCGATGGTGGGGGCGCTGGCCCGACTGGCCGGGACGGTCTTCATTGAGCGCGGCGAGAGTCGGTCTCGGCAAAAAGTTCAGCGCACCATGAGTGCGCTGTTGAAGTGCGGCGACACCGTTGGGGTGTTCCCCGAGGCGGGCATCCCAGGGCCGGCGAAAGTGGGGCGGTTTCATTCGCGGCTGCTCGGCAGCGCGATTCGGGCCAGGGTGGCGGTGGTGCCGGTGGGGATCCGGTACCGGGACCCCGAAAGCGGGGTCAATGCCCACGAGATTGCCGTTTTTGGACCCGGAACGGGGTTTTTGGGCAACGCCTTGCGGATCATGTCGTATCCTCGGTTGCGCGCTGAGGTGATGGTCGCCGAGCCACTGACCCATTTGGAGACAGGGCGAGAAGCGTTGGCGCGCCAGGCCCGACAAATCATTGAGAACTTCTATGTCGCTTGATCACACATTCCAACCGCGTGGCGTGATCGCCAACACCCACGTCCAATCGTTGATGACCTCAGGGCCGTGGCGGCGGCGCGTGGTCCAGCGTCGAGCAAAGCGGTTTTTAACCGACACCCAAGCCGAGGTGTGGGCGGCCAGCGATGGCACCCGGTTGTTGGGGTATCGCAATGAGCCCGCCCAAGCGGTGGCATCACCCCCACCTTTGGTGATCTTGATCCACGGCTGGGAGGGCAGCGCGGATTCCAATTATTTGCTGTCCGCCGCCACTGCCCTCGATGAGGCCGGGTGGGCAACGTTTCGGCTCAATCTTCGAGACCACGGTGAGTCGCACCATTTGAACTTGGGGTTGTTTCACTCTTGTTTGTTGTTTGAGGTGCTCGATGTGATCGGCCAGTTGGCCGCCGATTGGCGCGAGCGCCACCCCGGGGCCCAGGTCTCCTTGGCGGGGTTCTCATTGGGTGGGAACTTCACCCTGCGGGTGGCACGAGACGCCGCCCAAGTTGGCCTCAAGCTCGACCACGCCATGGCCATCAGCCCGGTGATTCGGCCCAAGCACGTCATGCACGCTCTAGAGACCGGCCCATCGATTTATCACCGGTATTTTGTCAACAAGTGGCGTCGGTCACTGCGAACCAAACAAGCGCTGTTTCCCCGAGACTATGACTTTTCTGAGTGGCTTCAATTGTCGCGGCTGAACCAACAAACCGCTTGGCTGATTGACCGCTACACCGACTACCCCAGTGTCGAGGACTACCTCGAGGGCTATTCTGTGGCACGTGACAATCTCAGCAATCTGGCCACCCCCACCACCATCTTGACCGCGGCCGATGACCCCATCATTCCGATTGAAGACTTCGAAACGCTCGAAGCGTCGGATGCGCTGGCGCTGAATGTGCAAGACAAAGGCGGGCATTGTGGGTTTATTGAAAACTGGTCGATGGACAGTTGGGCCGAGCGTTGGTTGATTCGCGGCTTGGGTGGCTGACCGCGCTCAAACCGACAAGTGATCTGAAAGAGGCGATCATTGGGCGTATAATTTCAAGTTTGATCGCGCCGAGGTCCAGTTGGCGCACGTGAGCATAAGGATGCATATGAACTTATCGATTCGGGCAGTGTGGGTGGTGCTGGTCTTGGCGCTGGTCTCAACGGGCGCTGTGGCCCAGACGGGGCAGTGGTCGGGCTCGGGTGAGCTTGGCTTGGTGTTCAGCCGTGGCAACAGCGACACCGAATCGGCCAACGCCAGTCTTGAGGCGCTGTATGAGCGCGACAACTGGGCCAATGAATCCCGGCTCAGCGGTGTCTACTCCCGAGACAGCGGCGAGACTTCATCGAAACGCTTTGTGGCCGCCAACCGCACAGACTATCGCTTTGGCGAGCACCGTTATGCGGTGGGCGCACTTCGCTATGACCGCGATCGCTTCTCGAGTTTGAAGTATCAAGCCTCAGCTGCTTTGGGTTATGGCTACCGCTTGCTGGACAACAAGGTGCACGTGCTTCGTGTCGAGGCCGGGCCGGGTTTGCGCTTGTCCCAAGTGCGCGCCACGGGCGAGGAAAAAAACCAGCTCATTGGCCGAGCATTTTTTGACTACAGCTGGACAATCTCAGAGACCACCGAGCTTGAAAACAAGCTCCTTATCGAGACCGGCTCAGACAACACGTTTGCAGAAAACGCCGCGGCTTTGAGCGTGGCGATCAACGCTCGGATGTCACTGAAAGCCGGTTTGACGGTGCGCCACAACACCGATGTCGATCCTGGGAAGAAAAAGACCGACACCTTGTCGACGGTGAATCTGGTGTACAACTTCAAGCCAAAATCCTGAGTCGGGCGTGGGCTACTACCAACACCACTTATTTTTTTGCACCAACCGACGCGCCGATGGCGCCGAGCGCCCCTCGTGCGCCCTGTGCGATGCCGGTGAGCTTCGAAGCTATGCCAAGGCCCGCTTAAAAGCCCTTGGACTGACCGGTGCCGGGGGTGTTCGCGCCAACACCGCCGGGTGTTTGGACCGGTGCGAGGAAGGCCCGGTGCTGGTGATCTACCCCGAGGGGGTCTGGTACACCTACGTCGATGAGGCGGATTTGGACGAGATTATCGAGCGCCACATCCAAGGCGGTGAGGTGGTCGAGCGCCTCAGACTGCCCGATCGGCCTGCAAAGGCGTGAGCGGTGCCTCAAAAAGGGCGCCCAAAGGGCTCAACGGCCATTGCCAACACCCCGCATTTGCTGTAAAATTCTCGCTCTTTACCCCAGAAGTCTGGTTTCAATAGAGAGTTGCACAGGACCATGTCAAAGACCTACAGCGCACGTGCCCAAGATATTCACCGCCACTGGCACCTGGTGGACGCAGACGGCAAGACCCTCGGCCGGTTGGCCTCAGAGGTTGCCAAGCGCCTGCGTGGCAAGCACAAGCCCGAGTACACCCCGCACGTCGACACCGGCGATTATGTGGTGATCATCAATGCTGAAAAAATCAATGTCACCGGCAACAAAATGACCGACAAGATGTACCATCGCCACACCGGCTACATTGGTAACTTGAAGTCTGTGCCGCTTGATAAGTTGTTGGCCACCCACCCCGAGCGCGCCATTCAGCAGGCGGTCAAGGGCATGATGCCAAAAGGTCCGTTGGGTCGCGAGATGCTGACCAAGCTAAAAATCTATGCCGGTGGTGACCACCCGCACGCAGGCCAGCAGCCCCAGGTGTTGGATATTTAAAATCGCACGCGAGACCGCTGTCTCGCTCGATAAGCAGACTGTTTTCAAGAATTTAGGATTAATTGAACATGGCAACTGAACAGTATTACGGAACCGGCCGACGCAAGACCTCCAGCGCGCGGGTTTTTATCCGCCGCGGCCAAGGCCAAATCACCGTCAACCGCAAGCCCCTCGATGAGTTCTTTGGTCGCGAGACCGCTCGGATGATCGTCCGCCAACCGCTGGAACTTGTCGACATGCTCGAGCAGTTCGACATTAACGTCACCGTCGCTGGCGGGGGCACCACAGGTCAAGCGGGCGCGATTCGCTTGGGCGTGGCGCGGGCGTTGATGGAGTATGACGAAACCCTGCGCTCACCGTTGCGCAAAGCCGGTTTCGTGACGCGGGATGCGCGTGCTGTTGAGCGGAAAAAGATTGGTCTGCACAAGGCCCGGAAAGCGACCCAGTACTCGAAGCGCTGATCTGCCTCACGCTTTGGTCGGGCCGTTGGGCTCGAGCGATGGAAAGAACCCGCCCTGTGGCGGGTTTTTTCGTTATCGAGCGGTTGGTTTGAACGCAGGCGAGCGCTGTGATCAGGTGGCGGTCAGGCAGCTCACGGGTTGTGCCCCTCATCGGGCAGCGGGTCGGCCAGGCTTAACAGGTCGCGTTCTTCGAGCCATTGTTGAGCATCTTCGGCGTCTTGCTCGAACCATTGTTTGGCAGAGCCCAATCGAAAGGTGTAGCCCCAGGTGTCCATGTCGTCCATGCACCGGTCTCGCCCAAAGCCTGGGATGTGATCGGCCAGCAGGATCTGGAGATAGCACACCGCGTTTTCTTCCTCAAAATCGCCGCCGGCATCGGTATCCAGATCGGCGCGGCGCTCGTCGTCCATGCACACAAAGTGGCAGGCCTCGTGCAGGATGGAATGAATTGGGGTGTCTCCGCGGGCGTAGAGCCTGTTGCCCACGAGGCCAGCCTCGTCAGCGCCCCAGTAGCTGCCCGGGATATCGTCTTTCGACCCGACGCGTTCAAACTGCAAGCCGATGTGGCGCATCAACCGCCCGACCGTGCTCCCAGAGACGTCTTTCAATCGAGCAACATCTTTTGACTTTGCTTTGGACACAACCCGATTCCAGTCATTGCTTTTGGCCCATGCGGCCCCAACGCCAGCAGTTTAAAATAATTGAATGAGCCAGCGTGCAGCCGACAGCAAAATTTTTCCGAAAATTCATCAATGGGTGGATGGGCTGGCCGATGTCTTGGCTCGGCTGCAGCCGGTGGACTGGCTTCGCTACCTGGGGCTGTTGACTTGGGCGCTGGCCGCCATCGTGCTGGCAATTTTTCCAAGGCTTTTGAGCGAGCCACCCGAGACCGCTGCTGTCATCGGCTGGTGGTCGGCGGCTGTGTTGTTTTTGCTGGCGTTTATCCACCCGGCGATGCGCCAGCGCCAGCGCTCGCCGTTGTGGTTGAGGGTGGTGTTGCTGTTGATTTTGTCCGGCTCGGCGCTGGCCATCAATTACTTCACCCAGTCAACGGTGGGGATTATTTTGGTGATGGTGGTGGCCAGTGTGTTGCCTTGGCTGCTCCCCGCTTTGCTGGGCGTGGCTTGGGTCGGGGCGTTGGCGTTGGTGGTCGGCCTTTGGGTGATCTTGTCACCCGAGGGAAGTTTGTTGTTGGCGCTGGTGTTTATGATCACCAGCCTTGGGTTGGTGTTGTTTCCTTTCATCGCCTCACTGCTGGCCTTGCAACAGCTCCAAGCTCGGGCGGATCTTCGGCGGGTCAATGCCCAGTTGTTGGCCACCCAATCGTTGTTGGCTGAGAACACCCGCATCGCCGAGCGGGTTCGCATCTCCAGAGACCTCCACGATCTGATGGGCCACCACCTCACCGCGTTGACGCTGAACCTCGAAGCGGCCAGCCACTCCAGCGCCGATGATGCCCGTTCGCACGTGGCTCGCGCCGAGTCGGTGGCGCGCGAGTTGCTCGGTGATGTCCGTGAGGTGGTCAGCGATCTTCGTCGCGACGATCAGGTCGATCTTCGTCGCGCACTGGAGACACTCACCCAAGGGGTGCCCGAGCTCGACATCCACTTGGATATTCCGGCGAGCCTGTCGCAAACAGACCCCCAGCGCGCGCAGGCGTTGCTTCGCTGCGCCCAAGAGATCATCACCAATGCCGTGCGCCACGCCGACGCCAACGCCTTATGGATCGCCCTGACCGACGGTGAGGACGGCTTGGCGTTGATGGCCCGAGACGACGGTGCCGGGACCGAGGAGTTTCTCCCTGGCAACGGCATCAACGGCATGCGCGAACGGCTCAAAGAGCTGGGTGGGCGATTGGATGTCTCCACCGGGCCAGGTCTTGGGTTTCGGGTGCGCGCGTGGCTGCCTGAGCACGACCAACAATGATTCGGGTGATGCTGGTGGACGATCAGACCCTGGTTCGCCAAGGGGTGCGCTCGCTTTTGGCGCTGTCGGATGACATCGAGGTCATTGGTGAGGCCAGCGACGGCGCCAGCGCCATCGAGCAGGTGCCCACACTCAACCCGGATGTGTTGCTGTTGGACCTTCGCATGCCCGAGGTCAACGGGATTGAAGTGCTCTCGAGCTTGTCTGGCCAAGGCCAACTGCCCCCGACTTTGATCTTAACGACGTTTGATGACGATGAGCTGGTGTTGGCCGGCATTCGGGCCGGTGCCAAAGGCTATCTGCTTAAAGACGTGGCCTTGGAGGTGCTGTTGGATGCCGTTCGAACACTGGCCGCGGGCCAGACCTTGATCAACCCCGCCATCACCGAACGTCTGCAACAGGGCCTGAAAAGCCACCACACAGAATTCAGCGCGCTTGAACAGCCCGAGGCCATGACGCCGCGAGAGACCGAGATTTTGCGGCTGATGGCGGGCGGGTATTCCAACAAAGAGATCGCCCGGGCGTTGGATGTGGCCGAGGGGACGATCAAAAACCACGTCTCCAATATCCTTTCAAAAATGGGCGTTCGCGACCGCACCCGCGCGGTTTTAAAGGCGATTGAGGCGGGGTTCATTTGAGTAGACAAGCCGGGCTACAATGACAGACACATTTCAAACCGACCATGAGGGATTGACCATGTTCAAACCAAACCGCTCGCTGATGGCTTCAGTGCTCGCGTTGCTGGGCGCTGGTGTGCTGACGGCATGCCAGCCTGGCACCGCCCCCGAACAAGACACAGCCACGCCACTGCCGTTGGTGGTCGAAGGCGACCAGCAAAGCTATGCCGGTCACCTGCAAACCCTATCGTCAGATGCCTTCGAAGGCCGCGCGCCGGGCACCCAAGGCGAAGAGCTGACCCTGGAGTACTTGACCGAGCAGTTCGATGCGCTCGGCATGGCGCCAGGCTACGACTCACCGGATGGGCCGAGTTACTTGCAACCGGTGCCCATGGTCGAGATCACCAACCAATCCAGGACAGCGCTGAGTTTGAACCACGGCGATGAGTCTTGGGAGTTCACCTACCCCGAGCACATGATCATCGGCTCGCGGCGCTTGGGCGACCAAGCCCACGGAGTGAGTGACTCTGAAGTGGTCTTTGTCGGTTATGGCGTTGTCGCGCCAGAGTACGACTGGAACGACTACGAAGGCATCGATGTCGAGGGCAAAACCGTGGTGATCCTTGTTAACGATCCCGGTTTTGCGACAGAAGATCCTGAGCTTTTCAATGGCCGGGCGATGACCTACTACGGTCGTTGGACGTACAAGTACGAAGAAGCCGCTCGCCAAGGCGCGGCCGCGGCCATCATTGTGCACGACACCGCACCGGCCTCATATCCTTGGGAAGTGGTCATCAACAGCTGGTCCAGTGCCCAGTTTGAATTGGCCTCAGACTCGGATGCGGTGGTCAGTGCATTGGAAGGCTGGATCACCGTGGATGCCGCGCGGGAGCTGTTTGCCAAAAGCGAGATGGACTTCGATGCCATGCAACAGGCCGCAGCCTCCAGTGATTTCGAGGCGGTGAGCTTGGAGACCACCATGAGTGCTGAGGTGACCAACTCCATTCGCCGTGGGATCTCATATAACTTCATTGCCAAAATGGAAGGTCAAGCCCGGCCCGATGAGGCGGTGGTGTATACCGCCCACTGGGATCATCTGGGCCGGACCTTGCAAGTGCCCGGGTCGGCTGGCATCTATAACGGCGCCATCGACAACGCCTCAGGCACCGCGGGTCTGATCGAAATTGCCAGAATGTACGCCGAAGCCGGCGCGCCGGACCGGACCGTGTTGTTTGTGGCCGTGACGCTGGAAGAGTATGGCCTGCTGGGTTCTCGGTACTATGCCAACAACCCCGTCATCCCGACCAACCAAACCGTCGGCGCGATCAACATGGATGCCTTAAGCCTGGTTGGTCCCACCGAAGATGTGGTGGTGGTCGGCCATGGGTCATCCGAACTTGAAGACATCCTCAAGCGCGCTGTTGAGGTTCAAGACCGGGTGGTGGTGCCTGAGCCCACACCCGAAGGCGGATTCTACTACCGCTCGGATCATTTCAACTTCGCCCGCGTGGGCGTGCCTGCGTTGTATGCCAAAGGCGGCATTCGTCACCGCGAGTTCGGTGAAGAATATGGCATTGCTTGGAATGAAGACTATCGGGATGTTCGTTACCACAAGCAAGCCGACGAGTTCGATCCAGAGTGGGACTTCCGCGGTGTGATCGAGGACTTGGAGCTTCTCTACGTGGTGGGTCGACACCTCGCCGAGACCGAACAGTGGCCTGAGTGGTATGAGGGCAATGAGTTCAAATCAATCCGCGAGGCGGACCGAGCGGGGCAGTAACGCAAACACCTTGGTGACCGTCCCCCTTGGGGTCGGCGCAGACCATGTCGGCCTCACCACCTTGGGTGGTGGGGCCGAAATGTTTTCAGGGCATCTTGGGCGATCTTCTCGCCGATGCGCCTGACCTCCCCAGCGCGGTAAAACTCGTGGGCCTGGCAGATGCCCTTGGGCACGGTGATCACCAAATCAGGGCTGAACATCGCCATGTTGTGGCGCGCGATGGCCGCTTCCATGGTATCCAAAGACCGAATCAGCACCGCAATCAACCCCGGCTGGGTGTGCTCGGCCTTGGGCTTGTCTTTGGAGAAGTTCTCGATAAGCTCGCGAACGCGATCCATCAATCCCACCTCGTCACCTTGTTCGGGCCCACTGGGCAGGGTTTGTTCATCGTCTTGGGGGTCTTCGGCGCCATTGACGTTGACAACAATGGTCAAATCGCACATCGATCTCAAGGTCGGTGAAATCGGGATGGGGTTGAGCAACCCACCATCGACCAAGGTGCGCCCGCGGTAGGGGTGTGGGGTGAACAAACCTGGAATGGCGATGGATGCGCGAATGGCTTCATACAGCGAGCCGTGATCCAGCCACACCTCGCGGCCTTGGTCGATGTCGACCGCCACCGCGGTGAAATCGATGTCCAAGTCTTCAATGTTGACCTCGCCGGCGAGCTCGGCCAGTTTTTGGGTGATCTTCTTGCCGCGGATCAGACCGCCCGACAGCGTCCAGTCCACCATCGAGAGCACGTCACTGCGCTCGAGTGTTTCGACCCAAGTTTGGTAGTTGTTGAGCTGACCGGCGGCGTACATGCCCCCCACCAACGCCCCCATTGAACTGCCGGCAATGGCTTGGATGTCGGCCCCCGCCGCTTCCAGGGCATGGATCACCCCCATGTGCGCCGAACCGCGAGCGCCCCCAGAACCCAACACCAATGCCACTGAG
Organism: Wenzhouxiangella sp.; assembly: GCA_031580925.1. Classification (GTDB taxonomy): domain Bacteria; phylum Pseudomonadota; class Gammaproteobacteria; order Xanthomonadales; family Wenzhouxiangellaceae; genus Wenzhouxiangella. The sequence goes on from JAVLCB010000009.1 coordinate 41,806, forward strand.
CGGCCCTCGAGGGAGCCTGAGCTTGATGCGATTGCGCTGCCTTCCTTGCCCATGCCTTAAGTGTAGCGGATTTAAGCTGTGGTGCTGGGCGCTGTCGTGGCCGGGTCCTTTGTTTGTTTGAATTTGGCAGCAAACCAGCGGCTGGCGTCATCGGCGATCAAGTACAAAATGGGGATCAGCGCCAAGGTGATGATGGTCGAAAAGACGATGCCGAACGCCAAAGACGTGGCCATGGGAATGACAATTTGTGCTTGCAAGCTGGTCTCAAAAAAGATGATCGGCGCCAGTCCCAAGAACGTGGTCATGGACGTCAACAAGATCGGCCGGAACCGGCTCCGGGTCGCTTTCAACGCGGCATCAATTTTCTTCTCACCGGCTTGATGGTGGCGGTTCACAAAGTCCACCAAGATCAAGCTGTCGTTGACGACCACGCCCGCCAAGGCAATGATCCCAAAAAAGCTCAGCATGCTGATGGGGATGCCCAACAGCCAGTGCCCAACCACCGCGCCAATCATCCCAAACGGGATCACCGACATGATCATCAGCGGTTGAATATAGGACTTCAAAGGAATCGCCAACAGCGCATAGATCAAGAAAAAGGCCAACGCCGTGCCGGCCAATAAATCCGCCCGGATTTCTTGCTGGTCGCGGGTCTGGCCGGCCAAGCGGTAATCCACCGATGGGTAGTTGGCCAAGATCTTGGGGATCTCGACGTTGCGCAATTCATTGGCAATGCGCCCCGGTTCGGCCCGGTCTTTGTCCACCCGCGCTGAGATGTTCACCGAGCGCTCCCGATCGAAGCGGCGAATGGTGGTGGGGCTTGAGCCCATCTCCAGTGACGCCACCGCAGAAAACGGCACCTCTTCGCCGGTCGGTGCCCGGATGCGCATGTTCTCAAGATAACCTTGCGAGGTGCGCTGGTCTTTGGGGTAACGCACCATCACCCGGACATCGTCTTGACCCCGCTGGATGCGTTGCACCTCTTCGCCGAAGAAGGCCTGGCGAACCTGACGCGCCAAGTCTTGCTGGGTCAGGCCCAATGCTTCGGCTTGCGGTTGGATGGTCAGCTGCAACTCACGAAGGCCGGATTCGTATGAGTTTCTGATATCAAAGGTGCCAGCGTATTCGGTGATTTTCTCCTCAACGGCTTTGGCCGCTTGTTGCAACTGATCGATATTATTGCCCACCAACTGGAAAGACAAATCAGGGCCTTCACCGCCTGGTCCACCCGCGCCGCCGATGCGAAGGCCACGAACGCCGGGCAGTTGACCGACCTCATCGCGCCAGGCCTGCTCCAGCACTTGGGTTGACACACGCGCATCTTCATCACGGGTCAGCTCAATGAACAACCCACCGGTGGTGTCTGAGCCCGACCAAGAGAACACGGTTCGGATGATGGGCCCTGGCAAGTCGTACTCTTGTTGCAGTTTGGCGTCGGTGGTTTTTAGGGTCTCGTTGAGAAAGTCCATGGTCCGGTGGGTGACTTCAGAGGGTGTGCCCTCATTCATCTCCAGATCGGCCCGGACAAAGTCGCCGGCAAAGTCGGGAAAGAACACCACCTTCATCAAGCCACTGACAATCAGCCCCAGCGACAGAATCAACACCGCCACAAACGAGGCCAGCGCCAAATAACGGCGCTTGAGCATGGCTTGTAGTGAGGGCAGGTAGACACGATCAATGAACTCAAACAGCTTGTTGGAAAACCCACGCTGGAATTGAATAAAGCGGTTGGTGGTGTCTGGGCTGTGTGGTTTGACTTTCATGTGGGCCAAATGCGCGGGCAAGATCAATTTTGATTCGACCAAAGACAACACCAAACACAACACCACCACCCAGCCGATGGCGGCAAAAAACTGCCCTGAGATCCCGCCGACCATCAAAATCGGCAAGAACGCCACAATCGTGGTCAACACGCCGAAAGTCGCTGGGATGGCGACGCGGTAGACCCCATTGACGACGTTGTCGACCGAGTGGCCGTGTTCGCGTATTTCTGAATACGCCGACTCGCCCATGACAATGGCGTCATCCACCACAATGCCCAGCACCACCAAAAAGCCAAACAGGCTGATCAGGTTAATGGTCACCCCCACCAGCGGCAACGCCCACATGGCGCCCATGAACGCAATAAACAAACCGACCATGACCCAAAAAGCCAGCTTCAAGCGCAAAAACAGCGTCAAAATCAAAAACACCAGCGCCGAGCCCACCAGCAGGTTTTCGACCATCATGTCAATCCGGCCGCTCAAGTAGTACGAGGTATCGGCCCACCAATCGACGCTGATCCCCGAAGGCAGGGAGTCTTGCATGTCATCAATGTAGGCGCGAACTTGGCGCGACAGGGCCAAGGCGTCTTGCTCACCGATCGCCAGCACCCGAATGCCAATGGCCGATTGGCCATTGTGTCGAGAATACCGATCGCGCTCGACAAACCCATCTTGAATCTCTGCGATGTCGCGCACCAAGATGCGGCTGCCGTCGGGGTTGGAGCGGACCACGATGTCCTCAAAATCCCGTCCCACGTAGGCTTGGCCCACCGTTCGCACCAAGATGTCGCCGCTGGCGGTTTCGATGCGCCCGCCAGGCAGGTCCAGGCTGGACTGGCGAAGTGCTGAGGCGACCTCGGCCAGGGTGAGGTTGTAGGCACGAAGGGTTTCTTCGCGCACTTCAATGCCGATTTCATAAGCGCGATCGCCGACCATTTCAGCGCGGGTCACCGCCGGCAGCGCGACAATGTCGTCTCGGATCTCGCGAGCGGCCTCTTTGAGGGTGCGCTCTTCAACATCACCAAAGACCGACACCCACAACACCTCGTTGGTCCACTCGTTGCGCCTGACGATCGGCCGCTCGGTTTCTGCTGGGAATGTCGAAATCGAGTCGACCCGATTTTTGACTTTGTCCAAGACCTCCAAGACATCATATTCTGGCGCGACTTCAACGGTGACCGAGCCCGAGCCCTCGCGGGCAGTGGCGGTCATCTCCTTGATGCCCTCCAAGTCTTGAATGGCCTCTTCGACTTTGATCAGCACCCCTTCTTCAACATCGCGGGGTGTGCCGCCGCGGTAGGGGACGGTGACCGTGACGTAGTTGATCTCGATTCGGGGTTGGACTTCTTTGGTGATGGTTGCTGTTGTGAATAAGCCCCCGCCAATCAAGCACACCATCAACAGGTTGGCCGCCACCGGGTTGTGGGCGAACCAGGCGATGATGTTGCCGTACCAATTGCGTTTTGACAGTTCCATGGCTTATCGAATTCCCTGGGCGTCAGCCGATTCTGGCGCGGGTGTGAGGCGAAGTTCAGGCTCATCGGCTGTGATGCTGACTTGCAACTTGGATCCTGGGATGGGCGCGGTGATCCCGGTGGTGATCACCCGATCACCTGCCTTGATGTTGTTGGTCAGATACACCTCGTCGGTGGTCGCTCGAACGACATCCACCGAGCGGATCTCCAGCTCATCGTCGCCGTTGGCCACATAGACGGTGTCGCCTGCGCGAAGCGCCGAGCGCGGCAAGCGAATCAAGCCCGCCGATGACCGGCCTTCAATGCGCGCCTCAACAAAGGTCCCCATCGGCAGGACGCGATCGCGGTCGCCGTCCCCTTGCAGCCGGTGGTACGGATCATCGACGGCGACAACGGCATAACTCAGGCGGGTGTCTTCATCGATGACCCCCTCGGTTCGGACCACGCGCCCGGCCCACTGGCGCGGCGTGCCATCGACCGTGGCCGTTAACCGCACCGATGGGCCATCGGCGCGCACTTGGCCGGCCCGGGGCAGGTTCAAAAACGCGCGGTCTTGGTCGGACAACGGCAACCTCAGCTCCGCCACGTCAACCGCGAAAGTGACGCCCAGCCGCAGGCCAGGGGTGACGTATTGGCCGACGTTGACGTTTCTATCCCGCACCAGGCCATCGTAGGGCAGGCTGATCTGGGTTCTCTCGAGGTTGCGCTGCGCGCGCATCACACCCGCTTTGGCCGCGTCGACCGCGGCTTTGGCACCCGCCAGCTGCGGTAACCTCAACACAAGATCGTTGGGTTCGCGCTCAGCACCGTGCATCCGCTGCCAATCGCGCCGGGCCTGATCAGACCGGGCTTGTTCATCGGCCAGGCGGGCCTCGGCGGAGGCCAGCTCGGCTTGTGCTTGCAACAAGGCCGCTTCGTAGTCGCTGGGGTCAATCTGGGCGAGCACCTCGCCGGCTTCAAAAAAGCCACCGGCGGCGAAGCTTTCAGACACCGAGACCAACCGGCCGCTGACTTCGGCGGCCAGATTGGTTTGCGTTCGCGGGCGCGCGATGCCTTGCGCGCGAACGGTGAACACGCCTTGGCTTTGTTGGGCTTCGATCGCATCAACCCGCATCGCGGTGGCTTGCGGTTCGCGCTCTGGGGGTTCGGGTCGATTCATCGCCAAAAAAATCACCACAATCAAAGCGCCGCCAATGACAGCAGGTGGAATGAGATATTTTTTTAGTTTAGCCACGGTTTGGGGTTTGCCTTGTTGGTTATGATGGGCTTGAGTTGTTGATATCGCAGCCATTGTCGCGTTTTCGACCCGTCAGCGCCTGTGCCAAAAGACACGGTCTGGCCTGCTTGGCCCCTGCTGATCAGGTACACTGAATCATTCAATATCAACCCTTTATTGTACCGCTTAGACCATGATGAGCTCTGTCGTTCCCATCAAGACCCCAGAAGAGATCGAGGCCATGCGCAAAGCCTGCCAGGGCGCGGCGCGCGTTCTGGAGATGCTCACGCCCCACGTCCAACCGAAAGTCACCACCGAACATTTGGATGCGCTGGCGCATCAGTTCATCACCGAGACCCTCAAAGCCATCCCCGCACCGCTGAACTACCGGGGTTTCCCCAAATCCATTTGCACCTCGGTCAATCATGTGGTCTGCCACGGCATTCCCTCCGACAAGACCCTAAAAAACGGTGACATTGTCAACATCGACATCACCATTATCTTGGATGGCTGGCACGGCGACACCAGCCGGATGTTTTATGTCGGCGAGCCGTCGGTCAAGGCCCGGCGGATTTGCGAGGTGGCCCACCAGGCCTTGATGATTGGGATTGATGCGGTCAAGCCAGGGGCCACACTGGGCGATATTGGCCACGCGATTCAAACCTATGCCGAGGGTGAGCGCTGTTCGGTGGTTCGTGAGTACTGCGGTCACGGCATCGGGCGCGAATTTCATGAACCGCCCCAGGTGTTGCACTACGGCAAGCCCGGCCAAGGGCTTGAGTTGGCGCCTGGCATGACCTTCACCATCGAACCGATGATCAACTTGGGCAAGCCACAAACCAAGTTGCTGCCCGATGACTGGACGGTGATCACCCGCGACCGCTCGCTGTCGGCGCAGTGGGAGCACACCTTGGCGGTCACCGACACGGGGGTCGATGTGTTGACGCAGCTGCCGGGTCACGAGCCCTGATGAGTGCCCTTGCGCCCCCGGAGAGGCTCGGCGCTGTCCCCGCAACCCGCCACTGCCTCGATCTTGACGCCTTAGACGCACTCCCCAAGGCCCCATTGGCCCTATCCAAAGTCATCGGCGAGCAACGCCGGCTGGCCGATGAAGAGCTCAAACGCTTATTTTCTGAGGGCACCGACATCGGTGAGCTGGTGCACGCGCGCGCTTGGGTGGTCGAGCAATTGGTGCTGGCGGTGTGGGAGCGATTGATCGGCCCCGATCAACCCTTGGCGCTGTGCGCGGTGGGGGGGTTTGGGCGCGGTGAGCTCCACCCCCACTCCGATGTGGATTTGTTGATTCTCACCGAAGACAACGCCGCTTTGGATGCGCCCACCACACAAGCGCTCCACCACCTGGTGCAGGTGTTGTGGGACGCCTCGCTGCACCCGGGCCACGCTGTTCGCGACGTCACCGAGTGCATGAGCCAAGCCCAAAGGGATGTCAGCGTCATGACCAACTTGATGGAGGTGCGCGGGATTGCCGGCGATGGGCGTTTGTGTGATGCGCTTGCCCAAGCCCTAGACAGCGAGGCGTTGGACAGCACGGCTTTGTGGCCGTCCGATCAGTTCTTTAAAGCCAAAGTCGAAGAACAAAACGAGCGCTACGGGCAGTTTGAAGACACCATCTATAACCTGGAGCCCAATTTAAAAGAGGGACCTGGCGGGCTTCGTGATGTGCAAATGATCGCGTGGGTGACCCAGCGCCATTTCCAAAACGCCACCTTGCACGGCTTGGTTGAGCACGATTTTTTATCCGAAGACGAGTACGACGAACTCGTCGATGGCCGCGAGTATCTTTGGTCACTTCGCTGGGCCTTGCACGAGCTGGCCGGTCGGGCTGAGGATCGACTGCTGTTTGACCACCAGCGCCACTTGGCCACCAGTTTTGGTTACGCCGATGCAAACGGCGTGGCTGGCAACGCCGACGTCGAGCGGTTCATGCAGCGCTACTACCGCGTGGCGATGCGCCTGGCGCGTTTGAATGAGCGGTTGTTGCAAAGCTTTGAAGAAGAACTTTTGGCCAACCGCGCGCACCTGCCCAGCGGGCCGGTGGATGAAGACTTCCAGATCACCGATGGGTATTTGGAGTTGATCGACCCCCAAGGGTTTGTCTACCAGCCGATTTTGTTGGTCAAGATGTTCAATGTGCTGGCCGGCCACCCTGAGATCAAAGGGGTCAGGGCGGCCACCATTCGCCTGGTTCGAGCGCACTTGTATTTGATCGACGAGGCGTTTCGATCCGACCCGGACGTGTGGCGGTTGTTTTTCGCGCTGCTGCAAAGCCGCCAAGGCGTGTACCACCAGCTGGCCCGAATGAACCGATATGGGGTGCTGGCGGCACTGTTGCCAGCGTTTGCAAAAATCACCGGCCGGATGCAGTTTGACTTGTTTCATGTCTACACCGTCGATCAACACACCTTGTTCGTGGTCAGAAACCTCAGGCGTTTTGCCCACCACGCCCACGCCGATCAGTTCGAGCACGCCATTGAGGTGTTTGCGCGCATTGATCAGCCCGAGCTTTTATATCTGGCAGCCCTTTTTCATGACATTGCCAAAGGCCGCGGTGGCGATCACTCGATTTTGGGCGCCCAAGACGCCGAGGCTTTTTGTCAAACGTTGGGGTTGAGTGCTGAGCAAACCGCGTTGGTGGTCTGGCTGGTGAGGGCACACTTGTTGATGTCGTTGACCTCGCAACGAGAAGACATCACCGATCCCATGGTGGTCAACCGCTTCTGTGCGGCCGTCAAGACGCGCCAACGGTTGGATTATTTGTTTGTGTTGACGGTCGCTGATATTGCAGCGACCAGCCCAAAGCTTTGGAACTCGTGGAAAGACAGTTTGCTTTGGTCGCTGTACGAGGCCAGCGTGGAGCAGTTTGAGCGCGGCTTGGCCGATCCGATCGAGCGCGATGAAGGGGTGGAACAAACCCGCCAAGAGGCGTTGGCGGGTTTGGCGCCCGAGCACCATCAAAAAGCCCAAGCGCTTTGGGCGCAGTGGCCCAAGCGGGCGTTTTTGCGGTTGGACTTGGCACAGATCATCTGGACCACGGAGGCGGTGCTGCACGACGATCACCGCCCGTTGGTGGCGATGCACAGCGACACCGATAAAGGCGTGAGCGAGGTGTTTGTGCACGCGCCCGATTTTCCGGGCCTGTTTGCTTTGGTGGCCAGAGAACTCGATTGCATGCAATTGAATGTGTTGGCCGCGCGCATCCTCACCACCGACAACGGCCAAAGTTGGGATCTTTTTCAAGTGATGGACCACCAAGGCCAGCCGCTCAATGACAGCGATTCGGCGCGTTTGATTGAGACCTTGGAAAAGCAATTGGATGCTCAGGTGGTCAGACCGCTGGCCCCCCGACCCATCCCCAGGCGGTTGCAGCCGTTTATGGACCCGCCCCGCATTCAGATCCGAGACGGGCGCGATGGGCTGACGGCATTGGAAATCACCGCCACCGATCGCCCTGGGCTGCTGTCGGCCATTGCCGAGACCTTGGTGGGCTTGGGGCTTCGCCTGTTTGATGCCCGGGTGGCGACATTCGGCCAACGCGTTGAAGATGTCTTTATGATTGCCCAAAGCGAGGGTGATTCGCTCAAGCGCTTGGATGAGACCACCCAAGCCGCGCTTTATGTTGAACTGATGCAATGTCTAAAAGGTGAGGATGCCGTTGATGAATAGCCCCGTGTGGCAAGCAGTGATCGAAGAGGCTTGGGTCAGTCGCGATGCGCTGAGTCCAACAGACCACCCACCAGCGCTCAAAGACGCCATCGAGGGGTGTTTGGCGCAACTGGAGACAGGCCAACTGCGGGTGGCCGAGCCCAGTTCGGGTGGCTGGCGGGTCAACGCGTGGGTCAAACAGGCGATTTTGTTGCACTTTCGCATCCAGCCCAACCGCACCATGACCGATGGCTTGGTGCGCTACTTCGACAAAGTGGGTTTGCGTTTTGGTGCCAATGACGACCCGGCCGACACCGGTGCGCGCGTGGTGCCGCCAGCCGTGGTGCGCCAAGGCGCCCACATTGGCCGCGATGTCGTGTTGATGCCCAGTTATGTCAACATCGGCGCTTACATCGGCGCCGGTTCAATGATCGATACCTGGGCGACCGTGGGCTCGTGCGCTCAAATCGGGCGGGGCGTGCATGTCTCGGGCGGGGCGGGCATTGGGGGCGTGCTCGAGCCGCTGCAAGCCAATCCCACCATCATTGAAGACGAGTGCTTTATCGGCGCGCGCTCAGAGGTTGTCGAGGGCGTGGTCGTTGAGACCGGCGCGGTGATCGGCATGGGGGTGTTTATCGGCCAGTCGACCCGGATCTATGACCGCGCCAGCGGGGCGGTTCATCAAGGCCGCGTGCCCGCCGGGTCGGTGGTGGTGGCCGGCGCGTTGCCCTCTGCCGACCAAAGCCACAGCCTGGCCGCGGCCATTATTGTGAAAACGGTGGATGCAAAAACGCGACGAAAAACAGCGATTAACGAATTGTTGAGATCATAAGACGCTGATTTTCAACATGTTTGAACTTCACTCTCAGATGGTATATTGTGTCGCATCATCAGTCACGGAAATTTAACATTTCGCTGATGCTTGCGGTCTGGCTTTGGCCAGGCGCCCTACAAGATGTCTGAGGAGAAGTTCGATATGACACACAAGAATCCATCCAACCCCATCGACATACTCAAAAAGAGTGTGTTGACCGCTTGCGTTGCCGCAGGCCTTGGGCTTGTGGCCGCGCCATCGATGGCCCAACAAGCCAACGACAGCAGCGCACAAGCTGCCGATGAAGAAACCGACCGGATTGCGGTGACCGGCACCCGCCGCCGCGACCGCTCGATCGCCGACTCTGCTGTGCCGATTGATGTCATCAGCTCAGAGGCGTTGACCGAGACCGGTTTGACAGAGACCAACGCGATTTTGGCGCGGTTGCTGCCAAGCTTTAACTTCCCGCGTCCATCGATCACCGATGGCACCGACCAGATTCGTCCAGCCCAGTTGCGTGGCTTGGCCCCTGACCAAACGCTTGTTTTGGTCAATGGCAAACGCCGCCACACCTCTGCACTGTTGAACTTGAACGGGTCGGTGGGTCGAGGCTCAGCCGCTGTCGATTTGAACATGATTCCGCCCAATGCCATCGAGCGCATCGAAGTGCTGCGTGATGGTGCGGCTGCCCAGTACGGCTCAGACGCGATCGCTGGCGTGATCAACATTGTCTTGAAACAGAGTGCGGCAAGATTCAACGCCTCTGCCACGTATGGCGAGCACCGCACCACCGTTGATGGTGTCCCGTCTCCAGGGCCTGTCAGCGTCGGTCCCGATGGTGATTTGGTGATTGAAGAAGGCGATGATCGCTACGCCAAAGACGGTCAAACCACCACGCTGCAATTCGGTGGTGGATTCGACATCGGCAACAGCGGGTATTTCAACTTGGCGGTTCAATACCGCGAGCGCGATAAGACCAACCGCTCAGGTTTTGATCCACGCCAAAACTTTCCATCGGTCGACGGTGGTTTTGACGAGCGTGAGTTCACATTTGATCGGATCAACCACCGCTTTGGCGATCCCAACACCGAAGAAATGGCAATTTTCTTCAACAGTGCGGTTGAGATGTCGAACGGTTGGGAGTTCTACTCATTCGGCAACTACGCCAACCGCGAAGGCGACGCCGGTGGTTTCTACCGTCGAGGCCTTGATGGCCGAAATGTCCCAGAGATCTACCCTGCCGGCTTTTTGCCGTTGATCACCACCGACACCGATGACATGTCGATTGCCGGTGGCTTCCGTGGCGAAGTCAACGACTGGATCTTGGACACCTCACTGACGTATGGCTCAAACGAGCTCGACTTCGGTGTTATCAACAGCTTGAACACCTCATTGGGTCCCAGCAGCCAAACCGAGTTTGAAGCCGGTACGCTGACAAACTCACAGGTGGTGTTCAATGCCGATGCCAGCAAGCTCTATGACTTCAACGGCATGCCGACCAACGTCGCTGTGGGTTTTGAATACCGCGATGAAGAGTATGAAATTGGTGCAGGCGAGCCCAACAGCTATGTGGATGGACCTTTCCCCGGCGCCGCTGGCAGCCAGGTCTTTCCGGGTTTCTCACCGTCATCTGAAGTCACGGGCAGTCGCGACAACATGAGTGTTTATGCGGAACTTGATGCTGATGTCACCAGTCGCTTCAACGCCGCTGCAGCGATTCGGTTTGAGGATTACTCAGACTTTGGATCAACCGTGATTGGTAAGTTGGCTGGGCGTTATCAAGCCAGTGATGCGTTGGCCTTCAGAGGCTCAGTCTCAACGGGCTTTAGAGCGCCTTCCTTGGCCCAGCAATTTTTCACCTCGGTCGCCACGGTCTTTGTTGACGGTGTGCCCACAGAAACAGGCACCTTCCGCCCAGACTCTGATGTGGCCCAAGCATTGGGTTCACCTGGTTTGGAAGAAGAGACCTCGCAAAGCTACTCCGTTGGTTTTGTGTGGCAGCCAGTCGACAGAGCCAGCGTTTCGGTGGATATCTTCCGGATCGACATCGATGATCGGATCGTGTTGTCTGAAAACCTCTCAGGGCCTGGGATTGTCTCGCTTCTGGAAGGCACTGGTGCCAACCGCGCGCGGTTTTTCTTAAACGGCATTGACTCGACCACCGAGGGCATCGACATTGTCGGCAGTTACTCAGTCAGCCTGGATGACTACGGCACAGTCGATTTCACTGCAGGCTACAACTACACCAACAACGATGTCACCAAAGTGTTGGCGCCGCCAGCCCAATTGGCTCAAGTGGGTGTGACCGAAGACAACCTGTTCTCGCGTCGTGAGCGTGTGCGGTTTGAAAAAGGCGCACCCGAAGACAAGCTCAACTTAGGCGCGACTTGGAGGTTCCAAGACTTCCGCGTGACAACACAAGCGACACGTTTTGGTAAGACTGTGGATGTGTCCACCAGCCCGGCTGGTGATGAGGTGTTGGATGCCAAGACCATTGTTGATCTGGAGTTGGGTTACGAGCTGACCCCGTCGATCAAATTGGCCTTTGGTGCCAACAACTTGTTTGATGTCTACCCAGACACCGCGCAAGAAATCAACGACAAGGCAGGTCAGTCAACGTTTACATTTGACCGCATCTTCCCGTATTCTGGTTTCTCAGCGTTTGGGTTTAATGGCCGATTCCTCTACACTCGGATTGGTTTCGAGTATTGATCGGTTAGTTAAAAAAAGCCAATACCATCACGCCGGGTTCGCCCGGCGTGATGCTTTCTGGACGTTGAGTGCGTTACACTAGCGATTGATGTCTTCTGTCACCCCCATGAATACCGGTTTATTGGTGGTCGATCGCCAAGCCAGAGAAGCCAAAGAGGCTCAGCTGTCGCCTTTGGCCACACGGGCTGTGGATTCAAAAGGTCGTGCCCAGCATGAACAGCCCGATGAGTTTCGGACTGTTTTTGAGCTTGATCGTGACCGCGTGCTGCACTCGAAAGCATTTCGACGCTTAAAGCACAAAACCCAAGTGTTTATCAACCCAGAGGGTGATCACTTCGTCACCCGCATGTCGCACACCTTGCAAGTGACCCAAGTGGCGCGTGCCTTGGCGGTGGCGTTGGGATTAAACGAAGACCTCACAGAAGCGATTGCGCTGGCGCATGATTGCGGGCACACCCCGTTTGGTCATACCGGTGAGGCGGCGTTATCTGACTATGTGGACGATGAATGGTTGCACTCAGAACAAGGCGTTCGGATCTTCCAGACCTTGGAGCCTTTAAACCTCACCCACGAAGTGATTGATGGCATTCGCGCCCACACATGGAAAATCCAGCCACCCCCAGAAACGCCCGAGGCTTGGCTGATCCGGTTCGCCGATCGGATTGCCTATTTAACCCATGATTTGCACGATGCATTGCGGGCGGGCGTCATTGCAAGCTCGGACGTCCCCAAAGAGATTGTCGATTGTCTTGGCCCAATCAAAGGTCGAAGCTGGATCAACGTGATGGTCAATGCGGTCATTGATGAGTCTGCCAAGCGCGGCAAGATTGCCATGTCGGCAGACGTGTTGCATGCCATGAAACTATTTAGAGAATTTATGTTTGAACGTGTGTACATGCGACCCGCGGCGGTGGCTCAGGCCGACCGAGCGCGCTTGGTCATTCACCAGCTGGTCGATCACTTGTTGGCGCATCCTGATGAGATTCCGGCCACTTACAGAAACCAAGACGCCGATGGCCTCACCCAAGCGCTTGATTTTGTCGCCGGCATGACCGATCGGTATGCCTTGAGTCTCCACGATCGGCTGTTTCGGCCCCGGGGCTTGGTGTGAGTTCTGATACCAATGCCCCAACGCCTGAAGAGCTCGCCGAAGAGGCGATCCAAGAGCTCGAAGAGGTTTACGAGACCGACTACGAGCTCGGCCAAGACAACATTCAGTGGAAAGGCCTTGATCTTCATAACCCGGTCTTTTTGATCAGCGCGAGTTTAATTTTGCTGTTTGTCGGCTGGGCTTTGGTTTTTCCAGCGGTGGCCAGCGAGAGCTTGGGCGCCATCCGAAGCCAAATCCTAAACGGCTTTGATTGGTTGTTTTTATCCGCGGGCAACGTCTTTTTGCTGTTCGCCTTGGCCTTGATTGTCTCCCCACTGGGCAATATCCGTTTGGGCGGCGATGACGCCAAGCCCGATTTTTCCAGCATCTCGTGGTTTGCCATGCTGTTTGCCGCGGGCATGGGCATTGGCCTGGTGTTTTTCAGTGTGGCCGAGCCGGTGGGCTATTTCACGGGATCCAGCGCGAGTCCTTTGGGGCTGGAGGCTTGGAGCGACAATGCCAAGTCAGTGGCGCTGGGGGCGACCATGTACCACTGGGGCGTGCACCCTTGGGCGATTTATGGGCTGGTGGCGCTGGCGCTGGCGTTTTTTGCCTACAACAAAGGCCTGCCGTTGACGCTGCGCTCGAGCTTTTATCCGCTGCTCGGTGATCGGGTGTGGGGCTGGCCGGGGCATTTGATCGACATCATGGCGGTACTGGCGACCATTTTTGGGTTGGCGACATCGCTGGGGTTTGGGGCCCAACAAGCCACCAGCGGGCTGGTGTTTTTGTTCGATGCCCCGCCGGGCTTGAGAACGCAAGTGTTGATCATCGGGGCGGTGACCCTTGTCGCCTTGGCGTCAGTGCTCCGTGGGATCAACGGGGGCGTGAAGGTGCTGAGCAACATCAACATGATGATGGCGTTTGCGCTGTTGGTGTTTGTCATGATCGCGGCATCGCTTTCAGCCGTCGTTGACAACATCGGCGCGATTGCTTGGGGTTATGTCAATCAATTCTTGCCACTGTCTAACCCGGTCAACCGCGAGGACGATGCGTTTTATCATGGCTGGACCATTTTCTTTTGGGCGTGGTGGATCTCATGGTCGCCTTTTGTGGGGATGTTTATTGCACGCGTGTCATACGGGCGGACGGTTCGAGAATTTTTAACGGTGGTGATGCTCGTGCCAGTGGCCGTGACCATGGTGTGGATGGGCACGTTTGGCGGCATCGGCATTGATCAGGCCACCGCGGGCATCGGTGAATTGGCTGGTGGGGTCAACGATTCATCGCTGGCGATGTTTCAAATGTTGACCCACCTGCCGATGACCGGGATTACCTCATTTCTGGCCATCGTGTTGGTTTTGGTTTTCTTCATCACCTCATCGGACTCGGGCTCGTTGGTGATCGATTCGATCACCTCTGGCGGGAAAATCAACGCGCCCAAAGCGCAGCGTGTGTTTTGGGTGATCACCCAAGGCTCGATCGCGGCGGTGTTGCTGGCCTTGGGCGGGACCACCGTGCTGGGGGCATTGCAAGCCGGTGCCATTTCTACCGCGCTGCCGTTTACTTTTGTCTTGATTTTGATGTGCATCAGCTTGGCCATGGGACTCATCCACGAGCGCAAGCTTCTCGATGCGATCTCGCAATACGAAGACGGTGAAGAGATGGCCGAAAGCGTCAATCGCTCCGGTGGCGTGCAACACCCTCAATAGGGCGTCAAGCGCGGGTCACCGGTCGCGCTCGTGCTCCCACAACACCTCACCCGCGCCCGATTGACGCGCCACGGTGCGCGCGACCACAAACAACAAATCCGACAGTCGATTGAGGTAGTGGATCAGCACATCGTTGACCGGCTCTTGGCGCGCCAATGAAATCACTCGACGCTCCGCCCGCCGGCAGATGGTGCGCGCCAAGTGCGCCTGCGCCGCGGCCAGCGAGCCCCCTGGCAAAATAAAGTCTTTCAACGGCGGCAGGTCTTCGTTCAGTCGATCCAGCTCTTTTTCCACCCGCTCGGTGTGGTGTTCTTTGATCAAAGACATGTCGGGAATGCAAAGCTCACCGCCCAAATCAAACAGGTCGTGTTGGATGTCGAGCAGCATGCTCGAGATGGTGGTCTCATCGATGGTGGCGATCAGCATGCCGATGGTGGAGTTGAGTTCATCGACCGTGCCGTAGGCTTCGACGCGAAGGCTGTCTTTTTGGGTTCTGGAACCGTCTCCCAAGCCTGTGGTGCCATCGTCGCCGGTGCGTGTGTAGATCTTGGAGAGTCGGTTGCCCATGGAAATCCTTTAATTGAAGTAACGGCTTATTAAAAAATACATTCTAAAGGCTCGCTCGGTTCGGGGGAGTGAACATCAACACAAGCCCATCAAAAATCCCAGCGGGTGGGCAATGCTCACCCCCTTGAGCTGCACCGGCGCCATCGGGGCGTCCAACGACAGCTGCCAGGCCTGTGCTTGTGGGAACTTGCGGGCCAGGTAGGCCAGGTGGCGGTTGGCGGTGTCTGCCACGGGGTCGACTTGAACCAGCAGCGCCGGGCGGTTGTTGTCGAGAATGACAAAATCAACCTCGCGCTGATCGCAGTCACGGAAATACACCAAGCGCTTGTCTTCATTGGCCAGATCAGCGCTCGATTCCACCCACTGCAGCAGGTGATTGGCCACCAGCGCCTCCAGCTGGGCGTGGCGGGTGCGGGCCTGCGACCAATCGTAGGGGTAGTGCTTTTGGCCTTTTTTTAAGGCGCGGAATGTGGCCCCCGCCGTGGGGCTTGGCAGCGGGGCAAGCCGAAACACCGCATGCTGGGCATGGAAGGTATCGGTCCACGCCAGGGCCCGACGCTCGTTCACGCCTGCAGCACCGGCGATGGCACGAACCGACAGCGGACGCCCCACAGAACCCATCAGGCTGGCCCACAGGCCGGCGCCCGTCTTTTCGTCCATGGCCCCGGACAGGCCGCTTAAGTCCTTCAGAAGCCATTTGAGGGCGTCAGGCAGGGCATCGGGTGCTGGATCGGCCCACACCTGAGCGGGCAAGCCGCCCCGTTTGAGCAGGGTGGTGAAGTGGCTGGGGGTCGTCAGGCCCAGTTCGCGCACCGTGAGGGGGTGGACGCGGACCCGGCGCGCACCGGGTGTCGGTGGCGCGTGTCGACGGTGTGTGGTTGTCACCGCGTCCGCGCCAAGCTGGCGGGCGAGGGTGCGTTTGCCCACCCCCCGCGGGCCTTGCAGCTCGATGGTCGATTGCGCGACCAGCGCGGCCAGCGGGTCTCGCAAAGCGCGCTTGATGTGCGGGCGATGGTGGGCTGTGGGGTGTTCAGGTGGCATGGCCTTGCAGCGCGGGCAAATTGAGGGTCAAAATATCATAATTTACGCGTAAATTACAACATCTGCGCCCGAAGTTGGCCGGCTGGCCTTGAATCGGCGGGGGCAACGCCCCCATCTTGTGGATAAGTCATTATTGAATCGTGGGAGATTTGCCATGCGAATGGACCAATTAACAGCCAAATTCAGCCAAGCCCTGGGCGAAGCCGAGAGCCTGGCGGTGAGAATGGATCACGGCATGCTCGAGCCCGAGCATCTGATGGTTGCCTTGCTCGACCAAGACGGTGGCGGCACCCGCGGGCTTCTCACGCGCGCCGGTGTCCAAGTCAATGCGTTGCGCTCGAGCCTGGGCGAGGCGCTGGAGGCCTTCCCCAAAGTCTCTGGGCAAGCCGGTCAGATCAACCTGTCCAACGACTTGGGCCGCGCGCTCAACCTCACCGACAAAATTGCCAACAAGCGCGGTGACGCGTTTATCGCCTCGGAGTTGTTTTTATTGGCCGCGCTCGATGCCAAAGGCCGCTTGGCCGATCTGATCACCCAAGCCGGCGGTGAGCGAAGCGCCATTGAGACTGCCATTGATGCTGTTCGCGGCGGTGAGGCGGTCAACGACCCCAACGCCGAAGACAGCCGCGAGGCGCTGAAAAAATACACCATCGACTTGACCGAAAAGGCCGAACAGTCCAGGCTTGACCCGGTCATTGGGCGCGATGAGGAGATCCGGCGAACCATCCAGGTCTTGCAACGCCGCACCAAAAATAACCCCGTGTTGATCGGTGAGCCTGGGGTCGGCAAGACCGCGATTGTCGAAGGCTTGGCCCAGCGCATCATCAATGGCGAAGTCCCCGAGGGCCTTCGCAACAAACGCGTGTTGTCACTGGACATGGGCGCGTTGATCGCCGGGGCGAAGTTCCGAGGCGAGTTTGAGGAGCGCTTGAAGGCGGTGTTGAGTGATCTGAAAAAACAAGAAGGCCAGATCATCTTGTTCATCGATGAGATCCACACCATGGTTGGCGCGGGCAAAGCCGAGGGGTCGATGGATGCCGGCAACATGCTCAAACCCGCCTTGGCCCGGGGTGAGTTGCACTGCGTGGGTGCGACCACGCTCAATGAGTATCGAGAGAACATCGAAAAAGACGCGGCCTTGGAGCGGCGCTTTCAAAAAGTGTTGGTCGGGGAGCCCTCGGTTGAAGACACCATCGCGATTTTGCGTGGCCTGCAAGAGCGCTACGAGGTCCACCACGGTGTCGACATCACCGACCCGGCGTTGGTGGCCGCGGCGACCTTGTCGCAGCGCTACATCACCGACCGCAACCTGCCCGATAAAGCCATTGACTTGATGGACGAGGCCGCCAGCCGCATCCGCATGGAGATCGACTCTAAGCCCGAGGCCCTCGATCGGCTGGAGCGGCGTTTGATCCAGCTCAAGATCCAGCGCGAGGCGTTGAAAAAAGAAACCGATGAGGCCTCGAAGAAACGCTTGGACGATCTGCAAACCGAGATCGATGACTTAGAGCGTGAGTTGTCTGATCTTGATGACATCTGGACGGCGGAAAAAGCCACCGTGGCCGGGGCCAGCCAAATCCGAGAGGACCTGGAGCGGGCGCGGGCGGAGCTTGAAAACGCCCGGCGCGCGCAAGATCTCTCGCGCATGGCTGAGCTCCAACACGGCCAAATCCCTGAGCTTGAGCGTGCGCTGCAAGAGGCCGAAAGCCAAAGCGAGGAGGGCGCGGGCAGCAGTTTTCAATTGCTTCGCAACAAAGTGACCGAAGAAGAGATCGCTGAGGTGATCTCGCGTTGGACTGGGATCCCGGTTTCAAAAATGCTCGAAGGCGAGCGCGACAAACTGCTTCGGATGGAATCGGCCCTGCACGAGCGCGTGGTTGGGCAAGACGAGGCCGTTGAGGCGGTCGCCGATGCGATTCGCCGCTCGCGGGCAGGGCTGGCCGACCCCAACCGCCCGAATGGCTCGTTCTTGTTTCTGGGCCCCACGGGGGTGGGGAAAACGGAGCTGTGCAAATCCTTGGCGCAGTTCTTGTTTGACACCCAAGAGGCGATGGTCCGCATCGACATGTCGGAGTTCATGGAAAAGCACGCCGTGGCGCGCTTGATCGGGGCACCCCCAGGCTATGTCGGTTACGAAGAAGGTGGCTATCTGACCGAGGCCATCCGCCGCCGGCCTTATTCTGTGATCTTGCTCGATGAGGTCGAAAAAGCCCACCCCGATGTGTTCAACATCTTGTTGCAAGTCCTCGACGATGGGCGCTTGACCGACAGCCATGGACGCACCGTGGACTTTCGCAATGCGGTGATCGTCATGACCTCCAACCTGGGTTCGGATCGGATTCAAGAACACGCCGGCGAGCCCTACCAGACCATGAAATCGGCGGTCATGGATGTGGTGGTCCAGCACTTTCGCCCTGAGTTTCTCAATCGGATTGATGAGACGGTGGTGTTTCATCCCTTGGACGCCACACAGATCCGCGCGATCGCCCGCATCCAGATCGATGGCTTGGTTGAGCGGCTGGCTGATCGCGAGTTGACCTTAAAAGTCACCGATGCGGCGTTGGATCACTTGGGGCGGGCAGGGTTTGACCCAGTCTATGGCGCGCGGCCATTGAAACGCGCGATCCAACACGAGCTGGAGAATGTGCTGGCACAAAAACTGTTGGCGGGCGACTACGCCCCGGGAGACGCCATCGAGGTTGACGCCAACGACGCCGGTTTGGTGTTTGCGGCCGCCTAAAGCGCTTTCGAGGCGTAGTCGGCCAGGCGTGATCGCTCGCCGCGTCTTAGGGTGATGTGGGCCGCGTGCGCCCAGTGCTTGAACCGGTCGATGGCATAGGTCAGCCCCGAGGTGGTCTCGGTCAAATAGGGCGTGTCGATTTGTTCGACGTTGCCCAGACAAACAATCTTGGTGCCCGGACCGGCGCGGGTGATCAGGGTTTTCATCTGCTTTGGGGTGATGTTTTGGGCTTCATCAATGATCAAGAAGCGGTTGAGAAAGGTGCGCCCGCGCATGAAATTCAGCGAGCGGATTTTGATCTTGGAGGCCAATAAGTCTTGGGTTGCCGAGCGGCCCCAGCTGCTGGCAAAGGCGGGGCTGTCGTCGGCGGCCGCGCTGTCGGATTCGGTCAAAAACTCCAGGTTGTCGGTCAGCGCGCCCATCCACGGCGTCATCTTTTCTTCCTCGGTGCCAGGCAGATAGCCGATGTCTTCGCCCACCGACACCGTGGCGCGGGTCACGATGATCTCGCGGTAGCGTTTTTCATCGAGGGTTTGTGCAAGTCCCGCGGCCAGGGTCAACAAGGTCTTGCCGGTGCCGGCCGTGCCCAGCAACGTGACAAAGTCAATCTCTGGGTCCATCAGGAGGTTTAAGGCAAAGTTTTGTTCTGGGTTGCGCGCTTGAATGCCCCACACGCTCAAGTTCGAGCGGCGGTGGTCTTGAGCCAGTTCAAACACCACGTGTTGGTCATCCACGTCACGCACCAAGGCCTCGATGCCGTGCTCGCCGGCCAGGCGCAGGCACTGGTTGGGGTACCACACCTCTTCATTCCCGCGGGCAATGCGATAGAACGTGCCGCCGTCTTGGGTCCACGAGTCTTCGGGGTCGTGGGAGCTCCAAAACGCCTCATCGCGCTCGGTTAAGCCGGTGTAGAGCAGGCTCAAGTCATCGAGCGCGCGGTCGTTGTGGTAATCCTCGGCGGGGATGCCGTGGATGGTGGCCTTGATGCGAAGGTTGATGTCTTTGGACACGAGCACGATGTCGAGCTCGGGGTGTTCGTGACTCAAGCCCAACGCGGTCAATACAATCGCGTTGTCGGCCAGCGACTGATCGCCCATGACTTTCGAACCGTTGCTCACGGCCTTGGTCTGGAAGTACAGCCGACCGGTGCCCACGCTTAAGTTCAACCCCTCGGGTTGGATCAAGGCCACGCCCTCAGATAAGTCGGTGACGGTGGCCTCGCCTTGCTCGTCGGGGTGCATCAGCTCGTTTAAAAAGCGGCTGACCTGGCGGACGTTGCGGGCGACTTCAGAGACCCCTTTTTTGGCGCGGTCGAGTTCTTCTAACACCACCATGGGCAGGTAGATGTCGTGTTCTTCAAACCGAAACAATGCACTGGGGTCGTGCATCAAGACATTGGTGTCGAGGATGTAGAGGCGCTTATTTTTTGTCATGGACTCGACGTCGATCAGCCCAGCGCTTTGACCGCGGCCAACACGTCTTCAACGTGTCCGGGGATTTTGACTTTCCGCCAAGACGCCACCAGCTGACCTTGCGCATCAAACAAGAAGGTCGACCGTTCGATGCCCCTGACTTTCTTGCCGTACATGTTTTTGTCTTTCATCACGCCAAACTGGTTGCACAACACCTCATCAGGATCGGCAATCAATGGGAAGGTGAACCCGTATTTATCGGTGAACTTTTGGTGTGATTTTAGGGTGTCCCGAGACACGCCAATGATCTGTGCCCCATGCGCTTTAAACGCATCGTGATGGTCTCGAAAGTCTTCACCTTGCTGGCTGCACCCTGGGGTGTTGTCGCGCGGATAAAAATACACCACCACCGGCTTGCCTTGGAACGATTGCAGCGTGATGGTGTCGGTTTGATCACCAGCACCCAATGTCGCTTCGAACGGATCGGAATGAAGTTTGAGATCGGTGTCTGTCATCGGCGGGCTCTTATGGAGAGGTTACACTGTCAGCATAGCGATCGAAATTGGGACTGACAAGCCCCGCGGTTCAATTGAAACGGAGAATTCATGTTTACAGGATCCAGTGTGGCATTGATCACACCCATGCAAACCCAGCCCGATGGATCAACGCAGCTCGATCTCGAAGCGTGGGATCGGTTGCTCGCCTGGCACGCCGAAGCCGGCACCCAAGCCGTGGTGGTCGGTGGCACCACCGGTGAGTCGGCCACGCTTGACCACGAAGAGTACATCCAGCTGCTCACCCACGCCGTCGAGCGGCTCAAAGGCCAAGTGGTGGTGATGGCCGGCACCGGCTCGCCGTCGACCGCGCACACCGTCGCACGCACCCGCTTGGCCGCCAGCTTGGGCGCTGACATGGCGCTGGTGGTGACACCGGCCTACAACCGACCCAGCCAACGCGGGCTGATGGCGCACTACCGTGCGGTGGCCGATCAATCCGAGATCCCCATCATGCTCTACAACGTCCCCTCTCGGACCGCGGTGGACCTGTTGCCCGAGACCGCCTTGGCGCTGGCTGAGCACGAACAGATCGTCGCCATCAAAGAGGCGGTGGGGGACACACAGCGGGTGGACGCCTTGGTTGAAGGTGGCCTGGCGGTGTTCAGCGGCGATGATCCAAGCTTCGTTGCCGCGCTACAGCACGGCGCACAAGGCGTGGTGTCGGTGGCCGCCAATGTCGTCCCGGCGACCTTCGCCGAGCTGTGTCAAAGCGC
This sequence comes from Wenzhouxiangella sp., assembly GCA_031580925.1. Classification (GTDB taxonomy): domain Bacteria; phylum Pseudomonadota; class Gammaproteobacteria; order Xanthomonadales; family Wenzhouxiangellaceae; genus Wenzhouxiangella. The sequence goes on from JAVLCB010000009.1 coordinate 63,281, forward strand.
CGCGGCGGGCGATTGGGACAGCGTTGTCCAAAAAGACAGCCAGCTGGCTGATTTGTACACGTTTTTGGGGGTGGAGACCAACCCGGTGCCGGTCAAGTGGTTGCTGGCTGAGAAGGGAATGTGTCAACATGCGATGCGGTTGCCGCTGGTTGGGTTGGATTCGAAGTATCATGAGACCGGACACGCCCTGTTGGATCGGCTTACAATCGACCCACTGCAATGAGAGAGACCCCATTGAATAATCGATACACCCCCCAACAACCCGTGAGCGCTTGGCTGAGAATGACTCGGGGCACCGCCTCAGGCCTTGGCTTGGTCACCACGCTGGCCCTGGCTTTGGTCTTGAGCGGGTGTGCCAGCACCAATGAGCCGATGTACGTCGATGCCGAAGAAATCTCTGATTTGAAGGTGCCTGACACCTTAGATCAACCCAGCACGCGAACCGACTACGAGGTGCCAGGCTACTACCTGCCCGAGCTGGCGGCCAGTCGCGACATGGGTCGGCCACCGCAGGTGCAGTCATCGGTCGATGCCGAGGCATCCAACGCCCAGATCCGGTTTGGTGCGCGCGGGCTTCACTTGGAAGTCGAGGCCGATGCCGAACAGGTGATGCAAGCGCTGGGTTCGGCGTTGAATGACCAAGACGCGGGTTTGTCGGTCGAAACAACAGACGATGAGCGTCAGCGGTTTGTCTTTCGCTACCGCCACGACCCGATCGTGATTCCGAAAAGTGGTTTAAGCCGGCTGTGGATTTGGCGCCAGCCTGAGGTGATCGACTACAGTGGCGGCTACCAAGTGCAGGTGGTCGGCATCGGCGAAGCGCGCGCTCGGGTGGAGCTTGTCGGCGCGGAGGGTCAGCTGCTGGACATGGATCGGGCCGAACACATTTTGGCCATGCTTCGCCAGAACTTGGGCTGAGTCAGCGCTCGAGCGCAATGGCGCCGGTTAATGTCACCGGTTAATGCCGCTGGCTAACGCTTTTGATCATTGTTGCTGATCAGCGCTCCAGGTGTTTCAGCTTATCGGGCACCCCATCCCACGACTTGGCATCTTCGGGGGGGTCTTTCATCTCAGAGATCACCGGCCATTGTTGTGACAGCTCGGCATTAAGATCGAGGAAGTGTTGCTGATCGGCAGGCAGGTCGTCTTCTGGATAAATCGCCTCAGCCGGACACTCGGGCTCGCACAAGGTGCAATCGATGCACTCTTCAGGGTCAATGACCAAAAAGTTCGGGCCTTCATGAAAACAATCCACCGGACAGACTTCAACACAGTCGGTGTATTTGCATTTGATGCAGTTTTCAGTGACCACAAACGTCATGTTGACCTCGCCTCCTGGGGCTTTACACAATCAGTGTTAAACTATAACAAAATCACCCGATAAAAAGACAACGACTTGGCGTTTACAACCGACTCAACACCCCGAAACATCCCCGTCTCTGAACACGGCCTGCAACCCAGGCAGTTCAGTAAGCACGCCCTGACCATCGTCGAGAAACTTCAAGGCTTGGGCTTTGAGGCGTGCATCGTCGGCGGCTGCATCCGCGATCTGCTGCTGGGCCAATCGCCCAAAGATTTTGATGTCGCCACCAACGCCACCCCCGAACAAATCAGCGAGGCCTTTGGCAACGCGCGCTTGATTGGCCGGCGGTTTCGTCTTGCGCACGTGCGCTATGGGCGCGAGATCATCGAGGTGGCCACCTACCGCGGCGAGTCTCGAAGTGATGCCGACGCGCAAAGCGACTGCAAGCTGGCGGTGCGCGAGCTCGATCAAGGGCGGTTGGTGCGAGACAACATCTACGGCAGCGAATCAGAAGACGCGATTCGCCGAGACTTCACCATCAATGCGTTGATGTATGACCCCATCACCGAGACCCTCAAAGACTACGTCGGTGGCTATGAAGATCTCAAAACCCGCACCCTGCGACTCATCGGTGACCCAGAAACCCGGTACCAAGAAGACCCCGTTCGACTGCTTCGCGCGGTTCGGTTTATGACCAAGCTGGGGCTCACTGCCGACGAGGCCACCGAAGCGCCGATCAAAGCCATGGCCCCGCTGTTGCAAGACATCCCGCCGGCGCGGTTGTTCGATGAGATCCTCAAGCTGTTTTTAAGCGGCCACGCCTGGTCGACCTACCAGGCCATGGTGGCGTTTGATTTGTGGGTGCAGCTGTTTCCCAATTTGTTCCAAGACCCCGCCTCGCCGCCGGTGATGGTTGAACAAGGCCTCAAAAATACCGATGCGCGTGTGCGCGAGGACCAGCCGGTGACCCCTGGGTTTTTGTTTGCGGTGTTTTTGTGGGCCCGCGTTGAGACCCGAGCCGAGGCCTTGCTGGGCAAGGGACTGCCGCCGGTGAACGCCTTGGGCCAAGCCGGCGATGAGGTGATCTATGAACAGGCCCAGACGGTGGCGATCCACCGGCGCTTTTCGTCCATGGCGCGCGAGATCTGGTGCATGCAGCCGCGCTTTCTCAAGCAAAGCAAACGCCGCGGCGAGCGCATGATCCAAGAGCGCCGGTTCCGGGCCGCCTACGACTTTTTGTTGTTGCGCGCCCTAGAAGATCCTGAGCTTGTGCCGGTGGCCGAGTGGTGGACCGAACTGCAAGAGACCGTGCCGGCGGCCACACACGCACCCGAGCAGCCGCGCAACAAGCGCAGACGCCCGCGTCGCCGCCGGCGGAGCAGTGAGCCGCGCGCGCAAGCGCGCTGAGGCCAGCGTGGACTCCGGTGCACTGTCGGCTGAGCCGGTCTTGGCGGGCATCGGGCTGGGGGGCAACGAAGGCACCCCCGAGCGCACCCTAAAAACCGCCACCGAGCGGCTGCAATCGATCCCGCACACCCGCATCACGGCCTGCTCGCCGACCTACTGGACCCCGCCTTGGGGGGTGGACGCACCGCAACCGGATTATCTCAACGGCGTGGTGTTGGTCCAGACCCAGCTGGCGCCGGCGGCGTTGTTGTTGGCACTGCAAGTCATCGAGAACGACTTGGGGCGGGTCAGGGGTAGCACGCGTTATGGCGCGCGGACGCTGGACTTGGATGTGTTGTTTTATGGGCAAACGATCATCGATGAGGCCGATCTCACCGTCCCCCACCCCAGGCTCCACGAGCGTGGGTTCGTGCTGGTGCCGTTGAACGATGTGGCGCCTGAGCTTGAACTGCCCGGGCTTGATCGGGTCGATCATTTGCTCGAGGCCCTAGACCCCGGCGAGCTCGATGGGATTCGAGCCGCCGGCGTCGAGCTGATGCCACAGGCTTAAGCGCTGCCTTGCGAGCGTTTCGACCGGACCCAGCGGACAATCTCATCCCACTGCGCCCAGTCTTCACCGGCCAGGTATTCAGGCAAATCCGTCACCCCCAAGCCCCGCTCAAAGGCCCGCACATAGTTCATTGAGTCGCGCAACTGACCGACCACCGGCACGCGGTAGTCATCCAAAAACCCGGTCAGTTCGCGGTAGACAATCGTGTGGGGTTTGACGCGGTTGGCGATCAGCCCCAGCTTGGTGCGTTTCGATTGGATCGGCTTCAAGGCCAAGGTCTGCTCCAAGAACCGCCACGCCGCGGCCATGTCCACCGGCGAGGGCAGAATCGGCATCACCGCCGTTTGGGCCTTGTTCAAGATCTTCGACAGGTCTTGGCCATACACACCGGCGGGGGTGTCCACGACCATGATGTCCACACCCGCTGGGGCCCGAAGCCCGCGTTGGGTGTCGACGGGGGTGATTTCCGGGTAATCCTCCTCGCGCTCGGCCAGCCAATCGCTTGACGAGCATTGAGGATCGAGGTCGGCCAACCCCACCGAGTGGCCTTCCCAGGCGAGCGCAGACGCCAAGCCGGTGGCCACAGTGGTCTTGCCCGAGCCGCCTTTGGCGTTAATCACAGCAATGGTGCGCATGGTTCGTCCTTCGTGTTCAATGAATAAGATGGATCGGGCCGTGGTTTGGCGCCCAATCCCCCGTAGTTAAGAATAATGGGGCCAAGCGATGGTGCTTTTCAAGCACTTTTGACAGATGCCGGCGCTACAATCAACCCCATGTCTCAACCCGCCAGTCAGCGCGGCAGCCCGCTGCCCTTTATCGCGCGCACCCTGATGCCCCGAGAAATCGCCGCCAACGCCACCATGGCGCTGACATTGGGCTCGATCGAGGGCGGCCTGGTGGGGGTGGTGGTCAAGACCCAGTTTGCAGGCACCGCCGACCCGGTTTGGGTGAATTTGGCGGTGGCGACGGTCGCCGGCGCGCCCGCGTTCGCCAATTTGGCCTCGCTGTCGATCTCACAACTGGCCGAAGGCCGCGACAAGACGGCCTGGGTGTCGGTGTTGCAAGCCCTCACCGCCTTGTTTTGCATGGCCATGGCGCTGGTGCCCACCTCGGCGTGGGGGCTGGTGGCGGTGACGGGGTTGATGGTCGGCGCGCGGCTGTCGTGGGCGGGGGTGATCACCCTGCGCTCAGCGATTTGGCGGGCCAATTTCCCGCGCCACGTGCGCGGCCAGATCACCGGCCGGATCACCGTGATTTATTCGCTGATCATCGCGATTTCGGCTGGCTTGACGGGGCTGTTGATGAACCACTGGCCCGAGGTGTGGCGGGTCACGTTCCCGCTTGCCGGGGTGATGGGCTTGATCGCCGCGTGGCGCTACCAACGCATGCGCATCCGCCTGGGCGCTCGGTTGCGGCAACAAGAACGCCAGCAAGCCGCCGACCGAACCGGGGGCCAGCTTCGCCAAAGCATCGAGATTCTCAAAGTCGACGACTGGTACCGGCGCTACATGCTCACCATGTTCGCCTTTGGGTCGGGCAACCTCATGGTGATTGCCCTGCTGGTGGTGTTGTTGACCGAGCAGTTCGGGGTCAGCCGGTTTTCTCAGGTGATGATCACCACCACCCTGCCGCTGTTGTGTTTGTCGGTGTTCACGCCCATTTGGGCGCGGCGCTTGGATGCGGTGCACATCCTGGACTACCGGGCCAAGCAAGCTTGGACGTTTGTGTTGGCGGTGGGGTTGTTTGCCACTTCGGCGATGCTCGATTGGATTGTGGGGTTTTGGATCGGCGCGCTCGCGTTGGGCGCGGCGTTTGCCGGCGGCAAGCTGGGGTGGAACCTGGGCCACAACGATTTTGCCAGCGACGAACAATCGACGGTGTACATGGGCATCCACGTGACCTTGACTGGACTGCGTGGTTTGATCGCGCCGTTGACGGGGGTGTTGGTCTACCAGCAGCTCGAGAGCATCAGCGAGGGCTGGGGGCGGTTTGTGCTGCTGTTTCCACTGACATTGACCTTGGGGGGTGCGATCACGTTCGTTGTTTTGGCGCGCTGGCGGCGCCGCGAACTGGCCCGCTCGGGGATTGAGCAATCGCCCTAACAATCCACCCCAGTAACAATCAACCCCAGCAACAATCAATGCCAATAGCGATCAATGGCGACCGCCACCCACACCAAAAACGCCAGCACCATCAAAGTGAAGGTCAGTGCCGACCCGGCGTCTTTGGCTTTGGCGGAGAGGTTGTGGCGCTCAAACCCAATCCGGTCGATGGCCGCCTCGATCGCTGAGTTGACCAACTCCCCGGCCAACACCAACACCCACGCGCCAATCAATAACACCGCTTCGGTCCAAGACCGCGCCCACCACAGCGCCACCGGCACCAACACCGCCAGCACGGCAAGCTGCGCCCGAAACGCCGCTTCATCCAAGAACACCCGCCGGTAGCCCTTCATCGAGTTTTTGGTGGCGAAAATGAGCCGCTCAAGCTCATTTTTCGGGGTCTGTGGTTTGGGCTGGTCGTGGCTTGGCATCAGGCGGCCTTATCGTCGATGCCGTAGGCTTCAAGCAGCGGCTCGATGCGTGCCGGGCGACCGGCGAAGGCCAACCAAGACGCTTGCATCGGTCGGGTGCCCCCAACCGAGAGGATGGCCTCGGCCAGGCGACGACCCAGTGTGGGGTCATACACGCCTTGGTCTTCAAACATCGAAAACGCATCGCGGGCCAGCCGCTCTGCCCACAGGTAGCTGTAGTAGCCCGCCGAGTAGCCGCCGTTGAACAGGTGCGAAAAGCTCAACAAGAACCGGTTGTAGTCGGGTGCTGGCATGATTGCGATGCGCGCTTCGACCTCGCGGGCCACGCCCAGCGGATCATCGACGCGCTGTTTGTGCAACGCCAAGTCAGTCAGCGCAAATTGGATTTGGCGCGTCAGCGCCAGCGCGCCTTGGAATTGGCGGTTGGCGCGGATCGATTGCAGCATCGGCTCGGGCAGGGGCTCGCCGGTGTCGACGTGGCGGGCGTACGTTGAGATCGCTTGTTGCGCGAGACTCCACCCCTCAAGCAGCTGGCTGGGCAGCTCCACCGCGTCCCATTCAACGCCATGGATGCCCGCAACATCGGGCAGGTCCACTTCGGTGAGAAGGTGGTGCAGGCAGTGCCCAAACTCGTGAAACAGGGTGACCACATCGTCGTGAGTCAACAAGCTCGGCCGGCCGGCGGTGGGCGGGGCGAAGTTGCAAGTCAAATACGCCACCGGCAGCTGGCGGGTGTCTTGGTGGACCCAGCGCGAGCGGCACACATCCATCCACGCCCCGCCGGCTTTTTTCGCGCGGGCATAGATGTCGAGATACAGCCCGGCCATGGGCTCGCCTTGGGCATTTTTGACGTGGTAGTAGCGCACCGTCTCGTGCCAGGTCTCGACCCGGTCATCGCGCTCAAAGGTGATCTCAAACAGCCGCGTGGCCGTGTCGAACAAGCCGGTGAAGACCCGATCGACTTCAAAGTAGGGCTTGATGGCTTCATCATCGATCCCCAGCACCGCCGATCGATACTTTTCGGTGTAGTAGGGCACATCCCAAGGTTGCAGCGGCAGTGTGGCGCCTTCGGCTTTAGCAAACTCAGACAAGTCATTGAGCTGTTGCACCGCTTTGGGTTTGGCTTGGGCAGCGAGGTTCTCGAGCATCGCCTCAACGTCTTCGACGGTGTCGGCCATGCGGGTCTGGAGTTGGTACTCGCCGTGGTGAGCAAACCCCAGCCGGCGGGCGATGTCGTCTCGCAACGCCAGGATCTCTTTGACGATGGCGGTGTTGTCATACTCACCAGCCAGCGGCCCAAGCTCAGAGGCGCGGGTCAGGTGGGCATGATAAAACCGCTCCCGAAGCTCGCGATCGTCTGCATAAGTGACAATCGCCCGATAGCTTGGGAAGCTCAGATCCGCCACGAAGCCCGGTTTGTCATGGGCTTTGGCCCGCTCGGCCATCTGCGCCAAGGCATCGTCGGGCAACCCCGCCAGCGGCGCTTTTGATTCAAAGTGAACTTGGAAGGCGTCGGTGGCATCGAGCACGTGGTTGCCAAATTGATTGGACAACTCAGACAAGCGCATCATGCTTTTTTTGAGTGAGTCGCGAACCTCACTGGGTTGGTCGACACCGGCCAAACGAAAGTCACGCAGCTGGTGGTTGATGGCGGTTTGCACCGCCACGGGCTGGTCCTCAACATCCCCCCGCTCAGCCAGCGCTTGGTAGGCTTGATACAGCGCGGGATGTTGGTTTCTTTCGGTGGCAAAGGCGCTGATCAACGGCAGGCAAGCCTGGAACGCGTCTCGCCACTCGGCGGTGTTGTTGACCCGTTGCACGTGGCCAATGGTCGACCAAGCATTGGCCAGGGCTTGGGCGTGTCGGCTTTCTTGCCACACCACCCCATCAAAGTCGATCTTCTCGGCGGGGGTGTGGCCCACCTGGTCGATGAAGGCTTGGTAGCGCTCAATCAAGGCCTCGATCGCGGGTTGGCAGTGCTCGGGGCGGATGGCTGCAAACGCAGGCAAGCCGTCGGCGAGCAATGGATTGGTTGCGGTGGTGCTCATGGGCAGTCGCTGTCCTTTGGTGGTCGCTTAAGAATCGATGGCGCGGATGCGTTCAATCAAACTCGATGAGTCTAGCCGGGCGCGCCCGCCGTGGCCGTGAAGGTTTGGCGATGTAAAGTCGAGTCGAGCAGTTGATCGATGGCTTGGAAGGCTTGCGTCAACACCGCAGGCTCGGGCAAAAACGTGGCCCTGAAAAAAGCGCGTTGATCGAGATTGAAACTCGACCCGGGCACCACCAAGATGTGGTGGGTCTCCAGCAGATCGCGCGCGAAGGCGGCATCGTCGTAGGGGGCCCCGCCGACGCCCGATCCCGACTCGAGGCCACGGATGGCGGGGAAGGCGTACAACGCGCCTTTGGGTTCAACCAACGACAAGTGGTCGCTGCGCTCGACCGCTTGGATGATCGCGCGCCGGGAGGCGTCGAGCCGCCCGCCGGGGCGGATCAGGTCTGCAATCGATGCGTCGGCTTCCAGGGCCGCGGGCACCGCCCACTGGCCGGGCATGTTGGCCGAAAGCCTCAGTGCGGCGAGTTTTTCCATCGCCGCCCACCAGTCGCGGGTGGCGCTTTTCTCGCCCGAGATCACCGCCCAACCCACCCGCAGGCCGCACGCGCGGTGGACCTTGGACAAGCCCCCAAAGCTCAAGCACACCCCACCGGCCAGGGTGGCCATGGGGACCATGGGGGTGTTGTCATAACAGATCCCCGCATAGATCTCGTCGGCCAACACCACCAACCCATGTCGGTCGGCCAAGTCGGCCAGCTGCTGGAGGGTGTCGCGGCTGTAGACCGCGCCGGTGGGGTTGTTGGGGTTGATGACCACCAACGCTCGGGTGTTGGGCGTGATCAGCGCCTCCAGCGCGCCGACATCGGGCTCAAACCCCAGCTCGGCCGGGCAGGGGTAGTACACCGGCCGGGCGTTGTTCAAGATCACCGAGGCCGACCACAAGGGGTAGTCAGGCGCCGGAATCAACACCTCATCGCCCGGCTCGAGCAGCGAGCGAAGCGACAAGTCCACCAGCTCCGAGACGCCGTTGCCGATGATCACGTCATTGAACGTCACCCCATCGAACCCTTGGCGCTGGGCGTGGGCGGCGATCGCTTCGCGCGCGGGCATGATCCCCAGCTGGGGGCCATAGCCGTCGGCGTGGGGCAGGTGGGCGGCGACCGCCTCGCGAAGGACTTGTGGGGTCTCTAAGCCAAACAGGCTGGGGTTGCCGATATTCAGGTGCAACACCTCAACACCGCTTTGTTCGAGCGCGTGGGCGCGGCGCGCCAACGGCCCACGGATGTCGTAGTGGACGTCATCGATGCGGCGCGCCGGTTGGATGGGGGATGCCATCGGGCCATGATAATCGATTCGTGGGCGTGGCTGGCCGGATGGGTCGGGGATGGGCAGGGGGGGGCGTCGGTCAACAACTGACAACGTTGCATGGATCTTGGGTGTTTGGTGGTGTGATGGACCCGATTGGACAGACCTGTCGAATCGGTGGCCGCGACGCCACCCCATATCAATCAACCCAAGGAGTATGGCAATGGCTACATATCAAAGACTGTCAAAGCGCGTGTGGCGCGCGCTCGGTGGCGCGATCGCCACCGGTCTCGCCGCAAGCCCAGTGATCGCCACCGAAACCATGACCCAAGATGTCAGCGTGTTGGTCGAGGATGTCTCACAACTGGCCATCAGCGGTGTGGGGGTGCCCTCGTTCATCATCAGCTCGGCCGACACCGCCGGCGGGCAACCCGCGGTGGCCAAAGCCCCGTATGATCAGTACCTGCAATTCACCTCGGTGGTGCCCAGCGGCGAGACGCGCACCATCCAAGCGCACTTGAGCTCACCGCTGCCCACCGGGGTGGCGGTGCGCTTGGCCACGTCGGCCAGTACCGGCAGCGGTGATGTCGGCGTTGCCCAACACGAAGGCGCGGCTGAGTCGGGTGTGTTGTTGTCGACCACACCCATCGATCTGATCACCAGCATCGCCACCGGGTTCACCGGCGATGGCGACACCGACGGGGTGTTGCTCGACTATGCTTTGGAGATGACCGATGAAGTCGGTCAGATGACCACCGGCGATTATCTGGCCGAAGTCACCTTCACCATGGCCGCCGCCACCGCGCCATGAGGGTCTGGGTCGGTGCTGTGCTGGGTCTTGTTGTGGCGCTGGCGGGCGGGGCGGTGGCGCCCACCGCCGCCCAGGCCAGCGTCGGTGTGATCGGCCAGCTCGACCGCCACCACGTGCTCGAGCCCAACGGCACGGTGCGCGGCGAGGTCTGGGTCGAGAACACCCACGACGAGCCGGTGGTGGTGACCGCCGCGCTGGTCGACTACCGACAACGCCGCCACCGAGACCAGTGGCCCGCCGCCCCCAGCCACCCCCGGTCGTTGGCGCCCTTTATCCGCTTCCAGCCCGCCGAGCAAACGGTGCCGGCTGACAGCCGCGCGCGGGTGGCGTTTGTGATCGATCTGTCGGCCAACGTCGATGGCCAAGACCCACCGGCGCTCAGCGGCACGTATTGGGCGGCGTTGATGATCCGACCCGAGCCTGTTTGGGCACCGACAGCCACCGGGCCAGGCCAGCCGTTGCACCTTCGCGAGCGGTTCCAAACGGCGGTTCGCTTGAGCGTGACGCTGACCACCCCCGCATCCACCGAGCTGGTGTTTGCCCAAGCCCAGTGGCAGCGCGGCGAGCAACTCAAGGCATCAGACCAGGCCGGCGATGTGTTGTGGTTGGAGCTTCACAACACCGGCCAGCGGTTGTTGGACCTTGATGTGGTCGGCGAGTGGGTGGCCGGGCAAGGCGCCTCGCTCGAGCGCACCGCCTTGGGCCGCGTCCAGATCTACCCGGGCGGTCGCCGGCGGCTGCGCTGGCCGCTGCACCACCGCCCCAAAGAGGTGCACGAGGCGCTGGTGGTGGCCACCCCCACCGAGCGGATGCTGACCCCGCAGCGCTTTGGCGCGCGGTTTGTCTTCGATGCTGAGGCCCACCCCCGCCCTTGATTGGCCGGTTGTGGCGTTGGGGGATATGGGTGGGCTGGGGGCGTGTGCTGGTGTGCGGGGTGGCGCTGGCACTGAGCGGGCCGATGGCGGCGTCAATGGCAAGCGCCATCGCCTTGCTTGAACCGCCCTCGGCGCAGCAGGCCTCGCCGGGCGATTGGTTGCGAATGAGCGTGGCGCTCGCCGATGGCGTGACCGGCCAGCCCAGCCTCGCGCTGCCTGCCGGCTGGTCGGTGTTGGTGCCGCCCAAGATTGCCGAAAATAAGATTACCGAAAACAAGATTGCCGAAAACAAGACTGCCGCCAAGCGGGGTGGCTCGTCGCGGTGGATGACGGCGGTCATCGACGTGCCCGCCAACGCGCCGGCCGGTGATTATGCGGTTGAGTGGCGGGTGGGCCAGGCGCGCGCGGTGGCCACCGTGACGGTGTTGGCGCAAACCCAGTTGAGTTGGGGCCCGGCGCGCAACGCTGCGTCGAAGCCCATGCGCCATGAGTGGTGGGCGGGGGCACCGTGGTCGGCGAGCCTGCCGCTGCGCTTGACTGGAAACAGCGCTGTTGAGGTGGCGGTTGAGGCCCACGCGCCAGCGGGGTTCGATCTGCACTGGTCCCCAGCGAGGCTCAGTCTGCGCCCGGGTCACACCGCAAACGTCGCGCTCGATCTCCAGGCCCAACCGCGCACCCGCCTGTGGCCGGGTCAGCGCGTGGCCTTGACCTTGTCGGCGCTCGATATGGCCGGTGTGGTGCTGGCCCGCGAGCGCGTGGTGCTGACCGTGGTCGGCCAAGCACCGACAAAGTCCGCAACCGACTGGCGCATCGAGACCCACCAACGCATGGGGCTGGCCAAGGGAGGCGACTGGTGGGTGGACGAGGCGAGTGCTGGGGTGAGCGGGTCGGGGCAGTTGGATGCCGAGCAACAGCAGCGGGTGTCTTTTGCGCTGAACACCGAGCGTCGGCTGGGTCGGTGGTTGGCGTTTCGGGGGGCAGCCATCGATTGGCGGGTCGGGCAGGCGGTGTATCGCGGTGAGCGGTTGGGGTTGGCGCCCACGTTCGGACCCGGGGCTCGGCTCCGGTGGCGACCCAACGCCAATCGGGCGGGGCGGGTGGTTCGCGAGCTGGGCGCGGTGGTCGTGTCCGATGCGCGCTGGCGCTACCGCGGGGCGCGGGTGGCGCTGTCGCCGGGGCGGGGGTCGGGGTCGGTGTCGGTGTGGTCGCGCCAACGGACCGCGCCCGGCGATCAGGCGCCACGGTCCGATCAATGGTGGCGCGGCGCGTATCGCTTGGGCTGGGGTGAGGCCACCACGCTGGCGTTGATGGCTGCCCACCACCGCGGGCGTTGGGCCGGCGCCATCGACGGTCGGTGGGAGCACGCCAAAGGCCGCATCGAGCTCGGCGGACAATGGGTGCCCAACGACCGCACCAATGAGCACAGCTTCGACGTCAGTGCCCATGACGCCACCGCGCACCCCAGCGGCGCGCCAAGCGGTGCGCGCTGGGGCCTTGGGCTGGTGCAACGCGACCGGTGGGGCGGGCACTGGCAAGGCGGGCTGTATTGGGCGCGCGCGCTCGATGGGTCGCGGTCACACCGCACCGGCCGGGTGTCGGTGCGTTGGCCAGTCAGCAGCGCGTTGAGCTGGCGCGTCGGCGCGGTGGCCACCAGCGACCCAACACGATCATCCGAGCGCGCTTGGTTGGGGTGGCAGACCCGCTGGGGCGAGTGGCGCTGGCGCGCCCGCCTGGCCACCGATGGCCCGGTGGACAGCACCGTCCGCTGGCGAAGCCCCCATGGCCTGAGCGCTGACCTTCGTTACCGGCCACGCACTGGCCTGGGTTGGGGACTTGAGGCGCGTTGGGGGTCGAGGTGGCGGCTGGCGATTGGTCGGCGCGCGCGGCGGGTCACCGGCTGGGTGGCCGCGGCAGACGGCCTCGACTCGACAGGAGCACGCAGCACACGCCAGCACACACAGGCCACGTTGGCGTGGCACGATCCCAACGGCCACCAATGGGGTCTGTCGGTGCAGCACCAGCCCTTGCCGGCGACGGCCAGCGACGCCACAGCCATCAACCCCACCGCCAACAACCCCACCACCCGCGTGTGGCTCACGTATCGGTGGCGCCACCGCTGGCAACGACCGGCGGTGTGGGGGCTGGCGCGCGCGGCCGTGGCCGGTCGGGTGGTGGCCAAGACCGCCGACGGCCCCCGCGGCGTGGCCGACGCGGTGGTGCGGGTGGGCGCTCAGTCCACGCGAACCGACGCGCAGGGTCGCTATCGTTTCCACGCCATTGAACCCGGTCAACATCGGGTGCGTTTGGACTCGGCCAGCATTGAGGCGGCGTGGATGGCTGAAGGCGGCTGGCACCACACCCCCACGGTTCGCCCCGGTCAAACCCACACGTTGAATTGGACCTTGGTCGAGGCTGGAAGCTTGCAAGCGGTGATTGAGTGGCCCGCCAACAGCCCAGCACCGGCGCGGTTTGCTGAGTTGGGGGCGGTGTGGTCATTGACCTGCATCGATTGTCCGGCGGGCACGCCGGCGCGTTTGGTTCGTCCCGACGACCGAGGCCGCCTCGACGTTGAACGGCTTCAGCCCGGGCGGTGGCGGGGGCGGCTGGTGTCGGGCACGTTGCCGAGCCACCACCACTGGCCGGCGCCGTTCGAGTTATCGATTGAGCCTGGGCGCGTGCACACGGCGGTGTGGCCGGTGGCCTACCGACCCCCCGACATCCGCTGGGCCCCGACGGTGCCAGTTCAGCGCATCGATGCGCCGGATTGAGTCAGCCGCGCTGGGTCGACTCGGGGGTGTCTTTGAAGGTGAAGGGGTGTTTGTCGTGGTAGCGGACCAGGTCAGGCAGGTGGCCAAGCCCCAGGCGGTTGAGGATGTTGGTCTTGTGCGAGGAGACGGTTTTTTCGCTGATGTGCAGCTGCGCGGCGATCTTTTGGTGGTTGAGACCAGAGACGAGCAGCCGGGCGATGCACTTTTCTCGATTGGACAACGTCGCCGGTGCGGGCGGGTCGTCGCTCATCAACGCCTTGATAAACGGCCGCGGGACGTAAGTGTCGCCTTGGGTCACGTGGTCGATGGCCTGCAGCCACTCATCGAAGCCTTGATCCAAGGTCAAGTAGGCATCGGCGTGGTCGCGCAGCAGCTGCTTCATAAACAAGGGGTCGTGCTGGGTCACCACGGCCACCGTCGGCACGCGCGTGGTCCGTGCCGCGTGCGCCTGGAGCAGGGGCTGGCCCAGGCCGGCGTCGGGGTCGAGCACCAGCGCACACACATCCGCGTCGGTTTGATCCGGCCACGGCGTGTCATCGCGCCACAACAGGTGGTGGATGAGGGTGGGGCTGTTGGGCTGTCGGCACAGCAACACCAAGCCGTCCAAAAGCCAACGGGAGGTGGCGATCAAGCTGATCCGCACGGTCGGTTCTGGCATACGCAGCGGAAAACCCCTATTGAGTGACGCTTAAACAGTAGCAAGCAGTCACTGGTCTGCCTACGCCATAAAAATGAAAAAACATCAAGATAAATCGGAATAACCTTACGGAGAATTCCCAATTTTGGGTTTGGGGTGTTGCGCTCGGCGCGCCGGCGGTGGGTCTGCGCCGAACACGGGCAATGGACGACACGCCGCCCACAATCCCGTTATCATTGGGGGTCTGGTGGCCACCACCGTGGCCTTTTATCGTGATGTTGTTGAAGGTGGATTGATGACCGAAGCCAAGCTCGAGCCCGACGTTCGCGCTGCCATTGAGCAGCAAATCGCCTCTGCCGAGGTGGTGCTGTACATGAAAGGCTCTCCCAAGATGCCCCAGTGTGGGTTCTCCGCCAAGACCGCAGGCTTGCTCGATACGCTGCTGGCGGGCGATTATCAGGCCTACAATGTGCTAGACGATGAGCGCATCCGCGAGGGGATCAAGGCGTTCAGCGACTGGCCCACCATCCCACAGCTCTACATCAAAGGCGAGTTTGTCGGCGGGTGCGACATCATCACCGAGATGTACAACGCCGGCGAGCTCCACGAGATGCTGGGGCTGGAGGTGCCCGATCGCACCCCACCCGAGATCACCATCACCGACGCGGCCGCCGAGCAGATCAACGCGTTTTTGGGGCAATACCCCGGGCAGTACTTGCACTTTTCTATCACCCCCGATTGGGACGCGCGGTTCGAAGTCGGCCCACGCGGGGGGCACGAGATTGCCAGCGAAGCGGCGGGCATGACCGTGTTGATGGATCTGGCCACCGCCCAGCGCGCCCAAGGCGCGACCATCGATTGGGTGGAGTCGATGCAAGGCTCGGGCCTAAAACTTGACTTGCCTGGCGCGCCGCCCCCGGTCCAAAAGATGACCGCCGATGAGTTGCAAACCCGGCTCAACCAAGGCGAGAACATCTGGGTGGTGGACACCCGGCCCGAACCCGACCGCGTGGCCACCCCGGTGGAGTTTGCCAAGCCACTGGATGCGGGCATGATGCAGCAGCTCAAAGACGCCGAACCGCATCAGCCGGTGGTGTTCATGTGCCATGTCGGCATCACCAGCTTGAAAATCGCCGAACACTACCGAAAGCAGGGCATGACCCAGCTTTTCAACCTCGAAGGCGGGGTGGAGGCGGTGCTGGGCCGGTGAGTGACACCCGCCCCAGCGGGTCGGTGGCGACCCAGACTACTTAAACTCAGCCACCGCCGGCGCGTGGTCGGAGGGGCGCTCGAGACGGCGCGGCTCTTTGTCGATGTGGCTGGTGGTGCAGCGGTCTTTGAGCGCATCCGAGCACAGCACCAAATCGATCCTGAGCCCTAAGTTGCGACGGAAACCGGCTTGTCGATAGTCCCACCACGAAAACGTCTCCTCGGGCTGATCAAACAGCCGAAAGCTGTCGTGCAGGCCCAAGCCGCACAAGCGAGCCAAGGCCTCGCGCTCGGGCGTGGAGCACAGAATCTTTTCATGCCAAGCCTCAGGGTCGTGGACGTCTCGATCATCCGGTGCGATGTTGAAATCCCCCATGACCACCAGTTGCTCGTGTTGCTTGGCTTCTTCGGCCACCCACGCTTCGACGGCATCGAGCCAGCGCAGCTTGTAGTCGTACTTGTCACTGCCGACTTCTTTGCCGTTGACCACATACAGATTGATCACCCGGACATCACCACAGGTTGCTGCAATCACGCGCTTTTGGTCGTCGGGGAAGTTGGGGATGTGGGTGATGATGTCTTTCGGGGGCTGTTTGCTGATCAACGCCACCCCGTTGTAGGTGGGCTGGCCTGAAAACGCCACGTGATAGCCCAGCTGTTGAATCGCCTCCACCGGGAATTTCTCATCGACGGTTTTGGTCTCTTGCAAGCCCAGCACATCCGGGGCGTGGTGGGTCAGCCAATCGCTCACGTGCTCGAGGCGGACTTTCAGTGAATTGACGTTCCAGCTGGCGATTTTCATGGGGCTCAGTCGTCCTGTGTGGGTTGATCGGTTCGCGTGCCGAGGGCTTGATCGTCGCGCTCAGGCCACACCCCCCAGTGGGCGTTTGTCTCATCGATCACGTTGTCATGGCGCGTGTAATGAAAGTCGTCATAAAGGTCGCCACCCGGATCATCGCTTAGACTGTCACCCAAAGCGTTGTTTGGCGTGTCAGTGAGCGCGTCCTCATCATTGCCCGCATCGTCGTCTGCATCTTCGCCCACATCGTCGCCCGCATCGTCATCGTCTTCATCCCAACCATAATCGAAGGTGATTTCGGCACCGGCTGGAATGAACTCGGTCGCGTAGAGGTCAAGGTCAGACCACTCGGCGTTGGGTTCATCGGCGTGGTTGAGAAAGCGCATCTCGTTGACCCCGTCAACGCCATACCAATGCGCTTGGTCTTCATCGTAGAGCCACAGCACGTGCATGCCATCGTGGTGCGTGATCGGCCCCTCGTAGCGGCCGATGTAGGCGAAGGCGGGGATGTCCACGCGCGCGAACACGCCGCGCCCATGAATCGGTGATGTCTGGACGACGACTTTGGGGTTTTGGTCGTAGCGCGTGTCCAATGGATCGGCATCCATCCACGCATCGGGCTTGATGGGCAATGCATCCATGGCGAGTCAGGGGTGTGCTTTTTTCAAGGCCAGTGACTGGAGGGTGTGCGTGGATGGATTGTAACAAAGCCCGTCGCTTCGTTCGATGCGTTGGATCTGGCGGTGATCAAAGTCTTGGCGCATGGGCGCGATGGCTTGGGGCGTGGTCGGGTAGAGGTGGTGGGCGCGGCCTTCTTCAACCAAGGTCCACGCCAGCAAGCCAAGCGTTTGATCAACATGCTCTGTCAGGTGGGGCCCGGCGATCGAGGGTGATTCGCTTGCGTTGCCCATTGGGTGGCCAGGCTCAATCACCGATTGATGGCGCTCATCCAATACCGCGGTGTCGGGCACACACAACCCCCAGGGGATGGCGTGGTTGTCGATCAAGGCAAGCAGCGTGCGGTAGCCGCGTACCCAAAGGCCATAGTCCTCGGCCAAATTGTCATTGGCTTGTGGGTCTTTATCGGCGTGGGTTCGCGCCCAGTGATCAAACGTCACAAAATCGATCAACAAACGCGCGTCCTTGTGGTGCCACTGGGCGGTGACCCCACCGGGCAGCTCAAAGGCGTGGTCGCTGTCATCGGCAATGAGTATGGTCTCGATGACCTCCCAAAACCCACTCAAGCCCGCCGCGTCGAGTTGCACGCGTTGCAGGGCCATCAGATCATTGACCGTGAGCAGTTGGCCGTGGACCGAGTCCAGCCCGGCGTATTCGGCCAGCAACGCCCTGGCCGGTGGGTTGATCGAGCCTGACTCAAACAGCTGTGTTTCGAGGTCACGTTCGATGCCCGGTCCCCGATCGACATCGGTGATCACCACCATCGGGATGAGCGCCATTTGGCCCATCAAGCGGTGCTGTTTGGGTTGCAGCCGATCGTCGGGCATTTGACGCTGGTGAGCGCCAATCGCCAGCACGCTCGAGTGCAGCCCTTGGTCTCGGATCAGCGGTTTGGCCAATTGCTCCAGGGCCTGATAGATCGGAAAGTTCGGTTGCAGCAGCGCATCAGGCTCCAACACCACGCCACCGACCACCAGCACCGTCTCGCCGTCGTCGGGCAGTTGCTTGGCCAGATCGGACGCCAAGGCGTCAGCCAACGCTTGGGCGTGGCCGCGTTCGAGGGTGCGGCGGTGGTCGTCGCTGGGGACGATTTCAAAGCCGGCCAAAATGCGGATATGATGGGTGGGTTGATGCATAACGAATCAGGAGTGAGCGGTGGCGCCTTCAGTTCAGTGGCATGTGTCAGACTTTGATGGTTTGTCAGTCAATGACCTCTATGATCTCATAGCCGCGCGCGTTGAGGTCTTTATCGTCGAACAAAACTGCCCGTATCAAGATGTCGATGGCAAAGACCGCCACGCGCTTCATGTGTGGGCGCGCGATGAGGCCAATCATGTGTTGGCGTACGCGCGCATCACCCACCCAGGTGTGCGGTTCAAAGAGCCTTCCATTGGCCGGGTGATCACCACCCAAGCAGGGCGTTCGAGGGGCCTGGGGCGTGAGTTGATGACCCGAGCCATCGCCGTGATCGAAGCGCGCTATCCCCAGCAAGCCATTCGCATCTCAGCGCAGCAATACCTCGAGCGGTTCTATCAAAGCTTAGGATTCGAGACGGTCTCGGAGTCGTACTTGGAAGACAACATTCCCCACCTGGAGATGCTGCGCTCAGCCAAACAGTGACCCCCCGGCGCGCCGCCGCCGCCGCATTCTGGCCAGCAGCGCTTGTTCGCGGGCTTCCAAGAAATCAGCCCGGTCCACCTTGTCAGGGTCCAGCCCGCGACGCTTGGCTTCCGCGCTTCGGTAGTTGACAAAGTCCTGATACGCCTCAACCTCGGGTCGAAGCTCGCGGGTTAAAAGCTCGATCATGATCGCGTCATCAAGATAGCCCAGCACCGGCACATCGTCGGGGATGATGTCTTGGGGGTTATTGAAATAACTCAGCGCGGCCAACACCCGCCCTTGACCAACCTCTTGCATCCCCCAGCCGGCGTCTTCGAGCATGTCGATCAGCGCTTGCAGTTGGCTGATCCGCCCTTGGATGTACTCTGACCCATCCGAGGCGGTCATCTTGCTCAACAGCGCTTTGGCGTTGGCGATGATCTCATCGGCCGATTGGCTTTGGCTGGTCTTGATCGCTTCATCGGCGAGTTGTTGGAAATACTCCAAGTCCTTGTCGCTGAAATCGAGGGTGATTCTTAATGCCATGTGTTGCGTCCTTGTCTAGCGTTTTTTTGTTGCGTTTTTTGTTGTGTTCTTTTCTATGGTCTCATCAGGTCAGGCGCGGTATTACGCCGCGGCCACAAACAGTCCGATGATACAAACCACGCCCACGGTCCAGGCCAGTGAGCGGGCCAAGTGGCGGTCGGCCAAATAAAACCCCGCGAAAGCCACCCGGCTGGCGATAAAGACCATGGCGTACATGTCCATGGTCGATTGGGCGGCGCCGGCGATGTGGGCAATGATCACTGCCGAGGCGAAGATTGGGAAGATCTCAAAACTGTTGGCTTGCGCCCAGGCGGCGCGTTGGCGGTAGCCGGTTAAGGTCTCATACCACTGTCGGGGATTGCGGTTGTTGAAGTTTCGATCCCCGGCTTTGGAGACACCAGCGAGCAATACCGGCATGAAGGCCGCGATCAGTACACACCAAAATGCAATGGTCATTGTGTTGTCCTTATGGTCTGAATGAAGTCTGTGTCAGCAACTGCTATCGCTATTGCTATCGCTATCAGTATCGCTATCGGTATTGACCCGGTTGGCCGGGCCTGGGATAGAGCCAACCCTGGGCGGTGGCCTCGACCATGTGCTCATCGGGCCACACAAACGCCACCTCAAGCGACCAAGGCAGGTTCTCGCGCTCGCCTTGGCTGAGTTGTGACAACCACTGTCTGACCTGGGGCGAAGGCGCGGTGGCGGTGAAGCGCACCACATCTCGCGCATTGGCTGAGACTGCCCAATCAACGGTTTGTTCCCAGTTGATGAACGCCTCATCGTTGATCAACACCGCCACTTGGGCGCTTTTCGGGTCCAAGGCGATGGGGCTGAGGTTGGTGATCATCACGTTAACCTCGACGGTCTGCGGGTCGAGCACGCTCAGGCCAGACAAGCGCACCACCGGCGGCTCCATGGACCGAAGGCTTGGCGTGCACGCCACTGCCAGCACGGCCAGCGCCGCCAGTATGAGCGCTTGGAGACCGTGTAAATGCGATCGTGACATGCTGCCATGATAATGGATGGCTCATTCCCACGCATCGAAATCATCATGGCGCACACCCCAACCCCCCACACCACGCCTGACTTCACCACCGGCCAGCACTTGATCATTGGTGCCAGCCGCGGCATTGGCTTGGCTTGGGTGCACCACCTGTTGGCCCACAGCCCCGCCACAGAAGTCATAGCCGCGGGGCGCTCGGCGAGCACCACCCAAGCGTTGATGGACTTGCAGCGCGATTTTCCTGATCGGTTGGGTTTGATGGATGTCGACATCACCCAACCCCAAAGTGTCGGTGACTGGGCCCAGCGCATTGCGCCTAAGAGTTTGAGTGCGGTGATCAACACCACCGGCGTGTTGCACGATCAAGGCCAAGGCCTGCGCCCAGAAAAGCGCTTAGAGGACATCGATTTGGGCGCCTTAGAGACAGTGATGCGGATCAACGCCTGGGGCACGGCGTTATTGATGCCTGCCCTGTTTGGCAAACTGAGAACCGATCAGCCGGCGGTCTTTGCTGCGATCTCGGCGCGGGTGGGGTCGATTGGCGACAACCGCATCGGCGGATGGTACGCCTACCGGGCCTCGAAAGCCGCGCTCAATCAATTGATCAAGACCGCCAGCATTGAGGCCAAGCGCCGCTACCCCAACCTCATTGTGGCGGCCTTGCACCCCGGCACCACCGACACCGATCTCTCCAAGCCGTTTCAAGGCAACGTGCCCGAAGATAAGCTGTTCTCACCTGAGTTTGTCGCCGAGCGGCTGGTGGCGGTGCTGCAAGGCTTGAGCCTGGATGACAGCGGTGGCTTTTTTGCGTGGGACGGCGAGCCGATTCCTTTTTAGTGTCGGTGGCTTAAGTGTCGATGGCTTGCCAGGCCGGTTACAGCCCAGGCTTGGACAAGGCCAGCCACGCGGCCACCAAAAACGCGATCAAACCGAGCACATACAAGACAACACCGGGCCCGCGTCGGCCTTTCTTGGCTTGCGCAAACGCCATCCCGTCGCTGCCAAAATAGATCAACACAAACACCATCTTCAGCCCAAACCACCCCAGCAGGGGCAGCTTGGAGAGGTGCCACATGGCCAAGCCCAAGACAATGAAGATGACGTTGATCACGTGCGGGCCAAACCGGATCACCGGGTTGACCAACGGGCGGTTCATCACCAAGGCAATGTGGCCGCGCAACCCAAACCCCAACACGCTCAACAAGGCGAGCAGGGTGTGGGTGTGTTTCAAAGCAATGTAGCTGTCCATGTCAATCCTTTGATGCGTGCGTTGTGTTGTTGAGGTTGTGGTGATGTTTGACGGTGTCTTCAACCCACTGCCCAACCACCGCGGCGGTGCCTTGGGGCTTGTGCATCCACCGGTAGTGATCGGCTCGATCACCGGTGCGCTCACCCGAGATGACTTTTGTCTGGGTGGGTGCGTTGGGGCACTTATTTAGAAGGCATTGTAAAGACCCGGGCGGCACAAACCAATCATCGGCCATCCGAATCCCCAACAGTGGGGTAGTCAGTTGTCGCAACGCCGCCTCCAAGTCCACAGCCACGCCCTTGGGCCGGTAGCGTCCGGTCCGGCCGCTGTCGGCCCAATCGCGCATCACCGATCTGGACTCTCGCTTGGCAAAGCCCAGCCGCTGGCCGGGGTAGTGGCCCACCACCTGGGCCAGTGCCGGCATGAGGGCAAACAACACCCGAAGGCTCAAGCCCATCGGCCAGGGGAAGGCCTTGTAATGCGGCGAGCCGCCGGCAATACACACCGCGCCTGCAAAAGCTTCAGGGTTCAATGCTTGGATCAACAACCCCAGCTGCGAGCCCAGCGAGTGACCGGCGACCACCATGGGCAAAGTGGGTGAGGCGCCGTCGCTGGCTTGGATGGCCTCGACACTGGCGGCCAGATCATCGAGCAACTCGCGATAGCCCCAATCAACCTGGCGGCTGGCGCGGCAGTTGGACGAGCCCAATCCCCGCCACTCGTGGATGAACACCTCCGCGCCTTGGGCGTTGAGCGCGCGCGCAAAGTCGATGTAGTGGCGAGCGCTGATGCCCATCGCCGGCACCATCAGCAATCGCCAGCGCGGGTTGTGATCGAGCACATGGATCAGCTCAAACGCGTGACCGTCGGCGGCATTGATGGTCAGTGTGGGTTGGTGGTGTGGCATGGCGACTCAGTTCAGTTGCAGTTGAATGGGGGGTTGGTGGATCAAGTCCAGTTGTTCTCGCAATTGCTCAACGACGGTCTCCCAATGGCGCGGCTCGGCAAACCACCCAAACGCCTGTGGGAAGGCCGGGTCGTGCCAGCGCCGCGCCAGCCAGGCTTGGTAGTGGATCATGCGAAGGGTTCGAAGCGCTTCGATCAGTTGCAATTGGCCGACATCGAAGTCAAAAAAACCTCGGTAGGCGTCAATGAGCCAGGTGGCCTGCTGGCTTTTGTCGTCTTCATCGCCCGACAGCCACATCCACAGGTCTTGGATCGCAGGCCCTGTGCGACAGTCATCCAAGTCAACAAAGTGCGCTTGGCCATCGCGCATCAGGATGTTGCCTGGGTGGCAATCGCCGTGCAAGCGAATGAGCGCGTTGTCATCGACCCGGGCCCAGATGCGGTCGATTTCGGTGAGGAGGTCTTGGGTGGTGGACTCAAAGGCATGGGTTAAGTGCATGGGAATCCAGTCCGAGGCCAGCAGGTCGTGAACCGACTGCCAACCCATCAACCGGGGATCAAGCGTGGGGCGGTGGTGAAAGACCTGGGTTGAGCCCACCGCATGGATCCGGCCCATCAACCGACCCAAAACCTCAAGCGTGGCTTTGTCGGCCATTTCTGGGGCGTGGCCCCCGAAGCGCTTGAACACGGCAAAGCGGTGGTCTTGATGGGCGTGCAGGGTCTGATCATGGATTGTCATGGGCGCGACGATCGGAAGTTCATGATTGGCCAGCTCGAGTGAAAAGGCGTGTTCTTCCAAGATCGCCTCATCGGACCAACGCTTGGGCCGATAAAACTTGGCAATGATCGGCGCATCACCCTCAATGCCCACCTGCCAGACGCGGTTTTCGTAAGAGTTCAGCGCCAGCAGCCGGCCATCGCAGGCAAAACCCAGCGACTCGACGGCATCCAACACCACCTCTGGCAGCAGCCCGTCAAATGGTGCCGGGCTCGGGGTTGTCGGGTGCTGCTCAAAAGTCATACCGGCATGATAACGGTCTTTGCCCGACGAGTCGGGGTTTGGCTGCGTCCCTTGTGCGGTGTCTTTGGTGTGCTGTGGTGTCTGAAGTTCGTGGGTAATCTTCACACCCGCCGGGGCGACTGCGACGGGAGGGCGCAGATGAAGTTGGAAGCGGTCTTGATTCACAGTCAATTCCAACGACGGTCAATTATTCACCCATGGTCTTGTGCTGCGGCCACACTGGGCACTTGGGTGGCGCGAGACGCCAGATCGCTGGAAAAGCCCGATCAATCAAGGCTTGAGTTTCACCTGGGAAAAGCATATGCTATTAGCATATGCCATCGGAGGTCGTTGTCCATGACACGTCAAAAAACCGCAAAAGTGTTCACAAACGGTCGCAATCGTGCCGTTCGTATCCCACGCGAGTTTGAGTTTGTTGGAGAGGAAGTGACGATTTATCAAGAAAGCGGTCGTCTCATTCTTGAGCCCATTAAAGCAGGCGGTTTCCTGTCGCTGTTGGAAAGTATGGAGCCGATCGATGTGCCATTTCCGGATGTGGATGACGATTTGCTGCCGTTGGATTCGGTGGACATCTGATGAATGCCGTGCGGTATCTATTGGATACCAATATTCTCTCAGTTTTGCTGCGCCAGCCTGGCCATGATCTAACCAGACGGATCAGGCAAGTTGGTGAACATCAGATCTGCACGAGCATCGTGGTCGCCGCAGAGCTTCGATACGGTGGTCGAAAGTCTGGTTCAGAATCATTGCAAGCGGCCATTGGTGATGTGCTCTCTGTTATCCACGTGCTTGATATAGATGAGCCAACCGATCGATGCTATGCAGACTTGCGCCACCAATTAACCAAAGAAGGCAAGATGATCGGCCCAAATGACCTTTGGATTGCAGCTCACGCGCTGTCAAGAAGTTTGATTGTGGTCACTGCCAATACACGAGAGTTCAGTAGAGTGCCGGGTCTTTTGGTTGAGAATTGGATCAATTGATCTTCTTAAGATCACACCCTGTCGTGATGACGTCTCGAGGTGAGATGGCTTCAATTCTGTGGTCATCCTCCCCGTTTTCGATTGGACACTTCGAGAAATATCGCTCTTATTTAAGAAGGGGGTGACGGCGCTTGATCGCACTGGATCGCAGTTCAGGTATCAGTCTGAGCAAGTCTCGTTAGGGCGAGTCTTGACTTGCCTTGAGTTGTTCTGTCTATGTTTTTTGGGTGGTTTTTTATGAGGTCGTTATTGGGTAAAGCAGCCTCATCGATGTGCTGTGGTGTCTTACCCTCGCGGGTAATTTTCACACCGGCCAGGGCGACGTAAACTGGAGGGCTCAGATCAAGATTACAGGTGTCACGTGGGGTGGCGCCATCAGCACCGGGAGCCATGCCGTGACCGTCGTATCGGGAATTTTGATGATTGTTGGCCTGTTGAGCGTGTTTGTCTTCGGTCTTCGACTGCTCGACAAGAGCCAGCGAAGCCGCGACCTGCTTAAGTAGCGCCGACGCGCTTTTTGAGGCCTGTCGGATTGTTGGGGGCACTCGGAGTGGGGCGATCGCTCAGCGCGGTGAGGCGTGGGGCAGGTCAACCTCAAAGGTTGTCCCCTCACCGAGCACACTTCGACAGGTGATGGTGCCATCGTGCTGCTCGATGATGGCGCGAACCAGATACAGCCCCAGCCCACTGCCAATCACCCCCTCGACTTGCTTTGTGCGGTAGTGGCGCTCAAAAATATGCGCCAAGGCTTTTGCGTCCATGCCCACCCCCTCATCAGACACCTGGAGCGTCAACAGCCCAGGGGCTTTTTCAGACAAGCGGACCACGATGCCGCCACCGTCGGGTGAGTACTGGATGGCGTTATCCAAGAGGTTTTGGATGGCGATGGTCATCAGGTTCACATCGCCATGGACTTGGCACCCGTCCAAATCAGACTCAAAGGTCAAGATGTGGTCTTGGGTTTGGTGCTGGGTATTTGCAATGAGCTTGTGCATCAAATCGGCAAAATCAAACGCTCTTTTTGTGTAGGCGCTCGAGCGTGACAGCTTTTTGATGGACAGCAACTGGGTGACCACCGATGTCAGCCGTTTGGTGCCCGCGTCAATTTTTTTGATGTGTGACAGCGATGGGGCGTTGGGGTCCAGCGACTTCTCGGCCAGTTGCGTGTGGTTGGCAATGATGCTGATGGGTGTGCGGATCTCGTGGGAGAGCATTTGGAACCACTCGCGTTGATGCTGTATGTCTGACTCTGCCTGATCGAGCGCGTCTTTGAGTCGGTCTTGGACTTTTTTGATTGAGGTTGCTCGAATAACAATGGCGCCGCTCAACATGGCCGCGTGAAGAAAGCTGGTGACGAAATACAAATCCAAGCCCAGCTCATTGTTGGCCATGATTCCAAGGCCTTCCAACACCCGAAAGAAAACCGCCAGCAAGAAAGGGCTGAACGCCAACAAAAAGAACTTGGCGTTGGCGTGGCCGCGAATCAGCGCCCACGTCCCGGCGCTGAGCAGTGACAAAATGACCACCAACGTGGCGATGTTTAAAAATTGAAAACCGTGGCTGGGCTCGGTGGTCCAAGTGATCCCCGATATCAACCAAAAAAGGACCAACAGCGCCACCAGCCCCTGATCAACCTGGTTCCTTCTGCGCCTGGGCCAGCTGATGAAAGTGCGGGTGAAACCAACCATCGCGGGCAGGGCAATCAGCCCAGACAGATACGCGGCCAGATCAACTTGGGCCGAGGTGATCTCCAGGCCCAACATTTGGTGGAGACCTCGGGTGAAAAATACAGAGGCACACAGCCCACCGACGTAGGCCAGATAGTACCCGTCCACTTTGGACCGATAGCGCAGCGCGCGAAACGTCATCAGCATCAACACCATGGCCATGGCGCCAAAATACAACCCAGACTTCAACCCAGCCGAAGCGTTTTCCGCGTTCCAGCTTTTTTCTGTATATAAGGTGGGCGCAAAGCGAAGTGCCGCTTGGGATTGGTAAGCGATCAAGACCGCATTTGACGTGTGTGGTTCAAAGGACAGCGGGTAGAGGTGCCGCGACCACGGGTTATCAAATGCCATCACGCGGGCTTGAGTCCCAAGGGCTTCGTTGCTGGCCAGTCTGTCGCGGGCCGGTTTGTCGCGGGCCAAGTTGTTGACGGGCAGTTGATACACGCGCGATGAGGTGATCAAGTTCTCGGCCGCCACGAGCAGTCTGGTGTCGGGGTCGCTGTCGGGGTTGGTGATGTCGACGTGCAGCCAAACGGTTGCTCCGGGGTAAAACCCCAGCGCCAGTCGGTTGCGTGCCACGGGCTCGAATCGGCCCGCTTGGTGGTGGTCGATGACCTCATCAATGGTCATCTGGCCGGATTCATCGATGAAATACGCCATTCGCTGGCCCAGCGGGTGGACCTCGGTGGTGTCATCCAACACCACCGACCCATGGATGCGTTGCTGCTGTGGCCATGCCGCCGAGGCGAACAGCAGCAACACGACAAGCCACAGCGCTTGACGGATCAGGGTCATCACACGCCCAGTCGGCGGGCCACGGACTGGATGACCGCGTGGAGCATGTCAAAGTCGATGGGTTTGGTCAGATAGGCGTCGGCGCTGTTCAATAGCGCTTGCAGCTGCTTGGATTGTTCAGTGACGGCGGTGGTCATGATGATGCCGCAGTCGTATTTCTCTCGAATCATCTCGGCGATCAACAGGCCGTCTTTTTTGTTTTGCCCCAACAGAATGTCCAGCAACACAATGTCGATCTCAGAGGATTCGAGCACCGATTCGATCGCCTCGCCATCGGGCAAGCTGATGACATCCAGGCCTTGATTGGATAGCGCTTCAACCATGGCCGAACGAAGCTCTCTTTGGTCTTCGACAACCAGGCATCGCAATGGGCCAGATCGTTTGGCTGGTGGTTCAGGGGCGGTGTGTGAATCGGCATCGGCAAGCTCCAGTCGATCCATCATTCTCACCAAGCTCACCAATGAGTCGGCCTTCATTTTTTCCAAAATGGCAATCCGGTGTTTTTTGATGGTGTTGATGCTGGTGCCCAAGTCGGCTGCGATTTGCTTGCTGAGCTTGCCTTGAACGACTTGCAGACACACCTGCTTTTGTCGAGGGGTCAGGGAGTCAAAACGCGATTTAATTGAGCTGCTCATTTGATATGTCCAGGCGTGTGGGGCGATTGATGGGGTCGGTCATTGTGTTGTTGGGCTTGCTTGGTGTTGGTGTCCTGTCGCACCCGAAAACCTCACGCAGGCCGTCGTCTACCCCCATGAAGCATATCCTGAATGACCATGGCTGGCGTTCGTGGGTCCTTGATACACTTTCCACTTGGTTATCGATCACGGTTCTTTGGTCTCATTTTAAGAGTTTTCCAGTTAGGATTCGTCGCCCCCGCGCAGTGCCTTTAAGGCCTTACCCTGTGTCCCTACCCCAATGCTGCAACGGGGCGGCGCGTCCTATTTT